>NZ_AAXW01000009.1 GCF_000169335.1 Crocosphaera chwakensis CCY0110
CTAATTTTAGCTACGCTGATATTCGTGGAGCTGATTTTAGCGGTGCAATTCTTAGAGAAGCAAATTTCAGTCATGTCAAAGCTGGCTTAAGATTTTCTGGGTTATTGTTAATTATTACAGTGAGTTTAATAATTATTGTTGTAATTTTGGTCTATTTAACCAGTTCGATGCTATCGAAAGCAGATTCAACCGATTATGGAAATCCAGATACAGCAAAAAACTTGGCTATGGCAATGGGAGCTATAGTGCCTATAGTGGGAATGGCAATCGCACTTGTCACAGAAATATGGCTAGCAGCTAAGTCTAAAGTAACAAATAAAATTTTAGTACAAAGAGCAAGTCATAGATGGACTGTCGATCAATTGGTACTAATAGTTGTAACTGTGTCTATTTTAGTGACAAGTATTTGTACTGTAATAGCGATGAAAGACTTAATGGCTATTTGGGACTATACCAAAGCTTCCGACGGAAAATTCTGGATTTCAAGAGGTTCTTTAATGGAATTTTCCCCTTATGACGATATTGCTTTCAGTATCCTTGCAGTTTTGCTTGGTATTGTAGCAGGTTCTCAAATCTATACTCTAATTAGATACCCAATTCTTCGGGGAAACTCTATTTGGAGACATCTGTGTCTAGTAAGCTTGGTAGGGATTTTAGGAGGAGCCGAGTTCGGATATGGGTTCTTTCTTGTGTGCATCGTGTTAATAATATTGATTGTATTTATACTTTGCATACCTCTTCAAGTTTGTCTCGGTTTAATAAATGTAATAACGAAGGGTCACGCAATAACAGCAATAAACGAGATATCAATTCCTTCTACTATTTTCAATCCTTATTTCACGTTTATAGTAGCTTTGCTAGGACTTGTTGCCTTAAGAGTAGGAAAAAAGACCCGATGGCGGCTTAGTGCATCTTTTTTAATTGCCTTTTTTACTAGCAGTCTCGCTAGAGAGGGATTGGGATTAAATCCTGAACTTATTGCTTACTGTATAGCTCTATTTACAGCACTTATTTATTCCTTTGTCCTTGCTCTTGCGACAGAGAGAACAAACTTTCAAAAAGCTGATTTAACTGATGCGAATTTCACGAAAGCTAAGGTTAAATACGCCGATTTTACTAACACCAAAGGGTAGAGAGTTGAAAATTCCGAAAAATTGTCAATTTTTTATGTCGTTTAGCAGTTCTTCTAGAAATTGAAAATTTATATAACAATAGTAATAAACATATCTATTTGAAAAAATATTTTTTCAAAATAGATTAATTGTCAATTTGTTTAGTTTTTTTAGAATATAATATTTAATTTGCAAATTTATTAAATCAATTCTAATCGTCATTATTACTAATTTTACGAAAAAGTGTGTCAACAGGTCATGTATTTAACTAAGATATTAAGTATAAGGAATTTCTGAAATGTTATAAATGTCTGTCAATTGTTGATTATACTTTTAGTGATTATCTTGTCGATCCTATAACCTAGAAAAATTTTTATGACTAAATTTGTTTTTGTGACGGGTGGAGTTGTCTCCAGTATTGGTAAAGGTATTGTAGCAGCGAGTTTAGGCTGTTTATTCAAATCGAGAAATTATTCCGTTTCTATTCTCAAACTTGATCCTTATATTAACGTTGATCCTGGTACCATGAGTCCCTATCAACACGGAGAGGTATTTGTAACCGATGACGGGGCCGAAACGGACTTAGACTTAGGCCATTATGAACGGTTTACCGATACCCCGATGTCCCGTCTTAACAGCGTTACGACAGGATCAATTTATCAAGCAGTCCTCAATAAAGAAAGACGCGGGGCCTATATGGGAGGAACCGTACAAGTTATCCCCCATATTACTAATGAAATTAAAGAACGGATTCATCGGGTGGCCAGAAATACCAATCCTGATATTGTTATCACTGAAATTGGTGGAACCGTCGGGGATATCGAATCTTTGCCCTTTTTAGAAGCAATTAGGCAATTTCGTAAGGATGTGGGTCGTAATAACGTTTTATATATGCACGTTACTCTAATTCCCTGGATTCCTGCTGCTAGGGAAATGAAAACCAAACCCACTCAACATTCTGTTAAAGAGTTGCGATCTATTGGTATTCAACCGGATATGTTGGTGTGTCGTTGCGATCGCCCTCTTAAAGAAGGGATGAAGGAAAAACTGTCAGAATTCTGTGATGTCCCCGTAGAATCAGTAATTACAGCGCAAGATGCTAGTAGTATTTATGAAGTGCCGTTAGTGGTAGAAAAAGAAGGTTTAGCCCAACAAACCTTAGAATTATTACACCTCGAACCCCGTAAACCAGATTTAAGCCAATGGCAAACCTTAATCCAACGGATGCAGGCCCCAAAACGACAAATTGAGGTGGCCTTAGTAGGGAAATATGTCCAACTCAGCGACGCTTATTTATCGGTGGTAGAATCCTTGGTTCATGCGGGTATTGCTACCGATAGTGAGGTTAAGTTACGGTGGGTGAGTGCTGAAGATATCGAAAATTATGGCGCGGATAAATACTTAAATGATGTCAGTGGAATTATTGTTCCAGGTGGGTTTGGTATTCGAGGAGTCGACGGTAAAGTTAGAGCGATTGAATATGCTAGAAAAGAAAAAATTCCCTTTCTCGGACTCTGTCTAGGAATGCAATGCGCTGTCATTGAATGGGGACGTAATGTTGCTGGTTTAAATAGTGCCAATAGTGCTGAATTTGAACCAGAAACCGCGAATCCTGTTATTAATCTTTTACCTGAACAACAAGACGTGGTGGACTTAGGAGGAACCATGCGTTTAGGACTGTATCCTTGTCGTATTACTCCTGATACGTTGGCTGCTTCTTTGTATAGACAGGAAGTCATTTATGAACGTCATCGTCACCGTTATGAGTTTAATAATGCTTACCGCAATTCGTTACTTGAAACAGGATATAAAGTGAGTGGTACGTCTCCTGATGGTCGTTTAGTTGAGATTATTGAATTCTCAGATCATCCCTTTTTTATTGCTACCCAATTCCATCCAGAATTTCGTTCTCGTCCTAACTGCGCCCATCCTTTGTTTTTAGGGTTTGTTAAGGCTGCTATTGATCAGACTAAAAGCAGTTAATGATAAGAAAAATATAGTGCTAAACCCTGTCCATCTTGAAAACTGTAGTTTTCGAGATAGATCGAGATAGATTAAGTATGATAATCTTCAAGTCAAACGAAGAAATATTTACTCATTTTTTAAGAGTCGCATAGTATAGTCTCTATTTCCAACCTTAACCCCGTATTTGGTTCGTTAAATGAATCAATTCGGGGAGAATTAATTTATCTAAAGCTAATTTAACTGCATTAGATGATCCAGGCAAAGAAAAGATCAAAATATTATTGTAAATTCCTGCGATCGCCCGTGAGGCCATGGCCCGTGAACCAATTTCTTGATAACTCAAATAGCGAAACAACTCCCCAAACCCTGGCAAATTCTTCTCCAATAACCCCTCTAATGCGTCGTAGGTGGTGTCTCTAGGGGCGATTCCCGTGCCTCCATTGAGGATTATGACATTTATCCTATTCTCTTCTTTTAATTGCTGTACATGGGTGATTATGCTGTGGGGTTCATCCTTGAGGATGTCATAATTAATGATTTGATGGCCTGCTTCTGTCAGACGTTGTTTAAGAAGTTGCCCACTGCGATCGCTTTCAGGGGTACGAGTATCACTCACCGTAACAATAGCACAAGCAAGACTAATAATTTGGCGATCGGGGTGAGGAAGGGACATGGGGTGAAATGTAGATATTTTATGGTTAAGTGAGCAGGGAAAAAAAGGGGAAAGTATCTTAATCTCTGACTCCTAACTTCTGTTCCCTAGAGCCGGAGCGGAGCGAAGAACTCCTGACTCCTAAAAAGAGATTAAGCTTTAGAAAATCCTAACCCGTTTTCTTGTGCATAACGTTCCATAAAACGCATAAACCGATCCCATTCATCTTGTGAGTTCATGATTAGAATAGCCTCAACTGAGGTAGGTTTTCCGTTGATAAATTTTCCTTTAACTTCACGGGTAACGATCTCTCCCTCTTCATCCACTAAATACATTCCTGTAATGTCATCGGTACTCTCAGCATCTAGAATGGTAGGAGATTCAAAGCGAAAGGTTGCGGTTCCACTGTTACCACTTTTAGCACGAGTTAGACGCACTTCGGGAACCACTGGTTCAGAAACACCACGAGAAAATTGAATTTGAGCCATGCTTGTTATCCTTAAATTAAATTTACATAATGATCAATTTATCATTTCATCAACTCCTTAGGATAGAAATCATTGCCTAAGAGCTATCTATTCTGGTCAAATTATTGCCTATGACTCTTTTAGAAGCAGAAGTTCATATTTCCTTACGGGAATTTTTACGAGATCAGGGGGAACCCTTATGGGATCACCATTTAACTATGGCCCGTTTGGTTTCTCGTGCTTTACGTTTAGATCGATCTGCTTTAATTCAAACAGGAAGCACTTTTTCTCGTTATGGATTAAGTTATTTAATGCCTTGTTTATTGAGCGATCGCCCTATTTTATTGGTGGTTCCTTTAAGCCTTCAAAAGCAATTAATCGAACAAGATATTCCCTATCTTCAGGAATGGTTAAATACGAATAAAACTATTGTTCATCAATCCCAAAAGGTTAATTTTGATGAATTTAAGGGGTTATTTATCGCTTCTCCTAATGTTTGGTTAGGCGATCGCTTAGAAAATGCGAGTCAGTTTCCTGATGATATTGTTACCTTAATTGATCAAGCTGATTATTTAGAGGAATGGACAAAAGATTATTTAACCCTAACTATTTCTCCTAATCATTGGCAACAATTACAAAAACAGTATCCTGCTTATGGTAACTTAATTCAAGAAGTTAGGTTTTTTCTGCAAAAATCAATTTTCAGTCATCCTTCTAGCCCCTATCAATGCTGTTTACTTGATCAAGAAGAAAAAGAAAGTTTATTGCATCTTTGTAAAACCCTTAACAAAAATCCTTTATTACACAGTTTTGCTCAATCTCTTAATAATGAAAATCAACTTTTATGGGCATCTATTAATCGAGAAGAAAACAACTTTTTTATTCATGTCAGTCCCCTAGATATTTCTTCTATTTTATCTCCTTATTTAGAAAATTCTACTATTGTTTTAATGGGGGGATTTCTTGACAGTCAAAAAGTAGCCCCAACTTATCGAAAAACTATTGGCTTAACTCAGGATATTTTATGTTTAAAATTTTACCCTCATCGTCAAAATGAGTTGATTAATTTATACATTCGCGATCGCTTACCGATGCCCAATACTCCAGAATTTCAAAGGGTATTACTTCAAGAAGTCAAAAAGCTGGTTTTTGGGGGTTATGAAAGCTTAAAACCCATTACGATTATTGTTGATGATGTTCCTTCTAAAGCTCAAGTTGCTACCTTTTTAGCTGCGGAGTTTGGCTCACAAGTGAAGGTCGAAAATGCAGAAATCGATAATCATAGTATTTTAATTAGTGGCTGGAAATTTTGGCATGAGCATCAAAGTCGATTACCGACTCCTAAACTATTTATTATTGCAACTTTACCCATTCCGTCCCTAGAAAATCCCTTAGTAGCTGCCCAAGTTAATTATTATAAGAAACAACATAAAGATTGGTTTAGATTATATCTTTTACCAACAGCGTTAAAAGAAATTCAAAGAGCAGTTATGCCGTTAAGAGAGTCTCAAGGAATTGTGGCTTTATTAGATAATCGAGTTAATTATCGTAGTTATGGTAATCGTATTTTAACAGCATTAGAACCCTACGCTAAAATTAATTATATTGATAGTAATTGGTTAAAAGATCAAAACCTCTTTTAAGTTGAAATCTATCCTTTTTTCTCTTCAAGTTTGAGATGGTTTGTTATCCATAAGTAGCATAAAGAAAGATGCGAACTTGTGTTGGATTATTCCATAAAATACCCCTATAGTAGTCTTTCACTTAAGCTCACTATAGAGGTAAAGTTTTTGTCAAAACTATATCTAGAAAAAGATTCTTTTTAGCTAATAATAGCAGATACCGCTACTAAGCCGGTTACGAATAATGTTGCGATTGCTCCTTGAACTAAGTAACGGCGTTGTTGATAAGGTGCTGGATATTGAGCATAATAAGACTTGGGTTCAATAGCGTAGGTGTTGGTTAATCCGTTATCAAGTTGAGTTGTGTACATAACGATTCATCCTCTTTTCTTATCTTTCTATTACTCAACTTATCAAATTGCTTATGAGTTGTAAAGATAAGTTTATAAAATATTTTAAATGTTATATATAATTTTATTTTATAAAAGCTAGTCCCTTAAATCACATCTTGCACCTGCGTCATAAAGTATTGGTAAGGATAGGGTGTAGGGTGTAGGGAGAATTTGTAAATTTTATAATGAATTATATTTTAGAAACGATTAAAAATCGATTACATCAAGAATGGATAATAGGTTGTAATTCTAAATATTTTTATCAACTAATACAAAGTTATCTTGAGCAATTAACAGAATTAAAAATAAAAATCAATAAACCTAGAATTATTATAGTTCAAAAAGATGATAACTATATTGGATTTTTAGCTGCTTTTTTGGCAAGTATTATAAGCAATTGTCATGTTTTTTTATGTGATAAAAGATGGAAAGAGAAAGAATGGAAACAAGTTTTAAATATAGTTCAACCTCACTTAATCATAGGAATTGAACTTGATTATAGTATAAAAAACTATCAGACTGACTCAGTATTACTTCATCAAAGTTTGATCATGATTCCCACAGGAGGAACATCTGGGAATATTCGTTTTGCTATTCATACTTGGGAAACTTTATCAGCATCTGTTCAAGGTTTTGGTGAGTTCTTTGATACTAAAAATATTAATTCTTTTTGTATATTACCCTTACATCATGTTAGCGGTTTAATGCAATTTATTCGATCTTTTATAACTCAAGGTAAAATTATGGTTTATCCTTACAGTCACTTAAAAAAAGATATTCTACCATCGTTGAATCTTGAAGATTTTTTCATTTCCTTAGTTCCCACTCAGTTACAATTGCTATTAAACTTAAATCCTAAATTTTTAAGCCAATTTAAAACAATTTTGCTAGGAGGCGCACCTCCTTGGAATTCTTTATTAACTAAAGCGAGAGACTACAAACTTAACCTTTCTCCTACCTATGGAATGACAGAAACAGCCTCACAAATTGTTACCTTAAAACCAGAGAATTTTCTGCAGGGCAATAATAGTACAGGACAAATTTTACCTCATGCACATATTACAATAAATCAAGAAAAGATTATTAAAATCCAAGCAAAATCTCTCTACTTTGGTTATTACCCCAATCATGAAAATAAACAATATTTAATAACTGATGACTTAGGTTATTTTGATTATAAAAACTATTTACATATTTTAGGAAGAAATAGCCAAAAAATTATTACAGGGGGAGAAAATGTTTTTCCGAAAGAAGTTGAAAATGTTATTTTAGAAACCCATTTAGTCAAAGATATTGCTATTATTGGGATGCCTAATGAACAATGGGGAGAAGTGGTAACAGCAATCTATGTTCCCCAAGACGAGAAATGTGATCTTAATGTAATTAAAGATGCGATTAAACAACAACTAAGTCCTATCAAACAACCCAAACATTGGATTGAAGTTAAACAATTACCACGAAATCAACAAGGTAAGTTAAACTATCAAACATTACAAAAAATTGCTTCGACCTACCCTAGACAAGAAAATTATTTATAATCATGACAGTAAAGCAGGGACTTCTAATTGTCGCCCCTGCTATAATTCCCTGAATGATTCAGCTATTTGAAAAAATAGCTGAATTTAATACAATGCTTCTTCTTGGTGAGTTTCGATAGTGCAATCAGAAGTAGGATAAGCGACACAAGTTAAAACAAATCCTGCTTCGATTTGATCGTCATCTAAGAAAGATTGATCCCCTTGATCAATGCTGCCACTGACCAGTTTACCAGCACAGGTAGAACAAGCACCAGCACGACAAGAATAAGGTAATTCAATCCCTTCTTCTTCTGCTACATCGAGTATGTACTCATCTTCAGGTACATCGATGGTGGTGTTAATTCCTTCTGCTTCGTTTTTTAAGGTAACTTTGTAAGTTGCCATAATTTTGTCCTCTTTTCCAATGAAATAGGTTGATTTGCTTTAATGCAGAGCATTTTTCAGTATCGTTGTTAAGACTTTGCTGAAATGCCTTCATCAAAAGACTTAGTACAATGCTTCTTCTTGGTGAGTTTCGATGGTGCAGTCAGAGGTAGGATAAGCAACACAAGTTAAAACAAATCCTTGTTCGATTTGATCATCATCTAAGAAAGATTGATCGCTTTGGTCGATGCTACCACTAACGAGTTTACCGGCACAGGTAGAACAAGCACCAGCACGACAAGAATAAGGTAAGTCAAGACCTTGTTCTTCTGCTACATCAAGAATGTACTCATCTTCAGGTACTTCAATAGTCTGGGTACTCTTTCCATCTTCGGCATTGATATTTAAAGTAACTTTGTAAGTTGCCATGAATATGTCCTCTGCTCAGGTAATAAAACAGTTGTTCTTGACAGTGAAGCTTACAGAAATAAGCCTCAACAATAAGCTCATTTCTGATACTAAAGGAAAAAGAGCCAGAGTAAATAAGGCATTAGTAATGAGATTCTTAAATAAACTTAAAATAAGTTTTGCTTATATATTGAAGTCGAGAAGGGAGTGGGAAATGTTGTCAAAATTGTATCCTCTCTAACCTACGGTAGATAGTGCATAACACCAAATCCGTCTATTAAATTTTCCCAGTCTATTTCGCAACTTATTAGTATTAGTTATATTTATCATAGTGATTCATGACTTAAGTGGATAAATAGGCTAGGGATTGAGTTTACCATTTCAATAGAGTGGGATAATGGAGTGTTGAATATTTATTGAGGTAGGGTAAGGATGTCTGTTGCTTCTGGGCTGTCTCTTCCTGTTAAAGTTGGTATTGTTGGCACTGGGTACGCAGCTAAACGAAGAGCCGAAACTTTTATCGAAGATAAGAGGTCGCAACTTTGTTATGTGACAGGATATACCCGTGAGAATGTCGTTGATTTTTGTCAGTCTTACAATATTTCCTCTTATGATAACTGGGAAGATTTAGTAACAGACGATAGTTTAGATTTAGTCGTCATATGTAATGTTAATCAACTTCACGGAAAAATAACAAAACTTGCTTTAGAAAATAATAAAAATGTTATCATCGAATATCCTTTATCTTTAGACTATACTGAAGCATTGGAATTATTACAGTTAGCCCAGAAAAAAGAGAAATTATTACACATTGAACACATTGAAATTTTAGGTGGGATGCACCGAGCTATACAGAAATATTTACCACACATTGGCGAAGTATTTTATGGACGTTACACAACCATTGATAGTAAGAATCCTGCTCCTATAAGATGGACTTTTAATGAGCAATTATTTGGGTTTCCTTTTAAAGCAGCTTTACCAAGAATTCACCGTTTCACTCACTTATTTGGAGAAGTTAAAACAGTAAATTGTCATCACAAGTATTGGAGAAGAGAAGAAAAGGACTATTATCATGGCTGTTTATGCGATGCTCAATTACTATTTAAAAATGGGTTAATTGTAGATTTAGTTTATGGGAAAGGAGATATTTTTATAGAAAGCGATCGCACCTTTGAAATTCATGGAGAAGAAGGTAAGATAATTTTTGAAGGAATAGAAGGAAAATTAATTACAAAAGAAGGAACCCAACCTATTGAGTTAGAAAGTCGTCGGGGTTTATTTGCTTTAGATACAAAAATCGTTTTAGATCATTTATTTAATAATAAACCTCTTTACATTAATCCAGAATCGAGTTTATATGCTTTAAAAATTGGAGAAGCTGCTTATCAATCTGCTATATCAGGAAAAACAATATCAGTCTCTGAATAGAAGCGATCGCATAATTTTGGCCAATTGACTACAATTCTAGCTAATTTTTTGCTATTTGACCTTATCTAAAACATAGACATTTTGTATCCTTCAAGTTAACCACAAAGGTTTGCAAAATTCCTGTTTTAAATCAATAACTAAACTTTCTTTGGCTAAAATTGCATGAGGAAAAACTTGTTGAACTTGTTGTTTAATATCATCCAAAAAATCATCATTATGAGAAGGATCATGATGAAACAAAACTAATTTTTTAACCTTAGCAGATTTAGCTATTTTTACCGCTTCTTGCCAAGTAGAATGGCCCCAACCGACTTTACTTAATTTTGGGTCATAATATTCCTGATCAGTATAAGTGGTATCGATGATTAAAACCTCTGCATCTCTGGCTAAATGGAGAACATTATTATCTAAACTATCTGGAAAGTGTTCCGTATCTGTAATATAAACTGCCGTTAAATTTTTATACGTTACTCGATAGCCTAACGCTTCTCCAGGATGATTTAATTTGCCGGTTTCTACCGTCACATCATTAATATTAATTATTTCTCTGGCTTCAATATCATAAAATTCTAAATGAGCTTGCATAATTTGCAAAGGAACGGGAAAATTAGGGTGTAACATTTGGTCGTGAAGACGCTGTTTAATGGTTGCTCCATTGGGTGCCGGTAAACCATAAATATGAAACTTATTACCAGGAATAAATGCAGGAGCAAAAAAAGGAAACCCTTGAATATGATCCCAATGAGAATGGGTAAAAAAGAGATGACCAGTAACTGGCATCTCTGATAATAAAGACTCCCCTAATATTCTTAATCCGGTTCCTCCATCAAAAATTAATCTTTCCTTACCGACACGCATCTCAACACAGGAGGTATTCCCCCCATAACGGACGGTTTCGGTTCCGGGACAGGGAATACTTCCTCGAACTCCCCAAAATTTGATCTCAAAGCGATCGCCGTTGCTAAACATTATCTTCTGCACAGAAGAGGCTAATAATACTACTAGGTTATCAAGAATCTTGCGCTAGAGGGAATAGGGAACAACAAACAGCTATCAATTACCACATCCTACTCAGGCTTTTGGTTAACAGTTGGTAAAATTTGTAAATAAAAATTAATATAAATTAAAATTGTATAAATATTGTACCCAACTTTAAACTAAGGCTATGAAATCTACCGACCTATCTTCAGAACAATCATCAGATTCAAAGCTTGAATTTGAAGAACAGCAAGAAGAAAATAGACAAAATACAACGAAAAATAAACAATTTCCTAGATGGTTAATCCCTATCGTCATTTTAGGTGGAGGCATCACCCTATGGCAAATATTCAGCCCTTTAGTGATACCAACAACGGAAACAAACAATCAAACCCCACCTCCTAAACCCGTGGAAACGGTTCTCTTAAGCTCAGGACAAGGGAACCGACAGGTTAGATTATTAGGACAAGTTGAAGCAGGAGCAAAAGCCACCCTTAGCTCCCAAGTTTCGGGAACGGTAGAGAAAATTTTAGTTAAAGAAGGGGATAGCATCACCTCAGGGATGATAGTGGCTATTCTAGATGATGCTGATGGTAAAATTGCCTTAGCTGAGGCTCAAGCCAGATTAGTACAAGAACAGAGCAACCTCGAACGCTTAGAAGTGGGAACCCGTTCTGAGATTATTGCTCAACGCAAGGCAGAGTTAACTTCAGCCCAAGCGAGAGAACAAGAAGCACGAGATAATTTAGAGCGTTTAATTGCCCTGCAACCTGATTTAATTGCCCAAGGTCAAGCAGAACTTGAATCAGCCAGAAGTCGGGAAAAAGAGGCACAAGATAATTTACAACGGATTAAAGGATTAAGCTTAGAAGGGGCTTTATCAGAAAGGGCATTAGTGGAAGCAGAGGCCAGGGCTGATGAAACTCGTAACCAAAGACTACGGGCTGAAGCTGCTCTAAAAGCAGAAGAAACCTCAACCCGTCAAGATATCGCCCAAGCACAAACTCGTCTCGATAATGCCAAAAGCGATCGCCTTCGAGCCACCGCTATCTTAGCAGAAGCCCAAGCCGGGCCAACCCAAGAAGAAATTGATGCACAACGAGGGGTGGTTAATGCTGCACAAGCTGCCGTAGAACAGGCAAAATTGCGCCTAGAGCGGACAAAAATCAGGGCTTCTGTGTCTGGGGTCGTTCAGTCCCGTCAAGCCGACCCTGGGGATTATGTAGAGGTCAACGACCCGATTTTAAGTTTAGTTAGCGATCGTTCTTTGGATATTTTCTTAGAAATTCCTGAAAGTTTAAGTGGGCAAATTAGCGAAGGAATGCAAGTCAATTTGTTTGCCAGGGCATTACCTAACTGGGAAAAACTAACCCAAATTACCGCAGTTGTACCCTCAGCAAATAGTAACTCTCGTCGACAATTAGTGAGAGTTAGCCTTAGTAACCCACCTCAAAAATTATTGCCAGGGATGGCAATTCAAGCTGATTTGATTATGCCTATAATTGATAAAGATACGTTTACTGTTCCTAGAGATGCTTTAACAAGACGGGGCGATCAATGGTTATTATTTACGGTTAATAATAATCAGGCAGAACAATTAGAAGTGAAATTAATTGAGGATCTTGGAAAAGATGTTATTATCAGTCATCCTCAACTTAGAAAAGGTCAATCAATTGTTATTAAAGGAGGAGATGGATTACAAGATGATGCTACGGTAACGATTATTAAAAGTTAGTTATCAGTGATCAGTGATCAGTGATCGGTTATTAGTAAATAATTATCTACTATTAAGATTATGTTAGACAGTAAACCAACCATTAATAATAAACCCCAAATTAGTTTAAGAACTAAAGATATTGTGGCAGCTTATACTCTGCTGAGAATTGTAGTAGGGGTTAACTATTTTAACCACGGATTTACAAGAATTTTTGATGTACCTAGCTTTATCAATAGGATGGTTAATACCATGCAAGATTCGGGAATTCCTGAATTTTTAGTTAGAATTAATGCTGGTTTAGTACCTCCTGTTGAGTTAATTGTTGGAGTTTTAATTACGGTAGGATTTTTAACCAGAAGTGCTTTGATTGCTTGTTTTGTTCTTATGATTATTCTTATGTATGGTATTACGATTATTCAAAATTGGGATGGAGCAAGTAGTCAATTAATTTATAATATTATCTTGTTTATTCTTTTAGCTGGGCTCAATTTTAATAAAGTTTCTGTTGATAATTGGCTGAGAAATAGGCCTAATTAATTTCTATTCTTGATTTACTGTATTGATTTTAGTTTAACTGCTTCATCATTTCCTCGACTATCATTTCTGCTTCTTCTTTGCTTTGAATTTCTCCATCTAAAGTTAAACTTAATAACTTATCTAAAACTACCTTATATTTAGGTCCTGGTTTATATCCCATGCGTTTTAAATCATTACCATTTAAAGGGGTTTCAACCTTTGACCATTGGGTTAAATATTGCCAAATAATACGCCTAATTTTTTTGCTGGAATTAACAGCAACTAAAATTAAATCAGGTAATTTATGGCGATATAGCTGCTTATATTTTTCGCTGACTTTTTGACAATTTATTAAATTTTTTTGCAGTTCTGAATGAAGTATGTTGACTATTTTTATTCTTTCTATACTTTCTTTCGGTAGCTGTAAATTAAGAGCAAGTTGTTTTCTTTCTTTGAAGTTTATTTGAGAGATTAATATTTCTAGACGAATCAACCAATGACCAATATTATTATCGGGATCAAGGTATTTTAACCAACGAGAAGCGCAGCGAATCTGCCACCAGATTTCTTCATCTAAAGTAACTTGATAGTGCAAACATTTTAAAGCATCTAAATCTGAGAGTAATTGTAAAGCTGGTTTCCAATAATTTGCTTCCAAAATATATTTTAATTCGGCTTTTAATCGTGTTGTTAAAGCAGGTGCGACATGATTTTTAAGTCGTAATTTCTCATAGATTCCACTTTCGATAGCATAACGAATATAAGCTTCTGTTTGAGGTTCAATTTCAAAGTTTAAACGCACAGCAAAACGGACAGCACGATAAATTCTTGTAGGATCTTCGATGAAACTATTGGCATGAAGTACCCGAACTTCTTTCGCTTTTAAATCTAAAATACCGCCAAAAAAGTCGAGTAATTCCCCTTCTCTGGGTGGGGTTAATCTCACTGCTAAAGCATTAATAGTAAAGTCCCGTCTATATAAGTCTTGACGAATAGAACTTGCTTCTACTTCTGGGTTGGCAGCAGGGTAAGGATAAAATTCAGTTCTTGAGGTCGCAATATCAAGCCATAGTGACCCAAATTCGGGATCTTTATGCCATAATAAAGCTGCTGTTTGAAACTCACCATGTACTGATAATCGACAGTTTGAGTATTTTTTTTGTATACTCGAAGCAAGTTCAACCCCTGCCCCAACATCAGCAGAACGGTGAAAACCATCCACAACTAAGTCAATATCTTGAAGGAGAACTTTTTCATTATTTTGTGTTAGTAATAAGTCCCGAACAGCCCCACCAACAATATATAAATGCCAACCTTTATGTTCTGCTTCTTGGGCAATTTCTTCTAATAGTTTCCAGATAGAAGGTTCTAAAGAGTTACGAATCGAAGGTAATAAACAGGAAACCGTTGCCACTTTTTTTCCATTTTCGTCTTTAACTTCTTTTCTCTGTTGATGAATCTGCCTTAATAAGTCAGTTCGGGTAACAATTCCTAATAATTTATTATTATCAATAACCGGTAATCTTCCCACATCATAAGTCACCATAATTGATTCAATATCGGGTAATAAAGTATCAGGATCAATTGTTTTTAAGTTTTTGCTCATATATCCTTTTACGGGTGCATGACTAAACCCATGATGCAAGGCTAAATCTAAATCTCGGCGGGAAATAACACCTACTAAATGATCGTTTTCATCCACCACTGATAACCCTGAATGACCATAGCGAAACAATACCCTTTCTGCTTGTTCTATGGTGGTTTCTGGACGAATTGTTCTCACCGGTGAAGACATTAAATCTCTAGCAGTTAAAGGGTGAGGAATTTGCTTAATTAATTCTTCTACTAATTGTTTTAATTTGTCTTCAGGTTCGACATTTCTTAACATCAAAGAAGCAGCTTGACTATGGCCACCGCCTCCATAAACTGAGAATAATTGATTGAGGTTAGTTCCTTCAATACGAGTGCGGCCAATAATAATTAAACGGTTGTCAGGATAAGGCTTATTGTTATGTCGTTTGTGATAACTATGGGCAAATAATAAAGCATCACTTTCCGTTAATTCGATTAATCTTTCGGCTAAATTGGATAATCCTGATACAAAATTTTCTGTTTCAATGAGTACCCAAGCAACCTGATATCCTCTAATATTTTTTGTTTCAAATTTATCTAACGCTTCACTAAAAATTTCTTGTAATTGAGGGGTAAAACCAGGGTCACAATATTCAGCAATAATCTTAACACTAGCCCCCATTTCCATTAGCCAAGCTAAGGCTTTAGCATCCCTAGCAGTGGATTGATGGAAGGTTAAAGATCCTGTATCAACATGAATTCCTAACGCCATAATCGTTGCTTCAATGGGATTAGGATTAATCTTTTCTTGCTGCATTTTTTCCACAATTAACGTTGTGCTTGCCCCCACTGGTTCAATTTGTTGAAAAGTAGCAGGAATATCGGATTTACTGTTAAGATGATGGTCATATAATTCCACACTTTCAATGTGAGGTAAGCTAAACCAATCAGAGGCTTTTCCTAAACGATTTAGTTGTTGATTATCGACTACAATTAAGTGACGAATTTGCTTGGGGTTAACACTTCTTAACTCAAGAAGGGGAATTTCGTCTCGATGCAATGCTAGAAAATCTTTAACCGTTGGATGGGCCCCACCGGTTAAAACAATACGACTGCCTACTTTGAGACGAGACAAACCAACGGCTGCCCCTAATGCGTCAAAATCAACCGTTTGATGGCATAAAATTAAGTCCATAAAGTCCCTTTAATGAAGTCAGAAGTTAGAACCTACAAGTTCCCGACTACGTTGAAACGCAACTCAACAGAAGTTGTTTTTATAAATATTCTGCCTTAAAAGACAAGATATAATCTGCTGGTATCTTGATCCATTAGCGATCGCTGAACTTCTTTTTCTATAATAATCTAGGGATAATAACTTTCCATCACTCGCCCAAAACTGTAAATTTTCTGATAATAGTATGTGCTAACTTTATCACCTCGATCGCAAAGATGATCAATCGCAATTTTATTCCGTCCAACTTCTTGACCTGAACTGTGAATATAATAACCATTCCCTAAATAAAGGGCAACATGGTCAACTCTAGTGGTGGCAAAAAAGATTAAATCTCCTGGTAATAATTCCTCATAAGAAATCTTCTTAACAAAAGCTTGTTGTTGATAAGAATCTCTAGGTAACCAGATTCCTGATGCACAAAAAGCAGCTTGCATTAATCCCGAACAATCATAATTAGGGGCAATTGTACCACCCCATAAATAATAATTCGGCTGTTTCATTGCTGCTTTAGTAAACGCAATTATATTCGGAATCTTTCTTTCAATTTTACGACGGGAAATCTTTTGAAATTGATAATTTTCTTTAGCCGAGTCTAAAGTTTGTAAATCACTTAAAGATAACCAAGCTAAGTAACCATCTTCGCACAATTGAACCCGTATAAATTGATTAGTTAGGGTTGCTTCTAATAATTTGAGATGCCTCCCTGTTGCGACTTGAGTAGCTAACTCTTTCCCTGTTGCTGAATTATATAAATTAAGGGAAATCCGACAGCGATATTCTCCAGAAATCGATGGGGGTAACAAGTCTAGGGACGTTGCGGGGGAAGACAATACTAACATATCCTCGTCAGAACCGATAAGATAAAATAAGATGGGTAGGTTTTCGCCTTGATGGTACTAAATATTTTGGCTTTGGACACACTTAATTTTGAATTAATTTCAACTGATTAGAAGACCATAAGCCCTAAAAAACCTATGCTATGGCATTAAGTCTCTATTCGGTTTTTTCACCAGAAAACCGATGTAAATGACCTCTAATCAACTACTAGCACCATCACAGACAACGACAGGTAAGGATTGCCAGATGTTCCACAAATGTCAAGAAATAGACACAAACTCACTCAAAAAGTGATTGTTTTTTTTGTAAAATTCGCTACAATTTTCTTAGCGTCTCAAAAATAATCGTTTCAGTTCTTTTAATTTGGGTTGTTATCTAAACCCATTATTCTCTCAATCAACATTCATAGGAATTACTAACAATGGATTGTAGTAATATTCAGTTTTCTCTGCAAAAGTCAAACGTTGATTATCCCCAACTACAAATATTGTTTAATCAAGCAGCATTTTGGGCTAGAGAACGAACCATACAAGACTTAAAAACTGCGGTTTTAAATAGTAATCCCGTGGTGACAGTTTGGGATGGTAAAACAATGATTGGTTTTTGTCGTGGAACCTCTGACGGAGTTTATCGGGCTACTATTTGGGATGTGGTTATTCACAAAGATTACCAAGGATTAGGATTAGGTCGTAAGTTAGTCGAAACCGCATTAAGTCATCCTTTGATGAGTCAAGTCGAAAGGGTTTATCTAATGACAACCTATCAACAAAACTTCTACCAAAAAATCGGATTTCAAGAAAATAAATCGACCACAATGGTTTTACAAAATGCCTATGAAATTAACCCCATTTCTTTAGGAGATGGTTCTACGATTGCCGAATCAAAGGCATTAGACACTGCAAGCGTGTAAAAGTTTCTGGTTCATTTTCGGGGGAAATATCTAAAATAGTTAAGCTTCCCCCCATTTTTTTTAATAAAGTTTGACACAATATCAAAGTCATGTCTGGAGACAATTTTAAGTTATTGTTCCATTCTTTCAGAGCAGTTAACGTTAATCCAGCAGTTTGTAAGTCTTCTTGTTGTTTTTGCCAGTTCTGAAAACAACAGGGAATATCAATAAACAGTTTGGCAATATTTTCTCTTTCATTTAATTGACTGGTGATTGTAATTGTCCCTTTCTCCATTAAGGTAAGGGCTGTATCCAGCAAAGTAGTTAATCCTTGAATTAAATGCTCTTTATCTGCTTGAATAAAAATATCAATTTCAGGCTTTTTTACGTCAATTTTATAACTATAATTTTTTACTTGAAATTCAATTAATTCGCAAACTTTTTCGATAACCTTATCTAAGGAAGTTCTTTCAATATTTAGGGAAATTGAACCATAATCAATTTTAGAAATAGTAACAATTCTATCGATTATTTTTACTAATTTTTTAGCAGATTCAAAGCCTTGCTGTAGAAATTCTTTTTCTTCTTCGGGATTTTCGCATAAATCCTCTAAAATCAATTGATGTAAACCCATCAAACTGCTTAAAGGAGAACGTAATTCGTGAGCAGTTTTGACTAAATAACTGCTTTTGAACTGACTAATTTGTGCAGTCATTTCGTAAGCTAACTGAGTAACTTCAAGTTCTTTTTGTAGAGTTTCGATCTCTTTCATTATTGATTACCTGTTAATTGAATACTACCTTGACGCAAAATTTCCCATCCTCTATTTGTCCATTTTGCCACAGTCGAAGGTAGGCCACTACCGTATTTTTTCTGATTCTTTATCAATTCTTCATTTAAAACTAAAACATCAGGAAAAATTAAGGCAATGTCACTTAAGTTTTCTATGGGTGGTTCCCCAGATAAATTTGCGCTAGTGGTAGCTAAACACCCCGTTTGTTTAAGTATATTTTGGGCAATGATGGAATTAGGAATACGGACTCCAATGGTACTCGGATCAAGAGGATTTATCCCTTGAGGAACTAACTCTGAAGCTGGTAAAACAAGAGTTAATTGGCCCGGCCAATATTTGTTGACAATCTTTTCCCAGATCCGAAATTCTTCGGGAGTTCCTTTAACATATTTCCAAATAGCTTCAGAAGATGACCCCATCAAAATCAAAGGTTTATCAGGGGGTCGTTTTTTGGTAGCAAAAATGAGAGAAGCAGACTCAGGTAAGGCAGCTAAAGCAGGAACCGTGTCTGTAGGAAAACTAATGACTTTTCCCTCTTTTGCTCCTGTAATTAATTCCTGTTGAGAAACATTTGGCATTGGATATTTTAAGATTGATTTAGAATTTTAATTCAAACCATAAGTTAATGTCTATAATTTTGGTGTTTCCATCAATTTAAAACTTATTGTAATGTTATGAAACTAAAATTCCCTAAGAAATTCCGTTTTTATTTTACCTTTACTGTGGCTTTGTGTTTAATTCTTAATATAGTCCTGGTGACTCAGGTTCAAGGGTTCAACAACACTACTAGCGATCGCACAGTTCCTCTATTAAATAATTTAGGGAAGCATCATCATGAGATTACGACTTCTTCTCAGGTTGCCCAACAGTATTTTGATCAAGGATTGATGTTTATCTATGGTTTCAACCACAAAGAGGCTTATCTTTCCTTCCAAGAAGCCACGAAACTCGATCCCAATTGTGCGATATGTTACGCAGGAATGGCTTTGGCTTTAGGTCCTAATATTAACGCGCCAATGGATGAAAAAGCCATGCCAACCGCTTACGAAACCATCGAAAAAGCCCATCAATTAAGCAAAAATGCCTCAGCAAAAGAACAAGCTTATATTGAAGCCTTGAGACAGCGTTATTCCCCCCAACCTGTGGATGATCGTTCTTCTTTCGATCTCGCCTATGCCAACGCCATGAAAGAAGTGGTTAAACAGTACCCCGATGATTTAGATGCAGCTACCCTCTACGCAGAAGCGTTAATGGACTTGATGCCGTGGAATTATTGGTTAGAAGGAGGAGAACCCAAACCAGAAACCAAAGAAATTGTTGCAACTTTAGAATCTGTCTTAGCCAAAAATCCCCAACATCCAGGGGCCACCCATTATTATATTCATGCCGTAGAAGCCTCTAACCAGCCTGAAAAAGCAGAAGCAGCAGCCGATAATCTCCGTGATACGGTTCCAGGTTCCGGTCATTTGGTACATATGCCATCCCATATTTATCTACGCATTGGTCGTTATCATGATGCAGCTTTAGCCAATGAAAAAGCGATGAAATCTGATGAAATCTATTTAGCCAATACCCAAGAAAAAGGCATTTATTCAGCCCTTTATTATCCCCATAATATTCATTTTTTCTGGTCGGCTGCTAGTATGGAAGGCCGTAGTCAAGATGCGATCGCTGCTGCTAGAAAATTAGTTAATAAAGTGTCTAATTCTCAAATTCAAGGATTTCCTTGGTCTGAAATCTTTTTACCCAGTCCTTACTTTTCTTTAGTACAATTTCGTCAATGGGATGAAATGTTAACCGAACCGAAACCTCCTGAAGAATTTACCTATACTAATGTAATGTGGCATTATGGTCGAGGTATGGCTTGGGTTGGAAAAGAACAATTAGATAAAGCAGTTATAGAAGAGAAAGCAATGAGTCAATTATTGTCAGATAAATCTTTAGAAAAAATAGAAGCCACTGGTGTTCCTGCAACACAATTGATTAATATTGCTGACGAATTATTAAAGGGAAATGTTTCTACATTGAAAGGGGAAAAAGAACAAGCGATCGCTCATTATCAAACGGCTGTTAAATTGCAGGATAATCTACCTTATATGGAACCTCCTTACTGGTATTATCCCACCCGTTATTCTTTAGCAACTGCCCTATTTCAACAAGGAAAATTCACAGAAGCAGAAGCGGTTTATCGTCAAGATTTACAACAACATCCTCACAATGGTTGGTCTTTATTCGGTTTAGCAGAAACTTTAAAGGCGCAAGGTAAAACCGATGAGATAATGACTATTGAAAAGGAATTTAAGGATGCTTGGAAACACGCAGAGTTTGAGTTAAGTTTGTCGAATTAATTACGTAGGGTGGGCAATTTCAAAAATATTTATAGTAGTTTGGGATCATTCTATATTTTGCTCACTCTTGTATCTTTTAATTTTTGAAACGATTAGATATAATGATTAATAAAACATCTAGGTACAGTTACTAATTAGTAGCATGAGCGACCGTTTATCATCTATTACAGCTAAAAAAGCTTTGCGTAAACTGAAAAAAGCCTGATTTGAAAAACATCATCAGAAAGGTAGTCATTTAGTTCTAAAACATTGTGATGGTCGTATGGTTGTCTTACCTATCCATGCTAAAGACATTTCTAAAGGTACACTATATAATATTATTGTTAATCAAGCTCAATTAACTATCGAAGAATGGAAAAATCTTTAGAAATAATATAAAGTTCTTTTGATTAAAAATACTCCGAATTTATGAAGGTGCATTAAAATAATATAATACACCCTCAATTTAGACTAATTACTCATCTATCATTACATTAGAAGCATTAGATTATCTCAGATTGTTCTGGTTGACTTACATAACTATCTTGAGTTAGATGTTTAATTCTAGCTTTAAGAAATTCAGAAAAACCGTAAATTTCATCTAAATTTGAAACACAATGTTTTGCTTCTTTTCCTTTTCCGTCAAGAACACCAATCACTTTTTTATTATTGGTAAATCTTAATCGACAAATTGTTTTAGTTACCTTACCATCTAGATTGATCCCAAAATATGCTATTGTATCCTTATAAGATAATCGAGATGTATCAATAACTTCACGCAAAATGGATTTAACTAAATAAAAGCCTTCTAGTTCTTCTGGAGTGGTGACAATTCTATTATCCTTTTTATTAGATTCTTCTTCATCTGAATTTTCTGAATCGTCGATAACAGGATCTACTGGAGATATCTTGCCATTATCTTCATCATTACCCATAGCAGATTCTAATCTTTCTTTTATACGTTCATTAATGTATTCTTTGAGAGAACACTTCGTTATTTCAGTAAACTTTTCAATGACTGCTGCTGTCTTTATGCCAGGATAAACACCATCAATAACGTATTTCACCAAACCAGGAGACGGATTTGTAAGTTCATCCGCAATAACTCTCTTTATCTCTTTAGTGTATAAAAGATTTTTTGCAACGTCCCCTAATTCATCATGATTAAAGTTAGACTTAGAAAACCTTTTAAGTTCTTTAACCGAAGACTCATCAAAGTTTGATATATCAAACTCAAAAAAAGGCTTGTCATCCATGACATTATCTTTATCGGTATCTGTATAAAAACGATAAAGAATACCATTGGTTAAAATTGCGATTTTTGTATCTGTTACATGAAAATATCGGTGTAACTGAGAACGATGTTTAGGGTTGTCTAAATTTTCCTGACAATGTTTACATTCCATTAAGATAATGGGTTCATCATCGGCAAAAATGGCATAATCGACCTTTTCTCCCTTTAATTCTGGTAAATCAGCCGTATATTCGGGATGTACTTCCATCGGATTAAAAACATCGTAACCCAATGCTTGAATAAAAGGCATGATAAAAGCCGTTTTAGTTGCCTCTTCTGTCTGAATTGAAGAACTTAGCTTTTCAATTTGTTGAGAGATGGTTTTGAGTCGATCAATTAAGTCCATAATAATTGTCAAATGTCTTCAAGGGTTTATATTGTAATAGTTCCCCATTTTTCTGAATTTCTAACATGACAAACTAATTAAAGTTATTGATCGCTTCTTCTTTCTTGTATTAATGATTTCTTGGTCTCAATGAAAAGACTTAAATTCATAATTGAGATTTAAACTTTCTTATCAAAATTAACTCGTTTATATAACTCATCTAAACTAATTTCAAAATCAACAGAATTTAAAGATAATTTATTTTCTTTTGTTTCATATTCCGTTAACATCCATTGATGATCAGCAGTTTTCACAAAATGCTCAACTAATACACTATATTGATCGATTAAGATGTATTCTTTAAAATTAGGAATGGATCGATAAAAACGAAATTTATCCCCTCTATCTCTTGCTTGAGTAGATTTAGATAAAACTTCTACGATAATAGTCGGATTAGTAATAGTTGTGGTTCCTGGAGGGTGATAAACGGGTTGTCCTTCAACTACCATAATATCAGGATAAGTGTACTCACGATAACGAGGAATCCATAAACGAACATCTCCTACAAATACCTCTGCATTTTGTTCTCTTAAAGCAAAATTTAAGTAAGTACAAAATTCAAGAACAAGACGATTATGGTTAGTCGTTCCTCCAGTCATTAGAACAATTTCTCCGTTACGATATTCATGTTTTTCTTCTGATTCTTCTTCTAATTTTAAGTATTCTTCTGGAGTATAAATTTGTTTATCTGCTGCAACAGTCATAATATTTTTCCTAAAATTTTTAAATGTTGATGATTCTATTTTAACAAGTTTTGTCTAAAATTTTGATACTCTCTTGTTTTCATTCCTTCCTGTAATATTTCTAAAACCTTCAATAAATTACCTGTTAATAACGCTTCAACATCTAGCCATAAACCAGGATAAACATCACTTTTGATAATTTCATTTTTATCTATTTTTAATTTAGTATACTGCCCTTCTTTTAAAGCAAACCAGTCAATTTCATTATCATAAACTCGCCATACTAAATATTCTTTAACTTGATTTCGCTCATAAGCTTTAAGTTTATCATGTAAATCAATAGAAACCGTACTAGCTGCAATTTCTACTATTAATTCTGGCGCACCTTCTACATAATCATCTTCACTAATAACTGAGTTTCCTCCTTTATCTATACGAAGTAAAGCATCAGGTTGAGGAACATTTTTGTTATCTAATCTTACGGTTGCATTATCAGCTAATTCAACCCCTAAAGTTACTGCTTCATATTGCGCTAACCAACCAATCATATGAGCATGAGGTTGACCATGTTGTCTAAACCTTAACGTAGCCGGCATATAAACTAAACCCTCAATTAATTCAGCTTTTTTAACATTAGACATTAACTGATAACGATGTTCAAATTCAAAAGAAGTTAAGTGATCGCCATTTTCTAAAGGGGGAATAGATGGATCAGATTTTGTTAAATTTAAAGTCATAATTAAACTTAAAACTAAACTAATATATTAATACTATTATAGTTTTTTTATAAAAATTAAGTAAGGTGGGCAATGCCCACCCAAGAGATTAACTAGCAGAAACTTTCAATGTTTTTAGATCAGTTAAATCACCAGCTAAAGCAACACCTCGCCCATTGGCTGCTAAATGACGGACAATTTTATAAACAAATTCTACTTCATCAGGAGAACCTGCTTTTGCTGCTAAGGTTTCTATATCCAAAGCTTCAGATGTTTCTTGAATCACCGTTTGTACCTTAGTTTGTAAGTCCAAAATAGAGGCCGACATTTTCTTACCAGCTTCTACTCCAGGTTGATGATAAGCATTAATATTCACTAAAGAAGCATAGAAACTAACCGCCCTTTCATACAAGGCGATTAAAGCCCCAACAGTACGAGGATTAACCTGTGGAATGGTAATCGTAATGGAGTCTCTACTATTCTCAAATAACGCTTGTCTGGTTCCTTGTAAAAACCCTGATAAAAAGTCACCAGATGTCACTCCAGGTTCAATTTCAAAATGGGTATCTCTGCCATCTTCTAAGACTTCGATAAAAGTAGCAAAAAAGTTAGGAACCCCTTCCCTTAATTGCTGTACATAAGCGTGTTGATCTGTCGATCCTTTGTTACCATAAACCGCAATGCCTTGATACACTGTATTGCCGTCAAGATCCTTTTCTTTACCTAATGATTCCATCACCAACTGTTGTAAATAACGACTAAACAACAGCAGACTATCTTTATAAGGAAGAACTACCATATCCTTTTCTCCCTTACCATTGCCTGAATAATACCAAGCCAAAGCCAATAAAGCAGCCGGGTTGGTTTTGAGATCCTTTACCCTAGTGGCTTCATCCATTTCCTTGGCCCCGATCAACATTCCATCAATATTGATCCCTTGCAAAGCAGCCGGTAATAAACCCACGGCAGATAGTTCTGATGTTCTTCCCCCTACCCAGTCTTGCATAGGAAACCTTGCTAACCAGTCGGTAGCTATTTTGTCCATCTTACTGCCTGGCATGGTAATAGCAACGGCGTGGGGTTCAAAAGCTAATCCCTTGCTTTCGTAAGCGTGTTTGACTTCTAACATCCCGTTACGGGTTTCTGGGGTTCCCCCTGACTTGGTGGTAATGAGAACTAAGGTACTTTTGAGGCGATCGCCGATATTTTTTAAGGTACTATCGATGCCGGCAGGATCAGTGTTATCGATAAAATGGATGGTCATGGGAGGATTTTCTGAGGGTAACGCCTCAGCCACAAACTGCGGGCCTAAAGCTGATCCTCCAATACCTACCGAGAGAATATCCGTAAACTTGTCTGCTGTGGGGGGTTTAATGGTTCCCTGGTGGACTTTTTTGACAAATTGGGCAATATTGGCTAAAGGTTCAGTGATTTCTTTTCTTGCCTCTTCATTGGGGGCTAATTCTGGGGCCCGCAACCAATAATGTCCCACCATCCGGCCTTCATCAGGGTTAGCGATCGCCCCAGCTTCTAAGGCTTCCATATCTGCGAAGGCTTTCTCAAATTTAGGGGTTAGTTCTTTAACCAATTGATCATCAAATCCCATTCGGCTAATATCAACATAGAATCCTAACCCTTTGTGATAATAAAGCCAGTCTTGGTAACGTTGCCACAGTTGTTGTTTATCCATACAAAATCTTACACAAGTTCTTTACGCAGGGGGAATTTTTTCACACTCCCTCAATTCATCATAGATATATCTGCTAAGAAAATGGGGTTAAGATTTCGTTATTTTTTTGAGAAATGATTACAATTTTTGATTCTTTTTTATCTTAAATTAGATTATTTTATTTTTATCTCTCAACCAAATTCCATGCTCTACTTTTTTGTTATCGATTCATCATAACCATCGTCTTTCTTAATTTTCGTCATGTTTCGTACCACAGGAATCATAAATATTTAAAATTTATAATATTTTTTTAATAAGCAGGGATAAACTTACGCCCTTACCATAAAGTTGAAAAAAAAGATATATTATTGTAAACTTTAATAAAAATAAGTTAAATTTAAAATTTAATATTTATATTAGTCCATTTTTAATGAATTTATTACATCAAACGAAACCTATTTTAAGACGAAAGCAAAGGGATCTCTATTGTCAAGAATATCAATCTTTAGTCAGTCTTTATCTAAAAATAGCAGGGAAAACCATATATTCTGGCCTATATAGCTGTTTAGATCAAGTTTGCCTGATCTGGGGGCTGATTGTAGCTGCTATCTTTTTAACGGCTCAATTTTCTCCCATTAGCTGGACGACTCAGGCGATCGCTTGGTCAATTTTAACCATAGCTGGAACCTTAGCTATGATGATCCTGACTCATTTTTGGGTGAAGCAACGACAACTTAATTGGATTTTATACACTTGGGTTATTTTAATGGGAGGGGGTATTATCCTGACTGACTGCGGTATTTTTTTGGGATGGGGTATGATTCTCACCAACCTATCTCACTTGTGGTTAGGGTTATGCAGTCTGGGGTATACGGTAACAGGGTTAGGCTTAAATTCCCGTGCTTTATTATTAGTAGGATTAGGACATTTGTTAGGCATTTTAATCTTACCCCATGTCATGGGTTGGCAATTTTTAGCCACAGCCATCATTATGGTCATGAGTTTACTAATCTTAGCAGAAACGCAATGGGATATTAATGTTTCTAAGACAAGCAAAGATTCCCAATAGAAGTAAGTAGATAATCTCCACACCCCACACTCCTTACTTTTCACGGGATCTCAAGGTATCTTAAGTTACTGCTTTGAGGCAGACGGCAGGAGGCAGCAGGCAGGAGTATAGACGAGCTTCAAACCTACTAGCCATAAAAGCAGAAAAATCAATTTTATCAGTCCACAATAATCAAGCATTAGCTCCTGGTTTACTCAGAAGTTTAATTGGACAAGCAGGAATCACCGTTGACGAGTTTTTAAGTTACAAATGACAAACGGGTGAAAACATTTTACAGTCTCTTCTGAGTCTAAACGCCTCTAAAACAGACCTTTCAGCCTCCTCGAAAAAAAAATTTAAAAAATTTTTGAGTCAAGTGATATGTTTTTTGATCCAGGTGGGTATGTTCCTTCTAGAAGCGAAAAAACATTAACCTCTACCAAAAAGGAACATTAAACCAATGAATAGCACTTTTAAAGCTAACTTAATCAAAACCCTCGCTAACAAAAAAGGAAACAAAGGTTTCACCTTAATCGAATTATTAGTTGTAGTTATTATTATCGGTGTATTAGCAGCTATCGCTCTTCCTAACCTCCTAGGACAAGTTGGTAAAGCTCGTGAATCTGAAGCTAAGAGTACCCTAGGAGCAATGAGTCGCGCTCAGCAAACTGCTTTCGCTGAAAGAGGACGTTTTGCTGGTAGCATGGCTGAATTAGAAGTACCCGTCGGTAACGAAAAATTCTATGGTATCTTTTTAGATGCGGCAGCTAGTGCTGCTACTCCTGTTGCCAACAACGGTTTTATGGGAGCTACAGGAATTAACAGAGACGCTACTGGTGCCGTAACGGATATCGGTGCTGTTGCTAATGGCCAGAATGGAACCCGCGACTACGCTGCTGGTATCACCTACGATCCCCTCAACCGTGTATTTTCCACCGTTGTTTGTCGTGCTAATAACTCTGCAACCGTATCTGCTGCTAAGTACGTTATCCATACTGGTACAGCAGTTAATGCTACCAACAATAAGGTTATTGATGGTACCGTTGCAGGTGTTAACGGAGACACAGGTGCAACCACTATTGACAACGCAATTGCTACTTGTGATACAGCTAACACCGAAGAAGTTAAGTAGGACTAGGCTGTGCTAACACTAACATAATCTAATCATAATCTCAGGTGGTTCGTTACAGATGCCACCTGTTTTTATTGTTTTTTGGGGGGTGTTTTTTTGGGAAAATTTTTTGAAGAAACGAAACCCAGCATTATTCCTAATTGTATAATTTTAGATAAATAATAGTAAAGTGTACCCACCAAGTAAAATGATGGCAAAAACAACCTTTTCAGACATTGTAGAAGCAGTTGATCAACTAACCCTTGAAGATCAAGAAAATCTAATTCATCTCTTACAAAATCGTATCCGAGAGCAAAAAAGAGCCGAGTTGGTTAGAGATGTCCACGAAGCGCAACAAGAATTTTCTCACGGTAAATGTAAACCAGCTACTCCTGAACAAATCATAGAGGATATGCTTTCGTGAGTTTTGTGTTACTACGCTCAAGTCCCTTTATTAGAAAAGCCCAAAAAACTGTAAAAAAGCAACCTGAGTTAACTAAAAACTTGCAAAAAACTCTAGAATTACTCAGTGAAGATCCGTTTCATCCTAGATTAAGAAGTCATAAACTCAAAGGCGATCTGAAAGATTCTTATGCCTGTAGCGTGAGCTATAATTTAAGAATTATCTTTAAATTTGTTGAGTACGAGCAAAAACAGGCAATTCTTTTAGAAACGATGGGAAATCATGATGAAGTTTATTAGTTATGAATAAACACTATTTAATGATCAAGTAGCTTCTCAAGCTTTAGAAGATTTTTATCAGTAAATAGCGAAGGATTATCAAGCGATCGCAACTTTTGCTTAATCTGAATGTTAACGTAAGTATTAATGATAACTAAAAAACCCTGAAGCCGAAACCGCGAGGAGCAACAGCGACGTGGCGGACTCTCTACCATAACGCTGAACAACATCTCACCACTAATTAGGTAATTTTTGAAATCCAGCTTGTCTAAAATGGTTATCAAAAGTCAAAACCTCATTAATGTCTAGTTTGTGCATGACCACAAATGAGATACAGTCAGTTAATGAATAAGATTTATCCTCATATTTTTCAAAAACATCCCATCCTTGAAAGAATAAATCCTCATCAACATGAATCAATTTAATCCTATTACTGGTGAGTAATTTTTGACCAACTTCAACAGCTTTCTGATGCAAAGAACGACTATTAAAAAAAGTCACTACCTCATCAAAGATATAAGAAGTTGTCACTAAGAGAATTTTCTTTTTATCTAAAGTTTGCCAATGACGTAATGTGATTTGATGATTTTGATCATTGGTTAGTTCTAGAGCGATGAGATAACTAACATCTAAAAAAAGCCTCGTCGTCATAGTGAGTGATAAAGATAATCATCAAGATTGACAGACGCATCTGTTATCGTATCTTCTACCGGATGTTTTCCCAAATCCCAAATAGGATCATTTTCAGGGTCAATGTTTTTTTCGTTTTCTTTCTGAGAATTCAGGATAATATTTTGAGCTTGTAAAGCTTGTTTTAATAGAAAAACCGCTTGTGCGTCAACAGATTGATTGTTCTGTTGTGCTAACTGTTGAATTTGGCTCATCATATCATCAGGGATATGGTTTAAATTAAGTGTTGCCATAATTTTTGTCCCAAAACAGTATTATTAACGCATATTAACTCATATCGAAGATTATTATAAGTTGGTTATCTCGGTATTTCTGACAATTCTTCTCTTGGAATTGCAGTACAACCAGCCGAAATAAATCGAATTATGTCACCGTTAGCTCAAGTGATTGACACTACTGAATTCCTTGAGTGATATGTTTCGGGAGAAATACGGGTACTATATGAATATCCGTAGGGGTTTTCAAGGAAATGAATAAGTGTTTTTGCGAAAATCCCTCAAGAATTTATATAGAAAACTTATATTTTGATATGGACTCTATTCATCGGAAAACCCCTATCTATTCAGTAAAAACCCCGTTTAACCTGTAATGGTATCTGTAAAAATTTCTATACAGTTAACTTCCTTAGAAACCGAAGCACAACAAGCTCTAATTGAACAACGCTACCAAGAAGCTATTTCCCTCTATCTTCAATGTCTAGAAACCGAACAAGTTTATCAACAGGCGATCGCTTTAATTGGAGATGGTTGCATTTATTAGCTGTTATTATTATTATTTATTCATCAGCTAACGTTAAAACCTGTAGATAAAGTCGATTTGAAATTCTCGTACCTTGTCCCTGCATTTTATCTAAAACATCCTTAACATTATTTACTAAACCTCGACGCTTTGCTAACAAGAGAATACCCATTGTCCCGATTAAAGGTAATTGTTTTTGCTTAGCTACTCGCCGAGCTAGTTTTTCATCAATTAATAACTGTTGCGCCCCAATTTCTTCAGCTAAAACAATCGCTTCTGATTCTCCTAAATCTAACCTGCATTATTCATGAAGAAAAAACAAAACCAAAAACATAAGAAATTAGCATCAAAAGCGATTTTTTATTAAATAGATTCTTAAAAAGTAGTGAATTGGCGTAATTCAATCACAGAAAATTAATGGAAGAACAGAAAAAAGACTAATTTAACGTTAGATGGATACACCAATCCTATGAGAGATGAATGTTAGGAAAAAATCAATTGTTTACCCGAAGATAATCGTTGTATTATGCAGAGTATTTCCTCACGAAAAGGACAATGAGCAGCTAATTCTACTAAAGTTCTTCTAACAGAAACAGTCACTTTGGCAGCTATTTTTATGATGGTTTCCCTCAAACGAGAAACTTGAGCCTTCCCCAATCGTGTCCCTTCCGCAGAAGCCCGAAGTTCAAGCATTAAAATATAAGCTGCTTGGCATAAAAATAAGCGAAATTGATTAACAATAAATTTATGGCAACTGAGACGATCTGCATTAATTCCTAGTTTCAATTCCTTGATTCGATGTTCAGAAGTAGCTCCTCTTTGAACATAAAAATTATCATAAATTTCTTGTGCATCTGCCTCCAAATTAGTTACTAAAAATCGAGGATTTGCTCCTTTTTCTAACCATTCTGCTTTCATAATAAGTCGACGAGGTTTTTTCCAACTTTTTGCAGCATAATATACATCATCGAACAAACGAGCCTTCTCTTTAGTCCGAAAATACTGTAATCTGGCTAAGTCAAGAAGATAATTTATTTTCCGTTTTAAAACAGCATTACTACTAAAACCAAAAACATATTTTACATTTTTTTGTTCGCACAGATTAATAATTTCAGGTAAAGAAAACCCTCCATCGCCTCGTAAGATTATTTTGACATCAGGCCAAGCTTTTCTTAAACGCCAAAATAACCATCTTAGTAATCCTAAAACTCCTTTTCCTGCGTGAGAATTTCCTGGTCTTAAGTGTAAAATTAAAGGATAACCACTTTTGGCTTCATTAACTAATACAGGAAAGTAAATTTGATGTCCATAATAACCATGAAATAAGCTTAACTGTTGATGTCCATGAGTGTAAGCATCAAATCCATCTATATCTAATACTATTTGTTCTGGGTTTGAGAGATGATTTTGAAGAAATTTATCGACAAAAAAACGACGTATCCTTTTAATTTCTTGTTTAGTTATTCCATTTTCTAGTCGACTCATTGTCGGTTGACTAGCTAATAATTCTGCTCCCATTTCGGGGACTTTATCACAAATAATTTTGAAAATTGGATCATGTCGTAAGTAATTACTATCATTGGTATCTTCATATCCTGCTGCTATTTGATAGATTCTTTGACTTACTAACTGAAACAGTGAATGTTTGACTTTATGTTGTTCTCTATTATCTTCCAAGCAATTTGAGATTCCTTGGCCAACTTTCAGATTGTCTTCTGCTTGCTTAATTAGCAATAATCCCGCATCCAAACTTAGGTCTAGTCCTGAAAACTTTACCTCCAATGTTTTCTTCGTCTTAAAATTAAAGGGGAGTTTTTCTGAAGACTCTTTCATTAATTATTGATTGATTGATATAACCTTTATTTCTTTATTTATTATAGGCTAAAATGAACTTTTTGTAAACGACTTTTACCTCTTATTTTTGATAGTTAAATAGTCGATAATTAGTAATAGATAAAAATCACAGACTGTTATTGGGGTCAAATCTCCATATTCCTGATGGCATAAGGCTTTCAGGCTTTTTCGCAATTCTCTCATGAATAATGCAGGCTAAATTATATTTTTCTTGCAATGCTTTAACTTTTTGGTAATTATTAATAGATAAAACTTTCAACCACGGTAAATCTAAGATTATTTCTGCTGCTGGATGTTGACCTACTTTTAATTCATTAAAAACACCTTCTGAAATTATAACTTCACCAAACAGTTGAGGTAACAAATCAAGATAATCCACTTTAGTTAATTCACTAATTGGTGTAGTATCTGCAACAATAATCATTTAAGCCTTTTGTTGATTTAGGATATATTCTGCTTGTTCTACTTCTTGCTGTAATTCTTCCAAATCTTGAGAATCATCAAAAAGAGAAATACCCCATTTATTCATCATACTAATAACTTCTAAACGAGAAACCCCTAATATTTTCGCTGCTCGTCCACTGGTAATTTCTCCAAATTCTAACAATGTCATTATGTACCCTTCCCTAGCCTTTTTTAAAGCTTTATCTCGAACTTCATCCGAAAGATTAATATTGTCCAATTGTTCATCTATAATTTTCACACTCATAACTTAATCCTCAAGAAAACAAGATGCTTTTACTATTATAATATATTCTTATATGTTAAAATCAATGTTAGTTACGACATCAAAATAGACATCAAAAATGATGGAAAAATCTCTAATTCGTACCACAGTAACTTTGCCTAAAAGTTTACTAGAAGAAACTGATATAAGAGTCAAAGAAGGTAAAGCTAAAAATCGCAATGATTTCATTGCATTAGCCCTACAGAAAGAATTAGAACAGCTAAAAAGAGAAGAAATTGATAGTCTATTAGCAGAAATGACTCAAGATCCTGAGTACCAATCCCAAGTAGTGCAAATGGAAGCCGAATTTGCTGGAGGAAGTTGGGAAGCTTGGGAGATAGGGGAACAATCTTAATGTAACGAGGACAAATTTATGATGCTCGTCTCGAACCCATCGAAGGTTCTGAACAAGGAGGAACTCGTCCCGTCATTATCGTCAGTCGCGATGGGATTAATGCCTATAGTCCGGTGGTGTTAGCTGTTCCTTGCACAACCTATCCAGACAATAAGCGAGTTTATCCGACGCAAGTATTAATTAGAGCAGGAGAAGGAGGGTTAACGAATGATTCTATCGCTATGGCAGATCAAGTTAGAGTATTATCAAAAACCCGTTTTTTACGTCTGAGAGGAACCCTCAAATCTGAGACAATTAAGCAATTAAATCAAGCTTTATCAATTGCTTTAGATTTAATTTGACGACGATATTATAGATTTGAATATTAACAAGCGATCGCAACGTTTAGAAACTGAATTAAAGGAAGCTTATCCTGATGTAGAATAGAGAAAAATAGCGGGACTTAGAGATGTTTTAATACACGATTATCTTCAAGTTGATATAGAAGAAGTTTGGTTAATTATTGTAAATGAATTGCTCCAACTAAAACTGACATCTTGCATCAGTACAAGAAAACTTAATAATTATCAGAAGGTAATCAATTGTGAATAAGTTAGCGTCAAAATGAAATACTATTGCCTCTTGCCTTTTGCCTCTTGCCTCCCTAAACTAGCTCATGTAATCGAAGGTGCAAGATATGAGTAAAAGAGAAAATTTTAGAAATTATCGAAGATTTATCAATTTCAGAATAAAGTGGGTAGTGTATTATTAAGTAGTGAAAGTCAATCTAAGTCGATAGTATTTCCCACTACCAGATAACTTAAGTAGGGACAATTCATCAATTATCCCTACGATCATAAAACCCGACAAATATTAAGTAGCAAGATAGGTTTCTACAACTTCTACTAAATAGTTCACCCAATGATTCGCAGCATCAGGACATTCCGATTCTACCATTACTCTAATTAAAGGTTCTGTCCCCGAAGCACGAACTAAAACCCGGCCAGTGTTTCCCATACCTGCTTCTGCTTGAGCGATCGCCTGTTGCAAGGGTTCACACTCTTGCCAATACCGAAGTTTCTCTCGATCCTCTAAACGCACATTTCGTAAAATCTGCGGATACGTATCAAAACTATCTTTAACCAACTCCGCCAAGGATACCCCAGACTGATGCACCAACGCAGCCAACTGTAATGCCGTTTGCACACCGTCTCCTGACACCCCATAATGATGACAGATAATGTGTCCTGACTGTTCACCCCCAAGCATCGCGCCAGTTTCCCACATTTGGGACTGAACATAGCGATCGCCTACTGAAGTCCGCACCAATTGACCCCCTAAACCTTGCCAAGCACGCTCAAACCCCAAATTTGCCATAACAGTACCGATCAAGAGGTTATCAGGTAATTCTCCGCGCTCTAAGAGGGATTTTCCCCAGAGGTACAGAATATAATCCCCATCGATTACCTTACCTGTACTATCTACAGCCATAACCCGATCTGCATCTCCATCAAACGCAAATCCCATATCCGCTTGATGTTCTATAATTGCTGCTTGTAATAAGTTTAAATGAGTTGAACCACAGTTAACATTAATGCGATCGCCGTTAGCTGTTTCATGTAAACAAATAACTTCTGCACCCAAAGCTTTAAACATAGCTGGTGCTACATTTACCGATGCCCCCCAAGCTAAATCTAAAACGATTTTCATCCCTTGGCAACTCAAAGAAGCAGGTAGACTATCTTGTAAAAATTGACAATAAGTATCAACTAAATTGGGTTGATATAAAATTCTACCCCAGGCGGACAATTCATCTGTTGACAATAATAGATTACCCCGTAACCCGTCTTCAATTTTTTCTCCTAGGGTTGAGGATAACTTAGTCCCATCAGCGTTAAAAAATTTAATCCCGTTGTCTTCTGGAGGGTTATGACTAGCAGAAATCATAATCCCTGCGATCGCTTCACTGTGACGAGTTAAATAAGCGACACAGGGGGTAGGACATAAACCTAACTGCCACACTTCTAACCCTGCTGAGGTGAGTCCAGCGGCCATGGCCATGGCTAACATATCACTGGAGTTACGGGAGTCTTGACCAATAATAATTGGGCCTGTCGTTGTTTTTTTTGATTTTAAGACCTGTCCTGCCCAAAAACCCAATTGTAGAGCAAAAGGGGCATTTAACAACTCTCCTGCCTTGCCTCTAATACCGTCAGTACCAAATAAAGGGCTATTGGGCAGATAGGGTAATGTTGTAATTAAACTATTACTTAAGTTGGTCGTCTGATGATTTAAACGACCATTGCCATTTGGGGATAGGGAGATAACCATTAATTCACTTCCTCACAACTCACTCACCTTTACAGGATATACGCTTTGGCTAAATTTGCGTAAAATTTTGGTCTACTATAGTCCTGTAAACGTTCAAAGGTTTACTAATGTTCCTGACTGATGACATTAGTTTTCGTCTTCTTCACAAGCACCGATACTAACCCAGGTACTAGAACCATCAGCCCAAAATTCTTTTTTCCAGATAGGAGCATTATGTTTTAAAGTATCAATGCCATAACGACAAGCAGCAAAAGCTTCAGCCCGATGAGGACATCCGACCGCAATTAAAACACTAATTTCTCCAATTTCTAACTTACCAATACGATGATGAATAACAACTCGGTTGGTGTCGGTCCATTGGTCACGAATATTACTGGCAATTTCCTGGAAAATGACGATGGCCATTGGTTCATAAGCTTGATACTCTAAATATCGAACGGCTTTTCCTTGAGTTTGTTTTCGTACCGTCCCACTCATCAAAGCGATCGCACCGTTGCTTGGATCATCAACTAACCCATAAACTTCGTCTACAGATAGAGGGGCAAAGCTAATTCTAAAACTATCGTTAGGATGAATCGAATTCAGGCCAGGAAGAGGATTGATAGAGGTTTTCATAGCAATTGAGATAAATAAGAGAACATATTTTATGCTATCCTAGTAAAGTTGTTAGAATCTCGCACATTCAGAACTTCGGGTGTTTCGATCAAAGAAATACATCTGGATGGAGGATTAACCCGAAATAGGAGAAAAATTAAATCATGCCAGTCGTATCCCTTGAAGACTTGCTTAATGCAGGGGTTCACTTCGGACATCAAACCCGTCGTTGGAACCCTAAAATGTCTCAATATATCTACACAGCCCGTAATGGGGTTCATATCATCGATTTGGTGCAAACAGCCCAATTGATGGAAGATGCGTATCAATACGTTCGTAATGGGGCTGATAAAGGTAGACGGTTCTTATTTGTAGGAACCAAACGTCAAGCAGCCGGTATCATCGCTCAAGAAGCTTCTCGTTGCGGAGCTAACTACGTTAACCAACGCTGGTTAGGGGGAATGCTCACCAACTGGGAAACGATTAAAACCAGAGTGGAACGGCTCAAAGAATTAGAGGCCATGGAAGAAAGTGGACAAATTGCCCGTCGTCCTAAAAAAGAAGCCTCTGTATTACGTCGAGAACTAGGAAAACTACAGAAATATCTCGGTGGCATTAAAACCATGCGTCGTCCCCCCGATGTGGTGGTTATTGTGGATCAACGTCGGGAATATAACGCTATTCAAGAATGTCAAAAACTAGGCATTCCCATGATTTCTTTGTTAGATACTAACTGTGATCCTGACTACGCTGATATTCCTATTCCCGCTAATGATGATGCCATTCGCTCTATTAAATTAATTTTGGGTAAATTGGCAGATGCCATTTATGAAGGTCGTCATGGTCAATTAGACTCCGATGATGATTATGAAGAGTTTGACGAAAGCCTCGCAGAAGGGGACTACGATGACTACGATGAAGACGACGAAGAAGACACTGAAACCGTCTCTTCTCAGGAAGGAGAGGGAGAAGAAGAGTAAGCTTAACTCTACAATCAGAGGATAGGGATGAGGATGAGGAATACTGAATCTATGATTTCTCATTACTCCCTAACCACCTCACCCCTTTTCATGTCAACATAGTTTTTAGCGTAAACACGAAAATCAAAATGGCCGAAATCTCAGCAAAACTGGTTAAAGAACTCCGTGAAAAAACTGGCGCGGGGATGATGGACTGTAAAAAAGCCCTTAAAGAAAACGAAGGTGATACCGAAAAAGCCATCGAATGGCTACGACAAAAGGGCATTACCTCTGCCGAAAAAAAATCAGGCCGACAAACGGCTGAAGGGTTGGTTCATAGTTATATTCATACTGGTGGCCGCATAGGTGTATTAGTAGAAGTTAACTGTGAAACTGATTTTGTTGCTCGTAGAGATGAGTTCAAAGAACTGGTCCAGAATGTTGCTATGCAGATCGCAGCTTGTCCCAATGTTGAATATGTCGCCCAAAGCGATATTCCTGAAGCAGTCATCGCTAAAGAAAAAGAAATTGAAATGGGACGAGATGATTTAGGCAATAAACCCGATAACATCAAAGAAAAGATCGTTCAAGGGCGTATTGATAAACGACAAAAAGAACTCTCTTTGCTTGATCAACCCTTTATTAAAGATCCTAATATGACGGTTGAAGAGTTACTTAAACAAACCATTGCCCAACTGGGCGAAAATATTCAAGTTCGTCGTTTTACTCGCTTTGTGTTAGGGGAAGGTATTGAAAAGCAAGAAATTAGTTTTGCTGATGAAGTCGCTGCTCAAACAGGACAAAAAGCATAAGTAAAACAATTAGTCTTAACTTATTTTCTTTATCCAATCCAACAAGCAAAAAAAGAGTAAGTTCTCTTAACAATGGTTATGGATAGTAAGGCAAAAGTTCGGAAAAAATCTCCTACTCTTGCCTTTTTTCATATTTTTGATGAATGTATGGGATGAATAAGAGTTGACTTATGGCAAAATCTATTCAAAAAATTCGACAAGAAATAGAACAATTAGAACAAAAATCAACAGAAATTTTTACAGAATTAAATGGACTTTATAAACGTTATTTAGAAGCATTAAATATATCGATAAAAAAACAATTAATCTTAGCAGCTTATCAAATCTGCACTAAAATTTATCCTGAAGAATTTCTACAATTATCCTATAGTCAAAGAGAAAAATTACAAGGAAATATTAGAGAATTATGTAAACCTCTTGAATCTAAGTTATTGGCTTACATTAGCTTTCCTCAACCAACACCAACAGCTACTATAACAGAACAAATATTAACACAACTATCCTTAATTAACAATAAGGAATTTCAATTACAAACTCAAGAAGACGATGACTCAATTTCTGAAATTAAAAATCCTGAAGACTTGGTTTTATGGTGTCAAAGGGTAGAACAAGGGATAAGAATGATTATTAATGATCTGTCTCAAGATGTGAATCAGGAGTTACAGAAAAATAATATTATTGCCAGTCAATTACCCCCTAAACTTCTGGACATGGCCTTACAAGCAGAAGACGAGGGAATGTCATCAGGCAATGCTCCCAATATTCTCAATTTACTAATAGAAACAAGTAATAAAGACGATAATGATGACTCAGATAATGAGGAAGATGAAGAAGATAGTCAAGAGTCACAAATAACTAAAATTTCTGCTATCAATTTACGATTATCGGATATTGAATTTGCTGATCCTCAATTAAGTATTCAACGTCAACACATTCGGCAAAAATTAGAGATTATTAAGAAAATACGCAAAGCTTATCAAAAAATTCAACGAGAAAACGCTCAAGCACAAGCAGAAGCAGCATGGCGTTCGAGTTGGCATGAGTGAATGTTATGCTAAAAGTTAAATGAACGATGGCAAAGAATAGACTTTAACCAAAACTTAAACTAAAGATTTTAATATAGATAATCGTATGAATAATCCAATGGGAGCAAACCATCATGCGAACCCTTGCCGTAGGAGATATTCATGGGTGTGCTAAGGCTTTTGACAAACTCCTAGAAACGATACATTTGCGTCCAGAAGATAAATTAATTACATTAGGAGACTATGTGGACAAAGGTCCAGACTCCAAAGGGGTACTAGAAAGATTACTCTATCTTTATGAAAATCATCAATTAGTTCCCCTTAAAGGAAATCATGAGTTAATGATGTTAGAAGCTTATCAAAATCAAAATCATGAAAATTTTTGGGTAACCGTTGGGGGAAAAGCCACCTTAGCATCCTATGGTGACACAGATAAGAAGAATCCATTAGCCAATATTCCTGATGCTCATTGGACTTTTGTTCAACAACATTGTTTAGACTGGTACGAAACCGATAATCATATCTTTGTTCATGCTAATTTAGATCCAGATTTACCCGTTCATAAACAGTCAGGACATGACTTATTTTGGCAGAAACTTTATCCCCGTCAGGGTCATTATTCAGGAAAAATAGTAGTTTGTGGTCATACCTCACAAAAAGATGGTTGTCCTGTTAATATGGGCCATCAAATTTGTATCGATACTTGGGCCTGTGGCAAAGGGTGGTTAACTTGTTTCGATGTTAATACGGGGGAAATTTGGCAAATTAATCAAAAAGAAGAAGTAAAAATCAGTCATATTAAAGACTTTTCTAATCTGTCAATTAATTAAATAACCTACTTTTTGCCAGATAACGGAAGGTTGTCACCATGATAAACCTAGACACATCATAATGCTACTCGGTTAAGCTCAAAAACCTAGTTGAGACTGCAAGGGAGAAGGGAGCAGGGACAGGGAAAAAAACGGAAAATCCTTAACCAAACAGTATTGAGACAGATCAAATCAACATTGATTAAGCTATGCTCATACCTTAGTTAAAGTATTGCAATAACTTCGCCACGATTTAGAAAATTTAATTAAAAATAGCATCCCTTCTCCCGTAGAAATTATCTGTTTTTTTAATAAAAACTGCGATCTCTTATAATTACTACTTTTAAGCTTCTTGTTTTTTGTTAAGTCCTGTTTACTTAAAGGATAGCCTCCCAAAACCCTTATAAGAATGCTAAAATTTGCTCAATATTATCATCTTTTAGTTAAGAAAAATGCAATTATGAAACAACCTGGTTTAATCCCACAAATATATCAGACATTGATAGGGCTTTGTCTATTTTGGTTAACCTTTGGAATATTAATTACTCCTAAACCCGTTAGAGGATCTCCTTTAACTTTCAAACTTCCTCAAACTAGAGTAACTTCCAAACCTCAATTTTTCAGTAATCAACCGATGGGACAGGTTAACTCAGTTAATCGATTAAAAGATATTTCTCCTGGAGACTGGGCCTATGAAGCTTTAAAAAATTTAATCGAACGCTATAGTTGTATGGAAGGGTATCCTAACTTAACCTTTTATGGAGAACGTTCTTTAACCCGTTGGGAATTTGTGGCCGGGTTAAATGCTTGTTTAAGCACCATAGAACGATTAATACAAAATAATATTGCAGTCTTACGAGAAGATATTGAAACCTTTAAACGTCTTGCTAAAGCATTTGAAGAAGATGTACAAGTTTTAGGCACTAGAATCAGTAACTTAGAAAACCGTACTGCATATATCGAAGATCATCAATTTTCTACTACGACAAAACTTGCCGGTTCGGTGGTGTTTTCTGCTAGTGATGTGTATGGAACAGATAACCGTAAAAATAACGCAATTTTAGACTACCGAACTAATTTAAACTTTATCACCAGTTTTACGGGAAAAGACCTTTTAGTGACCAGTTTTTTTGCAGGAAATACCCCTTTAGATATTAGTTTTAACCTAGCTACCATTGATGTTCCTACCCCATCAGGAATTACATTACCGCTACCAACGGCAGAAGGGACGTTATCGTCTCAGTTTGCAGGTAATACGAACAACCAGCTAAAACTCTTGTCCTTTCAATACACTTTTCCTGTTAACGAAAAATTAAGACTAAACTTTGCTGGTAGTATCACTGCTTTCCATCCCTTGGTACCTACTCTAAACCCTTATATGGACGACCTTGACAGCGGAAAAGGCTCAATTTCGGAGTTTGGACAGCGTAACCCTATTTATGCAGCCAGTGGTGGTGGAACAGGCTTAATGTTCAATTATAAGTTTACCGAAGGCTTAAAACTCTCTGCTGGTTATTTAGCTGATGGTTTAACTGCAGGGAACCCCCGTCAAGGAAATGGCTTATTTAATGGAGGTTATGGGGCTTTAAGTCAGTTAACTTGGGACGCAACGGAAAGCTTTTCTATTGCAGGGGTGTATGTTAATGAATACACACCCCCCGGACGGTTTGGCTTTAATTATAATGGCTTAGGGGTGAGTGGAACTGCTGTTGCTAACTCTTTAGCCGGACAAGATATTCCTTTTGGTGGGGTGTTCGGCGTGGAACAGTTTCCGACTATTAGTAATGCTTATGGTGTTAATTTTTCTTGGCGAACCAGTCCTACATTTACAGTAAATGGTTGGTTTACCACCACTAATACTCGTTTAATTGGTCGAGGAGATGGCAATATCTTAACTTACGCCTTAACTTTTGCCTTTCCTGACTTGGGAAAAGAGGGTAATTTACTGGGTTTTGTAGTAGGCGCACAACCCTATTTGACCCATTTTGAAGGAGGAAACCCTCAACCCTTTGAGGTGGATATTCCCTATCATGTTGAGGCGTTTTATCGTTATGGAGTTAACGATAACATCTATGTTACCCCTGGTTTTATTTGGTTATTAGCTCCCAACCAAGATAATGATAACGCCACTGATTTTATTGGAACCATTCGCACTACTTTTACTTTTTAAATGTTTAGCTCACATTAATTACAACAGATAAAAGTCTCTCTTTTAAGTAAAAAATTGATTAATGCTCTAGATATCTACTGATTTAAGATACCAAAATTTTGCCCTTAACCAATCACCCAGTCAGAAAAAATACATAACTTAAGTATGTTTACTGATAAGTCAACGGTTCTTATCAATTAACCTTTTTATTGCTATTCTCATCGGAGGACAAAATGCAATCTATAGGGATATGAAATATGATCACTTTTTATATGATATGAAATATAAATGATCTGGGTACAGTGTAAGCAAAAGTGATTTTTTCTTGCCCTGGACCTATGATAGCTCATACTGACTTATCCTCCCCTCAATATTCCCCCCGTCAGCCCTTGTCAAAAGGACTATGGAATAACATTTTCCGCCATTACCGAGTAATCTCAACCCAAAACAAAAATCATCAAGGATTTACCTTAATTGAATTATTAGTTGTTATTATTATTTTGGGAGTTTTAAGCGCGATCGCTTTACCTCAAACATTACAGATAATTGGCCGTGGTCGAGAAGCAGAAGCCAGAAGTTTAATGGGCGTAATGAATCGCGCTCAACAAGCTTTTGTTGCTGAGAAGGGAACTTTTGCTCAGAGTGCTGTAGAGTTAGAAGTTCCTACAGGCAATGAAAAATATTACCTTGTATTTGTTGATTCTGGTAATGATCTCACTGTGGGAGGACTACAAGGAGCAAAGGGGAAGAATAATCATACCAATGTTACTAGAGATTATGCAGCAGCAGTTGGTTATGATCCCATCGATAGAACATTCTCTACTGTTATTTGTCGTTCTATTGATCAAACCAATAACTATACTATTACTGGTTTAACATCTAGTGATCCTACCCTTGGCACAGGAACAGTTGCAGCAGTAACAGGAGGAACGAGAGCGCAATGTGTTCATCCTTTAGGAGTTGAAACAGTAGAAGAGTTAAGATAATTAGACTCTTTATTAGAAATAAACATTATTACCCGTCCAATAGGGTGAACTAATGACTAGGAGCAAACTGACATACATCCCCCATAATAAAACTGTAATGAATTGAGGATTTCGTCTGATAATTAAAGCAGAGGTGACAGCCCAAGTAAAAGCGATCGCTATTAACGTCAAGATTAATAGTAATCGATCCGATAGTAAGGTGAAATCAAAAGGAAAATTAAAAAAAATGCAAAGACTAATGATACTAATGACTCCAGATAAGCTTAATAGAATCAGTGGCCAAGATTGAGGATAAGGACGATCATCAGGCCAATTATTAACTTCACTTAATATCAGTCCGCTAGCCATAGCTAAAGCAGGATAAAAAGGTAAAAGATAACTCATTGTATCCAGAGGAAGAATAAAGATAATTCCTCCATAAAAACCACCCCAAACAAGGATTAATTTAGCCCATCCCCAATTGAGAGATTTACAAGCTAATCTGACACCATAAATAGCAAAGATTAGCCAAGGCCAAGAATATTTAATGATAGCCAAAGGATAATCGGTCAAAGAACGAAAAAAGTTATGCCAACCTCTCTCTAATGAGTGCAAAAAAACTTCATTTAAAAAAGGTTGTCCATACACTAACCATTCCATCCAGTACCACGTCAAAGCCGGTAAAACACCCAGACTAACACCCACCCAAAAATAGATAGAACTTAACAGTCTAGGGGTATCCCAAGCCAAAAAAATAATTAATAAAACGGTGATCAAATAACCGATTAACCCTTGAGTTAAGAATAACCCACTTAAACTTAAACCAAACCCTAAAGACCAACGAAAATCACGACGCGATCGCAATACACATAATACCGTTAAAATTGACCAAAACAGTACAATTCCGTCTAACATGGCTAAACGACCCCAACGGACCACGGGAAACAGCATCAAGTAAACTAAGGCACTCAATATAGCCGGTTGCCAGAGGACAAAAATTTCTCGTGCTACAGCGTACAATAGTGGCACAGAAACTGAGGCAAATATGGCTCCTATGAAACGAATACGTCCGGGGGTTATTTCATCTTTAACACCAGATAGGGTCAATAAGAATAAGCCTAAAACGGGATGCTGATGATAGGGTTGACCTTCCAGGGTAGGAAACAGCCAATCCCCTGATAAAAAGGACTTTTGTGCAGTTTCTTGAACCAATTGGCTAATAATGCGTTCTGAGTCCAATAAGGGGGAACTATCGAGGTTAAAACCCAACAAAATGAGTGCGATAGCTAATAAACCGATCCAAGAACAAAGACTACGCCAAGTTTCATTACGTGGATGTAAAGACTTTAAAGGATGCCAGGTAAATGTTTTCGAGTTCATAGGGATGGGAATAGGTTACCAATATAATTTAAAGATACGTTGCTGTTAGTAACTGTTATTGAGGAAGTACGAGAGGATGAAACCCTAACCCCACTCTATAAAAATCTTAATCTACTCCTTCAAAAACTGCACTGTCAATTTTGAAAAATCTTAATTCCTAGACTAGAAAACAGAATGCTATATTAAAGTACCTATGGATTAAGGGCGATGGCCTCTGTAAAAAAAGATGTTTGGTTTTATTGCTTCTTTTAAGGGTTTTTTTAATAAAAATATAAAATATTTAACCTTAGCAACCCTGGCAGCTAGTTTCGTAGTTGTTCCTGTCTACGCACAATCAAGGCTTATTTTTATTTATCCTCCTTTTAATTTATCGTTAGGCGTTGATTCATTAGAATTGTTTGCCAATGAAGGCGTGGTTAATAATGAGTTAGCCTATTATATGAATTTAGCAGGGGTCAATGAAGAGCAAAAGGAAGCTTTTCGAGTAGCATTACTCAAAAAGGCCGATCTTGACCCAGTAGAAGTCTCCCGTTTTTTCAATACGCCGATGGGAGAAGAACTTTTAACCCGTGTAGGTACCTTATTTTCCATTCAGGGGGGACGTAATGGTAAATATGCCCTGAGAGGAGCGATTGTTCAAGCGACTTTTGACCAAAAAGAAGGATTAACTTTGCTTAATTTTCTACGTCATCTAGCTGTTAATATGCAGTTTAACCTCTTAGAAGTATTTGAAGCGGCCAGTCTCTTAGAAAGTTTAGGAGAAGGAACCAATGCTATTGTTGCTGAAATGAAAGCATTATCTTCTCAACAAGCACAACTGGAGACGGTTCCAAATTTTTCTACATTAGGAGATATTCGTCAACTCGGTAGTTATGGTGTTGCTCCCTCCCGTCAGATTCGATTATTTGATGAAAGTCGTCAAAGAGAGTTTAATCTGTTGCTCGTGCAACCGCAACGATGGCGAGAGGGAAAAACCCCTGTGATTATTTTGTCTCATGGTTTGGCTTCTCGTCCAGAAGATTTTGAACAACGGGCTAAACAGTTAGCTTCCTATGGTTTTCTGGTGGCGTTGCCTCAACATCCTGGTAGTGATTTTAATCAGTTACAGGCTATGTTACAAGGCTTTTCTAGGGAAGTTTTCAAAGTTAATGAATTTATTGATCGCCCTTTAGATGTTAGTTATGTTATTGATGAATTAGAAAGAAGAAATAGCAGAGAATTTGGAGGGCGTTTAGACTTAAATAATGTAGGAGTTATGGGTCATTCCTTTGGGGGATATAATGCCTTAGCTGTTGCTGGTGCTTCTCTTAATTTTGCTGCTTTAGAAGCCAGTTGCAATCGAGATATTTGGGGACCTAATCTTTCTTTATTATTACAATGTCGGGCATTAGAATTACCTCGAAAAGAGTATAATTTTCGAGATGAACGAGTCACTGCTGCTTTAGTGATTAATCCTGTGACCAGCGCGGTTTTTGGGGCTGAAGGACTCTCTCAAGTGACTATTCCTGTTATGTTAGGGGCTGGAAGTAGTGATCCAGCAACTCCTGCTGCGATTGAACAATTAAAAGCCTTTGTTTGGATTAATACTAATGATAAATATTTTGTTTTAGTAGAAGGACAAGCCCATGTCAACTTTTCTCAATTGGACGGTCAAATGAAAGCAGTTTTAGATTCTTTGCCTGAGTTGAAGCTCCCTAAACAGCAAATTCTTGATACTTATGGCAATGCTTTATTAGTGGCTTTTGCTGAAGTTCATACGGCGAATAATGAGCAGTATCGTCCTTTTTTAACGGCTAGTTTCGGTAACTATATTAGTCGCCAACCTAATCCAATGTATCTTGTACGAAGTGAAGCCGAAGTTCCTTTAAGTGCGTTATTTAATAGTAGAAGAACTTCAAGACTTCCAGCCATTTATCCCCGTAATCTTATTCCTAACAATGACTAATTTAAACCCTTGTGTCTATTTTATTGGTGCTGGACCGGGTGATCCAGACTTATTAACTTTAAAAGCTTACAAAATTATTAGCCAAACTGATGTTATTTTATATGCTGATTCTTTGGTTCCTAAACAAATTTTAAGAGATGTCCATCAAGATTGTGAGTTAATTCCGACGGGAAATAAAACCCTAGAAGATATTATGAAGATTATGATTAATCAGGTTAAAAATAATAAATCTGTGGTACGTCTTCACTCAGGAGATTTAACGCTTTATAGTGCAATTCATGAGCAAATTTCTATTCTTTTAAAAGAAAATATTGACTTTCAATTAATACCAGGAATTAGTGCATTTCAAGCAGCAGCAGCAAAAATAGGCGCAGAATTAACCATTCCTGATTTAGTTCAAACCATTATTTTAACTCGTGTTAGTGGTAGTGCTTCTCAAGTTCCTGATGCTGAAAAGTTAGAAAGTTTAGCAGCGCATCAAGCAAGTTTATGTTTATATTTAGCTGCTCGTCATGTGAAAAAGTCTCAAGCAAAATTACTACAATATTACCCTTCTAATACGCCTGTTGCTATTTGTTTTCGGATTGGTTGGCCGGATGAAACAATACACATTGTTCCGTTAGAAAAAATGGCAGAAGTGACTGAAGAAGAAAACTTAATTAGAACAACTTTGTATCTTATTAGCCCAGCTTTAAATACTCAGCAAAATTATCGTTCTCAACTATATCATCCTCAACATAGTCATCTATTTAGACCTAATAGTTAAGGTAAGCAGAGGAGGTAAAGGAAAAAGAATATTAATTAAGTTTCTAAATAAAAGGTGGGCAATTAAAAAGCCTAAAAACCTCATATAGAAACTATTTTAGACATTACCCACCCTACAAATAGTTAAATTATTAATTATCCATTATCAATTTTCGCTAAAAGTTCAGTTGCTTTTTCACATAATTCTTCATGACAATGACCATTACTAGCGATTAAACAACCCCATTGACGCACATCTCCTCGGTTGTAAATTAAGGGATCTCCATTTTCATGGGTAAATTTTCCACCAGCTTCGGTTAAGATTAATTCGGGTGCAGCAAAATCCCAATCTTTGGCCGCAGATTTACCAGAAAGAGAGATATAAATATCGGAAGTTTTTTCTAATAAAGTGGAAATTTTCCCCCCAACACTGCCCATATAAATGCGATCTTTTAAGGGCAAAGCCTCAATTAAAGCTTGAAAGCGATCGTCTCTATGAGTCCGACTTACCACTAAATATAAATCTTCTAATTTATTGCGTTCTGATACTTTGATGGGGGTAATTTTACCCTCTTTGGTTTCGACAAAAGTCCCGTGTCCTTTACTCGCATAATAAATTTTTTGCGCTTCAGGAATAGCTACAACAGCTACCATCGGACGGCCTTGATAAGCGAGGGCTATATGTAAGGCATATTCGCCGGTTTTATCAATAAAATCTCTGGTACCATCAAGGGGATCAATAATCCAAACCCAGTCTTTAGGAATGGGTTCAGTTCCTTTATGGGTTTCTTCACTTAAATAACCAAATTTATCTTCATGAAAAACCGCTTGTAATTTTTCTAAAATGTAACGATTCGCAGCAAGATCAGCAGCAGTTACAGGCCCATCTTTTTTATCTTCATTAACGTTTAAATCTCCTTCTCCTCGATAATAAGAATTTAGGATTTTGGCCGCACCCCAACCTACGGAACGGGCAATAACTTCGATTTCTTCTAATTTTTGAGTCTGTGTCATCGTTTAATTAATCCCTTGCTGATTACACTGTTATTAATTTTAGATTAGTTGTGGCCTTTATTAACAATAAAAATAGGGATAGGTGTTTTCTATCCCTAAACTAAATAAATTTGTTAATCGGTAAACTTAAGAAGCCTTAGACATATTGTCAGCGACAAAGTCCCAGTTAATTAAGTTATTAATAAACGTATCAATATAACCAGGACGGCTATTTTGATAGTCTAAATAATAGGCGTGTTCCCAGACATCCATCGTTAACAAGGGGGTTTGTCCGGAAGTAATGGGGTTTTCTGCGTTGAGGGTTTTGACAACTTTTAAAGTGCCGTTATTAAGCACTAACCAAGCCCAACCGCTACCAAATTGAGTTGCACCTGCATTTTTAAATTCTTCAACAAATTTGTCAAAGCTACCAAAATCAGCATTAATTTTATCAGCTAACGCACCAGTGGGTTGGCCACCACCACCGGGTTTCATACAATTCCAATAAAAAGAGTGATTCCACGCTTGGGCAGCATTGTTAAATAAACCCTGTTTAGAAGCATCACCAGCGATCGCTTTAATGACTTCTTCAATGGGTTTAGAATCATGGTCTGTGCCTTCTACTGCTGCATTGTACTTGCTCACGTAGGAAGCATGATGCTTGTCGTGGTGGAATTCTAAGGTACTCTTACTAATGTGAGGCTCTAATGCAGTATAGTCGTAAGGTAATTTAGGTAGTTCGTATCCCATAAGTATTCTATCCTCTATCGATTGCTGCGATGGATCTTGATTAAGTTTGCAAGGTTATGACCTATACTTGCCAGATTAAGGGCAATTTTGAGTCATTGCAATAAAACTTAACACTTAAATTTTAACTTAAAAGGTGACGGAATCCAAATCAAATAAATCTGTTTGATTGGTTGGTGGATGTTCAGAAAGGTTGGGTTAAATTCACCTTAAGAAGCACACCCTGTCTTATTTTTTATATGAAAGACATATGATGTAAAGTCACCTTCGCCCTCAGATTCTATCATCAATCGAAGGCATATTTATCTACATTTTGTAATATTCTCTCCTTTGAATTAAGTATATATACCTCAACAATTTTACTTTGCATTTTTAAGTAGATTATGTATTTGTTTAATTGTTGTGTGAGTATTGGTTGCAATAAAGATTAAGTCAGGAGCCAATTTTTTAAATAATTGTTGACTTTCTTGATGTTCACTTAATAAGATAACGGGTTTTTTATTTTTTAAGGCTAAGGCTATTTCTGATAAAGTTCCTAAACCTATTCCACAGGCGATAATGACATTTGAGGATAAAACATTAATATTATTTCTTGCATTTCCTAAGTCAGTTAGAATGGCAATATCAACAGCATCGGAAACATTTCTAGTATGATTTGAGGGTAAGATACCGATAGTTAATCCTTCTGCTTCTTTTGCCCCTTTATTGGCTGCATCCATCACCCCTACATTACGACCTCCTGTTAACAATATCCATCCTTCTTGTGCAATTAATTTTCCTAATTCATGGGCGTTTTTAATATCTATTTCCGTTGCTGAGTCTCCAGGTCCCATGACTCCAATAACTATGTTTCTACTCATTATGCCAACCCAGGAACTTTGCGATAGATAGTTTCAATGGAACCATAGTAATCAATACTGGAAAATGCTACTTCATCCCCTACTTGATAGATTGTTTTTGTCCAATATCCCGACTCATCACGACGGTAATATTCGATTTTTATTATATCTTGGTGAATAAGAACATACTCTTTTAAAGTAGGACAAGTTTGATAATCACTAAATTTTTGACCTCTATCAAAGGCTTCTGTTGATTGTGATAATACTTCTATTAAAAGAATAGGATAAAGAATAAAATCATCAGTATTATTAATTTCTCTTTCATCGCAAACAACGGCAATATCTGGATAATAATAACAATTTGCTTCTTCTAGTCTTACCTTAATATCTGAATTTAAAACCAGACAGGGACTATCTGCAAGATGAATATTTAATAGGGTTGTTAAATTTGCCCCCAAAACAATATGAGACTTTTTTGCCCCGACCATTGCATAAACTTGTCCTTTTCGATATTCATGTTTAATAGGACTGACTCTTTCTCCTTCTAAATAGGTTTCTGGAGAGATATAAAAGAATTGATTATTTGTTACCATGATTGATATAATAGTTTCTACTTTTCCATGAGTCCTCATCTAAATTAATTTTACTCTATCTCTATTGATATCTTTGACAACTGCGATCGCAGTCTCAGTTTTTAGTTTATGGAGTTAAAATTAAAAGATGGAGTTTGAGTGGGATGACCAAAAAAACAAAATCAACATTGAAAAACACGGGATTGATTTTAATTTTGCCAAAGAAGTGTTTTCAGGAGTCTGGATATCAAAACCTGATGATAGAAAAGACTACGGTGAAAAAAGATTAATTGCGTTAGGACTTTTAGGAAAATTTATCCTAGTTATAGTCTATACCCTGCGAGGAGAAAAAATACGACTCATATCTACAAGACGCGCTAATAAACAGGAAAGGAGTATTTATTATGCCTATGTCACGAGAGGAACAATTAAAGAGCCTTGGTCAGATGAAAGAATCTGATATAGATTATTCGGATATACCTGCGACTGATACCGAATTTTGGCAAGAAGCTACTGTTAATAACCCTCTAAAAGTTTCTGTAACTCTCAAGCTTGATCCCTCGGTTTTTGCTTGGTATAAACAACAGTTTCCCCAAGAATATCAAAGCTTAATTAATGCTGTATTAGAAAAATATATGATAGAACATAATTCTTAATAATATATTTTAAAACAGGTTTAATATTATTAAACACTACTTGTTCCATCAATTTTCTTCGATTTTTCCTTCTGCATAATGCACAATATTCCTTAATTTCTCTAGAATATTACTATCAACATCTTGCCATAACCCTCTTTGATTTGCTTCTAATAATCTTTCAGCCATATCTCGCAACGCCCAAGGGTTTTTGTCTTGGATAAATTGTTGTACTGTCTCATCAAATAAGTAAGCTTCTGCTACTCCTTGATACATGAAATCTTCTACACAGTTTGTTGTTGCATCATAAGCAAATAAATAATCTACAGTTGCTGACATTTCAAATGCCCCTTTATAACCATGTCTCATCACCCCTTTTATCCATTTCGGGTTAATAACACGGGAACGATAAACTCTAGTTATTTCTTCTTTTAATCGTCTAACTTTTGGATTAGCTGCAATAGCATTGTCTCCAAAATAAGTCTCAGGATTGTTACCCGTTAATGCTCTTACCGCAACGGTTAAACCCCCTTGAAACTGATAATAATCATCGGAATCTAAAAGATCATGTTCTCGATTATCTTGGTTATGTAAGACAATTTGTAACTGTTTTAAACGTCTTTCAAAGACTTCTGGAACACCGTGACCTACTCCGTTTTGATCATAAGCGTAACAACTCCAGTTAATGTATGCGTTAGCCAAATCTTGCTCATTTTCCCAATTTTGTGCTTCAATTAATCCCTGTAAACCTGCACCATAAGACCCTGGTTTTGACCCAAAAATTCGATAACCTGACTTCAATTTTGCTTGTTCTTCTGTGAACCCTTGCTGTTTCCAAAATTGCTCTTCTTCCTGTACCTTTGCTGCTAAGGGATTAATAGTTTTATCTTCTTGGAGACTTGACACATCTTTGATCACTTTGTATAGTAATTGTAGTAAGTTAGGGAAACTATCTCTAAAAAATCCCGATACTCGTACCGTTACATCCACACGAGGTCGCCCTAACGCCGATGGTTTAAGGATTTCATAATCTACCACCCGACGGGATAAGCCATCCCAGATCGGTTGTACTCCTAATAAAGCCAACACCTGGGCAATGTCATCGCCTCCTGTTCGCATGGTAGAAGTTCCCCAGATGGAAATAGCCAGGGTTTGGGGATACTCTCCGTTATCTTGAGTATAACGCTCAATGAGGATTTCTGCTGCTTTTCTGCCCACATCCCAAGCGGTTTGAGTGGGTATAGCACGAATATCTACAGAATAAAAGTTGCGTCCGGTGGGTAGAACGTCTGGTCTACCTCTGGTGGGTGCGCCAGATGCACCGCTAGGGACATATTTTCCGTTTAAACCTCTCAATAAGTTAGTGATTTCTTGGGGAGTTTGATACAGTTTTGGCAGTAAAAAAGTTTTGATCCAATTTAATTCTTTTTGGGTACAAGGTAAGTGATTAAATTGTTCATTAGTATTTATTATACTTTCGACTAAAGTTTGTGCATAAATTTCTAAGACTTCGATAACATCCCAAAGGATACGACATTGTTTTAATTTTACACTAATCTCTTTAGGGATTATTTGAGATAAGATCGAATAAGAAAATAATTGATCTAAATTATCAGTTAAGGGATTAATATTTAAGTTAAAATCTGTCGCTATTGCTATAATTAAACCCATTCTATCAAAACTCGGATAACGAGTAATAGAAATAATTAAATCTCGTAATTGTGTATTTTGAGGACAAGTTCCTAAAATGTGTAAACCATCTCTTATTTGTGCTTCTTTGAGTTCACATAAATAACCATCTGCTAGAGTTAAAAATTGAGATAAACTATCATTGTTTATATTATTGATTCCTAAATCTTGATTTAAGTTTGTTTCTGTTAATAATTTTGTAATGCGATCGCCGATTATTTTTAAACGTTTTGGGTCTAAAGTTTGTGCTTCGTAATATTCATCAATTAGTGTTTCTAACTTTTGTAAATCACCATATAATTCTGCACGGGTTAAAGGGGGTGTTAAATGGTCTAAAATAACAGCATGAGAGCGACGTTTTGCTTGGGAACCTTCTCCTGGATCGTTAACAATAAAAGGATAAAAATTAGGTATAGTTCCTAATGCTATTTCTGGATAACAAGTTGATGATAAGGCTAAACTTTTACCGGGTAGCCATTCTAAGTTACCATGTTTACCGACATGGATAATAGCGGATGCTTGAAAATGATGTTTTAACCAATAATAATAAGCCAAATAATGGGGTGTCGGTTCTAAGTCTGGTGCATGATAGTTTAAACTAGGATCAAAGTCATATCCCCTAGAGGGTTGAATACCAATAAAAATGTTACCTAATTGAATACCAGAAATAGCATAAGAATCAACGTTATTCAATTCTTCAACATGACTCCAACGCTGTGTAATTTGTTCTTGGGTTTCTAAAGGTAAAGTTTGGAAATATTGTTCATATTCTCCACAAGAAACAGATTGATTAATGGGACGTAATTCTTTACTTTCGGGATCATTAGTTATCCCTTGGGTCAATCTTTGTATCAGTTCGTCCCCTGTTTTTGGTATATTTTTAATAGTGTAACCTTCTTGTTGTAATGCTTGTAGAATTTTTATACAACTTTCGGCAGTATCTAAACCAACACCGTTAGCTATTCTGCCGTCTTTATTCGGATAATTTGCTAAAATTAAAGCAATTTTTTTTTCACTAATTATTGTGTTTTTAAGATGAATAAAATTAGCAGCTAACTCGGTAACAAAATTGATTCTATCTTCTAAAGATTCATAAACAATAACATCAGTTTCTAATTGTTCATTCCAGGTTGCTACTGATTTAAAAGAAACAGCACGAGTGATAATTTTACCGTCCACTTCAGGTAACGCAACATTCATGGCCACATCTCTAGGATTTAACCCTTGGAAGCTATTTTCCCACTGTTCTACGGTTCCACTACTAAAGATTACTTGTAAAATAGGAATATCTAAAGTTTGCCATAAATTGTTGCAAGTATTATCATCAATTTTGCCTAAAGAAAAACTGGTTGTATTTAAAATCAACTCAACAGGATTAGCAGATAGAGATTGACAATAATCAATTAATTGATCTTGAATATCAGGATCACGTAAAGAAGAAATAAAAATAGGAATAGAATTAATTTTTTTCTCTAATAAACTTTGACATAAAGCATCAATCGGTTGCAAATTTCCTGCTAAATAATGAGAACGGTAAAAAAGAATAATAGCATTAGAAAAATTAGTATTATTTTCTACATTATTTTGATAAATACCAAAATCAGGAACAAGATTCGGTGCAGCAGGATTATAATTAGTTTCCCAACAAAGATCAGAGATGAATTTGAAGCCATTGAGCCAATTTTCTTGTCCTCCTTGGGTTAAATAACACCATAATTTATGACTGTAAGAAAAAGCAACAGTAGAATGACTCATTAAAGTTTCATCTAACTGATCATCTCCTGGTAAAATCAAAAGAGTAATCTGATTTAAGTCAGCAATTTCTTTAATAACTTCTAACCCATAAGGCCAATAAGATTGACCTCCTAATAGCCTTAAAATAATTACATTAGCATTACATAATACTGTCTCAGCATAAGTATCAATACTTAATTGCTGTTGTAATTGTAAAATATTTGTTGCACGTATTTCAGGGAAATGACTCGGTAAAAAAGGTAAACAAGCAGCTAAACTTTGAATATCCGTATCTGCTGCGGTTAAAAAAATGATTGATGCTGGATTTTGTTCAATAAAGATAACGCCTTCTTGTTGAGCATTCCAACCTCCAGGGGTAGCAGCTATTCGGTGCATTAAAACTCCTTAATATTTAAACAAAACGAAGTTTCAGGATAGGATAGGAAAATGGAGAGATTCTATTTAAGGATTATGTCTCTTTGCCTCTAACCTTGTCCAATGTAATGAATCCTGTTTCAAAATCTATTTTACGTCGAACTTTACCTATAAGTATATTCGAGGAACTTTGTTCTCTTTGGCGAGAGCTAGTCGAGATTGAAGATTCTACAGCTATATTGCTCAATGATTCTATAATTTCTTCAGAAATCGTAAATTTTTCTGAAATTTTGGGAGCTAGAACTTTTTATTTACTGTTATCCTCCCAACTATGTGCTTTATTACAAGGCACCCTAAACGCTTCATCTTTATCGTATCAGGTTACCATTACTTGCGAACCCCAAGCGATCGCAGAGTTTACTCATAAGTTACAACAGAACCTTGATAATGACTCTCCTTGGCATGATCGTCTAGCTCCCTATATATCTCCTCATCTACCTCTATTAAACCCCCTACAATCCCATTTTAACGGTCGTTTATGGAATATTTTAGTACCGGAATTCTCAGAAACCTCAGAAGTCATGTATGAGGGACTGAGGGTTTGTGAACCCGTTGAAGATGCGCTGCGTCAACAAATAGCTCAAGAAAAACTTTTAAATCAAGTTGTTGGTCAAATTCGTCAAAGTTTAGAATTATCAGTTATTTTACAAACAGCTGTTAGGGAATTACGCAGTTTTTTGCAGGTTGATCGTTTAGTTATCTATGAGTTTAAAGAGTTTAAAGAAAAAATAATTTCAAATTCGTCATCAAGAAATTCACGACAAACTGGGGGGTTAGTAACCTATGAGTCACGGGTTTCTCAAAGTATTCCTTCTTTATTAAATGTCGTTGCAGAAGACACTTGTTTTACTAATATTCCTCAATATAAATATAAATACCGTCAGGGACAAATTGTGTCCATTGATGATGTAGAAATGAGATACGCAGCTTCTTTATGTTTAAGTCGATTTCTCGAACAATATTGGGTACTGTCTAAATTAATTGCTCCTATTGTAGTGAATGGTAAATTATGGGGATTATTAATTGCTCATCAATGCTTTAAAAAACGACAATGGTTAGAGAGTGAGAAAGCATTTTTAGGACAAATAGGAGAACATTTAGCCGTTGCTATTTATCAAGCACAATTATATGCTCAAGTCCAAGAACAAAAAAATAACTTTGAACAGCGAGTGATAGAAAGAACTCAAGAACTTCGTGATACTTTAGTCGCTTCTCAAGCAGCTAATCATTCTAAAAGTGAATTTTTAGGAAATATGAGTCATGAATTACGAACCCCGTTAACTTGTATTATTGGTTTATCAGGAACCTTATTACATTGGTCACAAGAAAGCTCAAACTTACCCATAGATAAACAAAAAAAGTATTTACAAACTATTCAAAATAGTGGTAAGCATTTGTTAGATATGATCAATGAAATTCTAGAATATTCTAACTTACAATCAGGGAAGTATGTGTTAGCGGTTCGAGAATTTTCTTTAATGAAAGTAGCTAAGAATGTTATACAAAGGGTGAGTGATGAAGCTGAACATCGTCGTATTAACTTAGAACTAGATTTACAAATTAATGCTCAACAAGATAGCTTCTATGCTGATCCAGAAAGAGTACAACAGATTCTTTATCATTTGCTGAATAATGCTTTAAAATTTACTTCAGAAAATGGCACAGTCACCTTAAGAATTTGGCGAGAAAACAATCAAGTTTCTCTCGAAGTAGAAGATACAGGAATAGGAATCAAAGAAGAGCAAATTCCTTTATTATTTGAGTCATTTCAACAATTAGAAAATTCTCGACGACGTATGTATGGAGGAACAGGATTAGGATTAGCTTTAACGAAACAATTAGTAGAACTTCATGGAGGAACCATTGAAGTTGAATCTATTATAAATCAAGGTTCTACTTTCATTGTTAGACTTCCTAATCAACCTCAAAGCCAATACAAATCTCTGAATAATTTAGACAAAAATCGAGCGTTATTTACTAAAAATAAAACGATTATTTTAGTAGAAAGTAACGAAGAAATTGCTACTTTGATCGGTGAATTATTAACCGCAGCTAATTACCATTTTATCTGGTTAATGGATGGCTCAAAAGTATTCAAAAAACTAGAATTATTGGAACCATCAGCAGTAATTTTAGATCAAGATTTATCAGAAGTGTTGAAAATTAATAAATCATTGAAACAATTACCAGAAACTAAAGAAACTAAAGTGTTAGTATTAAGAGATGAAATCACCTCAAAAGAATGGACTGAAATTTCTCAAATGGGTATTGATGACTACTTGATCAAACCCATTCAGCCTAATCTTTTGTTAAAGCGGGTTAATGCTTTAATGTTTAATAATAATGACTCAGAAAATGAGTGATCAGTTACCAGTTACCAATTAAATTGTGTCTTATTTATGATAATTCCAGAATCTAGCTTAATTGTTTCCTGTCAAGCACCGCTTGACTCTCCATTATTTGACCCTAAAATTATTGCTGCTATGGCTAAAGCTTCCGTTAATCAAGGGGCAAAAGGTATAAGAATTAATACCCCTAATCATGTTAAACAAGTGAAAAAAGAATTGCCTAATATTCCTATTATTGGACTGTGGAAACAGGACTATTCAGGGTATGATGTTTATATTACGCCCTGTTATAATGATGCAGTTGTGATCGCTGAGGCCGGGGCTGATATTATTGCTATTGATGGGACTTTAAGAAAGCGTCCCCAAGGAGAACAATTAGCCGATTTAATCCATAATATTCAAGAAAAATTAGGAAAATTAGTCATGGCTGATGTAGATACTATAGAAAATGCGATCGCCTCAGCGCAAGCCGGAGCAGATTTTGTCGGAACGACTCTTTATGGTTATACCAAAGAAACTGAAAATTTGAATCCTCCAGGATTTTCATTATTAGAAGAAATGAGCCAAAAATTAACCATTCCTATTATTGCAGAGGGAGGAATTGCTACCCCAGAAGATGCCAAAAAAGCTTTAAATTATGGGGCTTATTCCGTTGTTGTCGGAACTGCAATTACAGGAATTGATTTAAAAGTTAAAGCCTTTCAAGCGATGTTTCAATAAGTAAAAATTGTATGTATTCTAATCAATTACCTCCTACGGATAGACGCTTTCCAAAAGTTCCCCTTGATCGTCGTGCCTATGCTTTTTTATTAGATTTTGTAACCGTATGGTTTCTGAGTTCTTTTTTTCAAGGATTGGTAAAAGACCTAGTATTTTTCGGTATTTGGCTAATTTTACGAATTATTATTGTTGGCAAAAATAAAGGACAAAGTTTAGGCAGTTGGGCATTTGATATTAAAGTAATTGACATGAGATTCTTGCGTGTTCCTGGGTTACAAGAATTAGCTAAACGAGAAGCCATTTTAGGATTTGCTGCCATGTTAGCTATGGTGGGATTAAATATCAATTTTAAAAATGGATTATCAATGTTAATCTTTATTACTCCTTTAATTATTGATTGTGGCATTGCCATCGGAGATGAAGAATATAATCAGGCGTTTCATGATAAGGTGGGTAACACCATTGTTATTCAAACAAAACGGGGTTTTTCTTTGGATTTGCGGTTAAAAAAACTCTGGAAAATTATCAAAGAAAAAATACAAAGTCGTCAAACGAAACAACAACGATATCGAAATGATGACTATGATGATTACGACGACTACGATGATCAATATTAAACCAGTGAACAGTTATCAGTCTTAAGTCTTTATCGTTTTATTGCTAATATAACTCCAAACTCCGAACTCAAGTTAAATATTATATTTTTTTATAAAGTTTTGTAAACTAGAATTTAACCCACAGACTATCGATAGAAACTCATGAATAGCCTTATGCGCGTAGAACGCATTCTTGTCATCGGCCATATTTTCTCTATGGCTTTTGGTTTAGCAGGATTATTGCTAGTGTTACCTAATCCTGATTTTGTTGCTAGTTTACCCCCCATCGGCAAAACCGCCTTTGCTTGGTCTATGGCTGGCGGTGGTGTGATGTATATGTTGTTAGGAATGGCTGCTGTTACCGTTTATGCTTATCGTACCCTGGGGGTTTGGCATTGGTTAGGCTTTATGTTACCAGCCTTAAGCATTTCCTTAACCAGTGAATTACTGGGAACCAGTACCGGATTCCCCTTTGGTCATTACCGCTACTTAACAGGATTAGGCTATAAAATTGCAGGGTTAGTTCCTTTTACGATTCCCCTATCTTGGTTTTATTTAGGATTTAGTGCTTATTTAATTGCCCGCGCCGGATTAAATAATAAGATTTCTCAAAATTGGCTAAAAATAGTCGCTTCTATTTTCCTCGGTTCCATTTTCTTAACCGCTTGGGATTTTGTTTTAGATCCAGCCATGAGTCAAACCACCATGCCATTTTGGGTTTGGGATCAACCAGGGGCATTTTTTGGAATGCCTTATCAAAACTTTGCCGGTTGGTTTGGGACTGGGGCAATTTTTATGACCATTGCTACCTTAATTTGGAAAGTTAAACCCTTTAAATTTCCCCAAAGTAACCTAGGACTTCCTTTAGCCATCTATGTCAGTAATTTTGCTTTTGCCATGATTATGAGTTTAGCTGCAGGAATCTATATTCCCGTTTTGTTAGGGTTGATTGTTGGTTTAATTCCTGTTTTAGTTTTGTATCGTCTAGCTAATACCCCAACAGATACCAATATCCCTGAAAATCTCGTCAAAGTGTCTTTTAATAATGGATAATTGACAATGGATTATGGATTATGGAGTTTCTATTTTGTTGAATGATACGGTTATCGGCATTATTTCTCTGTCTGTGTTACTGTTTCAAGGAACAGCAACCTTCATTTTGTTGTCTCGTCTGCTCAAAGGGGCTAAGCGTTGCCCACCCTTAACGCCCCAATTACCTTATCCCGAAATGTTGGGTAAAGTGACTGTCGTGGTTCCCACTCTCAACGAAGCAGAACGCATTACACCTTGTTTACAAGGGTTAGGACAACAAAGTTATGAAGTTCGAGAAATTATTGTCGTAGACAGTCATTCTCAAGATGGAACCCAAGAACTGGTAAAAACAGCAGGATTAGAAGATCCCCGTTTTCGCCTGATCACCGATGATCCTTTGCCTTCGGGATGGGTTGGCCGTCCCTGGGCCCTGCATAATGGATTTTTGCACAGTTCTCCCCGTAGTGAATGGGTATTAGGCATTGATGCTGATACCCAACCCCAACGGGGTTTAGTGGCTAGTTTAGTTAATGCTGCCGAGGAAGAGGGTTATGATATGGTTTCGTTGTCTCCTCAGTTTATCCTCAAAGATGCAGGAGAATGGTGGTTACAACCAGCTTTATTAATGACGTTATTGTATCGTTTTGATTCGGCTGGAGTGCGAGAACAAAGTCCAGATCGAGTGATGGCGAATGGTCAATGTTTCCTCTGTCGTCGTTCTGTTTTAGAAGCATTGGACGGTTATGCTTGTGCTGCTAGTTCGTTTTGCGATGATGTTACTTTAGCCCGTGAAGCAGCAAAACAGGGCTTTAAGGTGGGTTTTTTGGACGGTAAGAACCTCATTCGAGTGAGGATGTACGAAGGAATCAAAGAAACCTGGAACGAATGGGGGCGATCGCTGGATCTTAAAGATGCTGCCTCAACTGCTCAAGTATGGGGTGATTTAGCTTTATTATTATTAACTCAAGCTTTACCTTTATTATTGTTAATTGTTTTCCTTAGTTTTTGGTCAATTGGTTATCATTTTTTGAGTTTGAAATTAGCGATCGCTTTAAATATTGTTTTGGTTATTATCCGATTTTCTTTGTTGTTTGCTGTTTTCCCTTCCTATTACAAAGATAAGTCTTCATTTGTTAAATCCTTATTATTTTGGTTATCTCCTTTAGCTGATCCTTTCGCTGTTTTGAGAATCTTTTTATCTTCTTTACAAACACCGAAACAATGGCGAGGAAGAAGTTATAGTAATGAGTAAAAATGGATAGAAAAAGTTTTAAAATCTTCTATTGGCTAAAGGCAATGATTTATTTACAGGACAATCTAAACTGTCATTATGGGCATAAAATAGAATATTTATGAGCAATAAAAAATATGTTATTTTAACCACATATATTATTTCAATGATATTAGCTGTTGCTGGTTCATGGTTTGCAAGAGGTGTGTATGATGAATTAATACTCTATAAAGGATATTTTCATGTTATCAATGGTACTGAAAACCAGAAAAAAATTGAGCTAACTTTTCCATCAGGAGAATCAACAAATGTAAATATATCTTCTGAAAATATGAATACTTTTGTCGTTTCAAATACAGGGGAAGGTTCTATTGCTGTTAAATCAGATAATCAGGACTTAGCAAATGTTGGCTATGTAAGCAGTTTTAACCCCCCGATAATAATTGTGATTATGGATAATAAGGTAGTTTTTCAGTACATAACTAGACCTTAAGTTTAACAGCTATGCTTAGTTACTTATAATTTAATGATTAATTACTCAATATGTCTTTTTTGATGCCATTGCCAAGCATGGGAAAGAATATTTTCTAAACTGGAATATTGAGGTTTCCAGCCTAAAATTTTAGCAGCTTTTTCACCACTTCCGACTAAAATAGGAGGATCACCTGGACGGCGATCGCCAATTTTTACATTAATATTTTTTTGGGTTACTTCTATAGCGGTATCAATCACTTCTTGAATAGAAAATCCGTTACCATTTCCTAAATTAAAAATATCAGATTTTCCTCCTTGTTGTAAATAGTTTAAGCCTAAAAGATGAGCCTGAGCAATATCAAGAACATGAATATAATCACGGATACAAGTTCCATCTGGGGTAGGATAATCTCTGCCAAAAATAGAAATAAATTTTCGTTTTCCTAAAGCGGTTAAAAGCACTAAAGGAATTAAATGGGGTTCGGGATCATGATCTTCACCTAATAACCCTTCTGGATGCGCTCCTGCTGCATTAAAATAGCGGAAACAAACATAATTTAAGTCATAAGCTTTCGAGAAATCTTTTAAGATTTGCTCTACCATTAATTTACTAGCACCATAAGGATTAATGGGGTTTTGGGGATGCTGCTCAGTAATGGGAGAAAATTGAGCCACTCCATAAGTCGCACAAGTAGAAGAAAAAACTAATTTATTAATAGAAGTTGCTTTCATAGCCTCTAATAAAGTAAGAGTATTAGCAACATTATTACGATAATATTTTTGAGGTTCTTTGATAGATTCCCCCACATAAGCAAAGGCTGCAAAGTGCATCACCGCATCAATAGAATACTGTTTAAATATATCCTTGAGTAAGGAGCGATCGCCAAGATCACCTATTATCAATTCTACTTTTAAAATTTTTTCTACTAAATCTTGATGACCATAGATGAGGTTATCAAGAATAATCACATCATACCCTGCTTTTTTGAGGGCTAAAACAGCATGAGAACCGATATAGCCTGCCCCTCCCGTTACTAAAATTTTACCGTGATTAGATGACATGATTTTTGTTTGAATTGAATGTTAGTTTTTAGATTTAACGAGATTACTAAGTTTATATTGTAATCGTTTGGAAAATGAAGGACGACGTTTATCTTCTACTGCTAAGGGAGGATGGACAGGTGGTAAAAAGAAAAATGGAGGAATCTTGATAGATTGTTTAATACTAGCAGACTGGGATAATTCTCTGAGAAAGTTTGCCCATTTATCAGCACCTACGGTATCAGAATAGTCTGCTTCTATTTTCGCCCGTGCGCCTTGAGACAATTTCTCCCAAAGTTCTGTTTCTTGCTGTAACCGTCGAATAGCATTAACGAAGCTATCTCCGCGATCGTCCACTAATAAACCACTCACACCATTGTCGATCAGTTCAGGAATACCACTACGAATGCGTAGACAGACAGGAACGACTCCGCAGGCCATAGCTTCCATTAGTGCAATAGGTAATCCTTCATAATCGGATAATAGAACGATTACATGGCTTTGTAATAAATGTTGTTGGACTTTATTGCTATCGATTTTGCCCCCTAATTTTATGGGAAGACCTTGACTTTCTTCAGCTATAATTTTTTCTACAGCATCACTACTAGAACCACTACCATAAATAATAGCCTCTGTATTAGGAACTTCCTTGACAGCACGACAAAAAGCTTTAGTTAACAAAGAGATTTGTTTTTGTTCTTCAACTAAACGGCCAACATAAATAATTCTCAATTTATCAGAGGGTTTTTTTGTTTTATTTGGAGGTATAGGCGCGCCATAGGGAATACATCGGATCAAAGATTGGGTTTTTCCTTTGTTGTGTATTGTTTGTTCGATAAAACGGGAAACAGCAACAAATCCAGAAAGCTGATAATCAGACGAACCAAAGACAAATTGATCTAAAACGCCATAATAGAAAGGATCGTCAGAGTGCATGACTCCAACGGTAGGAATTCCTGCTTTTTTGACCCAACGACTCGCATAAAAAGCGGGAACGACCAAATTGGGAATAAATACATCAGGGGTATCTTCTTTTAATTCTTCTAAAATCCAACGAATTCTTTGATCGATATAACGAGGAAATTTTTTGACAGAATGCTGAAATCCTTGTTCTTTAACCAGTTGAACCGCCTGACATTTTTTTTTGTTTCCGGGTATAAAAAATAAGACTTTTGGTTCAATTCCTCTGTCTCTCAGCAATGGAAGAAGCCTGGGTAACCAAGCATAGGGTCCACCAACTCTATCTGGAAAATCGTAAGCACAAAAACTAACTTTCATAAACTAAATTTTCTATTTTTTTTTATATTATTTATTATTAATTATTTTATGATATTTTAGACACTTGGCTCCAATATTCAATTAGTTTTTGTCTTTCGAGATCACTATAAAAGTGAGTGGCATATTTTGAAGAATAAACTTGGGTTAAAATTGACGGTGATAATTTTATCTCTTCCATAACTTTTTCATAAGCATTAGAATACTTTTTATTTTGATTAACATTTGATTTTTTCACAGGAATATTAGTATCACAGTTGAGAAATTTTTTTATAGCTTGGTTAAAATTATTATTCAAATTTTCTAATTTCAAAATCAATATATCAAAGTGATCATTATCAATAATTTGATATCCTTTGGTATAATCAAAGGGATACTCATAAACATCAATTTTTAGGGATATTTTTAATTCTTGATCAAACCAGCTATTTATATAGTCAATGCCTTCATCAAAGTTAGATAATTTTTCTTCAATTATGTTAATTAACTCTTCTCTTGTTCGTAATTTATCATTTTCTCCTAATAAGTACGGATGATGAACTGTTGGATTATGAAATAAATGGGATAGATAGGTTCTAATTGGATCTCTTACTAAGGTTATAAATTTCCAGTTGATATGAGAAGATGCCGTTATTTTGTGTCGTAAAAATTGACTATCTCTTAAATGTCCTTGATCTGAATTAAGATTTACTTTCTCGTATCTTTTTTCTATCTTATTTATCCAACTTTCAGTTAAAAAATGAATATGATAAGTTGGGTTATCAAGACTCGAAGATTTCAAAGATTTTTCAACTGTTGTTGAGCCAACTTTTCCCATAGTATAGATAAGAATAGGATCAATATTTTGCCAAGACTTATAATTTATTCTCAATGATTGATATCTTTGATATGAAAGTAATGTTTTTAAAGTTTTAGGTAACGTTTTTTTTAACACTTGAATTCCCCTAATATTGTTATTTTTGAAAATATATAAAAGATAAATAGAAATTTACAACTATTTAACAGTTAATTTTGTCATAGATTATTTCCCTATAGGATTGTTATCATTTTAGCATTTGAAACCAATTCATTTTCTAAAATCAGACTTATATATTTTTCTGGTTCATTGTGACAATTATTTTTAGGTCAGGTTTAGTATTTGTTATGAGTTTTTTTAACATCAACTTCCCATGCTTAAGTTTTGATGGTTCATCTTTTAAATAATAAAAAATGAGTTTCCAAAATTTAAGCTTTAAACAATCTAATAGTGATATTAAATTGCTCCACCTTTTAATCAAGTTAAAATACATAGACTCTTTTTTCTCAGAAGTCATTTGAAAATTGTTCGACACAAAATTTAGAATAATGTAGTGTTCTATGTATTGTATAAAGCGTTTATTTTTATCTTTTTTATTATAGGCTCGACTAATTTGAGAATGATATCGATAATAGTTGAGTGGTTGATTACAAAAGGCAATATCATATTTTCTTAGAATTTTTATATAAGAATACCAATCTCCACACAATCTCATATTTTCAGGAGCCATTTCTGCTTCTATATATGCTTTTCTTCTCATGAGCACAGCACTAGCATTAGGAATGGTATTCTTTACAATCAAATAATTAGTCACTTCATCAATTCCACTATTTATGAAACTATTGTTCCATCTATTTTTATCTATATCCTCAGTATAATTGGAATAACTTTTAGTAATTTGACTTTTTTCGTTTATTTGTAATGATTGACAATAGGCAATGCCTATTTTCGGATTCTCTTCTAATAAAGGAACTAATGTTTCTAAAAATTTTCTATCTGCGTAATCATCAGATTCAGCAATCCAAATATACTCGCCTTGTGCTTCTTTGACTCCTTTATTCCATTGTTTAAAAGGACTCCCACTATTTTGAGAATTAAAAATTACTTTTTTAACTTTAGGATGATCAGTATATTTAGAAAAAATTTCTTTTGTATTATCCGAAGAAGCATCATCTAAAAAAATGACTTCAAAATCTTGATAGGTTTGATTGAAAATGCTATCTAGACGTTGTTCTAGAAATTTAGCATGGTTATAACTAGGAATAATAATACTTACTTTAGGCATATATGTAAACTATTGAAGTTAGTATTTATTGTTTGAATTTTGAATCATCAAAAATTTGGCTTTTTTATATTTTTTTAGGATATAACATTTTTGTATTTTGTCAACCCTTTCTCAACTAATAAACTATGAGGATTACAACTGTAGACTTCATTGCCTGTTTCTTGAAGCTTCGCAAGCATAAAATCAAATTTATCGAAAATTGTTGTCCCTTTATAAGAAATCGCACTAAAATGAGTCTTTTTTTCTTTGGTTATGTCCGTTGTCCAATCTTGCCATGTAAAATTGAGTTTTTCTAGTTCTTCTTGGAAGAAATAACCAGGGGAATTAAAATCAACTCCCACTAATTTGATAGGATGTTGGGGATATTTTATAGAAATATAATTTAAAACTGTACTTAAACTACCACGATAATGAAATAATGATTCTTTCAGACTATTACTCCAGTTCCCTCCTTCTAACCAACTTTGATGAGAAATAAATTCAAAAGAACAATCTTTAGGAACTAGAAAAAGATTAGGATTTATTGGTTCTCCGTGAAATAGTTTGTCATGTATTTCTTCTTCTATTGATAAGTATTGTTTTTTAATCCAAAATGCTAATTTTTTTGAACATAATCTTTTACTATTAAGGGGAAATTTTAAAATTTTATTGTTAAGAATAAAATTTATTTTACTTAAATTGTTTTGCCGACAAATCTTAAAAATATATTCAAGAAAATAAACGGTTGATGCACTATAAGCATCCACATAATAGACATGAGTTGGTAAAATTTTTGATTTTTTATAAAAAGCCATAAACTTATTAATGGCAATAATCACCTCACAATTATTAATATACTCAATTTCCTGTTCTGATAAATCAAGTATAGAACAACCACTACCTAAGACAATAACATCCTGACTTTTCATAATCTTAAAGGAAATTAAAATGCTAAACTAATCCCGAACGCAAAGCAACTACGGCTGCTTGAACGCGATCGTCAACGGCCAATTTATTCATAATACCCCGAACATGGGTTTTGATGGTATTGGTGCTTAAGTATAAGTCTTCGGCAATTTCGTTATTACTTTTTCCTTCCACAATTAACTTTAAAACCTCTAATTCTCGTTCTGATAAGAGGGCAATGTTTTGATTCGGTTCTGGGGTTGGGGGTTTCAAATTATCTAACACTAACCGTGCAATTTGTGGATCAAGATAAGTGGCTCCATCTTGGGCTGCTTCAATGGCAGCTAATAATCGTTCTAAACTAGCTCCTTTGATACAATAGGCATCGGCTCCACTGGATAAGGCTGCTACCACCTCGGTTTGTAAAGTATGAGAAGTCAACATAACGACATGAATGTTGGGTTGTTGTTCCTTAATCTGTTTAGTGGCAGCAATACCGTCTAAACGAGGTAAACCGATATCCATGACCACCAAATCGGGCTTAAGTTCCAGGGCTTGTTGAACACCAGTATAACCGTCTTCAGCTTGTCCGATAATCTCAAAGTTGGGATGTTCACTTAAGGCTTGTTCTAAGCCTAACTGCATTAGGGGATCGTCTTCTACAATTAAAATTCGCATGGAGGTGACAAGGTAACAAGGAACTTTATTAACAATATGCCAAAAGTTAAAAAAAATCAGTATTTTTCAAGTAACATCTTCACACAAATCTCGACTTATGCTTAAATTCACCCATCTAGGGGAGGCACAAAGATGATTGAGTTAGGCACTCTTTAGTAAGAGTGAGATAGTTAAGTTTATGACTTTAACTCGTCGTAGTCCGTGGCAATATTCTTCTGTTATCGTTGCTCTGGTAGCCTTAGCTTACCTGAGTGGTGGCTTCTTAGCTCATTGGGGCATGGGACTTGGGGTAGAAATCTCGCCCCTCGGCTTTTCGGCGGGCATTGCCTTAACCGCGTTGTTAATCTACGGAGAACAAGTTTGGTTAGGGATTTTTCTAGGCGATGCTTTGTTGATGTTCCTGTCAGGAGCGAATTGGGGAATTATTTTAGGCTCTGCCGTGGGTAGTAGTCTCTCAGCTTGGTTAGCTTTTAAATTATTACGTTGGTGTCATTTCTCCTGTCGTCTTTCTAGAATTCATGATGTTACCGCTTTAGTGTTTTTGGGGGGAATGGTTTCTCCTATATTGAATGCCACCATTGATACAGTGTTAGCCTGGTTAACCAGTCCTCTGAATTGGCAGAATTTTGCGTCACAGTGGTGGATAGGATGGTTAGGAGACTGTAGTGGTATTTTAGTGATAACGCCCTTTCTATTGCGAATATACCTTGATAGCGCAGGCTTATTTCGTCGTCACAAAAAAGAGCGTATTTTTGAAGGACTTCTCTGTGGCGGACTTTTAGTCGGGTTGAGTTGGATGGTATTTTACCGTCATACCCAGGTCGAAACCGTGATGAACGGAGGTTTGAGTAATGCTCAGTATTTGGAGTATTTGCCCTTCCCTATCGTTGTCTGGGCAGCTATTCGTTTTCAAACTTGGGGGGCGGTTTTAGGGAGTTTATCTTTAGCTTTATTGGCGATCGCAGGAACGGATCAAGGAGTCGGCCCGTTTGTGATGCAAACAGCTAATGAGTCTCAAACCATTTTACTGCTACAAATGTTTATTGTTATTGTCAGTGGAACCGCTTTATTATTATCGGCAGCCGTGGCAGAAAGACAACGGGCAGAACGACAGTTACGGGCAACCCTAGAACGAGATCATTTATTAGCAGAAGTCTCTTTAAAGATTCGGCAATCTCTCGATTTACAACAGATTTTTAACACAACTGTCACAGAAATTCGTCAGTTAATTCATGCTGATCGCGTGTTTATTGCTTCTTGGCAAGAGGGGGGACGTATTGAGGTAGTGGCTGAGTCTCTCAATAAGAATTATCCTAGCTTATTAGGCGGTAATGCTAGGGATGATTTATTAACAGATTTACCCTTTCTTTTTACTCAAGCTCAAACCTTTATCGCTGATGATATTAAGGCTTTAAATTTATCCCTAGCCCTGCAACAATATACCCAACGTTATCAAATTCAAGCAGCTTTAGTTGTCCCTTTACATCTGGACGGTAAGCCTTTAGGATTATTGGTAGCTCATCAATGTTTTGGGGTACGTCATTGGCATAAACAGGAGATCAAGTTATTAGAACAATTAGCGGGTCAAGTGATGATTGCTATGAGTCAAGCACAACTTTATCAGCAAGTACAACGCTTAAATTGTAATTTAGAAAAACAGGTACAACATCGCACTTATCAGCTTCAGGAAAAAATGACTGAAGTCCAAGAATTACATGATATGAAAGCTGTGTTTTTACAGGCAGTTTCCCATGATTTGCGTACATCGATTATGGGTCTTTTAATGTTATTAAAAAATTTACAACATCGTCCTGGAGATAGCTTAACCTTGTCTCGCTCTATTTTAGATAGAATGATTAACAGTAGTGAGCGTCAATTAACTTTAATTAATGCGCTTTCTGAGGATCATTTTTCTGAACAACGACCATTAATGATTCATTCTGAAACATTATCATTAGAAAATTTTTTGGACGAATTAACTCAAGAATGGCAGTCATTATTAAAACAAAACAAAGCTCATTTAACTGTGAATATTCCTCATAATTTGCCCTTGACTTATGGAGATAAGGAAAAATTACATCACGTCTTTGAGCATCTGGTTACTAATGCTTTAAAACATAATCCCCCTGGTATTAATTTAACTATTGATATGACGATTGAAAAAGGGATGATCTATTGTCGTTTGACTGATAACGGGGTAGGAATGTGTGAACAACAATGTGATCAATTGTTTAAATTATATCTTCGTAGTTTACATGATAGACGTAGGACAGGTATTGGGTTAGGTTCTTATCAATGTCGTCAAATTATTGAGGCTCATGGGGGTAATATTGGAGTTAATAGTACACCTGGTAATGGTTGTCAATTCTGGTTTACTCTCCCTATTGCTAAAAGCCAACCTTCAGCAGTCAGCTAAGCTTTATAATTACTCAAATTAATATAAAAAGATAAATCAGTTCAAGGGTGACTAATAAATATTAATTTTTAATTAATGTTGATGATCTCTGGATAACAAGATAACAAGTTTCTTAATTAAAGATTAACAACTTCATGAATTTACAGTCCTTCTGTAAAATGGGAGGTTGTACGACCAAGAATCTAAATTATCATGAAGCTGCCTCCTCCTCTAGATACCCTACGCAAAGAGTTAGAAGCAACTCAAAAACTTTATCTTAAAATAACCCCTTCCTTTAGCAACAATATGACTTTATGGGAAAGTAAGTTTGGAGGAGAACCTTATTTTCCTAAACAATTAGAGTATCCTAAAAGTCCAGAAGGAAAACCTTTAATTTTATTAGCTCAAATTAATTTTTCTGAAACCTTGCTATTAGATAATTTTCCCAAAGAAGGAATTTTACAATTTTATATTGATAGTTATCATGACTTATATGGGGTAGATGACGAAGATATGTTAAATCAAAGCCATTTTCGGGTGATTTATTTTGACAAAATTGATTTAGAGGAAAAGAATTTAATCACTGATTTTAGTTTTCTTCCGAGTATGGATGATCCTGATGTGATCTTACCGTTTATTGGGAGTTTTGCTTTAACATTTGAACAAAAATCTGAACCCATTAGTGGTTGTGATTATCGCTTAGAAGAGATGATAGAAAATTTAGTTGATAATTCAGAAGAAGATTTAGATTATTATGATCTTTTAGAAGATTATGTAGACTTATATGATGGGGAAGAACATAAATTAGGAGGTTATCCCTTTTTTACTCAAGATGATCCGAGAATTGATTTTGATGAAAATATAGAACCCTATGAGTTATTGTTTCAAATGATTTCCGATGAAGATGCAGACATTATGTGGGGAGACGCAGGGGTTGGTAATTTTTTTATTCAACCATCTGCATTGAAAAAATTGGATTTTAGTCGGGTTATTTATTCTTCTGATTGTTGTTAAAATTTGGGTATTTTATAGCAGTGCAATAATTAATGAGATATAACTGTATTTAATCGAGTTCTAGCAAGTTCTAGTTACTTGTTTTTATGCTTATTCCCTGGTTTCTCAAGAGAAAATTATAGAAAGAGTTGCCAATTAATACATCTTTGATTTTATGTTTTTAAATCGATGTTAATGCTAGTTAAACTCTCGGCAATATATTAATTTCTCAAGGTTATGATGTTGCTTTTGTTAATGATATTGATCCTGAGATGTTAGATAAAAATATTCTAGAATGGGCAGTCAGAGAAAAACAAGTTACTATTACTACTGATGAATATTTTTAACAGCTTATTTGGCAAAAAAAGAACAAACATTGTGGTGTTTTACGTTTACAAAATTTACCGCGTAAGGAAGGAATAACTTTACTGTAAAGATGTTTTAAGATCATATATTAGATAATTAGAAAATAGTGCAATTGCTATTGCCACAAAAACCAAATTTGGAATTCGCAAAAGTTAGTTAAGTAATAATGGTAAAATATTATAACAGTGTTTAATTAACTAATTATGACCTCTGCCATCGCCTCACAGTTAAAATCGGTATTAGACTCCCCTGATATTATTCCTTGGGAAATTGTTGAGACTGCTTGGAAAGATAAGATAAAAAAAACAGTTAATAATAGTTGTACTCCTCATTATTTAATCACTCCTACTAATATTGAAACCTTACAGGATACTATTAAAATAGCAAGTGAAAATAAATGGTCAATGCTTCCCTGTGGAAATGGAACTAAGCTACATTGGGGTGGTTTAGTTTCTGATACTAATCTCGTTATTAGTACCCAAAAGCTTAATCATGTGATTGATCATGCAGTTAGCGACTTAACCATTACCGTTGAAGCAGGGATAAAATTAAGCGACTTACAGGCTATTTTACGACATCATAATCAATTTTTACCCATCGACCCTACCTACCCAAAAGATGCCACTATAGGGGGTATTATGGCTACAGCAGACACAGGATCATGGCGACAACGTTATGGAGGAATAAGGGATCTGGTGTTGGGACTGTCTTTTGTACGATGGGATGGAGAAGTCGCAAAAGCAGGAGGAAAAGTCGTGAAAAATGTAGCAGGATACGACTTAATGAAACTATTTACAGGATCTTACGGAACACTGGGCATAATTTCTACTGTTACCTTCCGATTGTATCCTATCCCTGAAGCATCTGGAACCTTAGTAATGACAGGGGAAGCTGATGACATCAACCAAATGGCAAAAACCTTGTTACAATCAGGATTACAACCCACGTCCGCTGAGATAGTTTCTTCCTCTGTGGTGAAAACCTTAGAATTGGGGGAAAAAATGGGCTTAATGGTAAGGTTTCAAAGCATACCAAAAAGTATCAAAGAACAAAGTAAACAGGTGCAAGCGATCGCTGAAAAATTGGATATAAAAACAACATTTTGTCAAGATCAAATAGAATTAAATCTATGGCAACGATTACAAGAATTAATTAGAGTTTCTAGCACAAATTCAACCATAACAGGCAAAATGGGAATAATACCCAATCAAGCTATTAGCTGGTTAATTAAATTGAATGACTTGACCCCAGAAAAAGCATGGGCAATGATTAATTTAAGTAGTGGAATCGGACAGTTTAAGCTAGAAATGGAACCCAGTTTAGGGATTTTAAAACAACTGCGATCGCTTGCTCAAGAAAACAGAGGATTTTTAACCATTTTAGAAGCAAATCAAAGCATCAAAAAACAATTTGATCCTTGGGGATATTCAGGTAATGCCTTACCCTTAATGAAACAAATTAAAAAGCAATTTGATCCTCATAATTTATTTAGTCCTTCTCGCTTTATTTAATTAAATTTTGAAATTTAGTTTATTATTATGCACCTTTCTGAAAACTCCAATAATAGTTTTAATTTTCAACAAGCTTTAGAAGAAGAAATGAAAGGATTTGACTCAAAAAATCCTCCTAAACAAGAATTAATTGATAGTTGTGTTCATTGTGGGTTTTGCTTATCTACCTGTCCGAGTTATCGAGTTATTGGTAAAGAAATGGATTCTCCTAGGGGTAGAATTTATTTAATGGACGCTATCAAGAAAGGACAAGCAGACTTAGATGAAACTACAACTCAACATTTTGATAGTTGTTTAGGCTGTTTAGCTTGTGTTTCTACCTGTCCATCAGGAGTACAATATGATAGTTTAATTGCAGCCACAAGACCTCAAGTTGAACGAAATCAACCGAGAAATATTTCTGATAAAATTATTAGAAGTATTATTTTTAATTTATTTCCTTATCCAGAAAGATTGAAAATTTTTCTTCCCTTACTTTGGGTATATCAAAAATTAGGAATTCAAAAAATTGTACGGGTTACAGGATTATTAAAACAATTGTTTCCCCGTTTAGCAGCAATGGAGGCTATTTTACCTGAAATTACCCTAAAATCATTCAATCAAAATTATCCTGATGTAATACCAGCACAAGGGAAAAAACGCTATCGTGTAGGGGTGGTTTTAGGTTGTGTTCAACGGTTATTTTTCTCCCCTGTTAATGAAGCAACTGTTAGAGTTTTAACCGCTAATGGTTGTGAGGTGGTTATTCCTAAAAGTCAAGGGTGTTGTGCCGCATTACCAGCACACCAAGGACAAGAAAAACAAGCGCAAGCTTTAGCTAAACAGATGATTGATAGTTTTGCTAATACTGATGTCGATTATATTATTATTAACGCGGCTGGTTGTGGTCATACATTAAAAGAATATGGTCATATTTTAGCCGATGATTCAGAGTATAAAGAACAAGGTGAACAATTTTCCAATCAAGTTAAAGACATTCAAGAATTTTTAGCAGAAATTGAATTAACGACCCCATTATCTCCATTAACTGATGATAATTTACCCTTAGTTTATCAAGATGCTTGTCATCTCTTACATGGGCAAAAAATCAGCTTACAACCCCGTCAACTTCTCAAACAAATTCCAGGAATCATCTTAAAAGAACCTGTTGATGCAGCTTTATGTTGTGGTAGTGCAGGGGTTTATAATATGTTACAGCCAGAAGTTGCTGATGAATTAGGACAACAAAAAGTTAATAATTTAATCAATACAGGAGCCAAATTGATTGCCTCTCCTAACCCCGGATGTTCTTTGCAAATCAAAAAACATTTAAACCAGCAAGGAAAAAAGCTCAAACTAATGCACCCAATTGAATTATTAGACTATTCTATTAGAGGCATTAAAATAAAATTCTAATGTTTTAAACTCGATAAGTCTGAATATTTAATATGTTATCACGTAAAAAAATAAAGCAATTTTTCATTAATTGGTTGATAATGATTAGTGCTATAATTATTATCTTTATTGTATTAATTGTGTCCATTGATTGGTATATTAGCAACCAATTTGAACAGTTTATTTATTCCGATATTAATCAAGTTCCAAAAAGAAAAATTGCCTTAGTATTAGGAACCTCTAAATATATTCAGCAATCGGGAGAAACCTATTATAATGCTTATTATGCTTATCGAGTGCAAGCTGCGGCAAAACTATATCAAGCAGGGAAAATAGATGGAGTTTTAGTATCAGGGGATAACTCAACACAATTTTATGACGAACCCAGTCAAATGACACAAGATTTAATTAAGTTAGGAGTTCCTTCTCAATATATTACTCAAGATTATGCAGGGTTTAGAACTTTAGATTCTATTGTACGGGCTAAAAAAGTTTTTGGTTTAGAGAATTATACCATTGTGTCTCAAAAATTTCATTGTCAACGAGCCATATATATTGCACAATCAAAAGGTCAAAATCCTATTGCTTTTTCTGCATCAAATGTGCAATCTTTCGCTGGGTTGAAAACAAGATTAAGAGAAGTTTTAGCAAGATTTAAAGCTTTTTTAGATTGTAAAATACTCAAGATTAATCCTAAGTTTTTAGGAAAACCTGAAACAATTAATTACCGAAATTAAACTCCATAAAAATCCCCATCTAAAATTTTTTCAATAGAAAAAGGACACATCAACAGTTGTTTTAGATAAGTAGTAAAAATCCAAAAATCATACTTGATGTGTTACACTAACAAAGATAAACGAATTTCTAGTTGATTATGGTTTTTTCTTCTCTGATTCGTACCCTACAAAAATCCACCTTAACTAAAGAATTATTAGATAAACTTAAGGGAAATAAAGAATTAGGATTAAAAGGAATTAATCGACTACCAAAAGGTTTAATTTCTTCAGCTTTAGCCCAAGCTAATCAACAAAACTTATTAGTTATTTGTGCTACTTTAGAAGAAGCAGGAAGATGGACGGCACAACTAGAAATTATGGGATGGAAAACAGTCAGTTTTTACCCGACAACGGAAGCATCTCCCTACGAACCTTTGAACCCTGAATCGGAAATGATTTGGGGACAAATGCAGGTATTATCTAATCTTAACTTATCAGTAACTGAAAATAATAATTATGCTATTGTTACGACAGAAAAAGCATTACAACCCCATTTACCTCCTCCTGAGAGTTTTCATAAATACTGCTTAAATTTACAAACAGGAATAACAGAGAAATCTAAAATATTTGACGAAGCTTTAGTTAAATTAGGGTATGAAAGAGTTAATTTAGTCGAAGTAGAAGGACAATGGAGTCGTCGAGGTGATATTGTTGATATTTTTCCCGTTTCTTCAGAAGTTCCTATAAGATTAGAATGGTTTGGGGATGAATTAGAAAAAATAAGAGAATTTGATCCAGCCACTCAGCGATCGCTTGATTCTATAGAAAGTATCTTGTTAACTCCCGTGAGCTTTAATACAATTATTGCTAATACGATTAAAGAGAATGATTACAATTTAGACAATTATTTATCAAAAGAAGAAAAAGAAGGTTTAGAAAATTATAATTATCCTTCTGGAATGCAGCGATTTTTAGGAATCGCTTTTGATGAACCGGCCTGTATTTTAGATTATGTAAACCTTAATACCCTTTGTGTTTTTGATGAAATTGAACAATGTAAATCCCATAGCGACCGCTGGTTAGATTATATCGAAGAAAACTGGCAAGATCAAGAAAAATCTGTACCTAAAATTCATAGAAGTTTCGATGATTCTTTACAATTAACACAAGAATTTTCTAAATTATATCTCTCTGAGCTATCAGAAGTTAATAATAAAAATGCCTTAGATTTATCCAGTCGTCCACTTCCTACCACTCCTCATCAATTTGCTAAACTCGCAGAAATATTAAGAGGAAAACGAGAAATTTATAGTGGTATAACTTTAGATAAATATGCAACTTGGTTGATTTCTGCTCAACCTTCTCGTACTGTTTCATTATTACAAGAACACGATTGTCCAGCGCAATTTATCCCTAATCTCCGTGATTATCCAGCGATTAATAAATCTCATATTCAAGGAACAGCGATCGCTCTAAAATATTCAGGGTTAGCAGAATTAGAAGGGTTTATTTTACCCACCTTTCGTATTGTTGTTGTTACCGATAAAGAATTCTTTGGGCAGCACGTTTTAGCGACTGCTGGATATATTAGAAAACGTCGTCGTGCTACGTCTAAAAAAGTTGATTTACAACAACTCCATCCAGGAGATTATGTAGTCCATAAAAGTCACGGAATTGGTAAATTTTTGAAGTTAGAAAGTTTAGCAACCCGTGAATATTTAGTCGTACAATATGCCGATGGGATTTTGAGAATTCCTGCTGATTCCTTTGATAGTTTATCCCGTTACCGTCATACCGGTTCAACCCCTCCCCAACTCCATAAAATGACGGGGAAAATGTGGCAAAAATCAAAACAAAGAGTCCGTAAAAATATTAAAAAGTTGGCTGTTGATTTAATTAATTTGTATGCAAAACGTGCTAAAAACGTAGGGTTTACTTATCCCCTAGACACCCCTTGGCAACAGGAACTAGAAGACTCTTTCCCCTATCAACCCACCCCCGATCAACTAAAAGCCATACAAGACGTTAAAATAGACTTAGAAAGCGATCGCCCGATGGATCGATTAGTATGTGGTGACGTGGGATTTGGCAAAACAGAAGTCGCAGTAAGAGCCATTTTTAAAGCCGTTACCAGTGGTCATAAACAAGTGGCATTTTTAGCCCCTACCACCATTTTAACCCAACAACATTATCATACCCTAAAAGAACGATTTGCCCCCTATCCTATCAATATTGGACTGTTAAATAGATTTCGTACAAACTCAGAAAAAAAAGAGATTATTGACCGATTAGCCACAGGAGAATTAGATATAGTTGTCGGCACGCAACAACTATTAGGAAAAAGCATTAAATTCAAAGACTTAGGCTTATTAGTGGTGGACGAAGAACAACGATTTGGGGTTAATCAAAAAGAAAAAATCAAGGATATGAAAAGCCATGTTGATGTCCTTACTTTAACCGCCACGCCTATTCCCCGAACTCTATATATGTCCCTATCGGGAATACGGGAAATGAGCTTAATTACTACACCTCCGCCCTCTCGTCGTCCCATTAAGACCCATTTATCTCGCTATAATCCTGATGTTGTTAGAACGGCTATTCGTAATGAATTAGATCGAGGGGGGCAAGTCTTTTATGTAGTTCCCAGAGTAGAAGGAATTGAAGAAGTAGCAGCCGAATTAAAGAAAATGGTTCCTAGTGCTAGGATAGCAATTGGTCATGGTCAAATGAATGTTAATGACTTAGAAATGACCATGTTAAGTTTTAATAATGGAGATGCCGATATTCTTGTTTGTACCACCATTGTTGAGTCAGGGTTAGACATTCCTAGGGTTAATACAATTATCATAGAAGACGCTCAAAAATTTGGCTTAGCCCAACTGTATCAACTCAGAGGAAGAGTCGGAAGAGCCGGTATTCAAGCCCACGCTTGGTTATTATATCCAAGCAAAGCCCAACTAACAGAAACAGCAAGGAAAAGATTACGAGCCTTACAAGAATTTAGTCAGCTAGGCTCAGGCTATCAATTAGCCACTCGTGACATGGAAATTCGAGGGGTTGGTAACTTATTGGGTGCCGAACAATCGGGACAAATGGAGTCGATTGGCTTTGAATTATATATGGATATGTTACAAGAAGCTATTAAAGAAATTCAAGGTCAAGAAATACCAAAAGTGGAAGATACTCAAGTTGATTTACAATTAACTGCTTTTATTCCGACGGATTATATTCCCGATATGGAACAAAAAATGTCAGCTTATCGGGCGATTGCAGTTGCTAATTCCAAAAAAGAACTAGCCCAAATTGCAGCTGAATGGAATGATCGCTATGGAAAATTACCCATTCCCGTACAGCAATTATTACAAGTAATTGAACTGAAACAGTTAGCGAAATCTTTGGGATTTTCTCGAATTAAACCTGAAGGAAAACAAAACATTGTCTTAGAAACACCAATGGAAGAACCCGCTTGGAAACTATTAGAAGAAAACTTACCGGCACATTTGCGATCGCGGTTTGTTTATACTCCCAAAAAAGTCACCGTTAGGGGGTTAGGGGTGATGAAACCTCAAAAACAACTCGAAAGCTTATTAGAATGGTTAGGAAAGATGCAAGATGCTATTCCAGTTACCAGTGAATATTAGAGTTCGGGGTTATATTAAATTCGGATTGAAAAATAGACCAGAAACTTAAAAAACTGGTCACTGAATAACTGAATTTACCAATATTTCTATTTCTTCTTTCTTTAGAGAGGTGAAACTCAGATGATGCTTATGTTATCTTCTGAATAATTGGGTAAATAATCCCCAATAAAAAAGACTTTTTAACCCGGTATCTGGTCAAACATTTTACATCTCAATACATACAATATATGACTAAACAAATTCTTTTCGTATTAACGTCTCACAGACAACTAGGAGACACAGATCAAAAAACAGGTATTTGGCTCGAAGAAGCCGTAAACCCCTATTATCGCTTTTTAGAAGCTGGTTTTGAGGTAACGTTAGCTTCTCCTAACGGGGGAGAGGTTCCTATTGATGAAAAAAGCATTTTAGATGACGCTCAAACCGAAGACACTCGTCATTTTTTCCAAGACGAAACTGCTCAAAAATGTTTTAAAAATACTGTTCGTTTAACAGAGGTAGAAGCAGATAATTATGATGCCATTTTTATTCCTGGTGGCCACGGTCCCATGTGGGATCTCTGTGAAAATGAAAAATTAGCCAATTTAGTCGAAGCATTTGATCGCGCTGATAAAGTGATTGCTGCGGTATGTCATGGTTCAGCCGGGTTATTATCAGCGAAAAAAGCAGACGGAACTCCCTTTGTAGCAGGAAAAGAACTGACTAGCTTTAGTAACAGTGAAGAAGAAACTGTCGGACTTCATGAACTGGTTCCCTTTTTATTAGAAAGTCGTCTCAAAGAGTTGGGTGCAAACTATACCAACGCTGATGATTTTCAAGCCAAAGTAGTGCAAGATGGTAATTTAATTACGGGTCAAAATCCTGCGTCTTCTAACGGTGTTGCAGAGGCGGTAATTGCTTCAATGAAGTCTTTATCTTCTGTTGGTAGTTAAAACAGTTATCAGTAAACAGTGATCAGTTATTGGTTACTGTTAGCTGATAAGGATAACTAAATATAAATTCAAAATAAGCTTACAGGTTAATAAAATCGTTGCCTGAAACACCCATTATTTGCTTATATAAGCTCTAACTCTGACCGCTGAATTCTCTTCAAATTCAGCTTGAGAAAGTTCTTTTACATCAAAGACAAAGTGATATGTAAGCTAAAGTAAGTTTTTCAAGTAACTAATAGGGTTCAAGCTCATATTATATTATAGTATGTACTGAAGAACCTTTAAAAATAGAAAACCCCACCCTAAATACAGTTGGGTGGGGTTTTTCACAACCTAAATCTTAGTCAAGATCAGGCATAGTGAGTACGGGTTCAGTTTCACGATCAATCCCTTTCTCAAATCCAGCAGCGGCCGCCCGCGCACGTCCAGCGTGCCATAGGTGACCAACGAGGAAGAAGAAACCGAGGGTAAAGTGAGAGGTTGCTAACCACGCACGGGGAGAAACGTAGTTAAAGGAGTTAACGTCAGTAATAACCCCACCCACAGAGTTTAAAGACCCTAAAGGCGCATGGGTCATATATTCAGCAGCACGACGAATTTGCCAAGGCTGAATGTCATTTCTTAACTTATCTAAGTCTAAACCGTTAGGCCCACGTAGAGGCTCTAACCAAGGACCACGGAAGTCCCAGAAACGCATGGTTTCACCACCGAAGATAATTTCACCAGTGGGAGAACGCATTAAGTATTTACCTAAACCAGTGGGGCCTTGAGCAGAACCGATGTTAGCTCCCATTCTTTGGTCACGCACCAAGAAGGTGAATGCTTGAGACTGAGAGGCTTCCATCCCAGTAGGACCGTAAAATTCACTGGGATAAGCGGTGTTGTTGTACCAAACCATTACAGAAGCGATGAAGCCCATTAAGGACAATGCACCTAAACTGTAGGAAAGGTAAGCTTCACCAGACCAGATGAAAGCACGACGAGCCCAACCAAAAGGCTTGGTTAAGATGTGCCAGATACCACCGAAGATACAAATCAAGCCAACCCAAATATGGCCACCGATTATATCTTCCATGTTGTCCACACCAACAATCCAACCTTCTCCCCCGAAAGGAGCTTTCAGCAGATAGCCGAAGATAATTGCGGGGTTAAGGGTAGGGTTAGTAATCACACGCACATCTCCGCCACCAGGTGCCCAAGTGTCATAGACACCACCAAAGAACATGGCTTTGAACACGAGTAACAGCGCACCACATCCCAAGATAATGAGGTGATAACCAATAATATTGGTCATTTGGTTCTTATCTTTCCAGTCATAACCGAAGAAACTGGAATACTCTTCTAGGGTTTCAGGGCCTCTTAAGGCATGGTAAATACCACCGAAACCAAGAACGGCAGAAGAGATTAGGTGTAATACTCCCACAACAAAGAAGGGGAAAGTATCAATCACTTCACCACCAGGGCCAACACCCCAACCGAGGGTAGCAATGTGGGGAAGGAGAATTAAGCCCTGTTCATACATGGGCCTTTCGGGAATAAAATGGGCGGTTTCAAACAGGGTCATAGCCCCTGCCCAGAATACGATTAAACCAGCGTGAGCAACGTGAGCGCCTAAAAGCTTACCGGAGAGGTTGATCAGACGAGCATTGCCTGACCACCAAGCGAAACCGGTAGATTCCAGGTCACGACCACTGGCAACATTAGAGAGCGTTACCACGGGGCAGTACCTCCTCAGGGAATACAAAGTTTTGATGGGGTTGGTCTTGGGGAGCCATCCAAGCTCTGAGACCTTCGTTTAATAAAATGTTTTTGGTGTAGAATGTCTCAAATTCGGGGTCTTCTGCTGCCCGTAATTCTTGAGACACGAAGTCATAAGCTCGTAAGTTTAAGGCTAAACCGACAATACCGATCGCACTCATCCATAACCCAGTTACGGGTACGAATAACATGAAGAAGTGTAACCAACGTTTGTTAGAGAAGGCAATGCCGAATATCTGTGACCAGAAACGGTTGGCTGTCACCATTGAGTAGGTTTCTTCTGCTTGAGTGGGTTCAAAGGCACGGAAGGTATTAGCTTGCTCACCATCTTCAAACAAGGTGTTTTCTACGGTTGCACCGTGAATGGCACAGAGTAAAGCACCACCTAAAACACCAGCCACTCCCATCATGTGGAAGGGGTTCAGTGTCCAGTTGTGGAACCCTTGTAAGAATAAGATGAAACGGAAAATTCCTGCTACTCCAAAACTAGGTCCGAAGAACCAGCTAGACTGTCCTAGAGGGTACATCAAGAATACACTGACGAATACCGCAATAGGGGCAGAGAAAGCGATGGCGTTGTAAGGACGGATGCCAACTAAACGGGAAATTTCAAACTGACGTAACATGAAGCCAATCAGTCCAAATGCTCCGTGAAGGGCTGTAAATGTCCATAAACCGCCGATTTGGCACCAACGGGTGAAGTCTCCTTGGGCTTCTGGTCCCCAGAGGAACAGTAAGGAGTGTCCGAAGGCGTTAGCAGGAGAAGAAACCGCTACGGTTAAAAAGTTACATCCTTCTAGGTAGGAACTGGCTAACCCGTGGGTGTACCAGGATGTTACAAAGGTGGTTCCGGTTAACCAGCCTCCTAGTGCTAAATAAGCACAGGGGAATAGTAGTAAACCAGACCAACCTACGAATACAAAGCGATCGCGTTTTAACCAGTCATCGAGGACGTCAAACCATCCTCTTTCTGGTGCGCGTCCGACTGCAATAGTCATAGAATCCAATCCTCTTGCTTAACTGAAATCAATGGCAAGATTTCTTAACGTTTGTTTTATCTAGTTTAGGTCATATTGTCCCATTTTCTTATAGGGTGCGACCTAGAGAACGCCTATCAGTTTGACTGAATCGGCTCTTTTGGTAAGTGATGTTAGATCCGTGAACTAACTTCAGGATTAGAGTTAGGGGATCATTAACATTTCTTAAACTAGCACAATTTTCTCCCAAACTTCGGGTAATTTCCTTGTTCAAGGTAAATTGCGCTTTTCGCTATCTTTAGACTATTATTAGCAAAAAATTTACAATTTGACACATCTTGTCTCATAATTTATCCAAGATTTTTCGGATGACCCCCATGAATTTATGTCTATTAATACCATAAGTCAAGGGTTAAAATGGCGTTTTATCTGGGTTTAGGATAAATTTATAAATTCAATCTTAAGAATCCTCTATATTATTATTCAGGGTTAGATAACATTGTCTAACCCTCATTTACTTATGATTAGTTTAATTTAGCTTTCACTATTTCTTGGACTTGTTTCCCGTCTGCTTTGCCTTTTAATTCTTTCATCGCTGGTCCCATGACTTTTCCCATATCTTTTGGGGAGGTTGCCCCTACTGACTGAATAATATTGTCGATAATGGCTTCAATTTCTTCTGTCGACAATTGACGGGGTAAATAAGTTTCAATAATGGCTAATTCTTGGGCTTCTTTATCAGCTAAATCATCTCTACCCCCTTGACGATATTGTTCAATGGAATCTCGGCGTTGTTTTGCTTGTTGTGCTAATACTTCTAACTCTTGTTCTGGGGTTAATTCTGTTTGTCCTTTTGGTCGTACTTCGACTTCTTTTTCAAGGATAACTTTTTTCAAACTTCTAATCGTCTCTAAGCGAATTTTATCCTTTGCTTTCATTGCTTTTTTAATCTCTTCGGTTAATTTCTCTTTTAGTCTTTGTTCAGTAGATTCAGTCATGATTTTTTCCTTAATAACGCCTATCTAATGATAAGTTTTTTGATAGCAAAATATAGCACCACACAGTAGTTCTAAAATACCATATTTGAGGACAAGAGAATAGATAATAGTTTATTTTGTCCTTTTCTGATATCTTACTCTATTTTGCTAGTGCTATGGATGATCTCTTGATGAGGATAATCTAGTTAAGAATTTGATGAAATGTCGGTTGATGATGCAGTTTCTACAGATTTTTTAGAATTTTCTTGACTTTTTTCAATCTCGGATTGAATAACAGAAGGTTGTAAAATTGTAATATGAAAATCTTTCCGAGTTTTATTATTAAGGAATTTGTGCTGTAATGTTTCCCATTCTTGCCACTTTTCATAACGATTTTCTTGCAGTATTTTAGCAAAAGTTGGCATCTTATTGAGAATATTATCTTCAAAAACTTCATCGAGAAATTCAACTAACACAAAGCTATCTTGTATCTCTCCTAATATACTTTGTATCCGTTTAATATCTTTTAGATAATCTTCATAGACTTCTCCATAAAACTGGGTAAATAATTCCATATTATAACGAGTTCGTTTAGCTGCTTTTCGTAAATCGTGTAACATTAATCCCTGTTTGTCGAGTAAAGATTCTACTGCTTCTTTAGATAAACTCTCAGGAAAACTGATGCTTTCTGCTTCAAATTTAACCCCAATTACCCAACCAGGATGTAACATTAATTGACTGACTTCTGGTAACAAAAGATCCGGTAAAATGGTATGAATAGAAACTTGAGCAATATCATGATAAGTTGGACTATTTAACCAATCATCAAAGCCTTGTTTAAGATCAACACATTTTTGACTATTTAAAGTTTTTCTGACTGTTTTTAAAACTTTTTTTCTTTGTTTTTCTAGATTAGATAAAGCTTGTTTTAACTGTTTTTGTTCCTGCTTAGGTAAATTAGGATAATAATTATTTTTTAAGCTATCTTCTAAAACATCTAAATCTCTTAGCTTGCCTAAAGTTTTGGCAATCTTCCCAACTTTTTTTTCTTGAGCATTTTCAGGTAAATCTAAAGCTGCTGAAAATCCTTTAATGGTACTTCTTAAACGTCGCATACCTACTCGCATTTGATGTAATTCTTCAGGATCTTTATCTTCTAATACTACTAATTCATGAGATAAAAATTTATTGTAATGCGTTGCAATAGCTAGATAAGCCCAATCTCCAAAGGTTTTGGGTTCATGTCCTAAGTCATATTTCATATTATTACCTCCAGCGAAATATTAGTAGGAGAGAGTTATTTATTTTAGACACAAAAGGTTTTTGACTTTTTAGCTTACTGAAAATCAAAAGTAGTTTTTTCTATTACTTAATTTTCAATTCGATACAAATGTCTGTAAACTCTCCCCTGTACTTATTTTAATCAATGTAATTACTTATGTTATCACAAGGTTAAGAAGTGTTAAAGGGTTATCCTTTAATCCCAATTTTTTAGATATAAAAGTTAACAGTTGTAAACGCTAACAAAAACTGGTTAATAAAGGTATGGTTAAAGAAATACCAGTTAATATTCTATTGGTGCTATTTTTCCTCATTCTTTCAACATAATACTGAAAATAAGGGTTTTCCTAAATTATAATATCATCACTTGTAACATTCAGATTAAATGTTTTAGTTAAGGAGTAGAATAAACAAGTTCAAACTTAAGTCCAGTTAGCCCATATTCTTTAACTTTAGAATAAAATTTATCAGTTCCAAAAATAGATGAACGAGTAAGCTGAGGTAGTTTAAAATGTGTTACATTTTCTAGTAATTCTTCTTTAAAGACGTATTTCTCTACATCCATTATACCTTGTTCAATTTCATCAAAATACTCAATGACACTTTTTTCTTTATCTAAACAATCAATAAGATTAGTTATATTTAAAATGTTCAAATCTAATCCATCTACATTAGTTGGGATGATTTCTACCTCTTTAATAATATATGGTTTGAGTTTAATAAGGGCATAACTATCACAAAATAATAGACCTGAATCTAAACCTATAAAATCACCAACAGGTTTATCTTCTAGTAATTTTACTCTATAAGGAAAAGACCAATCTTCTCCTAATCTTTGTCCTTCAAAATAAGGCCAATCTGGACAAAATTGTAACTCACCTCCATCATCACTGACAAAATTTACACCAACAAAGTTTTTTACATCATTATCGATGTCCCAAATTTTCATACTTAAAACTCCATTCTTAACAAAAAAATTTCTAAACTAATTATATTAGTTAAAAAGATTTAGATAGGATCATAAGGTCTAGTATATTTTTCTACAAAATATTCAAAGAATAATTCATTTATTGGATATGTTTCCCAATCTTCGTAACTCAAAGCAATTTTACAGAGTCTACTTAAAATTAACCATATTTTATCATTATCAGTAAGCTCTGATTCTTCTCTTTTTAGAAAAATAAAATCATAAAATTCTGTCATCCAATAATCTAAAATTACCTTGATTTCATCATGAAGAATATTTTGTGTTCTTTTGTTCAGAACTGAAAATAAAGGGATTAAGTCAATACGTCCAATAAACACATAAGTTAAAAAACGAATTGAATTATCAACATTGCAATGAATACAACCAATTTCTACCCACTTTGGAGGGAAAACCTCAGAAACTTGACTCCATTGTTTTAATTGTGTCTGAGAAAAGAAATTTAGTAAATAAAATATCTCGGAAATATGTTCTATTTCTTCTTCTGAAAATTGAAGTAATTTCACTATATTAAATTCATTCATATCATATTCATCAAAAAAAAGGACAATGAATAAATAATCAATCATTAATTACTCATTATCCCTAATTATTTAATATTTGCGCTCTTTCGGTTCAAACATATCAATCACTACATCCATATATTGAATATCTAAACCAGCAGCAGAATAATAAGCTAAGGTATGTTTCAAAAAGTTGGGATCATCTCGTTTCGTATAATCTTCCCGTGAATGGGCCCCACGACTTTCTTTGCGGTTTAAAGCAGAGGTTAAAATCATCTCACCCACCACCATAATATTGCGTAATTCCATTGCTTCAATTAATTCAGTATTCCAACAATTTTCCTTATCATCTAGATAAATGTTGTCATATTGCGCTTTAAATTCTTGAATTTTATTAATACCTTCCTGCATTAATTCTTCAGTCCGAAATACCCCACAATGTTCGGCCATAGAGTCTTGAAACTGTTGACGTAATGCCCCAATACGAATGGTTCCTTCTTTATTTAACAGGCTAGAAATACGCTGTTTTGCTTCATTCAAATAAGTCTCTTCATCAAACTCAGAAAACTTACGATCTTTAACATAATGAGCGATATTTTCCCCTGTAATTTTGCCATACACCACACATTCTAATAAAGAATTACTACCCAACCGGTTGGCCCCGTGTACCGACACACAAGCACATTCCCCTGCTGCAAAAAATCCTTCTGTGAGGCGATCGCCACTTAATCTTACCCTTCCTTGGGTATTAACGGGGATGCCTCCCATGCAATAATGGGCGGTAGGACGCACTGGCATCGGTTCATAAACCGCGTCAACTCCTACTAAACGGTGTGCTTCTTCCCAACAAAAGGGAACCCGACTCATGATCTTTTCTTCCCCCATGTGGCGCAAGTCTAAATAAACACAGGGACCGCCTGGCCTGCCATCAGGATGTACACCTCGTCCGGCACGTATTTCTAGGGTAATGGCACGAGAGGTGATGTCACGGGGAGCGAGTTCCATGCGCGAGGGTGCATAATCTTCCATAAACCGCCGTCCTTCACTATTAATAAGATAGGCTCCTTCTCCTCTGACAGCTTCAGAAATTAACACGCCGACAGGATATAAACCAGTGGGATGAAACTGCACAAACTCCATGTCTTCTAACGGGACACCGGCTAACGCTGACATAGCTAACCCGTCCCCTGTTGAAGCAAAATCATTAGACGTAGTGTTGAATACCCGTCCGTAACCCCCGGTGGCGAACATCACTACCTTACTGTGAATAATTTCCAGGGTTCCATCTTCGATATGATATATGACAATGCCTTTGGCTTCCCCGTCTTCATAGATCAACTGCATCACATACCATTCATCATAAATAGTAACTCCGTTGCGTCGTAAGTTATTGACTAACTCATGAAGGATAGCATGACCTGTTTTATCAGCAGCGTAACAGGTACGGTTATGGGTATGGCCGCCAAAAGCCCGTTGAGCAATTTTCCCATTGTCTAAACGGGAAAATAACACCCCCAAATGTTCAAGATCGATAATAACATCGGGAGCTTGTTGGGTAAGTAAGGCTACCGCATCTTGATCCGCTAAATAGTCCGAACCTTTTACAGTATCAAATGCGTGAGACTCCCAACTGTCTTCTGAATCAACATTTTTTAGACTAGCAGCGATCCCTCCTTGGGCTGCAACAGAGTGCGATCGAATGGGATGAGTTTTGGCAACAACAGCCACATCAATACTAGGGTTAAGGCGTTTTATTTCTAGGGCAGCGCGAGATCCCGCTAAACCACCGCCCACAATGACCACATCATGTTTTAACATCTTTTACTAGGCTAGAGCTTTCCTACTTTTGACTCTAACTTATTGAAAGACAAAGGACTTCAAAAAAATATTAAAACTTTATAAATCTATGAACCAACCATCTAAATTACTCTATGGACTCGGAGGAATCACACAGACATTATTTTGTGCTTTGTTTGAGTAAGTTAATAACATTTTATTAAGGTTTTATTATGATTTTTTAGCTAAATTCCAGTTCTGGTCTTTAAGTTCTTCAAAAGGCATTTGAGAAAAATCAGAAAAAACTTCTTTATATTTTAAGACCCTAACATTTAATTTTATAACACGATAATAAAAACTAATTTTTGAAGAAATTTTATTCCAGACCTTGTGAAGAAAAGAGACTGATGGATATTCTATTTTTTTGAGAGTTTCAAAGTAATCCTTATTTTCTTCATAAGTAGCCTTACCAACCTTAATCTTATATTTTTCTAATACATCTTTGAAAATCGCAACTGTTTTCTGCTCATCATAATTAATAGGAAAACCAGCAGCAGCAGCAGCTAAACCTATAACCAACCCTTCTTGATTATAAAGTCCCTGGTATTCATAATAATCTGCTAACAGTTCCCAGTATCTAATAAATTGTAAATACTGTTCATTTTTTTGTATATAGAATATACCTTCAAAAACAAATTTTACTTGTTCTAAATTCAATTGATAGTATGAAGCTACCTGTTGAACAAACTTAAACATTTTATTTCTTTGTAGATACTCTTTATGATAAGGATTACTTTTATTTTCTTTGTAAAAATTCTTCAAAATATTATAACAGCTATAAGCAACTATACCTGGTTTAAAGTTTATAGAATCAGGTATCTGCTCTTTGATTCTAATATTTGCATCTACAAAAATACAAGATTGGTAAAACTCTAAAGCTTTAGAAATAACTATTCTTTTATCGTTATAAATTCTACAACTTATTGGCTGATATTTGAATGCTTTAATATTAGATTTTTGCTGAAAATATCTTGGTTTATCTGTTAAAATAAATAGCTCTGTTTTGGGAGCATAAAATTCTAAATCTCTAGCTAGTAATAAAGCACAATTACGGTAACTTTGACCAATAGCTAGGGTACAAAAACAATATTCCTTATTCATAATGTTAAAAGGCTAAAAGCAAATACTAAATTAAGAGAAAAAAGATTAAACTTATTTGACGATGCTATGTTACCACATTATGATGATATAATCAAATAAAGTTCAATTGCAAATTATCATGGTATTTAATAATTTATATGAAGTTCGTGTATTAGGTATTAGAAGAAGCGGAAATCATGCGATTATTTCTTGGTTAATTGACAATTATTCAGGGAGAGTTGTGCATCTAAATGATATACTTTTTCAAAAGGGACAAGATCCTTATTATGCGTTAAGAAATCGTATTACTATTAAAGGATTACCTTACTGGAGATGTTATCAAGATTTTAGCCAAAAAACTTTAGTAAGTTTAGCTAAATCTTTTTTGAATATTCCTGAACATTTTAGTTTACAAATTAGAGATAAAGCAGTCAATATTGAATACATACGTCAGTCTCCAAAAGATTTTTTAATCTATAGTTATGAAGACATTGATCCTCAAAATTCTCAATTAGACCTCTTTGAACAAAATTATCAAAAATATTTGGGAGAAAGTCGCAAAAGATTAGAGATATTAATTCTTAGAGATCCTTTTAATTTATTTGCTAGTTTATTAGAATCACAAATGATGAAAAAAAACGATGAAGAACAACATAAATACGTCGAGTTATATAAGGCTTATGCAAGAGAATATTTAGAGCAATCTCAAAGTGGAAATATTGAAAAAATATACGTTAACTATAATCAGTGGTTTTTGAGCAAGCAGTATAGAATTCAACTAGCTGAACACTTAGGCTTTACAAGCAGTGGAGAACCTTATGAAAAGGTAGCACACCAAGGAAAAGGAAGCTCTTTTGACCAACTCAAACTACAAAATAATGCAACTCAAATGAAAGTTCTCGAACGCTGGAAAAGCTATAAAAATGATCAATTTTATCGAGAAATTTTTCGAGACCAAGAATTAAAAGATATGACTGAAACAATTTATGGAAATATGGCAGATTTTAGCCTCTAAAAAATAAACTCTGCTAGAAAAATTGAACTATTTCAGGGACATAAGATTCAATGAATCAACCGCAGCATAAGTCAAAAAAAGAATGCGGTTATCCTAGTACAAGGAAAAGTGGTGAGACAAACAACATTGAAAGATTAAATAATACCCTAAGACACCGTTGCTCTCGTTTAGTTAGAAAAAACCTAGCATTTTCTAAAAGCTTTTTCAATCATGAAGGGGCTATTTTATATTTCATCCATCATTATAATGAGGAAATGATATCAACTTAGATTAACTTTCACTACTTAAATAACACTACCCTCCGAATGACAATTGAACAATTACAGATTTATGGAACTTCTGACCTCTGACTTTTTTAACTACCAATGTCTAATATGAACAGCATTTAGGGAATACTAATACCACCAGATTTGTTATTACCATGAAGTAGCAATATGAAACCATTAGGATCGATCATATTAGTATTAGGATTAATTTTTGTTGCTGCCGGGGACAGTTTTTTACCCAAACCTCTAAGTACAGTGAGCAAAAATGCTCGTACCTACGTTAACAACATTTTCCTAAGTTTTACCCCAGATACCGACTTTGAGAAACCTAGTAAGCAACGAGATGCTCAAGTTGAGGATATGGAAGAACGGGTTCAAGGAAATCGTGGCGAATTAATTAAACGTCCATAATTACGGAAAAATGTTGCTAAAAATCCTCAATAAACTAGAATTAGGTCAGGATAATAATGATTAGGTTGATATGATTCAGCAAAAAAAGCCTTAGTTTTACTGCTTCCCCACATTTTACAAATTTTAATTGCTCAAAAACCTAAAGCAATTCCCTTACTTGTACAATAGAACATGGAAGATTGGAAGAAACTTATGAATGATAATGCGACATCTACTCAGCGAAATGCTGATAAAGTAGAAATTTCTATTAACCTTGATGCAGAAGTCCTTGAACAACTTCAACACTTGACAAATGACCCTAGTCGCATTATTGAAACAGCGATTAAACAGTGGTTAAATGGAGAACGAAACAGAGATGATGACTTAACCCGTACCTTTCGTCGAAATCCTCCATTACCACCACGAGGAGAATGGAACGATTAAAGGATTTTGCTTTTTGTTACTAATGTCGGTAAACAGTCCCCAAGCTATAAAGGGCGCAAGTTTTGCGCCTTTTAATTTTGAAAGTAGAAAAAATTGACCCCAACACCATCTAGAGCAAAGGTTCTTGAAGTAGTAACTTGTAACAGTAGAGTATGTCAACTGCTAATAGTATAATAGGTAAGATTAAGAAAAATTAAGTTTTTCTCGACATTAGGTTTAAATAAGGAGATCCAACAGCGAATGCAGCAACCTATGACTGTGAAGCGACCAGAACCAAAAGTGGTCGACCTACCTTTTACGTTACAAGATATTAGAGAAGCCATCCCCCCTCATTGTTTTGAGTCATCTGCTATAAAATCCCTGGCTTATTTTTTTTGGGATATTTTTGTCATATCTGTTCTATATGCGATCGCTTATTCTTTGGATTCTTGGTTTTTTTGGCCGATTTTTTGGGTCATGCAAGGAACTATGTTTTGGGCATTATTTGTTGTCGGACATGATTGTGGCCATGGTTCTTTTTCTCGCTACAAATGGTTAAATAATCTCATTGGTCATCTTTCCCATACTCCCATTTTAGTCCCATTTCATGGGTGGCGTATTAGTCATCGCACTCATCATAAAAATACTGGTAATATTGATACGGATGAAAGTTGGTATCCTATCACAGAATCTAAATATAATGAGATGGGATGGTTAGAAAAGTTTGCCCGTTTTAAACTGGTTTTATTTCTGTATCCTCTTTATTTATTTAAGCGTTCCCCAGGGAGAAAAGGAAGTCATTTCGATCCTAAGAGCGATCTATTCCGTCCATCTGAAAAATGGGATGTTTTAACTAGCACTATTTGCTTGATTGGTATGGTTGCTTTGTTAGGTTTTTTAACTTATCAATTCGGCTTTTTGTGGTTACTTAAATATTATTTAGGACCTTATCTTGTTTTTGTGATTTGGTTAGATTTAGTTACCTTTTTACATCACACTGATCCTGATGTTCCTTGGTATCGGGGGAAAGATTGGTACTTTTTAAAAGGGGCATTATCTACGGTAGATCATGATTATGGGTTTATCAATGATATCCATCATAATATTGGTACTCATGTTGCTCATCATATCTTTTTGACCATGCCTCATTACCATTTAAAAACCGCAACAGAAGCCATTAAACCCGTTTTAGGTGACTATTATCGTAAGTCAAATTACTCTATTTTAGAAGCATTTATTCGGGGCTACAATATTTGTCATGTGGTTCCCGATGAAGGGGGTAAGGTTTATTGTGAATCTAGAAAGTTTTAAGTTTTAATTCTTCTTTCTAGTTATAAAAAACACAATCGAATTAATATAAAAAAGGGAAGGTATTTAATAAGTATCTTCCTTTTACTATAGAATGAAGAAAAAAAATAAAATTTCAAATTTCCTAGTATAAATATATTTGCAAAGAATTATAGAGAAGTTAAATGTAAACAAGATCAAGAAAACAAGTTAATAAAAAAATGGAAATTAGAAGAGAATAATTTATATTCATTATGAATGTAATACATTGATCTATTGTTAACTTTTCCAATTTTTAGAATAATTCTGTAACCTATTGTAAAAACAGAATTAGTAATAAGTAATACATAGCAATATATCTATATTTGACCAAGGGTGATTAATTCTCACACCTCATTCTATTGCTTATCAACCCAAGATTAAGCAATCTTACTCAGTGGATCAATAAAACTTATGTAACTATTTATAAATTTTTTAGGATAAGTGATCCCATATTTGATATGGAGGGAAACAAAATGATTAAAGAGGAATCAGAGCATAAACACTCATTAGTTAAATTAATGAGACTGTCTATAAATTGTAATCAAAAAATCTACTAGAAAAGGGTAAAAAGAATGTTAAAAGAGTCTAACTATCATGATATGATAAGGACTCGAAACGAACATAAGTGAATAAACGGTTTGCTACAAGCGACTTTGAGCGACCGAATAACTTTCTAAAATTTTCTCTATTACCGGTAGGTCAGGGGAAACCGACTTACGAACTGATAAATGAGAAATTAACGATGCCCATTCATGGAGGAATAACAAAAATGGCACAGGCCACAAAAGCAGGGTTTAATGCCGGTGTTCAGGACTACCGCTTAACCTATTACACCCCCGACTATACCCCTAAAGATACCGATTTACTGGCGTGCTTCCGCATGACCCCCCAACCTGGAGTTCCTCCTGAAGAAGCCGGTGCAGCAGTAGCAGCAGAATCTTCTACCGGAACCTGGACAACGGTTTGGACTGATAACTTAACCGACTTAGATCGTTACAAAGGTCGTTGTTATGACATCGAACCCGTTGCTAACGAAGAAAACCAGTATTTCTGTTTTATTGCTTATCCTTTGGACTTATTTGAAGAAGGATCTGTCACTAACGTTCTAACCTCTTTAGTAGGTAACGTTTTCGGGTTCAAAGCATTACGGGCTTTACGTTTAGAAGACATCCGTTTCCCTGTTGCTTTAATCAAAACCTTCCAAGGGCCTCCTCACGGTATTACCGTTGAACGGGATAAATTAAACAAGTATGGTCGTCCCCTATTAGGTTGTACCATTAAGCCCAAATTAGGTTTATCCGCTAAGAACTACGGACGTGCAGTTTACGAATGTTTACGGGGTGGATTAGACTTCACCAAAGACGACGAAAACATTAACTCTCAACCCTTCATGCGTTGGCGCGATCGCTTCTTATTCGTACAAGAAGCTATCGAAAAATCCCAAGCTGAAACCAACGAAGTTAAGGGTCACTACCTCAACGTAACCGCAGGAACTTGCGAAGAAATGATGAAACGGGCTGAATTTGCCAAAGAAATTGGCACTCCCATCATCATGCACGACTTCTTAACCGGTGGTTTCACTGCTAACACCACCTTAGCTAAGTTCTGTCGTGACAACGGCATCTTATTACACATTCACCGTGCGATGCACGCGGTAATTGACCGTCAGAAAAATCATGGTATTCACTTCCGCGTCTTAGCTAAGTGTTTACGTTTATCTGGTGGTGATCACCTCCACTCTGGAACCGTTGTGGGTAAATTAGAAGGAGAAAGAGGCATCACTATGGGGTTTGTTGACCTCATGCGTGAAGACTACGTCGAAGAAGATCGCGATCGCGGTATTTTCTTCACCCAAGACTACGCTTCTATGGCTGGAACCATGCCTGTTGCGTCTGGTGGTATCCACGTATGGCATATGCCTGCCTTAGTTGAAATCTTCGGCGACGACTCTTGCTTACAGTTTGGTGGTGGTACATTAGGACACCCTTGGGGTAACGCTCCTGGTGCAACCGCTAACCGTGTGGCTCTTGAAGCTTGTATCCAAGCTCGTAACGAAGGCCGTAACTTGGCTCGTGAAGGTAATGACGTTATCCGTGAAGCTTGTAAGTGGAGTCCTGAGTTGGCCGCTGCTTGCGAACTGTGGAAAGAAATTACCTTCGAGTTTGAGGCAATGGATACACTCTAATTTTGGGATAATTGTTAGCTTTTAGGAATATAAAAGACTAAAAACTAACAACTGTGTCCGAGGAGGGACAGGTAGGCATCTATGTATCCCAAAAAAATAGCTAACGACACTGCTGAAGTAATACAAAATTACCTGACTTATCAAGCGGTTCGTGTGATTCTTGACCAACTATCTGAAACCAACCCCAAACAAGCCATATGGCTGAGGCAATACACAGCCTCCCACAATATCCAAAAGGGAGAACTGTTTATTGAGGGGTTAATGGGAGAAGATAAGGAGCTAGTGATGCGTATTCTCAAAGTACGAGAATATCTAGCCTCTGAGGTAATGGAATTTATGCCCCAGATGGTTAGACACCGTATGAGTCAGGCAAATGTAGAACATCGTCGTCAGCTATTGGAGAGGCTTACCAGTTCTTCCTCAGTGTCCTCAACATCTTGTGAGTCAGAGAATGATGACTCAACGTCTAATTGTGATTAACTTGAGATAGAAATCAACCAACCATGAAAACATTACCTAAAGAGCGTCGTTACGAAACCCTTTCTTATTTACCCCCTTTAACCGATCAACAAATTGTTCGTCAAGTTCAATATGTATTGGATCAGGGAATGATTCCTGGAATTGAGTTTGAAGAAGATCCCCAACCCGAAACTCACTTCTGGACTATGTGGAAGTTACCTTTATTCGGTGCTAGTTCTGCTCAGCAAGTATTAGCTGAAGTGCGCGAATGTCGTTCTGAGTATCCTAATGCTTATATTCGTGTGATTGGTTTTGACAATATTAAACAGTGTCAAACCATGAGTTTCATCGTTCATAAGCCTAACAACCGCGCATTCTAAGCTGTTTTAGATAACTTTGAACGGTAAATTTTGGCCTACCTACAGTTATTGTGGGTAGGTTAATATTATGAATTGAAAGATTATGATCGACAAAATTCATAAAAAACTTTTAAATAATCAATATGAATTCTCGGAACAAGCTATTAATCAAACTCTTTTGCGCCAAATTAGTGTTTATGAAATCAAACAAGCCGTTTTACAAGGTAAGCTCATCGAAGATTATCCTGATGATAAATATGGTCCAAGTTGTTTAATATTTGGCTTAACAGAACAAAAACGCCCCTTACATATACATTGTAGTTATCCTACTCGTTCGCTAATTAAAATCATAACAGTCTATCAACCTAGTTCTAAGCTTTGGATTAATTATGAGCAAAGGAGACAGCTAAATGACTAATATTTCAAATGAAGAAACTTACTATGAAACAACAGTGACCTATACCCTTGAACGAGAAGGGAGATTTTACATTATTGAAAACGTACCGGCAAGGGTATGTGTAGAAACAGGAGAGCGATTATTTTCACCCGAAATCGTAGAAAAGTTACAAGAAATTATTTGGGAAAATAAACCCCCACAACGATTAATTCAAACGCCAGTCTATGAATTTTCTTCTGTTTGATTTACTAAAGCTATTATTAATTATTCTTGAGCCAACTTTACAAAACATTTATTTTAGGAAGCAAATACATAAATTGTTATTGCTCCCTAAAGTTTCTTTATTGAATAATAATCGGATTTAAACCAATACTTTTAAGACTTTGTTCTGCTTTTTGAGCATTGTTTTTATCACTAAATAATCCCACTTGTAACATAGAACGACCTTGATAAGAGGTAGAAAACGCTTCAGGAAACAGCGATCGCACACGAGTCCTATCTTGACTACTACCCACAGCAACCACAACCCGATAACTTTGAGAGGTTTGAGTATTGCGTTCTGTATTAGCTGCGTTTGGGGTAGGAGGAGGAACCATACCATTAAAACTTTTGGTGGTTGGAGGTTCAAGGGGAGGTAGTTCTGAAAAACTGGGTAACGGTGGCGGTTCATTAGCCACTGAAGGGTTTGGGGGAGGTGGTAAAGTATTACCAGAGGGTTGGACTGTGACAGTATTACCTGAAGACACACTAGAGGGTTGAGTTTGGGCGGTAAACGTCATTTCTTGTACAGAAGAATCAGACTCAGATACCACAACCTCTTCCTTAGATGAATCAGTGGTATTATAAGCTGGTTGTGCAGGAATAGACGCACTGTCCCCCGTTAAGTAAATATGACCCAATACTTGACCATTATAAGCCCGTTGGGTAAATCGCCAACCGGGATCTAAATCAATCTTTAAAAATCCTGAAGCAACTCCCTCAGTTCTTCCAACAACGATATCAGGTTGATTGGGATCACTGCGATGGGTTCCCACTAACAATAATTCCCCCTTGTTTTGAACCACTCTTAATAAATAGTCTAGTCCTAAGTCTTGTCCATCAATGCGGATAGAATACCCATTACTATCGGTACTTCTTTGACAACTACCGGCAAAATTAAAGTTGAGTAGTAGAGGGTCAATAGTGGTCACTGAATTCGATTCTATTTCTTCCCAACACTGTCGCTGTCCTGGTATTTGTCTGATGATGAGTAAATCGTATTTATTATCTCCGTAGGGTCTAGCAACAGCAATAAAATCATCCTGGTTGACCTCTTGTTCATCGAAGGTCGAGGCTTCACAAGGAAACCAAGGGATAATACCCGTTAATGCGAAAGTGGTAACAGCAACCAATTTACCAATAAGTGTGAGTTTCATAGTCTATACCATTGCATCATCACAACATGATTTACACAAAATAGAGTGTTTCCATGTCTGCAATCATGACGCATCTCATCAGTAGAATGTTGCTAGAATTGGACAGCTTACCATTTGTCTATTCTTTGGTTTAACGAGTTTTTAATTAAATTAAGATAAAAAAATATTGATGCTAACGAAAGCTTGATTACTATGTAGATCAATTTTTAAATAGATTTAATATAATGAAAAAATTATCTTTATTCGGTTTTTTGGTAAGTATTAGTAGTTTTATCTCTTCCTCTGCGATCGCTGCTAATTTTTCAGCCATTTACGGGTTTGGAGATAGCTTATCGGGGACTGGTAATATTAATCAGATTGTTTTTCAGGCAACAGGAGGAACTCAAACCTTTCCTCCCAGTCCTCCTTATTTTCAAGGCAGATTTTCCAATGGTCCAGCCTGGATAGAACTTCTTGCCCAAGAGTTAAATATTCCCTTAGTTAATTTTTCTTTTGGAGGGGCAACCAGTGGTGATAAAAATGCCTTTGATACTACGTTACCAGAACTTTCTTTATCCGGTTTACAACAACAAGTTAACAATTTTCTACTTAATAACCCTGTCGCTGATCCCAATGCACTTTATACAATTTGGATAGGAGGAAATGATTATTTACCAACTAATAGTATGACTTTCACTCCTTTCGATACTCCTGAGCAAACTTTAAGTAACATAGAAACAGCTATTAATTCTTTAATCGGGTTTGGTGCTGAGAATATTATGGTTTTCAATTTACCAAACTTAGGTAATACACCTCTCAATAATGGAAGTTTAGATGGATTTTGTCCTAATAATAATCAATTTGATGCTGATTGTTTAAATGAGTTAACTATGGCTCATAATAATGGTTTAGCAAGTTTGTTATCTAGTTTTTCAGCCAATGTTAATATAATACAAATTGATCTTAATACTTTATTTAATAATACCATTGAAAATCCTTCTCCTATTTTTACAAATGTGACTGATCCCTGTTTTAATACAAACACTTCTGAAGTTTGTAATAATCCTAATCAATTTTTATTCTGGGATAACAGCCATCCAACAGCAGCAGGACATCAATTAATTGCTGACACAGCGTTTCAATCATTAGGAATTCCTGAACCTAAAACAACAGTAGGATTATTAACAATTGGATTGATAGCTACCATTAAAAAAAATAACAAAATAAACAAAGGTTAATTATGAATAATAAGGATATTAACATCCGAGAATACATCGAACAAACATCTGTCATTATTGATTTACCCATTGATGCTGAATATATGCCAGGAGTAATTGATAATTTAACAAGAATTGCTGAAATTGCTATATTAGTTACTGAATTTGAACTTCCTGAAACTGTTGAAGCTGCCCCCATTTTCCAACCATGAATATCAATTATTTAGATGCGATCGCCCTAAGTCAAAAAATAAAAAAGCAAGAAATTTCAGCGACTAATATTATTAGCCAATTCATTCATAATATCGAACAACAAAATCCGATATTAAATTGTTTTACAACTATTTTAAAAAATAAAGCTATTGAACAAGCAGAAAACCTTGACTATAAAATAACAAAAGGTGAAGATACAGGTGTTTTAACAGGTGTTCCTTTTGCTGTAAAAAATCTCTTTGATATTGAGGGAGTTATAACCTTAGCAGGTTCAAAAATAAATCAAGAAAATGCGCCAGCAACTCAAGATGCAACAGCTATTAAAAAGTTAAAAGCAGCAGGTGCTATCTTAGTCGGTGCTTTAAATATGGATGAATATGCCTATGGGTTTGTCACAGAAAATAGTCACTATGGGGCAACGCCAAACCCCCATAATTTAAGCAGAATTTCAGGAGGATCGTCAGGAGGATCGGCTGCTGCAGTTGCTGCTAATTTAGTTCCCTTTTCTTTGGGATCAGATACGAATGGTTCAGTTAGAGTTCCTGCTGCTTTATGTGGTGTTTTCGGACTAAAACCGACTTATGGAAGGTTATCGAGAACAGGTACGGTTTTATTTTCTAATAGTTTAGATCACATCGGAGGCTTTACTCGCTCCGTGCGAGATATGGCAGCTATTTTTGATATTTTACAAGGAGAAGATAAAAATGATCCTGTGTGTACTTCTTTACCTCCTCAATTATGCTTTGATAAATTACATGAAGACATTAGCCGTTTAAAAATTGCTGTCGTAGGTAACTATTTTCAAGAAGGGGCAGAAACAGAAGCTTTAGAAGTTGTTGAGACTGTGACAAAATTATTAAATATAAATAAAATAATTAGTATCCCAGAGGCACATCGAGCGAGGGCTGCTGCTTATATTATTACAGCTTGTGAAGGGTCTAACTTTCATTTACAAAATTTGCGATCACGACCTCAAGATTTTGATTCAGCTACCAGAGATCGCTTTTTGGCAGGGGCTTTTATTCCCAATACCTGGTATCTACAAGCGCAAAGATTTCGTCGTTGGTATCGAGATCAAGTTAAAGAACTTTTTCAAAAGGTTGATGTCATAATTGCCCCGACAACTCCCTGTGTTGCCACGACCTTAGGACAAGAAAAAATGATGATTAATGGAGAAGAAATATTAATCCGTCCTAACTTAGGCAGGTTTACTCAACCCCTATCTTTTATTGGCCTACCTGTGTTATCTTTTCCTATTTTAAGACAGAATAAGTTACCCTTGGGAGTGCAATTAATTGCTGCACCTTATCAAGAGTTAAAAATCTTACAAGTAGCAACCTTTTTAGAAGAAAAGTTACGTAAATTGTAAAGTTTAAGTACAAAAATTTCTTAAACTCCCTAATAATAAGTATGATCAAAGTAGAATAAATTAGAGTTTGAGATATCTTTCTTAACTCTTTGCCAGAGGGAAAGCTTATGTCTTCAATTACCAGCGATCGCCTCATTTCTCTGGATATAACTCAACCATTATGGGATCGTTTCTTCATGGTGGCACCTTTAGTGATCGTTGGCACTAAAGAAGCAGACGGCAACTATGATCTTGCACCGAAACACATGGCGATGCCCTTTGGTTGGGATAATTATTTTGGGTTTATTTGTACCCCAAGTCATGGTACTTATCAAAATATTGTTAGAGAAAAAGCCTTTAGTGTCAGTTTTCCACAACCTAATCAAATCTTACTCACCAGTTTAACCGCTACTGTCCGTTGTGAGAATAATCAAAAACCGCTTTTATCAATCTTATCTACACTTGCCACTACTCAGATAGACAGTGTTTACCTCGAAGACAGTTATCTTTATTTAGAGTGTGAACTAGATAGAATTATAGACGAATTTGGAGATAATAGCTTAATTGTAGGTAAAATTATAGCAGCCCAAGTGAAAGAAACAGCTTTAAGAAGAAGTGATCGCGACGACCAAGACATTTTACTCGATATTCCTCTGTTAGTCTATCTTCCTCCTGGACGCTATAGCATCATCGATCATAGTTTCTCCTTCCCCTTCCATGCAAAGTTTCATCGTTAAACCAGTGATCAATCAGTCATTAGTTTTTTAGTCTCCCCACATTCAACTGAAAAATGACCACCCCAACCCTAACCCCTTCGATGACTCAATGGCTACTTGACTATCTCCACAGTCGTCATGGGGAAATGGTGGATCTTTTGAAACAGTTAGTCTTAGCAGAGTCTCCTTCAACTATTCCCACCGCACAAAAAACAGTCCTCTCCTTGCTCAAAAATGCTCTCTTAAGCCGTGATTATCGGGTTCGCTATCTCAAAGGTCAAAATACAGGAGGACATCTCTTAGCAGTACCAAAACAGCGCATTAAAGGACAACCGAGACAACTATTACTCGGTCATTGTGACACAGTTTGGCCTTTGGGAACCCTAGAAACCATGCCATTAGTCCAACGAAACGGCAAACTGTACGGTCCAGGAGTCTATGATATGAAAGCAGGGTTAATACAGACTATTTTTGCCTTAGAAAGCCTTTTATATCATGATTTGACCCCTACAGTTACCCCTATCTTTTTAATCAACTCCGACGAAGAAATAGGCAGTAAAGAGTCGACTCCTTATATTCGTCGCTTAGTGCAAGGATGTGATCGCGTCTTTGTCATGGAACCCTCTTTAGGAGAAAGGGGACAACTGAAAACCCGTCGGAAAGGAGTAGGAAGGTTTACAGTGAAAGTTGTTGGTAAAGCTGCTCATGCCGGCTTAGAACCGGAAAAGGGTGCTAGTGCCATTTTAGAACTATCCTTTGTTATTCAACAACTCTTTGCCCTCAATGATCCTGAACATGGCATTACAATTAATGTCGGAACCATTAACGGGGGTATTCGTTCTAACGTGATCGCTCCAGAAAGTACCGCAGTGGTGGATGTCAGGGTACTCCGTCAAGAAGATGCTGAAAAAATAGAACAGAAAATCCTCAATTTACAACCCACTACCCCCGATACTCAACTCATCGTTACCGGAAAAATCGGCCGGCCACCAATGGAAAAAACTCCAGACAGTGAAAGACTATGGCAACGAGCTTATCAACGAGGGTGTGAGTTAGGGTTAACCCTTACAGAAGCGATCGCAGGAGGTGGGTCTGATGGTAATACAACAAATCTATATGCACCCACATTGGATGGTTTAGGTGCAGTGGGAGATGCTGCTCATTCTCCTGGGGAGTTTATCTATCTCGATAGTTTAGTGGAGCGATCGGCATTATTAGCGAGTTTGTTGCTTGATCCGCCTTTAGTCAGTGACCAGTTATCAATGAAGGGATAAAAATCATGAACACTAACCTTTTAAACCCACCTTATTTATACAGTTCCTTAACTCGTATTTCTGATCTGCAAGTCAAACCATTTGATGTGGTTTCTTTACCCAGACAACAATGGGAAACTGGGGATTATGTCGTTGGAGAAGTCTTATCTCCTGTTCCTGTTAATGTTAAGTTAGAATTGCCTAACGGACGCTTAGCTAGTCTTTTAGAAGGCGATCGCATTATTGGAGCGTTTGGTATTCGACGAGCGACTCTAGAAGCAGTCGGAGAATGGCAGTCTATTGGAGAAGATGGAGGTATGGATAATATGACTTGTGCCGGTTTGTTTGGCAAAGTTACCTCTAAGTCCTATTTATTACCTCCTTTAACTTCCCTTCAATATCAAGGCCATGTCTTACGTCATGGTCAAAAAGTTTCTATGAAAGATTTTGTCCCAACTATTTCCTATCATCCTTATGACTGTCCTACTATCATGATTATTGGTACATCAATGTCGGCTGGAAAAACCACTTCTGCTCGCATTATTATCCATCAATTAAAACAGTTAGGATTGAAAGTTGTTGCAGCTAAATTAACTGGTGCTGGACGTTATCGTGATATCCTATCAATGAAAGATGCAGGGGCTGATTATATTTTTGATTTTGTAGATGTGGGACTCCCTTCCTCTGTTGCACCCCCTGAAGCATTTAGGATTTTAGTGCGTCAATTATTGAGCATGATGGCAGCTAAAAATCCTGATGTTGTTGTCATTGAAGCGGGTGCTTCTCCTTTAGAACCTTACAATGGTTCTGTGGTCTTAGAAGAACTGAAACAATACATTTATTTAACGGTTTTATGTGCCTCTGATCCTTATTCTGTGGTTGGTGTTTGTCAGGGATTTGGCTTTTTACCCGATCTGATTACAGGGATCGCCACCAGCACATCTTCAGGGGTAGAATTGGTGAAAAAATTAACCCAAATACAAGCGTTAACGTTATCAGAACCCGGTGCTTTATCTATCCTGACTCAGTTGTTAAACGATAAATTAGGTTTGAAGGATAAACTATTAACAACTGCCTAGACAAAAAAATTTTTTTCTAGAACCATTTTCACATGGGCTATTGTGTAAGGTGGGTAATGCCCACCCTACTCCGAACACATTTAACTTGATTGATTCATGATCAATTCTACTAAGCGATCGTTATGTTCTTGAATCGGTCGAGCATTCATCGGATATAAGTCCATAAATTGTTCAATTTGTTGCCTCGATGCTTCTATGGGTTCTGTTATCATATTCCAGAGAACATTCTCACTACAAGGCGGTGTCGTTAATGACCCCTGATAATGAAAATAAGTAGGATTATTAACTATAAAATTAGCCCCATTGATCGTCTTATTTTTGACTTCTTGTATTCCTTGCTTTTCTGATAGATTTTCCCAAATTGTTGCCAGAGTTGGGTTAGCTTGTCCTTCCTTAATAAAAAGACCGATTACTGCAATTTTTCCTTGCTCGTTTTGATGCACTAAATGTAGTTCCATCTCACTTTTTTTACCATTTAAACTATGTTCACTAGGAGTATGAAAATGAAACTGTTTTAATTCATACTTTTGTCCATTAATCAGGACATAACTTCCTGGTTTATAATTAACTTCGATGGTATGACCATTATTATTAATCACTAAGGGAGTTGCTTGATAATGGGTTTCAATGTTTCCGTTTTCTCTAATTAAATTAGATGAGGTTAAATGAATTGGTGATTGAAATAATCCTGTTGAACAAGTTTCATATTCAATACTAATTTCTCCCCATCTATCAGGATTATTTTCTCCTTCATAACTCCAAGTGCTATTCAATTCACCTGCCCCTAAAACAACGGACATGGTTGAAAAACTAAATAATAAACAAACCAAAACCCAACGGACAAGTTTAGTATTTTTCATGAACAAATTTTCCTCGATTTCTCTTCTTGTTGACTCCCCTCTCAACGAGAAATCTATAACTTTATCCCACCTAATCTAATTATATCCGTCAGGTTATTTTTTAAGATTAAAAAATTTATTAGCTTTTAAAAGCATATTTAATTTATTTTGTCAATTCCCTAGTGATTATACTTAGTGTCCTTTTTAGTACATTTGCTCAAAATTAAACCTAAACACCCGAAAAAATCAGTAATACACAAACATCATTTTACGAAATTATAATAGTTACAGACCCTATTTTTATAAAAAGATAAACTACGCCTAGATTCTCAATCTTGCTGATCATACCATAAAGGCGGAACTTCGTTGACTATTGAGAAATATTTTCATATTTTTCTTAATAAAGATTTAAAGCTGTGGTTTAAATTTTAAAACTATTTAAGAATATTGATAAGTTTACATTATGTCCAACGACGAAAGAAAGTATTTTCTTCCCATACCTTTGCGGTTAAGGTTTCTATCTCAGAAAGTTGGGAGGGGTTAAGAGGTTGAAACTGAGACGCGACTTGAACATTACTTTGTAACTGTTGTATTGATTCGGCAGCTATGATGCAGCTATGAACACCCCCCAAAGAGAGAACATAACCCATAGCCTGATTCATGCTTGATAATGCTCCAGGTCTTAATAATCGTCCATAAGCAGGGATTTTCATGGCAACCACACCGACATTCTTTTGCTTAGCTACAGGTAAGACCGTTGTACTAAAAGGACGAGGATGATGAACATCAGCAGCATTCAAAGAAACCAAAGTCATATCGAAAGGATACCGTTGCAGAGCATTAGCAATAATATCAGGTTCATGATGACCGCTAATGCCAGAAAAGCGGATGATTTTTTGCTCTTTTGCCTCTTCAATGGCTTTAGCTGCTCCATTTTTACCAAAAATTTGGTCTAACTCTTCTGCGAACGAAACATGATGTAACTGCCAAAAATCAATATGGTCTGTTTGCAGTCGTTTTAAAGACCGTTCTAACTCGCGCCATGCGCCGTTATAGTCCCGTTGGTCGGTTTTTGTCGCGATTACAACCTGGGAACGATGGGAGGGTAGAACTTTGCCTAAATAGTCCTCACTCGGTCCATAATTAGCTGCCGTATCAAAGTAACGGATACCCAGTTGTAGGGCTGCTTCAATAAGTGCGATCGCTTCTTTTTCTTGGCCGTGTTTAGATAAAGGCGTTTGTCCTGCTCCTCCTAACCCTAAAATGGGGACAGAAACCCCAGTATTGCCTAATTGTCTTTCTGGTAGAGGTGCAACAGGGGAAAAAGCGATTTTTTCAACCGTTTCGGACTGATTGGCTTTTTGACAAGCCACCGTCCCCAACATACTCATTCCTACTAATAAAAAATTACGACGAGTCTTAAAAGAAGTCATGAACCTCAATCTTAGAATTCTTTACTTATGAATATAACGCAGAAAAATGCTGCTCCCATTACAATAGACTTAAAGAAGATGTAATTTTAGTCAGTGGTTAGACACTGTGACTATCAAATTTAACTTCTGAGTTTTTAGTTCTGACTTCATTCAATTATGACCAACTCGGTTAACCCTGGCACTGGAAACCTTTGGGACTTTGACTGGTATCAGCCCCAACATCATCAAGATAGCGATATTTTACAACAACTGGGATTTATTCCAGGATTAAAAGAAGTTCTGATGTTGCGTCAAGTTCATGGGTTAGAACATGGAACGGTTTGGGTCCTTAGTGAAAGCAAACAAGGGTTAAAAGATAATGAAAACTTAGGGGGTTTATCCACTCCCAATGGCTTTTATCTCTACGGAGACGTTAACCATTTAGATGTACAAAAAGCCGTCAGTAAAGCCTTACATCGATTTCGCGCTGGCATTTGGAATTTAGCCGTACATCCCCGTTGCGGTACCAATATGTCCGTTAATATGTTACTGACCACCAGTTTTGTCTTGGGAACCCATCTACTACTTCCCAAAGGACCCATTGAACAAGTTTTAGGCTTACTATTGGCCACTTCCACAGCATCCCAACTATCCCCCGATGTGGGTATCTGGGCCCAGAAATATCTCACCACAGCTATTCCCTTCAATTTAGAACTGGTACAAATCGCCCGAACCCGTGATTTTTCAGGACATCCAGCCTATTTCGTTGAACTGAACTGGAGAGATTCGCAATAAAACTTAAAGTTTTGAAGTAGCAAGGTGTTGCGATCCAATAGTAGGCTTTTATAGATAAGGAGCTTATTCCTTACCTTTGTTTTGAATATCCATTTATTAAGGACAATACCTATGGTCAAGCGTGGAGATACCGTTAGAATTAAACGCAAAGAATCTTACTGGTACAACGACGTTGGTACCGTTGCCACTGTCGATAAAGCTGGTATCATCTATCCTGTCGTCGTCCGTTTTGATAAAGTCAATTACACTGGCTACAGTGGTAGTGCTACTGGAGTTAATACCAATAACTTTGCTGAAAACGAATTAGAAGTAGTTGCTTCTAAATCTAAGTAATTCGTTTCAGGATTAAATGCCAGAACTTCCTGAAGTTGAAACAGTTTGCCGAGGGTTAAATCAATTAACCTTTGGGCAAACTGTTCGGGGTGGGAAAGTGTTGCTACCTCGCACCCTTGCTTACCCCGTTTCTACACAAGAATTTTTAGAACAGATTCAAAATGCTACTTTTGGTCAGTGGCAAAGAAAAGGTAAATATTTACTGGTTCCCCTAGAAGATGATAAAGGATGGTTAGGGGTTCATTTGCGCATGACAGGACAATTATTATGGGTTCAACAAGACGAACCCTTATCCCGTCATACTCGTTTACGATTATTTTGCGATCGTTCTCAAGAATTAAGATTTGTCGATATTCGTACTTTTGGTAAAGTGTGGTGGGTTCCCCCTCATACCCCTCCCGAAACCATCATCACAGGATTGCAAAAATTGGGGCCAGAACCCTTTTCAAAGGCGTTTTCGTTAGATTACTTCAGAGATAAATTAAAGGGTCGTCAGCGCAATATCAAGACCATTCTACTTGATCAAAGTGTAGTGGCAGGGATGGGGAATATCTATGCAGATGAAGCTTTATTTAAAAGTGGTATTCGACCCACAACCCTAGGGAAAGAATTAAGCCAACCCCAAATTAAAGAATTAAGAATAGTCATGATAGAAGTGTTGAAAACGGCTATTAAAGAGGGTGGGACAACCTTTAGCGATTTTCGAGGGGTTACGGGGATAAACGGTAATTATAGCGGTATTGCTTGGGTGTATGGTCGCCATAACCAACCTTGTCGGGTGTGTGGGACACCCATTGAACGAATAAAATTAGGGGGACGGTCTTCTCATTTTTGTCCTCAATGTCAACAATAATTTAAAACTTAGGGTTAAACTAAATTACGCTTCGGCCTTACTCTCCAACTCCACCATAACCGACTAATTTTGAATTTAACTCAACTACTTGACCAATAATAGCGATCGCAGGTGCTTCAAAATTTGCTGTTTCTACCTGTTCAATAATCGTTTCTAACATCCCTATTAACTGTTCTTGTTCGGGCCTGGTTCCCCAACGAATTAAAGCGATAGGAGTCTCGGAAGTCAACCCACCTTCTTGCAATGCAGTAACAATATTATTGAGGTTATGAACCCCCATATAAATAACAATCGTTTCCGAACCTTGTGCGATCGCAGTCCAATTAATATCCGGTCGATATTTTCCCACTGCTTCGTGACCGGTTACAAAGGTAACAGAAGAACTATAACCACGATGAGTCACAGGAATACCCGCATACGCAGGGGCCGCAATACCGGAAGTAATTCCTGGAACCACTTCTACAGGAACCCCTGCATTAACCAAGTCTTCCATCTCTTCCCCTCCGCGTCCGAAAACGAAGGGATCACCTCCTTTGAGACGAACCACCACAGGATACTGTCGCGCTTTCTCGATTAAAATTTGGGTGGTTTCTGCTTGCAACTTAGAATGACGACCCCGACGTTTTCCTGCATCGATTTTAACGGCTTTGTCACCGATCATATCCAAGATCGGAGGGCTTACCAGCGCGTCATAAACCACCACATCAGCGTGTTCAAGCAATGTTTTACCTTTTAAGGTCATTAACCCTGGATCGCCTGGTCCTGCGCCGACTAAATAGACTTTTCCTAAACAAGTTTCGCTGATATTTTGCGTCATATTTGATTATTTCCTCTGTTATCAGTGATCAGTGAACAGTTACCAGTGATTAGTTATCTATCAACTGACTAACCATCAATTGAGCTAATTCTGGGGTTGCGCCTAGGGGTTGTCCTAAGTTAAGTTGAGTTTGGGGTAAACTATTCTGTAACTGTTGGACTTGTTCTTTAATCACTGTAGTAATGCCTCCTGTGAAGAGAAAATAAGGCACAATAGTAATCTGTGTTTTCCCTTGTTTCACTAAAGCATCAACTTGGTCTGATAAACTGGGTTCAATACTCCAATAAGCTACCTTAGCGTTTAATTGAGAAGCGATCGCTTCAACCGAATCATTTCCCCCATGACGACGACTACCATGAGCGATAATAATTCTAGCGTTTTGGGGATGACTTGAGAACTGACGGGCGATAATCTTAATTAACCCTTTATAACTCCCCAAATAGGGACATAATTCTATGTTTATTTTAGGGTTTATTGTTTCTTGGGCTATGGCTATTTCTCTGGGGATATCTTCTCTAACATGAACCCCAGGTAAGAGAAATAAAGGCACAATTTTTAGATTGTTAATGCCCATATTTTGAAGTTTCGTAACAAATTGTTGAATTTTCTGGGATAAAGAGACTTCAGATAATTCTAAGGACGCTGTTTCTACTATAGTGAGTTGGGGGGCAATAACGACACTATTTCGCCCTCCTATTTTTTTCCGCAAGGTTTTCCTAAAGTAATAGTTTGGTTTCTCTTCTAAGATTTCGTTGTTACTCTTTTCTCGTTGGTTAAACGAAGATACTGTAGAAGAATTGTCATGATGATTGAATTTGAGGTGTTTAAGTTCTTCTTCTACCAAATAGGATAGACGTTCTAAAGCAATTTGAGGCCGTGGATCACGACTTCCGTGGGAAACGAGAAGATAAGCTGATGTTAAAGTCAAGGTCTATATTAAAGAATTCCGTATGTTTTTATCATAAGGCAATTGTCTAACTGTCATCTTTTAGTGGTCATTTGCTTAAACAAAAGGCTAAGCTAACTATATTAACTAAATCGTGCAACTAATTTAAAGTTAAGTCTTAGATGGGGAGTCAGGAGTCAGGAGTCAGAAAAGAATATGTTCTGGTCACTAATAACTGATAACTGTTCACTGATACTTCGACAATAGCTCAGTACAAGTAACTGATAACTGAATTATGATAGCCTCAGAATTAGCGATCGCCACCTCTAACCTTACCAAGCAATTTGAACGTCATATTGCGGTCAATAAGCTAGAATTAGAGGTACAACCAGGAGAAGTTTACGGTTTAATTGGACCTAATGGTGCCGGAAAAACCACGTTGATGCGAATGTTGGCTGCTGTCGAAGAACCTACTACAGGGGAAATTCATATTTATGGCGATCGCTTATTAACGGATAATAGTCACCCTCGTCTCAAGCAAAAATTAGGCTATCTTCCCGATGATTTTCCTTTATATGAAGACCTCAATGTTTGGGATTATTTAGATTATTTTGCTAGACTGTATCACCTTAGATTACCCCATCGTCGTCGTCGTATTCAAGAAGTTCTAGAATTAGTCCAATTAACCAGTAAAAAAAACAGTAATATCAAAACCCTTTCACGGGGAATGAAACAACGATTAAGTTTAGCTAGAACTATCTTACATGATCCCCTTTTACTACTATTAGATGAACCAGTTTCCGGATTAGATCCCATTGCTAGAATGCAGTTTAGGGAAGTAATTAGAATCTTACAAAGCGTAGGAATGACGGTATTAATTTCTTCCCATGTATTAAGTGATTTAGCAGAATTATGTACTTCTGTTGGTATTATGGAACTGGGATCGTTAGTAGAAAGTACCTCACTAAAAGACCTCTATGAACGATTGTCCCATCAACAAATTATTATCAAAACATTAGGGGATTTAAACCAATTACAACAAGAATTAAAAGGTTTTCCGAATGTAGAAGAATGGGAAATCATTTCCCATCAAAATAGTTTACGAGTTAACTTTGCTGGAGGAGACGAAGAAAGTGCCAAATTACTAAAACATCTCATTCATAAAGAAATTCCCATTGCTGAATTTCACTGCACTCAAGAAGACTTAGAGTCTATTTTTCTCAATTTAGACCATAAACAAGCATCATAATTGATGAAACTAACTCACACAAAAATTTAGGAGGAATAAGTCAATGTTATTGACCTATATTGATAAATTCGGGGACTGGAATCCCCAATTGTCACGAGAATTAAAAGGACGTTTTAAACTTCGTAATTTATCAATTGCTGCTGTTATTGCTATTGGTATTCAAGTTTTATTACTATTAACTTTTAGTGGGGAACTTCCCATCGATCCTAATACAATAGATGCCCCTCCATTTCAATATAGTCGCTATTGTACGGCTACACCACCAGAGAATTCTTATCCTCCTTATAATCAACTATATTGTATTAAAGATTTAGTAGGAAATTGGGTCATTAATTGGCAACTTTGGTGGTTAGATATCTTTAAAATTCTTAGTGTCACTGGTTTATTTATTTTATTAGTAACAGGAACTTATTTACTGATTGCCGATTTATCCAAAGAAGAAAATAAAGGAACCTTAAACTTTATTCGGTTAACCCCTCGATCTTCTAACAATATTCTTTTAGGAAAAATGTTAGGAGTTCCTGCTATCATTTATTTCTTGTGTTCACTTCTATTTCCTTTACATTTAATCGCTGGATTTCAAGCCCATATTTCTCCTAATTTGATGCTTGCCTATTATGCAATAATCATAGTTAGTTGTGGCTTTTTCTATAGTCTGTCTTTGTTCTTTGCTTTAGTAAGTTCAAAGTTAGGAGGATTTCAATCTTTTTTAGGAAGCGGACTTGTTTTACAATTTCTGTTGATAACAACAAGTATCCTTTTATCTTCCCATGATTTTATTTCCCATACTCCCTTAGATTGGTTTATATTGTTTTATCCAGGAACTGTTTTAGCTTACTTAGTTGAGTCTGCCTATATTCCCGTAAAAACTACTCAAATTGACTACGAAACCCTCCATCAATTTGCTTGGTATGGTAAACAATTTTGGCAAAATTCTTTTTTAGGAATTAGCTTTATTTTTGCTAATTATTGCCTTTGGACTTATTGGATACAACAAGCATTAAACCGTCGTTTTCGTAACCCTAATGCCACCTGGATAAGTAAACTCAATAGTTATGGAATTTCAGCCAGTTTTATTATTATCGCCACAGGATTTGTCTTTCAATCAGGTCGTCGCGGAAGATTTGAATATCACATTTTTGACAATTTTATTGTCTTACAAATGTTTATGATTCTCTTTGCTGGTTTGTTAATAATAGCCTTAAGTCCTCACCGTCAAACTTTATTTGATTGGGCAAGATATCGTCATCAAACCCCTCAAAATCGTCGTTCTCTTCTACGAGATTTAATTTTAGGAGAAAAAAGCCCCTCAACCTTGGCGATCGCTATTAATTTAGGCATTATGTTTGCCTATCTTATCCCAACAATATTAATAGCACCTTTAAACGATCCTTTTGCTGTTTTAGTCGGATTATTTATCAGCCTAAATCTGTTAATTATTTATGCTGTAATTAGTCAAAGAATTCTCTTATTTAAACTACCAAAACCCACTTTAATTGCTACTGTAGTTATTGGTGTTTTGGTGGTAGTTCCGCCTGTTATGTTTGCCATATTACAACTGACCCCCCGCGAAGTTGCAACCCCTTGGCTATTTACTATTTTCAGTTTAGCTGCTTTCGATCACTATCTAGATACGATCACCTTTATGTCAGTTATCTTTCCTTTATTAAGTCAATGGGGACTCATTGCGTTAGGTAGCTACGAAATGAGCAAACGTTTACAAAAAGTAGGAGAATCTGAAACTAAATCATTATTAATGAATAGTTAATACTTAATAAGTATCGAGGGGAATAGAAAGATCATCTTACCTGTTCCCTCTTGTCTATCTTTGTAAGTAGCCGATAGATAATTAGAATTAGTATGATAAACAATCACTGCTCACTGTTGAGGAGGAGTTTCTGAGGAGGGTTGTCCTAATGGTACAGTTTCCGTAGGCGGTGCCGATAAATCTGGTTCAGGTTCCTTGACTTCAGGAGACGGAATAAAGAATAAAGCAAACCCTGCTACCACTAAACTAGCAATTCCTAAAGTAGCAGGAATTGCTCGCTGAGCTAAAGGCTCATCTGGGGGACGATAACGACGGGATAACGGTCTTAATTGTAAGCTTAAATTAGGTAATGTCTGACTATCGGCAATAAATTGGTCAATTGCTTCGACTAAATCAAATAATTGTACCGTTGTTAAAATGATTTCTACGGGTTTGTCTGTTTGAGTAGATGGATGCCAAATCAAACGATGAACATCTTGGCCAGAGACTCTCTCAATATTAATCCCATCTTCTTCAGCTTGACTCTGGACAGGATGAGGTATCCCGCTAAGATATCCCTGAGCGTATTCACTCACTGTTTTCACTAAATTCTCTAGTAAACTAGAACCCCCTTGCAGTTTGTTAGCAATTCCCATAAACCGACATTCAGTATTAACTAAAATTGAGAGTACAGGACGAGGGTCTGTGCTATCAGTAGAAGAAATATTATTATTTAACCCTTCTAAAATGAGCGTACAATTGGGTAAATTATACTGACGTTGAATATTCACGCAACCTCCCCGTCAAATAAACTAATCCAAAATCGTTGCATTCCAGCAGTACCTGTACAAAATAATAGCTGTTTTAATAAAAATAGGGCGAGTTCATTTAATTGATCTTCCGAACTCAGATAAACAGATACTTTAGCACGACGGGGATTCATACGACTACGAAAATGAGCGCGGAATTGATCTAAATATTCAGCTAACAGAAAATGACAAGTGACTGGTAAGCCTTTTTGGTGCATTTGCTGCTCTGCTAGTAATAATTGGCGAATTTGAACTGTTAGAGGCTTAACACGGTAATTAGCAATAATAACCAACGCTTTTGCTTGTTCTATGGTTAACGTATCACGAGTATAAGCCCTTCGCCAAGGATTCGTAGAACGCAGTCGCCACAGTGCAATGCGATTTTTAATAATTTTTTCGAGACTAAAGTGTTTAATCGTGGTTAACATCTGCTCTGATGCCCCTAATTCTAATGCTTCAAGCGCAAGTAGTAAAAGGTCGATATGTTGTTGAATACGACCAGCACATCGTTGTCCAGAAATGGTGAAGTCTGGTAAAACATCTAAAATAATTGGTTTTGACTCAACAGAAGGATTAGAATCGGCCATTGTGGTTGTAGAAGAACTCATCTTACCATAGCATCAGACATCATATCCCAAATGAATAGGACTTGTGAACTTTAATCAATATAACGTCTTTATTTAACTTGACAACAGGATACTCCGCTTAATTCTGAGATAAGCGTTGTACAGACTGTCCTCCCAATAACTCGTGAGCTTCGGCTAAATAGTCGGGGATTTTTTTTTGATGGGGACTACGACTTAAACAACTAGATAAATCTAATTGTTTGGCATTTTCTGCATTTTTTCCAGGAAACCAATGTCCCCCATTTCCTAACAAATTATAGCGCATTTTTCCATATTCAGTCATGTCATAAGCTAAAGCTAAATTTCTCAACCATAAAATCGTTTTAATATTAATATTGCCTGGGATTTCTTCATAGTCGGGTAGCCCTTGATCCCAAGTATTAACCCAATCTTCCCCTAACACTTTGATAGATTCTTCTTCTAATTTAGCCAAAATAGGCTTTAATATGGGTTGCGGATCATCTAACAACGAAAGAGTCTTTAAATGTTCATCAAAATCTGTCGGACGAGCAGCCCCTAAACTAAGGGTATGAACTTCTGGGTGGGATAAACAAAAAAGATCATTAAATACCATCGGGCTTAACGGTTTGCATAATTCCACTAATTTTTTCGGGGGATCATATAGTTTTCCACCCTTATCAGAAGGACTAATAATAAACACTCCCATATCATGTTTTTTAGCAGCTTCGATGGCAGACCAATTAACTTGATTAATATAGTACCAATGAAGATTAACGTAATCAAATTCGTCAGTTTCTATGGTTTTTTTGATAATATCCGTAGGTCCGTGAGTTGAAAAGCCAATAAAACGAACTTTCCCTTGTTCTTGTAACTTTCTCGCCTCTTCTAAACAGCCTCCAGGACGAACACAATAGTCTAAAATTTGTTCAGTATTAATACCATGTAATCCCACTAAATCTACATAGTCTAATTGTAAAAATTTCAAAGATTGATTAAATTTTTGCCGAAACTCTTTAGGATCTTCTTTAGGAGAAACTTTGGTTTGAATAATTAATTTTTCCCTAGGTAACTTAGGTAATACTTTTCCTAGTTGCATCTCTGATGTTCCGTACCCTCTGGCGGTTTCAATATGATTAATTCCTACCTCTAAAGAACGGTTAATTGTTGCTTCTAAATTACGCTGATTATTTCGAGGAATTTGCCAACTCGGAACATCTTTCCACTTGTATTGATAACGCATACCTCCACAGGAAAATACAGGCATTTCTAACTCGGTGCGGCCAAATCTTCGATATTTCATGATCAGTAATCAATAATTAAAGAACTTAGGAGAATAACTATTTTTCAAGCAATTTAAGCTGCATCGGGTTGAGTGATTATTTCTAGAATTCGTTGCTGATATTCATTGTTAAACAGAGAATCTACGCAAACTTGAGCAACTTTTGATCGAGGAATACTTCCTTCAAACAGAGTATCTGCGGATGACACCAAAATTGGATTTGAGTTATCCTCGTTCTTAAGACCACCAGGACGGACAATCGTGTATTTCAAGCCACTATTTTCTAAATAGGTTTCTGCTTGTTTTTTCCAATATAAAACTAACCAAAAAAGATTAAGGGGATGAAAAAATTTCGAGACACAAAGGGAAGAAACTAACACAAACTGTTCTATTCCTTGCTTTTTAGCAACATCGACTAAATTTTTTGTCCCTTGATAGTCCACCTGATAAGGGCCGCTAGGATCAAGACTCGGTGTTGCACCCGTTGCACACAGTAATACAGTGCATCCTGTCATAGCTTTAGTCAAACTGTCCACGTCAAGGACATCACCCACGGCTAACTCGACTTCGGGGGGTAAAATATTTTTTCCTTTGTCTTGATCTCTAACTAATGCTCTGACAGGGATTTGACGATTGACCAATTCTTGGACAATTCTACGACCTGTCTCTCCGGTTCCACCAGCTACCAATGCTTTCATCGTCACACTCCTTGAACTTCATCTAAAATGGATACTGTAACATTTCTTTATTGTATGAAGTTTCCTAACTTTCGTAACAGTCTAGAAGTCTGATGGCCCGATAGCTACTCCAAAATCTCTGTAAACTAACTGATTAAGAAATCGTTATGCAATGTCAATGGCTCAATAATCATCCCAATAAGGTCTCTGAGGTATCTTTGGGTAATCTTGAAGATAAACAGGCTACTCAATCTTTAGAAGTCACTCCTGTTCATTTTAAGACCCAATTCGCAGGGTATATGGAAATGTATAGTGATGCTGACACCGTCGCCAACTACCTCAATGCTCATCAAAGATGGTTTTGTCGTTGTGCAGCACCGATGAAAACCGAACCGATTGGCAATAACGGTTATATTTTAACAGTGGGACGATTTGGCTCTTTTGGCTACGACGTAGAACCTAAATTGGCTGTTGTTCTAGAACCTTCAGTCAATGGAGTTTACGATATGCACAGTATTCCTATTCCTGATGAACCCTACTTAGGCTATGAGGTCGACTATCAAGCCTCTATGAGCATAAAAGAAATCCCTAGTCATTTAGCTAACTCAGGATTAGAAAAAGCTTTCAGAAAACATGATAACCCTCAGTTACCTGAGATGATTACCAAAGTAGAATGGCATTTAGCGATGGATGTGGCAGTGCAGTTTCCTAAATTTATTCATAAGCTGCCTTTATCTATGATCCAAAAAACAGGCGATCGTTTATTAACTCAAATTGTCCGTCAAATTTCTCCCCGGTTAACCTACAAAGTTCAAGAAGATTTTCATAGCGGACATAACCTGCCCATTCCTCCTAAAACCAGTCGCCATCTTGAGAAAATTGAAGAATCTAGTTTAGACGAAGCAGCTTAGTCTTCGGAGAAGTCAGGAGACAGGAGTCAGAATAATTAATGACTTTTTGCCTCCTGCCTATTTTTAACCTTCAGGGGTTGTACTCTCTTGAGCGTACTGCATCGCACGCATTAAATTATCCATAGCGTATTCTAGATGAAGGCCAGCATCCACAGCGACCCATCCTTGTTCTGTTAGGTGTCGCCACTCAAAATGGAGGTGTGGCCCTGTAGAATAACCGGTACTACCAAGCCGTCCAATAACTGTCCCCTGTTCGACCCATTCTCCAGGTTGGACATAGATATCAGAAAGGTGAGCATAACGAGATTCTTGGGTTCCTTCGAGGTGACGTAATACCACCATTAACCCATAACCACCAGACCAGTCAGCATGGGAAACTTCTCCACCATAGGCCGCTAACACGGGAGTTCCTAACGGTGCGCCAAAATCAGTCCCATTGTGCATCCGTTGGGTTCCAGAAATGGGGTGAGTCCGCCAACCAAAAGCAGAGGTCATGGTGGCGACTACTGGTAAGGGAAAGATTAAATCGGTTTTACGTGCTTGAGGTGTATTAGACCCATACATAGAAGCAGCACGGTTATAACGAGGCAAGGGTTCTAAAGCAATGGATAACCCCTGGCGTTGTATCGGTTGTAAATTAACCACCTGTTCAGAGCTAATGGGACGGCGTTTTAAGCGCAGAGGCTCGACTTTTTGAGGAGAACTAACTGTTTGAGCTACCTGAGTTGTTGCTTGGGTTTGACGAGACGCTAAAGTGACACGACGGGACGCTAACTGCCGAGGTGCTTGAACTTTGGGTTTAGAGGGTTGAGTGGCAACTGCACCACAATTTCCCCCAGACAATTGACCATTTTGGGCAACGGTTTGACAACCCGTAGACCGTTCCGTTAAGACTACTTTATTGGGTCGGGTAATGGTAGGGCTAGAATTACCGTAGCTTTTAGTATCAATATAACTATTTTGACCTCCTGCAGTGGTGACAGAAGGGGATAACTGGATGTTTTGGTGTTGAGTTAAAGCTTCTTTTAAAGTTTTAGGCGGTTCGTTTTTAGAGGTTTGGGGATCTAAGATTTTAGGGGCTGATAATTTAACTTTTGGTTTAGAGGTTTCACGAGCCTGGGAAACTGAGGGTTTGGGGGAAACTTTGGGTTGATTGGGTTTATTAGAGGTGCTTCTTTGTACAGGTTTTGGACTACTAGAAGCAGTTGGAGGAACATAGGGAGATGCTTTCGGCACTTCTATTGGCGATGGGGAAGCGGGTTCAGGTTTAACAGTGGGGGTAGGATTTTCAGGAATCACTAGGGTTTCTGTGGATGCGATCGCACCATTGAATCCCATACCACCCGTTAAAATACCAAGTCCGCTCACCAAACTGATGCCTTGTTTGAGCAGGGTTTTTCTTAAAAAGGGTTTTGATTTTAAAGTATGATGTTTATTCATTTCCGTCTCACTTCTCACAGTAGGCGACTTGTTAAAGCATCATAACGAATTTTAGGATAAATCAGCGAGTTAATTAATAATGGTAAGATTAGGTAATGGTTAAAAAATGTCTTTATTCGTTGATATTCCAAGATTTAAGCATTAAATAAGATTGAGGAGAAAATCCTAATTTATTATAAAGTTTCCTGGCAGCTTGGTTTCGTTCAAATACCTGTAGTCCAATTTGATGATAGCCTTGCTCCTGCACCCATTGTTGTCCTTGTTCAATTAAGGTTGTCGCTAACCCTTGACGACGATGATTCGGTTTAACGTAGATTAAAAAGATGTGTCCGTAGCGATCGCCATTCACTTGATCGACTCCAGTTCCCATCCACAGACAACCGACTTCCTCCGATATTGTCGAGTTTTCGGGTTGATAGTTAATCCACCACAAGGGGGTTTTTGAGGATAAATATTGTTCTATCGTAGTGCTGAGATGACTAAAATCAGACTTCTCGGGAAACAACTCTTCGTAGGTGAGTTGCATAAATTTCAATAATTTAGCTTTATCATGAATTTTTCCTGGTTTCAAATGATAATCAGATAAAAAAGACATTTCTCTCATCAATAATTATAAAAGAATCCTCGCAGTCTTGACGCGAGGATTACTTAAATCAAGTTAGCTCACTAACCTTTATTATGTAGCACTACGATGCTTAGAAACAACGAACAGTAGGCTTTCATTGCATTTTGAAAATTGAAAATGTTCTAACTTTCATGGGTATTGCTATAGTAAGTTAACCTTGCAAAATAGGTTTAAAAAAGAGGAACTTCTTCTTTATCCCAGTTTCTGGGTTCGACTTCGCTATTCACTTCATCAAAGTCAGGGATACAGTTATGTTTCATATAACTGAGATAATTCTCTTTAGCGGTTGCACATTTATAGTCATCCCAACCACAATAGGTTTTTAGGGTGTCAATAAGGGTTGATAACACTTCTAACCCATAATGAGCTTCCATAGCGATTGCAGTCCGACGACGGGCAATATCGACTAATGTATGAGCATATTCATGGCGCACCGCATAAACGACCTGTGCTTTAATATCGGGTAACTCAGGGGTAATTAATTCCCCTAACTTGGGTTCTGAGTCCACTAACCCCAAAACATTGACCGCTCTTGCTCCATACACCTTAAAGAGATGACTAATAGACTGACGAGGTACTTTATCCTCGTAGTTCAATACGGTTTGTTGAATCAGGGAATCATTAGGCAAGATAGCACCGGGTAAGAGTTGATCTTCTGTAGGACAAGGAGGAGCAGACTTGCCTAATTTTTTGTAGACTTTATCCACCATTTCTTCTCCTACTTGACGATAGGTGGTTAACTTTCCGCCAATGAGAGAGATAAGATTTTTAACCCCTTCTTTGCTGTGGTCAAAGAGAATATGACGACGGGTAATACTCCCTGCTTTTTTCCCTTCTGCGTTGGGTAAGGGACGAACTCCCGAATAGGTAAATTTTACGTCGTCACGAGATAAGCGAGCATTGGGAATAATATTATTGGTTTCTTGCAGTAAATAGTCAATTTCATCGTTATCAGCTTTTAATTGATCAGGGGTTCCATCAAAACGATAATCCGTTGTTCCGATCAAATACATTCCCAACCAAGGCACAATAAAGAAAGGACGGCCATCGGATTTAGCTTCTACATATAAACTGGTGTCAGGCGCGCCGGCAAAGGGTTCAACCACAATATGACTACCTTTAGTTCCACCAATTTTTTTGGTTTTACCGATGGGTGCGTTGTTACCATCTTTAACCCCTAACTCACAAACATTATCAACCCAAGGGCCAGAGGTATTAATCACCATACATTTATCTTTACCCTTAACCGTAAATTCTTCCCCTGTGAGAACATCTTTACAAGTGAGATGGGTGATTTTATCCCCTTCGCGGTGTAATTGAGTTGCTTTGACGTAGTTTAGCACCGTTGCTCCGGCTTCGTCGGCAGCAATGATATTTTCTAAACACAGTCGTTCTGCATAGGTCACTTGACCATCATAATATTGGGCCCCACCCACTAAACCATCGGGGTCCATAGAGGGAAATAGTTGTTTAAATTTTGCTTCAGAGAGCATTCTATGGGAAGGAACAGTCTTATCTGCGCTTAGAATATCGTAGAGAAACATTCCTGCCCAAATTTTCCAATAGGGACGAGAACGATTTTTGTAGATAGGGATGGTTAATAACAAGGGTCTAACCAAATGGGGAGCGGTGTGTAAAAGAATTTCCCGTTCTCGCAAAGATTCTCTAACTAAGGGAACTTCAAAGTATTCTAAATACCGTAAACCACCATGAATGAGACGGGTAGACCAGCTTGAGGTACCTCCGGCAAAGTCGCCTTTTTCAATGAGAATAGTTTTTAAACCTCGTAAAGCCGCATCCCGTGCGACTCCTGCTCCATTGACTCCGCCACCAATCACGATGAGGTCGTAGGTTGTTTGTTGAATGGATTGAAAATCTCGCACGATTCTTATAAATATAATTTAACTACTTATAATATAATCTAGCGATATTTTCAGATTATTGAAACTTGAATTTTTTTTGTGAGGGTTCACAAGGAACTTGAGTGGGGTGTTAGGAGTTCAAATTTCTCCCCTGAAATAATCAAAGTTGAAGACGATCGCAGAGAATTTAAACATAGTTAATTATGTTTTTTTATAGCCAAAAAGACCAAAATAGATTTAATGGGTGAATAAACGAGACAATTTTTTCACCACAGAAAACAGGACGATGCTCACTAAACCAAAGAAAGATAGAACCTTTGAGATTAAATACTTTTTCATAGCCCATTTTTTGTAGTCGTTGAGCTAGAATCGCTGAACGGTAGCCCACAGAACAATAGGTGATAATTGGAGAAGCATTAGAACAGTGAATCAAAGGCTCTATTTTAGGTAGATCATGAGGAATTAAATAAGCTCCTTGAAGATGGCTAATAGTATATTCTAGGGGACTTCGAGCATCTAAAAGTAAGGGATCTGGTCTATTTTTATCTTCAAGCCAGATGGCTAATTCTTCTGTAGAAATATGATTAACATAAGGACAGCGAAGTTGAATCAGTGAGTTTAATAAATTCCATTTGAAAGCGTAACAAAGTCTCATAAGAAATTAATCAAAAAAAATTGATAAATTAACGAATATCAGCATAAAATTGTTTGAGATAATCTGCACTAACTCCTAAACCCCAAAGAATCCCTATCCACAGATAAATGATATTAGCTTTAAATGATCCTAACTTAGCTACACGACGATCAGAACATTCTACGACACGGTTGAGTAAGCAGATACGTCCATAAGGAACTAACTTCAAACATAAATCAGCGTCTTCCATGATGGGGAGATTAGTATCAAAACCGCCACAGTTCCAGAAATCACGCTGACGACAAAACATAACTTGATCGCCAAATAACAAGCGTAAACCTTTGACAAAAAAGAGATGGGGACGAAACAACAAAGGTGCATAATAAGTTTTGAGATAATTGTGTAAAGAAGTTCCCCATCGGGTGCTATTCGCTCCTCTCATTAAAGAAATAAAGCCACCGCAAGCTATTTGCCGATTATTTAAGGTCTTTTCAATAATGGTAACTAAATTAGATGGAACTAAGGTATCAGCATGAACAAAGCAAAGGTAATCTCCTCTAGCCAATTTTGCACCCTGATTCATTTGAATAGCTCGTCCCTTTGTAGAAGTAGTCATTAGAGTTACGTGATGATTATTGGCAATGCTCAATGTGTTGTCTTGACTGCCACCATCAACAATAATAATTTCTTCTGGAGGGGGTTCTAAGAAATTTAGATATGATAAGGTTCGTCCCAAGCACTCTTCTTCGTTGAGAGTAGGAATAATAATCGAAAGACTAGGCATAAATATTAATTTTTGTCATTATAGTAATTAACTTAAGCTCAGAGTTAGATAATATTTTAAAAAATAATGAGTGTTTCATACAAAAATTTTATCAGCTTTTGAGCTTATATGGAAAAATATTGCAATAAAATATCCATAAAAATAGTACAATTCATAGTGTAAATAAAGAGATATTGTGAAAATTTAATATTTTGTAGTGTTTAAATAAAAAAGTAGCTATGAAAACACACATAACTATTCTTGATATGCAACGAAAAGAAGTAAATACAAAGCTTAATCTACTGGTAAAATCAGGAAGTATTTAACAGTTTTACACAATAAATGTATATGAAAAAGAAGGAATTTTGGCAGTTTTATTTGATAATGGATTACAAAAATATAGTTTAAAACTTTTACAAAAATGTCTTATAAAAAAATCATGAAAAAATAAATATTTTGGTAAATTATTGCTTGAATTTTATCAAGAAAAATCAATAATTTTTTCTATAGACACGGGAGATTTTAAATTTAAAATTTTTTTATTCTAATTTACTTATAACTTATAATACCAAATCCGCTTATTTTAGTAGAGTAACGTTTTTTCTCCCCACTCCCTGCTCCCTGCTCCGAAAGTTAATACTATACTATCTAAAGCGGATCTAGTATAATAGAGAGCAGAATAGGAAAATTTTACTCAATTCTTCCCAATAACTCTGCTCTCAAAATACCCTTTAGAGGTTGGTCAAAAAGATATTAAGCAAATACGAAATCAGATGCACTTAACTCACTTGCTTGAGTATTTAACAAGATAGCTAAATCTTGTCCTAACGCATTGATTACCGTACTGTTACCGTCTTGAGTTAAAGTTAACTGATCGAAATCAAGATCAGTGGCACCAAAGCCCATGACATCCTCATCGATGGCAAAATCAGTGATAGTATTGGCCATTGCTGGTAAATCTTCTGAGTCAGTGAGGAGCCAGAATTGATCGCTTCCGGAACCCCCGGTTACTACGTTATCACCCCCAGAGCCAAAGAAGAGGATATCATCGCCAGAACCTGCTAAAACGCGATCGCCACTTCCAGCAAAGAAGAGATCATCACCACTACCTAAGTCAATGCGATTAAATTCGTCAGGAGTCTGAGACACATCAACATAGTCATTGCCACTACCAGCAAAGAGAAGTTGATTGGCTTCACCCACAAAGTCATTCCCTGCAATGACGGTATCAAATGAGTCGTCTTCAGCAGAACCAAAAGTAACAGGTTCAATTCTTTCTACCTCTTCAGGAGCAACACCAAAGAGCGTTTCATACATAATACGGTACATATCTGTGTTGTCCACTGTAGCGGTCAACAAATCAGAATTTAAACCGTATGCTTTAGAAACAATACTACCTGCGACATCGGTGGTACTAGCATAAGCGATACCAAATTCAAAAATGTCCCCATTGGCATCCGGTTGACCAGTGACAAAGGGAGCCGTGTCGTTACCAGTCGTACCATCCAGAGGAACTTCATTTTCATAAGGCCCTTGAACACTGACGCTACCTACAGTTTCCCCAGATACGTCATCCACTTCTAAACCACCAGCATCACTATCAGCAGCCGTCAAGATTAAGGTGTTGGGATTGACATTATTAACAAAATCCTGAGCTACTCCAATGGCAGCATCAGCCCGTAACGTAGCTTCTACGGTTCCGGCACCGTTATTATTATTAGGGAAATTATCTGATCCTTCTTCTTCGAGAACCACCATAAAACCGTCTTCGGCGTTGACAAATTTATCTAAGCTCAAAGTCGTCTGTAGCATTTGGGCAACGGTGGGAGGATTTTCGTTACCGGGTTGACCATAGAGAATTAAGTTGCCATCTTCGTCAACAAAACCTTGCTCGACTAAATTAGCTTCTGTGGTGTCGTTATAAGTATCTTCGGCTGCAAAAATCCCCAGGACTTTCTCGGTATTTGTGGGTAAATTGAGTAAGTCTTCGAGGGTGTAAACAACAGTGTAACCGTCTTCTTGAGCTTCTTCAACCAGGTTGCGGCCATCTTCACGAATCCCTTCTTCTCCAAAGCGTCCGATTACTCCTTCGGGTAGGTAATGAATTTCTCCACCCCCCATAATCACATCAACCCCAGATTCAACGATTTCTAAGGTAATTTCTTGAACGTTGCTACGGTTTTCTGCTGCTGAAAGGAAGACACCAGTACCAGGTTCAGCAATAAAACCAGAGTTAATCACAGCAGTGGGTTTACCTTCTGCGATCGCTTCTTGCATAATGGTAGTTCCTTCTAACCCAGATAAGGAGGTGTAAGGGTTTCCTTCTGCATCTAACCCATAACTTCCTGCATAGGGTTTAATACCATAAGCATGAACCACAGCACCCCCATTAGAGGTAGAAACGAGTTGATCATCCATGTGACCGAGATAAACTCCGGCATCGGTCATATTATCCCAATTAAGACGACCATCGGGCCCCACTGAGGCAAACCGTGCAGCAGCGTAATAGGAAGGACTGGTGCCGTCGGGATGAATAAAGATGACGTTTCCTGTTTCTTTGGTGGGTTCGGGGGGTTCGGGAATGTTATCAGGAATCCCTTGTGGTGCGTCTAAGGCTACATCAAAAAGGGTTTCGTACATTAAGCGATAAATACCTGTGTTGTCCACGGTTGCTGGCAACTTTTCAGCGTTTAAACCGTAGGTTTTAGAAACAATACTTCCTGCTACGTCGGGATTTCCTGACCATAACACCCCAAATTCAAACGTATCCCCATTGGTATCGGGTGCGCCAGTGATAAAAGGAGCGGTATCGTTACCGGTCGTACCATCGTAGGGAACGTTGGGATCGGGATCGAAAGGAGGTTGTACTCTGGTTGTGCCAACAGTTTCCCCAGAACGATCATCCACTTCTAAACCACCCCCGTCACTATCGGCTGCCGTAATTAACAGAGTATTAGGGTTAACATTATCGATATAGTCTTGAGCAATACCGATAGCTGCATCGGCTCGTAAAACAGCCTCGATGGTTCCCACTCCGTTGTTATTATTACCAAAGTTGTCGGTGGCTTCTTCTTCTAACACCACAAACATCCCATTCTCAGGATTTTGGAAGATATCTAATCCTAAAGTCGCCTCCAGCATTTGGGAAATGGTGGGAGGGTTTTCGTTGCCAGGTTGACCATAAAGAATTAAGTTACCGTCTTCGTCAACAAAACCTTGCTCGACTAAATTAGCTTCTGTGGTGTCGTTATAAGTATCTTCCGCTGCGAAAATCCCCAGAACTTTCTCGGTATTCGTGGGTAAATTGGCTAAGTCTTCGAGGGTGTAAACCACGGTGTAACCGTCTTCTTGCGCTTCTTCGATTAGATTGCGTCCATCTTCACGAATCCCTTCTTCTCCAAAACGTCCGGTCACGCCTACGGGTAGGTAGTGAATTTCTCCACCTCCCATGATGACATCAACACCCGATTCAACGATTTCTAGGGTGATTTCTTCTACATTACCTCGATTTTCGGCATCTGCTAGGAAAACCCCGGTACCGGGTTCAGCAATAAATCCAGAGTTGATCACGGCGGTTGCTTTGTCTGCAGCGATCGCTTCTTCCATAATGGTTATGCCTTCTTGACCAGAAAGGGAAGTGTAAGGATTGCCATTTTCGTCTAAACCGTAGCTACCAGAGAAGGCTTTAATACCAAAAGCATGGGTTACTGCACCTGCGTTAGAAGTTCCCACAAGGGTGTCGTCCATGTGTCCTAGGTAAACCCCTGCATTGGTCATATTATCCCAATTCAGGCGACCATCTGGCCCGACTGAGGCAAAGCGTCCAGCAGCAAAGTGAGATGGACTGGTTCCATCAGGATGAATGAAAATTACACTGTTATTGTTAGCCATGATGATTAGATTGCTAATAATTATCACTAATTAGCGATTACATCCCTATCAACCCAATGAATTCGATTGATAAGCTAAGTTGCTACTGCAAACTGATGTCATCTAATCAAGACTTTACCCTTGAAATATTAAGAAATCTTAAGAGAATGACTAAAAAAAAATTAGGGTTAGGTTAAAGTTCCCTTTATAGAGAAGAAAACGGAAAATAAGAAAATAATAATAATAAATTTCTTAAATTTGTAGAATTTTCAAATAAAAAAGTTAAATGTAAATGTGATTTTGCAAAGTTTTCGGATAATTTTTAACCTAAAAAACTTAAGAAAGTAAAATTATAGTAATAATATCTAGACAATAGTTAAGATTTTTAGAGTGTTTAGTATTTTTGCTTAATAATTCACTAGCTTAAGAAATTTAACACTCTTGTTTCAAAGTGTTCTATAATAGTTAGTATTGCCGTAGTCTTTGAGAACATAAAGTTACAAAGAAATAATTACTTTTTGATTGCTTCAATGATGAATTTTATTAAACAAACCCTAGCTAGTATTATTGGAACGTTAGCAGGATTATTTTTATTTACTACAGTAGGTGTTAGTAGTATCGTAATATTATTAATTACGTTAGCTAGTGTGGAAACTGAACCGGCCATTAAAGATAAATCAGTTTTAGTTTTGGATCTTTCTACACAAATTCAAGATAAAGAACCCTTCGTTAATATCCGTGATATCTTATCCGATAAGGATCAATCCGTTTTGACATTAAGTCAAGTGATTAAAAATATTGAAAAAGCCAGCAAAGATGATCGTATTAAAGCTATTTTCCTAGATGGAAGTAACGCAAATAGTGGCAGTGGTTATGCTAGTTTTGCAGAAATTCGACAAGCACTAATAAAATTTAAAGAAAGCGGTAAAAAAATTATTGCTTATGATATTACTGTAAGCGAACAAGAATATTATTTAACTTCATTAGCTGATACTTTAATCGTCAATCCTATGGGTGTAGTCGAACTCAATGGAATCAGTACAGAACCCTTATTTTGGACAGGAGCATTAGATAGATATGGCATCGGTGTTCAAGTGGTAAGAGTAGGGGAATATAAAGCAGCCGTTGAACCTTTTATAAGAACCCAACTGAGTGAAGAAAATCGTCAACAATTAGAAGTTTTGCTTGGCAATATTTGGAATAATTTTTTGCAAAAAGTAGGAGAAGTTCGTAAAATAGAAGCAAATAATCTTCAACAAATTGCTGACAATCAAGGAATTCTTACTCCTCAAGAAGCGCAGAAATTAAAGTTAATTGATCAAGTCGATTATCGAGATCAAGCGATTTCACTTTTAAAAGAAATAACAAAAAATAAAGAAGAATCATTAAGTCAAGTTTCATTTAATAATTATATAGATATACCCGTCACAGGAGTAACTGATAATAGTTCTAGTAACAAAATTGCTGTTGTTTATCTAGAGGGTGCTATTGTCGATGGAATAGGAAATAGAGAACAAGTCGGGGGAACTCGTTTTGCTAAATTATTGCGTAAAATTGGAGACGATGAACAAGTAAAAGCAGTGGTTATTCGCATTAATAGTCCTGGAGGAAGTGCCACTGGATCAGATATTATTTTACGAGAAATTCAGTTAATTCAAGAGACAAAACCCGTTATTATTTCTATGGGTAATGTAGCAGCATCTGGAGGCTATTGGATAGCAACAGGTGGGGAACATATTTTTGCTCAACCCAATACCATTACTGGATCAATTGGTGTGTTTGGTGTTCTCTTAAATATTCAAGAAATTGCTAACAATAATGGAATTACTTGGGATACTGTTAAAACCGCAAAATTTGCAGATTTAGGAACCGCAACACGACCGAAAACTGAGCAAGAATTAGCCATTTATCAAAAATCGGTTAATCGAATTTATGACTTATTCTTAGAAAAAGTTGCTCAATCTCGTAACTTATCTAAAGAAAAAGTAGCGAGTATTGCTCAAGGTAGAGTTTGGTCAGGGGAGATGGCAAAAAAAATAGGTTTAGTCGATAGTTTTGGTGGTTTAAATGCAGCGATAGAATACGCAGCTAAACAAACAGAATTAGGAAAAGATTGGCAAGTTCAAGAATATCCGACTTCCCAAGGATTTGCAGAATTATTTCTCAAAAGAACATTAGACGAAGATACGCAATTTACTCGAAATACAGTTGATCCCTTAACTCAAGAATTTCTCAAATTTCAAGAAGAGTTAAAAGTCATTCAAAACTTTAATGATCCTAGAGGTGTTTATTCTCTTCTTCCCTTTAATTGGAAGTTGCGTTAACTCATACCTTTTACCTTGTCAAATAAAAGTTAAAAAACTTAAAAACTATTGACAAAGAAAGTTGAAATACAGCCAGTATCAGTAAATAGATAGAGAGAGTTAAAACTCAAAAAATAGTAAAATTATTACGCATAAATAAAGCATCATACGACCTTCGCGTTTAGTTATCAAATGTATGTAATTATTGTCGGAGCAGGGGCTGTAACCAAACAGCTAATTGCGATCGCCCAAGAACAAGGACACCGAGTTTCAGTGATCGAAAAGCAAGAAGAATATGCGAGAGACATCATGCGAGAATTTGATGTGCAGGTATTTCATGCTGATATTTCTAAAGGAAAAATTCTAGAAGAAGCAGGTGTTAAGCACGCCGATACGATTATTGCGACAACTGATGATGATTCGGTTAACTTGATGGCGATGATGCTAGGCAAACAGTATGAAATTGAAAATTTAATTACGATGTTACACGATAAAGAACATCGCGCCATGTTTGAAAAATTGGGAGTACAGGTATTAAGCAATCCTGAAAAGCTAATTGCTCGAAAGCTTTTTGGTTTTCTGGATGTAGATAAATAAAGTCAAACGTAGCAATTTTATGAAAACCATCTTGCGAGATATTGGCTTATTTCTTCATGTCCCTGGAATTATGGCCTTAATTTCTATCCCTGTCTGTTTATTATCAAGAGAAATGTATGCTTTGACTCCTTTACTCACCTGTACTGCTGCCTCACTAACCATTGGTCAATTACTCTATCGTTTTACCAACATCAAAATCAAAACCAGTAGTCGCATTCCCCATGCCATGATAACGGCTGCCTTAGGCTGGTTTTTGTTACCTCTGTTTTGTGCAATTCCTTTATTAATGACAGCAAATGCCTCGGACCTTTCTCCTGATTTCTCAACAACCATTTTAATGTTTCAAAACCCTTGGAATTGTATGTTTGAAGCGTTTTCTGGTTTTACCAGTACAGGCTTATCGATGGCATTAAACTATAATGAATTACCCCATACGATGCAATGGTGGCGATCGCTAATGGAGTGGGTAGGAGGTGTCGGGGTCATTGTTTTAGTCATATCCTTACTTGAACCCGCTACCGAACCTTATAAACTTTACAATGCTGAAGGCAGAAGTCAAAGAATTGGTTTAACCCTCACGCAAACCGTTAAACGGATTTGGTGGATTTATCTAATTTATACCATTGGCAGTATTTTTCTCTTTCGGATGGTTGGGATGAGTTGGTGGGAAGCCCTCAATCATGGCATGACAGGAATTGCGACAGGTGGGTTTAGCGTTACCGAAAACAGTATCGCTAATTATGGCGTTGCGGTGAAATTGGCAGTTATTATTGTCATGATTTTAGGTGCAATTAGCTTTTCTGTTCACTATCAGTTTTTGCGTCGTCGTAAACTTTTTGCTTTTTGGTCAGATAATCAACATCAAGCCCTCTGGATTTTGTTATTAGGAGGAACGTTATTACTTTGGGGTTTTAATCGTTTAGCTTTTAGACATATTCCTTGGATCGATATTCTATTTCAATGGACTTCTGCCTTGAGTACCTGTGGTTTTGGCACAATTTCTGTTAAATCCTGGGATGGAGGTGCAAAATTGCTGATGACTTTAATTATGTTGATTGGTGGGGCAGCCGGTTCGACAGCAGGGGGAATTAAATTAAGTCGTTTTGTAACGGTTGTAAAAGCGGTTATTTGGCGTTTTCGGCGCATCGCACTACGACCCCACGAAATGATGTGTTACGAGCTTGATGGGAAGATTGTAAAAGAATCTGAGGCTAATCGTCGTGTAGAAGCTGCTGCAGTTTTAGCTTTTTTATGGTTAAGTGTCGTTGTTGGTGGTATTTTTATTTTGCAATATCTTAAATTACCAACCTACGATTTAATTGATGTCATTTTTGAAGTTGCTTCAGCAACCAGTGGAGTAGGACTATCAACGGGTATTACTCACCCCGATCTTCCCTGGTTGGGTAAACTGACGTTAATTTGTCTAATGTGGATTGGACGTTTAGAGATTATTCCTGTCCTTTTATTGTTATCTTTACCGATTAAAACTTTAATAAATTGGAAATAAATAGTCAGATAAATGCAAGTTAAGAGTTGAAAAAATGTATTTAAAAAATATCCATTTATATACTTTTCGTAATTATGAAGAACAGAGTCTTAATTTACAATCACAAAAAACGATTTTATTAGGAAATAATGCTCAAGGAAAGTCTAATTTACTCGAAGCAGTGGAATTACTAGCAACCCTAAAAAGTCATCGTACTAACCGCGATCGCGATTTAATTTTAGAAGGGGAAAGAACAGGGCAAATTTTAGGCACAGTAGAACGGAAGTATGGAGAGTCAGAACTGGGAATTACCCTGCGTTATCAAGGCAGACGGAGTTTAACGTTAAATCATGAAAACTTACGTCGTCATTTAGAATTTTTAGGTCATATTAATGCTGTAGAATTCTCCTGTTTAGACTTAGACTTAGTAAGGGGATCACCAGACACCCGTCGCAGTTGGTTAGATACCCTTTTAATCCAATTAGAACCGGTTTATGCCAGTATTATTCATCAATATTATAAAATTTTACGACAACGTAATGCCTTATTAAAAGTCATTCGTAAAACCATAGAAGAACAGGAAAATCCATCTAATTTATCAGCAGAAATATCACAATTAAAAGTATGGGATCAACAATTAGCTGAAGCAGGAACTAGAGTGACTCGACGGCGATATCGTGTTATAGAAAGAATTACCCCACTCGCTCAAAAATGGCATCAAGAAATTAGTAGTGGAACAGAACGTTTAGAAATTAACTATCTACCGAATATAAAAATTGAAAATGAACAACCCCAACAAGTCCAACAAGCCTTTTTAGATAAAATAGAACAGCGTCGTATGGCCGAGCAACAACTTGCCACCACGGTAGTTGGACCCCATCGAGATGACGTAGAATTTAACATTAATCAGACCCCTGCCAAGTCCTACGGTTCCCAAGGACAACAAAGAACCTTAGTTTTAGCCATCAAATTAGCAGAATTGCAATTGATAGAAGATGTTATAGGGGAACCCCCCTTACTTTTATTAGATGACGTTTTAGCCGAACTCGATCCCAACCGACAAAATAAATTATTAGAAGTGATTCAAGGACGGTTCCAAACCCTAATTACCACAACCTATTTACACTCTTTTGACGCACAATGGTTAAACTCCTCTCAAATTATGAAAGTTGAAGGAGGCAAAATTGCTCAGTTATAAGTAGGTAGCCATAAATGAATGTAAAAAAAACAAGTCATTTGAAAATAAAAGGGCTTAATGATATTAAGCCCTTAAAAGTCTTGTAATAGTTATTGTCAGCTATTTTAAGCAGCACTTAACCCATGAGAAGACATTTTCATGATTTCACGGGTAGAGAAACCAATATTACTTAAAGCTTCTCCGTAACTAATCATGAAATCTTCCACTAAAGCTTCTTTTTCCATTCCTAACACTTCGGCATCTTTTTCAACTTGGTTGAGCATTTGCCAAACAATGGGTAAATTTTTCTTATTTGCTTCTTCTAATTCTGCTTTAGAGGCTTCAAAATGCTCTTTTAACCAGATTTCCCCAAAATTGAGGTGAGTGTATTCGTCCTTTACCACCCCTTCAGTGATTTTACGAGCAAAGGGATCAGCCACGGGAATATAAATATTATAGGCGGCGATCGCAAAGGCTTCGATGATCAAAGATTGAATTAATAAGCAAGTAACAATTTTTCCTTCAGCTTTAGCTGTTTGGAAGTTGTTATGAAGTTGCGAGAAAAATTGTTGAGCGTAGTCCATATCCGGGGTAACGTCCAAGTTCTTTCCACAAGCTTGAAAGCCCTTTTTATGGCGATTCTCCATCTTAGAGAGACGAATTAACTCGGCCTCATCTTCTGGGAGAAGTTGAGCCATATCAATGTAATTTTGATGGGCTTCTTGTTCCCCTTCAATGACAATAGCATTGATGCGACTGTAAGCATCTTTATAAGTTTCGCTGTTAAAATCAAGCTCTGAGCGTAAAGCAAGCTCTTGCATAAGCTATTTTATCTCCTGTAGTTTATCAACTAAGTTAGTGGTTAAATGGGTGTCCTTAATCAAATTAAGGTAACTAACGGTATAAGTATAGGTTAACGGTTGTTAACCTTTGGCTATTGTCCATAGTATGTTAAACTAAGCCAGGCTGTTACCAGCCCGACTCGTCTTCAAAACCGGACGTGAAACTTTCGCTTCATCCGGCTCCTCTGTAGATAGGCTCTTGTTATGAGTACCATTAATCGCTGAAGGTAAGTCATTTCTCCATTCCCATTTGCTATTAGAAAAGTGAATGTTGAATTCTTTATGAATTTTACTCCATTTTTTCTGACTTTTGTAGGACGTGATATCCTTTATATCCTTCTTAGATTTTATGTCATGGCAATGAATATGTAATGCTTGGAGGTTGTCTTTTAAATTATCTCCCCCCATTTTGCGAGGTATGATATGGTCGGTTTCGATTCTATCTCCCGGCATGAAGGTTAATCCACAATAATTACACTTACCTTTTTGCTTTTTGAGTAATTTTGCAATTGAACTTTTTAATTCAGGATGTTTTCCCATTTTACTAGCCCAATAGTTAGTGTTTCCGTCGTAAAGGCTGATTTTTCCCTTTACTTTGTTATATCTAACTATTTTTGTTTGGTTGTGTTTGGGTAAGTAACGTTTTATGTTCTTATATGTACATCCGAAAGTCCAGTTGTCCATCTCTTTAGACTGCCAATATTTTTTTATCACCCAAGTCTTTGACTTATTAGGATGTCTTCTTAACGCCCATCTATAGAGTTTTAACCACAATAAATGGTCAAGTTTTGAAAAAGTTTCTTTACTACATACACTTCTATAATAGTTCGACCATCCTCTTATGATTGGTGTTAGTCTTGATATTAACATCCATTGAGGAGTTGCTTTGTGTTTATCTATTATTTCCGCTAGTTTTTTGTAGTGTTTTGTTACTTTTTCTTTACTCGGTTTGATGATTGTTTTGAATCCGATTTTTCTTCCTTGAGGGGTTTTTCCAGATTGGTTTTTACCTACTTGGAATTGTCTGATATTAAATCCTAAGAAATTGAACCCAGGTTTGTTACCTTGATGTTCATACAAGGTATGAATTGTTTTGGTTTTTTCTTGGTTTAATTCTAATCCTATAGGTTCTAACCAGTTTTGGATTATTTCCTGACAGGATTCAATCACGTTCAGGTTTTCGTGGATTATAACGAAATCATCTGCATATCTGATTAAGGCTATAGAGCTTATGTTTGCTCTTTTGTTTCCTTTCCAGTTAGCAGCATAATTTTTAATCCTTTCTTCCATTCCATGAAGAGCTATGTTGGCTAATAATGGTGACGCAATGCCACCTTGAGGGGTTCCTTCTTCTGGAAATATGGTTTTTCCTTGGTCGAGAATCCCTGCTTTTAGCCATGCTTTTATTTGTCTCCTTAATGTCGGAAATGTATTTATTTTTTCAAGGAGTTTTAGGTGATTTATGCGGTCAAAGCATTTACTTATGTCAGCATCTAGGACGTATTTAGCCTTGTATCGGATTTGGTTAAAAATTGCTCCGATTGCGTCCTGACAGCTTCTTCCAGGTCTGAAGCCATAAGAGTTTTCTTCAAACCTTGCTTCCCATTCTGGTTCTAAAGCTGATTTGACTAGGGCTTGTTTGGCTCTATCTTGCATGACTGGTATTCCCAAGGGTCTTTTTTTACCGTTAGTTTTAGGTATCCATACTCTGCGAACAGGTTTGGCTTTGTTTCCTAACTTTAGGTTTTGGGCTACATCTAACCGTTGTTTAGGTGTCAGAGACTTGACCCCATCAACTCCGGCTGTCTTTTTACCCTTATTTTCCTGGGTTACTTTTCTGACCGCTAACAATTTGGCGTAGTAGGAGTTAAGGAGTGTTTTCTGTAGTTTCCTAACCTTTTTAATATTGCCATTGACACTGGCTTGATAGATTCGCTTCTGAAGCTTGAACACAGCTTTTTCGACTTTACGCCAATTAATCTGGTTCCATTCCACTGTATTTGGTTTCAAATCAGTCTTAGACATATTTGCCTCTACTTACTCAGCTATCTTCCTATAAACAGTCAGTATGTCAGCTTATCCTTGGCATTACCCTTCTTTACCTTTGTTTCGGTAAAGCTATCCTCGTCTTTTCGAGTTAAGGCATTTGCTTTTTTACTGAATCCTACTCCCCCTATAACCTCCGTAATTGGAGATGATTGCGTCTTGGTTGACTACTCAGAGATTTTCGACCATTTCTGAGAGTTATAGAGGGGTTTCCCCGTTCCGAATATCCGTTGATATGAGCCTTTAGGATGCGTCTATTCACCGGGAGTATATAAGTGTTGTGTTATCTATGAACCTATTAGATAACTATTTTTTACTCCGTTGACATTTTGTCTGTAGCCTTTTAGTCTATTTTGCTACTTTAGAGTTACGGTGATTTGACTTTTACCTGTCTACCGAGTGCGATTAGTGTTGTATCCCTTTCTTTTTAATAAAAGGATAATCTTTTGCGCTTTAACCTGTTTTTGGTTGTAGCCTTTCAGCCTATTTGGCTACTTAAGAGTAACGGTAGTTGCGGTGCTTTGAGCTTAACGCTCTATCCATAGACTCTTGCTAGAGGTTGACCAAATTAGACTATCAGTCAATACCCCGTTTAACCCTGCTTTGTGGATTGAAGACCATTCGCTACCACAAGGGTTATGCTTTTACCCCCAACACCGAGGGAATAGGGCTTGAGATTTTAAGGTTTTGTTAATATTTGCCACCTATTTTTGTAGTTTAACTACTCAATAGGCATTCTCACCTATACGGATATTCAGTTGTCAAGGTTCTGATAAATCAGTTCCAAGCTAGTCCCACCAAGGCTTTTAGCCTTGTTTTGGACTAAACGGGTCGCACAGGTTCTACTCTAATGTATAAAGTTTAAACAGAAAAGACAAATAATCAAACTTGAGTTTGACTAACATATATGATCACAGAACAAATAATAACCGTCGGTTCGCTGGAATGGTTTTATCGGGAAGTGACCCCCACCAACAGCAATAATAAACCCCCAGTCATTTTAGTGCATGGTTTGCCTAGTCATAGTTATATCTGGCGCAGAGTGATGAATAACTTAGAAGATCAAGGGTTTCGGGCGATCGCCCCTGACTGGCTAGGTTCAGGCTTTTCGGCAAAACCAGATAAACAGGACTTTCCTTATACCTCTGCTGCTTACGAAAAGGCTTTCGGTGAGTTTCTCAAAGCGTTAGAACTAGAAAAAGTGTCTTTAGTGGTGCAAGGATTTTTGGCTTCTGTAGCCCTACAATACGCTTTCAACCATGCTGATACCATTGAACGCTTAATTATCCTCAACACCCCGTTATCCCCTGACGTTAAGCTACCTTGGTTAATGCAGCAATGGTCAATTCCATTTATGGGAGATATGGTAACCCAAGATCCCTTATTAGTTGACCGCACTTTAGAAAAGGGTAGTGGTTTTGTCATTGAGGATAAAGATTTGGATATTTTTCGACAACCTTATCTTAAAAGTTCAGCAGTAGGACGGGCGTTACTCACAACCACTAAAAATCTGAAACTATCTCAAACTCTCAAAAACCTAGAAACCAAGTTTTTTAGTTGGCAAGTTCCCACTCTCATCCTCTGGGGAATGGCCGACCCCTGGTTATCGGCTGATATTCCCGAAAAATTAGCGGCCAATACTTCTAATATTGAGATGGTGAAGTTAGAAGAAGCAAAACATTATCCCCAAGAACATTGGCCTAAAGAAGTTAGCGAAGAAATTATTACTTTTTTACGTCGTCAGGTAGTTTAACAGTAATTGCTCACTGATAAAAACATTGACCAATTTACTCAATTCTTGAGAAAATCGACTGAGGAGTTTACTTAATATCATTAGCAAAACTTAGAATTATGCCACGTATTCGCTCTATTCTGTCTCTATTATTGGTGGCTGTGGCCATCTTCTGTGTTAGTTGTGGTGGTCAAAAAGCCTCTATTCCTACCACCTACGCCCCTGAAAAAATTGAACAATTACAGGTTCTCGTTGAACCCATCGAGGAAGCTAAAGAAAACTTCGATGTCCTTAAAGGGTTTATTGCCGATGAAAATTGGATTGATACCCGTACCTATATTCATGGGCCTTTGGGTGGTCTTCGTCAAGAAATGAGTAGTTTAACCCGTTCTTTGTTACCGAAAGACCAAAAGCAAGCTAAAAGTTTATCTCAGGCTTTATTCAGCGACTTAGAACGATTAGATGCTGCTGCAAAAGAACGTAACTCAGTGGCTGTACAACGGCATTATCGCGAAGCAGTTAATGATTTACAAAGTTTCTTAGATTTAGTTCCCAAAAGCTAACTCATTTTAGTTATAACATCTGTAGGGGCATAATTATAATTATGCCCCTATAATTATGGAAAATTCTGATTAGAATATGACTCGTATTACTATTATTGGAGCCGGCGTAATTGGAGCAGCAATCGCTTATGAATTAAGTTTAATTAAAGATTTAGACATTACCCTAATTGATGCAAAACAACCGGCTTCGGGTTCAACAGGAGCAGCGTTAGGGGTTTTAATGGCTATTATTAGCCACAAAAGGAAAGGACGGGGTTGGAAACTTCGTCAGCTTAGTTTAAAGCGTTATACAACCTTAATTCCTGAGTTAGAAGAGGTAACGGGCAAGAAAATTCCTATTAATTCTCAAGGGATTTTAATGTTACGTTTTGCAGATGATCCCTTAGACAGATGGGAAAAATTACAATACTTTCGTAATGAACATGGATATTCTCTAGAAATTTGGGATCAAAATGAGTTATTAAGACGCTGTCCCCAGGTACAAAATGATCGTGTGGTTGGGGCTATTTATTCCCCTCAAGATCGGCAAATTAATCCTACTATTTTAACTGAATCTCTTATTTTAGCTGCTTCTAAAAACGGTGTTAATTGTCAGTTTGGCATCAAAGTTCAAAATATTATATCAAAGCGTCTAAATAGCTCAAATGATGGTCAATTTTACAATATTAAAACACCATACCAAACCTTAGAAACTGATTGGTTAATTATGTGTGCTGGCTTGGGTTCTACTTCTTTGATCAACGAATTACAACCAATGGTTAATATTAAGCCAGTTCTCGGACAAGCATTACAAATTAAGTTAAACTCTTCTTTAGGAGATGTTACTTTTCAACCTGTAATTACAGGAGAAGATGTTCATATTGTCCCTATTAATAGTCAGGAATATTGGATCGGTGCTACAGTAGAATTTCCTAATGAAATGGGAGAAGTTTTACCACAACTAGACTTATTGGAAACCGTTAAAAGACACGCTTTTTCTTTTTGTCCTGATTTAGAAAAAGGAGAAATTATCAATACGTGGTCTGGTAAACGTCCCCGTCCTGATGGAGAACCTGCCCCTATTATAAAGGAAGTTCCTAACTATCCTTGTGTTTTATTAGCAACTGGTCATTATCGTAATGGGGTTTTATTAGCCCCTGCTACTGCTCTAATTATTAGAGATAAAATTCTAGAAAATTATAATAAATAAAATTTTATGTTAAACATTATATTTGTAATTTTGATAGTATTAGCTGGATCGGCAGTTTGTGCTTGTGCAGAAACTGCCTTATTTTCAGTATCACGGGTTCGAGTCAAGCAATTAGCTCTCTCGAAAAAACCTGCAGCAATTGTTTTACAATCAATTCGGAGTAAAATGAATCGTCCAATTGCGACTATTGTTATTCTCAATAACATATTTAATATTGTGGGTAGTATTGTGATTGGTAGTTTAGCAGCTGAAGTTTTAGGAGATGCTTGGTTAGGTTTATTTTCTAGTGTTTTAACTTTCTTGATTATTGTCTGTGGTGAAATTGTTCCTAAAACCGTTGGGGAACGCTATTCTGAACCCATTGCTTTAATTGTTGCTATTCCTGTCCAGTTTTTAACGGTTATTTTCACTCCTCTTGTTTGGTTAATGGAACAAATAACTTCCCCTTTTACTCAACGAAACAAGTTGCCAACTACCAATGAAGCAGAAATCCGTTTTTTAACAACCATCGGTTATAAAGAAGGAGTGATAGAAGATGATGAAGCAGAGATGATACAACGGGTTTTTCAACTTAATGATTTAACAGCAACAGAGTTAATGACTCCTAGAGTTATTGTTACTTTTTTAGACGGTAATTCTACTTTAATTGAGTCTCAAGATGAAATAATTGCTTCTGAGCATACTCGTATTTTAGTGATTGAAGAATCTATCGATCAAGTGATTGGATATTGTCTGAAAGATGAATTGCTAGCAGCTATTATTAGAGGTCAAGGAAATCAGCAAATTGATCAGTTACTTCGTCAAGTTCATTATGTTCCTGAAACTATTAAAGCAGATAAATTACTCAAGACTTTTCAAGATAATCGTGAACATTTAATGGTAGTTTTAGATGAATATGGTGGAGTTGCAGGAGTGGTAACATTAGAAGATGTTTTAGAAGTATTAACAGGAGAAATCGTAGATGAAACTGATCGTATTATTGATCTGCAAGAAATTGCTAGAAAAAAACGTAAAGTTTTATTGAATTCAAGAGGTATAGAGACTTAATATTTTGTAACGTCAGAAAAAATTATCTATCTAACAAGAAATTTAAAGGTTAATCTAGTGTCTTTTTTGAAAAATGTGGGGCATAATTAAGAAGGTAGAAAAGTAATAAAAATAGGATGGTATTTATGGAAATGAATAATATTCAATTATTAGTAATGTTATTATGCAACAGTATATTCTGTTTGTTAGCTCCCCGAATGCTAACAACACAATGGTTAAGCTTATTGTCTATAAAGAACAAGTCTTCTATAACAGTAATCCAAGAAACTTAATTACTACTAATCTTTTCATTAGTTTTCTGTTGTTACGAGACGATTAAGAAAATAGATAGTTTAGATTTACCTGATTAACTTTTAAGCATCTATATTAATCAATTCAACTGTAAGGGAAGAAGAATTCACAACTTTACTTCGTAATGCTTTCCATTAAAGGTAACTTTATCTCCACTAACCAATTGTCGTCCCCGTCGCATCTCGACACAACCATTTACCATCACTTCTCCCCCTTGAATTCTTATTTTTGCTTCGCCACCACTTTGCACCAAATTTTGCCATTTCATAAACTGACCTAATCTAATCATATCGGAGGACTTTTCTTGTTTATTAGTCATAATTCGTCGGTTATAGTTAACTATATTTTCCTAATTAACATTATGTATGATAAGTCACTTATTAATAATAAAAAACCCACCTCTTAAAGAAGTGGATTAAAGGGTCAAATTAAAGATAAGATTTAGTAAAGACCAGGATTAATGCGATCGCCACCTTCATTTAACTCATTAGAAGGAGGAGTTACTACAAACTTATCTAAATTAGCTTCTAAACGTTGTCTTTGTCTTTCACTAAGTCCAGGAATGTCTAAAACTTCTTCTACCCTGTCATAGGGGGAATACTTGATGATTTTAGCGGCCAAGTTGGGATAGAACCCACGAAGTTGACGGAAACCGCGTACATCTTCATTATTTAAGTCAATTTTTTGACCATATTCGGTAGTTAACTTAGCATCGACAGGGTTTAATTGAGCAGCAACCGCAGACCCCACAAACCCAACGGAACTGATCAGTACCATCAAGATAGCAAACAGACGAACAATAGTTTTCATTACAATGATTCTCCTAAAAATGTGTATTGATCCCTTACGAGAATTCACTACCTCAGTGGGGAATGACTCTCTAACAGCAGATAAGATTTAAAAATGTTATATCATGCCAAATGTATTTTATGCACATTATTTGAAGGATAATCCTTCATTGGTACGGAAAAATTTCAGAAAATCTTAAACTGCTTCAGGAACTATCATACCTTAGTTTGTATCTCTACTGTTCAACGAGACTGTTGACTTCGAGTAATACCTCTCCGGCGATCAACCGTTTAGCAGCATCGAGTAACACTTCTTCAATATACGGCTTGACAAAATAGCCTTTTGCCCCTCGCTCGGCTGCAATACGCTGCATTTTCTGCGCTCCACGGGAAGTAATCATAGCAATAGGAATCGGGGAGAGTTTCTTATCTTCTTGCAGACGGGATAATAACTCTAACCCAGTCATCCTAGGCATTTCGATATCACAGAGAATTAAAGCACAAGATAAACCACCCCGTAATTTTTCCCAAGCTTCTTGACCATCCCTAGCCTGTTCTACCTCATATCCAGCTTTGGTAAAGCTCATCGAGAGCATTTCTCGAACCATGACCGAATCATCGATAATTAAGACCGTATTATTGTCAGAAGAATAGGATGGCTTATTGGTTGAAGTTGCCTTTGACTCAGCCTCTGGTGATGATTTTTTCATCGGCTTTTTGGTGCTACCAGCTAATAAAATTTCTCCTGCCAACATCCGTTGGGCTGCTTCTAAGAGAGTTTGGTCAGGACAAGGTTTGGTAAAGTAGGCAGTTGCCCCAAGTTTTGCTGCCACCTTGCGATGGCGATCTGCACCACGAGAAGTTAATAGAGCCACCGGCAAGCCAGAAAGATTGGCTTCTTTTTGTATATTCGATAACAACTCTAACCCATTCATCCGAGGCATCTCAATATCACAGAAGAGGAGGTCACACGGTAACCCTGAGGAAAGTTTTTCCCAAGCTTCTTGACCATCTCTGGCTTGTTCGACTCGATACCCTGACTTACTAAAACTCAAAGATAACAGTTCTCGTACTGTAATTGAATCATCTACAATCAGTACAGTTGGCTCAGTCTGTTCTCCTGTCCAATTATCAAAGGCTGATTCTTGTTTATCCCAAAGGCTACTAACAGTATCGGTGCGTAACCGTCCTTGAGCGATGGCGATTAACTCTAACACATCCCCAATAGGCATAATGGTACCATCTCCCAGTACCGTTGCCCCAGCAATACCAGCCGGTTTAGGAATTGGCCCTTCAATTTGTTTAATAACAATTTCTTGCTCTCCAATCACCTGATCTACTTGCACCGCTAGTAAAGCACCTCCACCCCTCAAAATCACTAAAGATACTGTATCTTCTTCTTGTTTTCCCCCATAGACGCTACTACGACCCAACTGACGATTATAGGATAAGAGATCACTTAGAGAATAGACTGGCAGATTTTGACCATTCCAAGATACAAATGATTGTCCAGTTTCGTCCTCCATTAAATCTCTGGGTAAATAGTCTTTCATGTCTTCAACCCCATCCATCGGGAAGGCAATGCGAGCGCGATCGCTAATACAACAGAGAGCTTTACTGATACTAAGGGTTAGGGGTAAACGAATGGTAAATCTGGTTCCTTTTCCTCGAGCCGAGTCAATGATCACCGATCCCCGAATGTCTCGTAAACTGGTACGAACCACATCTAAGCCAACCCCACGACCCGCAAAATCATCGGCTTTATCACGGGTACTAAACCCTGGATGAAAGAGAAAGTCGTAAATTTCTGTTTCTGAAAGAATCTTGGCTTCTTCGGGGCTAATCAATCCTTTTTCAATAGCCTTTCGTTTCACTCGATCAGCATCAATACCACCCCCATCGTCAGCAACGGTGATCACCGTTTGGTTTCCTTGAAGAAAAGCCCGTAATTGGATTCGACCTTCATCAGGTTTGCCTTGTTTTCGTCTTAGTGCCGGTTCTTCGATACCGTGGGTAATAGCATTATTCACCAAGTGGGTCATGGGGTCATAGAGTTGTTCTAAAATCATTTTATCGATGAGAACGTCTCGCCCTTCGACTTGGAGTTTGGCTTGTTTTTGTAATTTCCTCGAAATTTCGCGGATGGCACGGGGTAGGCGATCAGCAGTATTCGCAAAGGGAACCATACGAGATTTGGTCATCCCTTCTTGTAGCTGAGTGGTTACTTGTCGCAAGTTGCGAGAAACTTGTTCGGTTTCATCAACGAGAAATTGAATATCAGAAGCCGATTCTCGAACCCTTACAATCAGTTCGATCATTTCCTGGGAGAGTAAATGGAAGCCGGTAAAGCGATCCATTTCTAAGGCATCTAAATCTCCTTCTTGCTCATTTTTATCTAAGTTGACGGCTTTGTTTTCATGATCTAAAGTATTGCTTTGTCCACTACGACTTTGATTACGACTAGCTAATAAAGCTCCTTCGAGTAGAGTTCGTTCGTATAAGTCTTGCATTCGTCCCCCCACGTCACTGAGGTTATGAACTTGGTTGAGGAGGTTCTCTAAGAATTGTCTGAGTCTTTCTTGATCTTGTTCTAAAGTGTTGCGTTTAACAACCAATTCCCCAATTAAGTTACTGAGGTTATCGAGTTGCTTGATGGGAACCCGCATGGTTTGTTCAAAAGCCTTTATTTTAGGTGTGCGGGCAGCGGAGGCTCCAGAAAACCGTTTTCCTGGAGATTGGTTCATGGTCGAAGACCCTACCATAGTGCGATCCGCTTGTTCTAGGAGAACTTCAAGGTCTTTGAAATCATCTTCTAAGTTGAAGTCCGATCTCTGGGAAACCTCCCCTACCTGTGATTGAGTAGGGGGTAAGGTGGAGGTTAGGGATTCTTCTTTGGCTTTGGCTGGAGCAGCAATAAAGTCCGCTAATTCAGCGATAGTAGCTTGATCTAAGACCTCATTAGTAGCAACAGAGGCCTCTTGTGCTAAAAGTGAGCTTAAAATTTCTAGGGAAGGATACAGAGATAAAACGGGTGAAAGGATTTCTTCATTGGATTCTGCTGTACCTAAAAGTTTTTGTAATTCCCCTATCTCATCATCTTGGGCAAATTCTTCAAAGGCAGAGGTTAAATCGTCTAAAAAGTCGTGATTCGGGTTTTCTGTAGGATAACCATTTTCCCATTTTTCTGGGGCTTCATTTAATAGGTTTACCAGTTGTTCGTTTTCTGATCTCTCTTCTTCGTGATCGCTATTATTTTCCCAAGTTATGTCATTATTAAACAGATTGCTAATTTCTTCATCCGATGGCAAGGAAGATAAAGTAGAACTATCCATCAAAGGATCAGACTCTTCTAGACAGTAAGCTGATAAGTCTTGTTCAAATAAATCGGCTAATTCGTCTAATTCTCCATCAGATTCTACACAATCTGAACCTTCGCCCAAATCCTCAAAAAGTTGGGCAATATCTGTGTCAAAGGATTCTTCATTAAATTGATCTGGGTTAGAATAACGACTTTTCATGACTGGGTCCTATCAGCTTGGGATGAGTGCCTCTTAGGCTTAGAGTACCCAGTATCTTTAAAAAAATTATAGTTTCTTTGGAATATTTGTGAAGTTTATTCTTCGACTCGATAGCCAAATTCTGCTAAACGTAGGTTAGATTGTCGCCATTGGGATTCTACTTTAACAAAAAGTTTTAAATAAACTTCTCCTGCAATTAATTTTTGAATTTGTTCTCTAGCTGCAGTTCCAATAGCTTTGAGCATACTTCCTTTTTGACCAATAAGAATCCCTTTCTGAGAACTTCTTTCAACATTAATGGCTGCAAAGACTCTGGTTATTTTTGGAGTTTCTTCTATTTTTTCAATGGTTATAGCAACGGAGTGAGGAACTTCTTGTCTCGTTAATCGTAATATTTGTTCTCTAATTAATTCTCCCATAATAAATCTTTCAGGTTGATCAGTAATTAGATCAGGGGGATAATAATAAGGCCCTGGGTCTAATTTTTCAATTAAGGTGTTTTGTAAGGTTTCTAAACCGTTTCCTGTCAGAGCAGAAAATTTAATAATTGGCCAATGATAGGATTCAATTAAATTTGTATAACTCTCATCTATTTGTTGATAATCTTCGGATTGTTGATCTTGTTTATTAAGTCCTAAAATTACCGGCTGATTAATGGTTTTAAGTAGATCAATAATGTAGCGATCGCCTCCTCCTGATTTTACGGAACTATCGACTACAAATAAGATTACATCAACAGAATTAATCGCCATTTTGGCATTTTTAACAATAATTTTTCCTAGGGTATGATGAGGTTTATGGATTCCTGGAGTGTCAACAAAAATAATCTGAGCTTGTTCTGTGGTTAAAATTCCCTGTAGTCGATTACGAGTGGTTTGGGAAACAGGAGAAGTAATGGCTATTTTTTGTCCGATTAATTGATTCATGAGGGTGGATTTTCCCACATTGGGACGGCCAATAATTCCCACAAATCCAGATTTAAACCCTTCTGGAGCAGTAGGGATAACTGATAAATTACTTAAATTTAGATTTTCGGCCATTAAAACATATTTTTTGAGTTGAATATTTTTATTTTAGCAATAATTACAGTTAACAGTTATCAGTAAACAGTGACCGATCATTAATATTTGCTAACTACTTACTAATAACTTCTTTTTAAAAATTATAGAAGTTCCCATACTTGTGAGTTGCAAAAATGATCACTTTGAGGCAGAAGGCAGGTGTTAGGGGTACCTCATGAGTCCGAGAAATGCTATAATATATGAACTATTTTGATCAAAGATTGCGTAATAGGTTTTTAGTTTCTTTGATTTGTTCTTGACTAAAACCAGCTTGTTCTAAATGACTTAAAAAGTCTATCTGACGATAACGACTATCTAAATTTATGGCTTTTTTATAAGTTTTTTTAGCTAATTCTAAATCATTTTTTTGCTGATAAACTAAAGCTAATGCCACCCAAGGATGAGGGTTATTTGGTTCTAGCTCGGTTGCTTGTTTCCCATGAATTGCTGCTTGTTCAGATTGTTGCAGGCGATGATAAGCTAAACTTAAATTATAGTGAGCAATTTCGTTATCTGATTTTAAATTGATGGCTTTATTATGAGTTTCTACTGCTTTATCTAAATTATTATTAACTAAATAAACAATTCCTAAAGCATTCAAAGCAGGAACATGATTGTTATCTAGTTTTAAAGCATTTTGTAAAGTTTCTGTTGCCCTATCTCCTTGCTGGTTTAAATGATAAGTCCATCCTAATACGACTAAACCTGATAAGTTTTGTGGATCAAATTTAACTGATTCTTCTAAAGAATTGATAGCTTTTTGTATTTGCCCTTTTTGGCGATAGTTTAAACCGGTTTCTCTTAAACTAGCAGCTTTTTTCTTATCTTCAGGGGACGCAGTTTTAATAGTAGGAGTCGGAGAAGAAACAATGTCAGGAGAAGACTCTGTAGATGAAGATGAAGTATTATTTTTACAACTAATACAGATAGGAATAATAACAAAACATAGAATAAGATAATAAGCTCGATATGTAGGCATAAGTTTAAGTAAAATTTTCACTAATTTTATAATTGTAACTATAGTAATCGAGAATGAGGTGTGAGAAAATGAAAGAGTAGTAAATCTAGACTAACAAGGAAGAATTAGAAGGGTTTATCAAGTCGAATCCTGACCCCAGAGACTTAAAACGAGTCATCGCCGTGAGAATGGCATTTTATATTTATAAGGTTAAAGAGATTCCTTATCACCTCGGAATGACAATTAAAAAGACGAAAATATTCTAATTTATTTTTATACTGCTATATTAACCAAACACTATGAGTAAAACCTTACTAAAATCAAAAAATATAACCGTATTAACAGGAATAAAATGGGAAACTTATCAAGGATTAGCTTTAGATTTAGCAGAAAACCCTAGTAAAAAATTAAGTTATGACCAAGGAACCTTAGAAATTATGACCCCTTTACCAGAACATGAAATCAATAAAGGTTTTTTAGGAAGACTGGTACAAACCACAACAGAAGTATTAGGATTAGAAATATTAAGTCTTTGTTCGACTACTTTAAGCCGAGAAGATTTACAAAAAGGAATTGAACCTGATGAATGTTATTACATAAACAATGAAGCCTTAATTAGAGATAGAGTTAATTTTGATTTTACGGTTGATCCCCCACCAGATTTAGCCATAGAAATTGATATTACCAGCAGTTCTTTAAATCGTTTAACTATTTATGAATCTTTGAAAATTAAGGAAATATGGCGATTTGATGGTCAAGATTTATTCATTTATTCTTTAAA
>NZ_AAXW01000008.1 GCF_000169335.1 Crocosphaera chwakensis CCY0110
ACTCGATCAAGCGCAAAAAACTATCAAAGATTTTCAAGATAGTGATAGAATCGAAAGAACATATGATTCATCTCGTTCTTCTGTTGCTAGTCGTCCTAATCTTTCTTGGAAGTCATCTTGTGGTTCTCCTAATAATGGTGAAAAAGTTTGGTGGGCTGTAAAAACAGATGGTTCTAACCTTAATCTCGTTAAAAGGAATTATTGTGGTGATGCCATGATTTATTCTAGGGGAGAAACACAAGTGGCTAGTTTTACCTCAAAGTCTGAGGCTGAAAGTTTTGCTAAAATGTTAAATGCTCATTCTGGTGAACCATTTTGGATTCGTGAAAGTATTAGACGTTAAAATGTTAAGTTAAGTCAGTTTTTGTTTTTATAGCAGTACAAAAAAATCATGACATTATTGTAAGATGAGAAGTGCCTCCGCCTACAATATTTGGAAATTTCCTAAATGTCTTAACGATAATAAGTAATGCTATATTGAAAATACTGACTTTATTTTACTTCTTTTAATAAAATTTATAATGATTACTCAATCTAATAAAATCATCATCGGCTTTTTGATTGCTATCTCATTAAGTGCTATCTCAGGAATTAGTTTTGCTTTAATCAAAGCGAGTTTATCCAATAATTTAACTCAATCTAGTTCTGAAAATGAAGCAAATCAAAACAAAGATTATCAAGAAAGTAAAAATATTGAAAACAATTTATCAGTCATTCCTCCCCCTCGACAAAAACAAACAATTTTAACAACTCAATTATTACAACAAGAAGAAAAAAAATTTAAACAAGGAAGTGAATACTTTAATGAAGCTGATAGATTACTCGCAGAAGCAAGAGATAAAAATGATAGTCAATCTGCTATATTTTTACTAAATGAAGCTCAAAAAAAATTAGAACAAGCTGATAAGATAATGCAAGAATTTGAACCAAATAGTCCTTATTATCAATCGGCTCAAAATTATATCAACTATATTCCTTTTTATGCAGATAGTATTAATCAATGGAAAAATTATTTTACTCAATTAGATACTTATCAAGCAAAAACTCATCCTTGGGAAACGACTATTAACAATAATAATTTTATCGATCTAACTTATCATAATAAACAGTATGTCATGGCGAAAGCAAAAAAACAATCAGTGGTTTTAACGTTTGATGATGGTCCTTCCCCTCAATATACCGAGGCAATTTTAGATATTTTAAGGAAGTATAATGTTAAAGCAACCTTTTTTGTAGTTGGTAGTCAAGTTAGTCAGTATTGTCCTATTCTACGGCGTATTTATCAAGAAGGCCACGAAATTGGTAATCACAGTTATAATCATCCGTGGATGGGTAGAATCTCTTCAGAAGAACAGCAGCAAGAAATTTTCCAAACTCAGTCTATTATTGAAAATTGTATTGGTTCAAAACCCCGTTGGTTTCGTTCACCCTACGCTAGTCAAAACGAGTCAACGTTAAAAATCGCTCATCAAGCTGGTTTAAATACAGCATTATGGACGATTGATACTGAAGATTGGCGAAAAACAAGTACCACAAACAGTATTATTGAAAAAGCATTAAATTATCGCAGTAATAACATTATTTTGATGCACGATGGTGTTGAACCAAATCCCAATTTTAAGCATCCTTCTGCTTCTTCAAGTCGTAGCAATACCGTGCAATCTTTAGACATCATCATTCAACGTTTCCAAGATAAGGGATTTCAGTTTGTAACTATCAGTGAAGCATTTTCTAGTTATTAGTTAATCTATTCTGTTTCTTCCCAAAAATACTCTTGATTTGTGGATTTATCAGCACAAGCTTTTTCTATTTCTTGTTTCCATTGTGAACGAACTTCTGTAAATAAAGTGTCTATCATTGCCTCATTAAAAAATAAGCTTAATAACCCGATAGATTGTCCTTCTGATTGATGACGAAATTCATTTAAACTATAATCAGCGAGGGACAAAAAACTCTCTAATAAACCCTCAGTTAAAGGTTGTCTGGCAAGTTGGGAAAACAAAGCTTGAACTTCTTTATTATCTTTTAAAGCAGTGCGAATCATTTCTTGTTTATCAGGAGTTAGGGTTATACTAGGTTCATCCTCACAACTAATATTAATCCATTCGCCTTTTAAAGGGTTGATTGATTGAGATAAAGCTAGATTAGGAGTTAGAGAAACTGTCAAAGAAGCTAATCCCATCAGAATCGTTGATTTTTTCAAAAATGTAATTATTTTACTCATGTTTAATTTAATGAAATTATTAAAAACTCTTATTTATTCTAGCATTAGTAGAAATATTACAATTGTTCCCAATCATCTTTATTTATTTTGGCACGTTTTAGGACTCTAGTTAATAAACCAAGACTAACATCTCCCTGATGAGGATTAGGAATTGTTAATTTTAAATTATCTTTGACCATATATTGATGTTTGCCACCAGAATAAGGGCCTTGAAAACCTGCTTTTTTTAGATAAAAAATAAGTTCTCGTCATTTTATCGGTTTTAAAGGTGGCATTAGGCGACCTCTTGCGTTACGTTGAGATCAACACCGTCAATAATGGGAAAAGAATGACCTAAACGAAACCCTAAAATAATCCATCCTTCGAGTGCATCTTGTAAATCTTCTCGACAAGCTTCTAAAGTATTTGCATTACTCCAAACACCCTCACATTCAGGAATTTCTCCATAAAAAGTTCCATCTTCTAACAACTCATAAGTTGCCTTGTGCATTGCTGTAGAGATATATTTAGTCAACATATAAGCATAACCAGTTATTAGCTAATATTTGCAATTACTATTATAATCTTAATCAATCAGCATAAACCCAGATATTAGTATCAATAAAATATCTATCTTTCATATAATTTATCTCTCGAAGGTAAATCGAGATTATCCACAGTAATGAGATGAGCATAAACTCGTCTAGTTGACTTAGCTTGAGTAGGAATTAAATCAGCTTCAGCCTGTAACTTTTCTTCTAATTCCTTAATCATCTGGTTAACTCTCTCTGTGGGTAAATTATCAGGAATATTAATAACAATTTGCATTCTAATAACTCCGTTTCAGCTAAATCATTTAATGCCAACACTTTCTAAAGCAAAATGAACATTTTTTCTAACCGAATTAGCAGAAATGTGTAACGCTTCTTGCTCATTATTGCTCAATTTTATCTCTAATATTTTCTTGACTCCACGACAACTTAAAAAGCAAGGAACACCGATATAAATATCATTTAATCCATATTCTCCTTGTAAATAAGCAGCCGTTGGCAACAAACGAGATTGATCCCTTAAAATGCTTTCAATCATAATATAAGCAGCAGAAGCTGGTGCATAATAAGCTCCCCCTGTTTTTAATAATTTAACCACTTCTGCTCCCCCGTTACGGGTTCTTTCGATTAACCTATTAATGGTTGGTGAATCTAATAACTCAGTAATAGGAATGCCGTTAACCGTGCAATAATTCGGTAAAGGTACCATTAAATCCCCGTGTCCCCCTAACACCATGGCCGTTACATTAGCGGTGGAAATGCCCAATTCCATAGCGATAAAGGTTTGCAGACGGGAAGAATCCAACACCCCGGCCATCCCCATTACTCGCTGAGGGGGTAACCCAGTTACTTTACGGGTTAAATAGGTCATTACATCAAGGGGGTTGGTAATGACCATAAAAATAGCATTAGGAGAGTATTTATAGGCTTTTTCAGCTACATCAGCCACAATTTTAGCATTAATTGCCAAAAGGTCATCTCGGCTAATACCAGGGGTTCTGGCACGGCCTGCGGTGATGACCACTAAATCGGCTCCGGCTGTCTCTTCGTAATTATTTGTCCCCACCACCTCACAGTTATGGTATTCGAGTCCTTGAGCTTCCATTAAGTCAAGGGCAATGCCTTGGGGAAGTCCTTCAACAACATCCAAGAGAACCACATCAGCTAAGTCTTTTTCTACGATGCGTTGGGCCAAAGTTCGCCCCACATTTCCTGCGCCTATAATGGCTACACGGAGAGATTGACAGGGGAGAAGGGAGTCGTAAGAGACAGTCATAATCTTTAAAATTTATACGGCTTCTAGTTGGTCGAGGCGTAACCAAACACTGGGAGTGGGAACATAAAATCGAATTAAAGCATATTCGTCATTCATGTCAAGAATTTCCCCTTTGCTTTCAAACAGATAGGAAGGAAAACGGGTATCACTGGCTTTCGCTTCTACACTGTTTTCGAGCTTTTCTTTGACGACGCGCACTAAAGCACCTTTTTTAATTTTACCGGCCATAATGGTTCTGTTATTCTCAATTTTTAGAGTTTCCTTCTAATCCTAGCAAGGGAAAATCAATAAGTAACCCCTGATCATTAAAGAATTACTCTTATCGTCGCTTCGCTCCTAGGTGTGGGGAAGAAATTATTGTTCACTGAATAAATGTTTAATCTGAGGATTCTTGAAAGACCACTCTAACAATAGTTCCTTTACCCACTTGAGAGACAATATTAATTTTTCCCCCACATTTTTCGATTAAGTGATGGGCAATGGTTAATCCGAGTCCGACTCCTTCAAGATTACGATTGAGGGTATTACGTCCCCGATAAAAACTATCGAATAGTTTGGGGAGATCACTCTGTTCGATACCCATTCCTGTATCACTAACGGATATTTCTACCCCTTCAGATTTTAAGGCTGCTTGTACGCTAATGCGTCCCCCTTCTGAGGTAAATTTGAGGCTATTATGAATAATGTTTTGTAGAATGCGTCTTAACCAAACGTTGGGACAAGCTACAGGTGGAAAGCCAGGGGGAATAGTGTACCCTAAAGTAATTCCTTTTTCTTCAGCGATCGCTTGATAGGTACTAACGATACCCGGAACCACTTCTCCAAGGTGAACGGTAGGCTCAGCGTCTCCTAAACTTTGATTGAGTTGTAATAAGTCTTGTAATCCAATGAGTAGGGTATTTTGGCGATCGCATTCTCTTTTCAATAAATCGATATACCGTTGTCGAATATCCCGTTTATGTTGTTTCGACTCTAGCAACCTTAAAGCGGTTTTCATATTGGTTAACGGGGTACTCAATTCTGTGGTTAAGGGTTTAAGAAATTCTTCTCCGAGAGTTAAACTTTGTTGTGCAACGGGTCGAGCCGTTTCGGATAAATTGTTAGGGTTAACTGATAAACTGTGACGTAACAGTCGACACCATAATTTTGTGACTAAAGTAGCCTCAACGGTAGTCGGTAAAGGAAAGGATAAAACAGAGTCACTCAATACTTCGACTGGTGTGGTATCGGTAATAGTAATCAAATGTTTTAGCCCTGATAATACCTTTCGGATGATAGCGGGGTTAAAACTATAGACGACTTTGAGAACAGTAGGTTCTAGAAGTCCTGATGGTGGATCTTCTTCTGCTGGAATTTGTTCTTGTGCCAAAATCAAACTACACAGTTTGGGGGACAAAATTAAGCAAAAATGTTCTCGTCTTAGCTGAGTGTTAGTTTCTAGTACAATGGGAGTAAAGTTATCCTGGGATGGGGAAGCACCAGATGCACTATGACGACCAGGGGCCGTGCCACCAGTGCGACTAATGGTACAACGATAGATTTGTTGAGAAAGACCTTCTTGATAATAGCTGTCTAGGGTTGTCCACCAACGGGAATTCGGTGGTAATTTTGCCCATACTGTGGCTTGAATTTCTTCGTCAATTAAAAATTGAATCACCGTATCAACCCATTCCCGAAAGGTACTGGCTGACACGATTAAAGGCGATAAGTTAGGGTCGGTGCTTTGAGTTAGTTGATATAGAGATAGTTCTGAGGTGGAGGGAGGATTCATCCGTTTATAATCGCTCTTTTATTATGCTTTAGTATTTTCTCATTTTTCTTGGTTAATTGAGTTATTTTACTGAGTTTTGTTAACAAATTTTATAATTTATCTTTTGTGGTAGTTGTTATTTTTTAATTTATATGATCAATTACCTTATTTCAATGGTCATTACTCACTCAGCAGGAAGATTTTAATGAATTCCTTTCATTATCTTATTCTTATTTTGGCTTATGTCGGAGGGTTATTGATAACTGGATTATGGGGGTTTCCTAATCCTAATCCGTCTTGGCAACAATGGTGTATTGCGGGTGTATTAATTGCTATTATTCCTTTTACTTTCTTCATTTTATTAAATCGTCGTTGGCGAAGATGTCCCCGATTAAGATTTTGGTTTATTGTTTCTTTAGTTGCTTGGTTAGCTGTCTTATATTTTCAATGGCGTATCCCTTCTCCTCGTTCAACGGATATCAGCTATTTAATTCAAGATAACTTTAGACCCCAAAAAGTTCAATTGATAGGAAAGCTTATATCAGAACCCAGATTAACTAACAATGACCGTAAAAAGTTTTGGTTACAAGCTCAAAAAGTTAATTTTGATAAACCAGATAGTGATTTTAAAATAGTAACAGGAAAAGTTTATGTAACTTTACCAATCAAAGAAATTAACATTATTTATCCTGGTCAAAGTTTAATCATTGAAGGGAATTTATATCAACCGCAATCGCCTAAAAATCCTGGAGCCTTTGATTTTAAAAAATACTTAGCAAAACAAGGTTCATTTTCAGGATTAAAAGGAGAAAAAATTATCTTTACAGAAAATAAGAATAATTGGGGATTAACTAAACTAAGAAGTCGTATCATTAACGGATTTACTAATGCTTTAGGAGAGCAAAATGGATTAGTTATTAGTTCTATGATTCTCGGAAGAAGAGCGGTTGATTTACCTCCAGAAATTAGGGATTTATTTGTTAATATGGGACTGTCCCATATCTTGGCTGCATCAGGATTTCATGTGGCTTTATTATTGGGAATTATTTTTTGGTTTACTCGTTCTCTTTCTCCAACGAACAAGCTTATTTTTGGTATTACAATCTTAATTCTATATGTAGGTTTGACAGGAATTCAGCCCTCTATTTTACGAGCAAGTTTGATGGGAACTGCTATTTTAATTGGTGAAGTTGTAGATAGAAAAACAAATCCTCTTAGAACGTTATTATTATCTGCATTTTTATTATTAGTTTTTAATCCTTTATGGATCTGGGATTTAGGATTTCAGTTAAGTTTTTTAGCAACATTTGCTTTATTAGTTACCAGTCCCTCTATTGAAAATAAGTTGGATTTTTTACCGCCTAAAATTTCTTCTATGATAGCAGTTCCTGTTGCTGTATCTATCTGGACATCTCCTTTAATTATGTATGTTTTTCATACGTTTAGTTTTTATATTATTCCTTTTAACATTTTGGCAACTCCTTTAATCATATTATTAGTCATAGGAGGAATGATTAGTGCTATTTTTCTTCTCATTTTTCCTGTTTTTGGTGTAGAAATAGCTAAATTTTTATTTTGGCCGCTAGAAATTTTATTGCACTCTGCCAAACAAATTACTCAATTGAAATTAAGTGCTTTGGTTGTCGGACAAATATCTTTATCTATTTTAATTATAATTTATGGAATTTTATTAATTATTTGGTTAAATACAACCTGGCAAAAACATTGGAAATTAGGTGGTATAACAATCATTTTATTGCTGATAGTACCGATTATATCTAAAAATATTTTCTTGTCTAAAATTACAATTTTGCAAGGTAATTCAGTTCCGATTGTCATTATTCAAGATCGAGGACAAGTTACAATCTTAAACACAGGTGATGAAACAGACATTAAATATAACTTATTACCCTTTTTATATCAGCAAGGGATTAATGAAATTACAAACGCAATTTTGACTAATAATGAAACTAAAATTTCTTTATCACTACTTGAAAAGGAAATTAAAATCAAAAATATAATTTATTTATTTGATGAAGAAAAACACGGTTTTGATCATCTCGATAATCAAACCATAATCAAGCTTAATTCAACTATTATAAAAGCCTTAAATCAATTCCCCTTAATCTTAAAATGGAAAAATAATAAGCAATCTTGGTTATGGATAGATAGTCAAGTAAAAAACGATAACTTAACTATGCCAATTCCTCATCAATCTTCCGACATAATTTTGTGGTCAGGACAGAAACTATCGTTAGAATGGGTAAAATTGCTTACGCAAAATTCACCAAAATTTATTATTATTTCAACTAATTATATTCCAAAGTTTATTCAAAAAGAATTGACAAAACAAAACATTCAATGGTATTGGATACAAGAAATTGGAGCAATTCAATGGATACCAAAACAGGGCATTAAACCTTTATTAAAAAATCAAGAACAAGATAGCTAATATGTGTAATCTAAAATACTTTTGAAATCTTAACAAATAGAAAAGTTAGTTAAAACAATCACAATGGTTTTTTCAGCGAAGTGTTACCTTAGTAAAGGATAGAAATTTCTCTAGAATTTAATGATGAGGATTGTATGAATAATCCACAACTCCCTTTTAAGTGTACGAGTCAGGAACTTGAAAAAGCAGCCATTGAACGGTTCCGGACTCATATAAGTTCACTTCCTGCCCAATGTCAAATTTTCCGCGAACCCTGGAATCATTCGACAGTAATTTGTATTGACTTTGTACAATGTCCTCATTTGCTAGATACTCTTAAAGATATGGAACCTTCTTTAGTGGAAGGGGTTCAAGCATTAGGATTAGGCAATGCCATTATTTTTCGTTTAGGTAAAAAATTGATGGGATGGAAAAATATCGTCTCTTAAACTCAAATCTTACATCTTGTTTAAAATTAGGTTTTCTACATTAGGGTGGGTTAGACGGCTATCATTTAGCTACTCACAAGAATATACTAATCTGTTGTAACCCACCACCTAGGTTAAAATAAGAGATAATAATTATCTTAAGTTTTACTTGTATAAACAATATTAAAACTGTTCAGGTAGATGAAATTAATTCTCATTTATTAAGCCAAGAAAACGAACCGCTCGCTATTACAGATAAAGGTTATTTATTAGGGTATTTTTATCCTGCGTCATACTCACCATCATCTTTAGATATGAATAAGAAATGGTAAAGATTAGAGAATATTATAGCAATTCCCATAGTCATGAGGTACAGTAGCAGCAATGAGTAAACCAGTTACGAATATCTTGTTTGGTAACTTGTAACATAGCTGATGTAATGTAAGGATTCAGGTCTAGAAGTTAGGAATTAGGGAAGGAAACAAACAATTCGGATGACCGACTTTGGCTATTAATGACTTCTCGAAAAAATCAATCACCGAACGTTCTTGACGACGACAAGTTTGAATAACCGTCAATAAGTTAGCTGTTTGTTTAAATCGTTCCATGCTTCTTGAACCCCCACTAACTTTCCGTTTCGTGATGGCTAATCTTAAGGATCTTTCAGCAAGATTATTATCAGGGGGGATCTCTGGATGCTCCAGAAAATACCACCATTGCTCTGCCTTTTGCCGAAGGTTTCGCAAAAGTTTTCCGGCTTCATAACCGGCTTTAGGCTTCCATTCTTCTGTGGCTATCTTTATCTTATCTTTGAATTGTCTTGCCCAAACTTGATAACCATGCCTATTCTTATCGTTTTGCCAAATACGATAATGACGGAAAGCTTCATCAATTAATTTGAGAAAAGTTTGACCGATGGTTTTGTTATATTGACCTGGAGTTTTTATTAATCGCTGAAAGTGACGGCGTAAATGTGCCAAACATTTCTGTTGAGCAACAACAGTATAACCATTGTAAACTCCCAAATCATCACTACTTAAAACACCACCATATTCATGGCCTAACTGATCTTCTAATTCCTTACGCCCCCTAGTATCAGCAGCCCGAAACAGGCAGAAAAGTTGATTGGTAAATACCCACAACCATTCTTTGACTCCCTTCACTGGCCAGGGTGTTTCATCAACATGAATTGGGGGTTGTTCTACTTTGACCCACTTGGATAATTGTTCAACCGACGGATTAATGGCTGTTTCTACTCGTTGATTGGTGGCTACGATGGTCCCCATACCTATCTCAATTTGCCCTAACTCCCACAACATCTCTTGTTGCTTTTCATAAGGTAGATGTCCATAATTCCCTAACCATCCCAGAAAAGCTTGTAACTTCACTCCTAAATCTTGTCCTGGGACGGTCTTGGGCGACCAATTCGCTTTGGTCACTTCACCACAATGCCCACAGCGACAATGATGACGATGATATTCTACTACCTCAATGGGTTTATCTACCAGTTGTGCTACCTGCTGAGAATCAACTTTCACTGGTTCTATTAATAATTCTGTTTGACCACAGTGACTACATATTGATGGTTGCAAGATTTGAATTCTGTCAATTCTCCCAAAGCCTTTCCTTGTTTTTCCCTTATGTCCAGGTTGTCCCCCTGGTTTTCTTTTCTTATCCTTATCGTCTTCAGTTGTTTTAGCCTTCTCAGACTTTTTCAATAAGTCTGTTGATGGGGGTTTTGATGAGGTTTGGCTATCTAAATTACGACTGAGCTTTAATTTTTCTATTTCTTTTTGTAGCTGCTCGATAAGTTTCTGTTGAGCCAAGATAATTTGTACCAACCCAGATTTTGACAGTTGGTTTAATTCGTCTGGATTTAACTGTACTCCTGGTTCAGTTTGACTCATACCGTTACTTTAGCGCAGTCAGCCTGTTTGTCAATATTTGCCACCTGAATCCTTACCTTTTTCATTGTCTTTTTCAGGTGCATATAAAGTTTTTTTGACACTATAATTCAATCTTTGGCTGATTCTTCCCATTGTGGTTTTTTTGACTTGCACTCCTGTTTCTTTATAGAGTAACTCACATAATTCTTCGAGAGTTGCATCATTATTTTTTTCCATGATTTCCACTAAAATAACCAATTGCTCACTATTAAGCTTAGGAGATGGGCTTCCTCCTTGCGGTAAAGGTCTAATATCTCCAGTTTGTTGATATTGTTTAAGCAATTTTTGAATAAAGCTTTTCGCTACTCCAAAACGCTTAGCTAGATTCCTGATAGAGAGGTTTTCTTTTTTCCACACTTCTATGATTTTTTCTCTAAAGTCTATAGAATAAGGCTTCATTTTTTAGTACATCAGTAATAGATATTACAATCTATAATGTACCTCATGAGTCAGGGAAATGCTATATTTTTAGCTTCTAATATGACTATTTCTCTTTGATAATACTAAAAACTGTTGAATAATTGCAAGTTATTGCTTGGTTAATTGTGAGAGACTGTTTATAAAGTAAATCTTAAGATAATAAAATAACCAAAAATACTCGAAATTATAAAATCGAAGTTATAAGACAAAAAATCTCATAATTTACCTGAATAACCCGAATAATTATTATTAATTTTCATTGAAATTACCAATAAAGGATTAAGAAATATTAACCGAAAAGGGACTTTTGATACTTTCCCTACAAAATCTTTTCTGACAATCGCTAAACATAGAAACAGTTAGGAGTGCATTTCGGATATCAATGTGGTTGAACCATTGAAAATCCTATAACTATCCTTTGTTATTTGTTGTGATCGCTACCTAAAAACTACAGTTACAAGTTATTCAGAATTATGTTTGCGAAAGTTCCTGAACGGTATATGCACCGAGTGCGATGGGTTCTCGCATTAGGCTGGCTATTGCTAATTACCTCCTTATTTTACGACCCTATTTCCTATTGGTTAACCTTACCAGAAAACACCTGGAGTCCCCTCAGTATTAGTAATATCACGCCCTACGAATGCGTTTTAGTACAAGGGAAATGTTTACCAGAACAACCCTATCCCATTGGGGCGATAATGTTTTGGGCTTTGATTGTTCCCACTGGGGTATTTGTCTTAATGGTATTTGGCCATGAAGCATGGCGACGCATTTGTCCCTTGTCATTTATGTCCCAAATTCCCCGCGCATTAGGGATTCAAAGAACTCGGAAAAAGGTTAATCCTCAAACCGGTAAAGTTCGTCATGAATTGATCAAAGTTGACCCTAATTCTTGGCTGGCAAAGAATCATTTATACTTACAAATGGTTCTGTTTTTTCTTGGTATTGCAGCCAGAATTCTCTTTGTTAATTCTAATCGTATTGCTTTAGGATCATTTTTAATTGGAACCATTATTTCAGCAATGGTTGTCAATTACTTTTTCGCAGGAAAATCCTGGTGTCAATTTATTTGTCCTATGGCCCCAGTTGAGCAGGTATTTGCTGAACCTAGAGGATTACTCAATAGTAAAGCCCATACAGGCGATCGCCAATTGGTCACTCAATCCATGTGTCGTACCATCAACGCAGAGGGTAAAGAACAAAGTGCTTGTGTGGCTTGTCATAGTCCCTGTATGGATATTGATGCAGAGCGTTCCTATTGGGAAAATGTCACCAATCCTAAACAACAATGGCTTTATTACGCCTATGTGGGTTTAACCGTTGGTTATTTCGTCTATCCCTTTTTGTTTGCTGGAAATTGGGAATATTTAATTTCTGCTGCTTGGGCGCACCAAGAAAACCAATTAGCGACTTTATTTAACCCAGGATTTTACATTTTCGGCAATCTCATTCCCATTCCTAAACTGGTTGCTGTTCCTTTAACCATTGGTTTATTTGGTTTAGCGGGTTACTATCTCGGATGCAAAATAGAGAGACTGTATAAAGGGTATTTATTCCGTAACCATAAATTGGTGAGTACCGAAGTGGTTCGTCATCGGATGTTTACCGTCTGTACCTTCTTTATTTTTAACTTCTTCTTCATCTTTGGTGGTAGTAACTTCGTGCGGATGTTACCTTCCCCATTAAGATATCTATTCCCAGTTTTAATGGCTGGTTGTAGTGGCGTTTGGTTGTATCGGACTTGGTTTAGAAACCCTTATCGTTATCAACGAGAAAGTTTAGCTACACGACTACGGAAACAACTCAACAAACTCAAGCTCAATGTTTCTCAATTCCTTGATGGTAGAGCGTTAGATGATCTCACCGCTGATGAAGTTTATGTTTTAGCAAAAGTGCTACCTGGATTCGATAAAGAGAAGAAAATCGAAGCTTACAAAGGAGTGCTTAAAGAATCCATCAACGAAGGATATGCTAATAGTGCCAGTAGTCTTGAGATGATGCGTCAAATGCGTCTAGAACTCAACATTACCGATCAAGAACATGAACTGTTATTGACAGAATTAGAAGTCGAAGATCCCTTCTTAGTTGATATTGAACATCACCAAAACCACGAAGAGTGGTTACGTCAAGAAAGCTATCGTCAAGCATTACTCGACACCATTATGGAGTCTTCGAGGGAACATCCCCATCAAGCGATCGTTTTAGATTTATTTGATGTAATGACCGGGAAAAAGCCCTTTGAATCCTTTAATGAACTCCTGAATAAATTATCCCCTGACGAGTTACGCTCCATTGAGGAAATACGAGAAGAATATTCGATTACTTCTCAAGAAGAAGAGGAAATCTTACTGCACTCTAATCCTCATCAATTGTGGCAAACCATGGCCTATACTTTGAGTGCGATCGAACACCTTGATGCTCTAGCCGAAGGTAAAATTAATCCTGCTTGTAATCTTGGGGAAATTAGCGATCAACAAATGAATTTTTATCGCAATACCTTCAGTAAGTTTGACAAAGATGGTAACGATAACCTCTCTGCAGTGGAGTTACACTCTTTATTGAGGTCAATTGGTCGTTCTTACTCCTCTGAACGGGTGCAAGAAGTAATGGATATGATCACAGGAACTCCTAGGAGTGAATTTATCTCTTTTGGAGACTTTACTACTCTATTACACCAAGAATTAACAGAACATCCTCAAGAGGGAATGTTAGAACGGTTCCGTCGCTTTGACGTAGATAATTCTGGTTTCATTAATCTCGAAGAATTACGCTTGTGCTTGCGAGATATTGATATCAGTTTGTCTGACAGCCAAATTGAGGAAATGCTAAAGTTAGCTGATAAAAACAGTGACAATAGCATCAGCTATGAAGAGTTTTGTGAACTCTTTGGACAGTTTAAAAATACTGTTCATTCTGTGTAATCTGATTAATTTAATTAATTTGATTAATTTAATTATCTCCCGATTGAACATCGGGAGATTCCTTTTTGAACAAGGGTTTAGATGATTGTCAGCTAACCCTTCGATGATTTGTCAGTATTTTTTTGGGTTAAAAAATCATTAATTTCTCTTTGGACTCACAAAGGATTTATTGCCCATTTCTGAGCCAAGCTAATGCCCTTAAATAACCTGGATTCGGGCTTTTGAGTTCTGAGTCAGAAGGATCGAATAGGGGATTACGGCAAATTTTGGCGAACCATAATACAATGGACACCATCTTTATAAAAATACCGTCCTACGTTCTAACTCTCATGATAAAACCCCCAATTTCTGTTTGTCAGGAACTTCACAATCGTTTAGTGGGATCTCACAGATAAGTAAGTGTATGCTAATGCTTAAAGTTGGCGTGAGGAGTGAAATTAATGAATTTACGCAATAATGCTCTAAAGACTCTTAGAGAAACCAGTCGAACCTTTTATATTCCTATCAGTCGTCTTCCCGGTGACTTACAGGATGCGGTTGCTTCTGCTTACCTTTGTATGCGAGCGATTGATGAAGTCGAGGATCACCCTGATCTTGATAACTTCACCAAAGGCAAAATTTTGCGACAAATGAGCCTTAATTTACAAGCAGCCGTAGAAATGTCAAGAATTGAAGACTTTTCCGTAGGATTAGTTCCCTATAGTCATTGTTTACCCGATGTCAGTCTACGGTTAGGACAATGGGCGATGTTAGCCCCTCCCACCATTGCTCCACGGGTTTGGGATGCCACAGCATCCATGGCTGATCGCATGGCTTACTGGGCTGAAAATAACTGGACAATCCGCACAAAAGCCCATCTAGACCAATATACCTTCAGTGTTGCTGGTGCTGTGGGCTTGCTATTATCGGATTTATGGGCTTGGTACGACGGAACCCAAACTAATCGTCAATATGCCATAGGGTTTGGTAGAGGGTTACAAGCGGTTAATATTGTACGAAATCATCGAGAAGACTTACGCCGTGGGGTTAATTTTATTCCTCAAGGCTGGAAAATTGAAGATGTTCATCAATATGCCCGCGATAACCTGAAATTAGCCGATCTTTACACCCAATCCCTCGGGCCTGGGCCTGCTTTAGATTTTTGTAAAATTCCTTTAGCTTTAGCCCACGGAACTCTAGAAGTGATGGCTTTAGGTAAAGAAAAACTTAGCCGTAGTGATGTGATGGCTTTAGTACAACAGGTGACCCGTTAAAGCAGAGTGACTTCTGTGATTATTATTTTTTTTTAAAGTCTCTCCTCGGAGAGATTATTTTTTTTTTAGGTGTCAATTTCAACTAACTTGTTACGGGAGGAAACCCCCGATTTAATCAAAATGTGAGATTTTGGCACATTAAAGTGTTTAGCCAAGAGAGTTATAAGTTCTTGATTGGCTTTCCCATCGGTGGGGGGAGATTTGACCGCGATTTTAAAATGATTATCGGCCATTTCTTCTATTTTCTGCTGTTTGGCGTTGGGTTTAACTTTGACCTGGAGTTTGAGCAACATAGAACAATTGACAGAGAATAGTATGTTTAACCAGACGTTGTGAGACAAGATTTGCTAAACTAATAATTTAACGCACATTCAAACGGTAGTTAATACCGTATATTCCCAATTTATTGAGATGTAAAGGGAGTGGGGCAATAACCCGCTTTTTTTTATGGTCTGAATCATGACTCATCCTTTGATTCCACAAATTATCGATTTAGCCACCCCCATTGTTCAAGAAATGGGGTTAGACGTAGTAGAGGTAGTGTTTCAAACTAATAAACGTCCTCCCGTCCTGCGGGTTGATATTCGTAACCCTGACAGTGATACCAGTTTAAACGACTGTGAACAAGTGAGTCGCGCCTTAGAAGCGGTCTTAGACGAAACCGCCATTATGCCTGGAGCTTACGTCTTAGAAATTTCGAGTCCTGGGATTTCTCGATATTTAAGCGATGAACGGGATTTTGTTGCTTTTAAGGGTTTTGAGGTCAACGTTACCACAAATCCGCCCTATAAGGATAAAAAAGAATGGCAGGGAAGACTCCAGGGACGAGATGACAAAGCAGTGTATCTCAATCGTAAAGGACGAGCGATCGCCATCCCTTGTTCTGTCATTACTCAAGTGCAATTAGCAGACTAACCAAAATTGAAGAGGTAAGAGAGGATTTCTTAATATGTCATTAGTTAGTTTACCGGGATTGACCCAGATGATCGAAGAAATTAGTCAACGGCATAATTTACCTAAAACAGCCGTTCAAGAAGCCCTGAGAGAAGCGTTACTCAAAGGGTATGAACGGTTTCGTCGTTCTCAAAATCTAGATCGTCAACAATTTTATGATGAATATTTTGATAATTTCGAGGTAGAACTCGATACAGAAGAGGAGGGGTTTCGTATTTTATCAACCAAAAGAATTGTTGAAGAAGTCGAAAATACCGATCATCATATTTCCCTACAAGAAGTTCAAGAAGTGGCCTCCGAAGCTCAACTCGGAGATGAAGTGGTCTTAGATGTGACCCCCGAACAAAAAGATTTTGGTCGCATGGCCGCCATTCAAACTAAACAAGTCCTTCTACAAAAATTACGGGACCAACAGCGTAAACTAATTCAAGAAGAATTTCATGAGTTAGAAGGAACGGTTCTAAATGCAAGAGTTTTACGATTTGAACGACAAGATATTATTGTCGCCGTACAAAGTACTTTTGGGCAGCCCGAAGTCGAAGCCATCTTACCCAGACGGGAGCAACTTCCCAACGATAACTATCGAGCCAATGCTTCGTTTAAAGTGTTACTTAAAAAAGTCCGAGAAGGCTCCCACCGAGGTCCTCAACTCTTGGTATCCCGTGGGGCTGCCGGTTTAGTGGTGGATATGTTTTCCGTCGAAGTCCCCGAAATTGAAGAAGATATTGTCCGTATTGTGGCCGTTTCTAGAGAAGCTAACCCCCCCTCTCGTTATGTCGGACCGAGAACCAAAATTGCAGTGGATACCCTAGAACGAGACGTTGATCCTGTAGGAGCCTGTATTGGGGCTAGAGGTTCTCGTATTCAAGCAGTGGTCAACGAACTCAGAGGAGAGAAAATTGATGTCATTCGTTGGTCTCCAGACCCTGCTACCTATATCGCCAATGCTTTGAGTCCAGCGCGAGTTGATGAAGTCGTATTATTAAATGCAGAAGAACGTCACGCCTTAGTATTAGTGGCCGAAGATCAACTCAGTTTAGCCATTGGTAAAGAAGGCCAAAATGTTCGTTTAGCTGCCCGTTTAACCGGATGGAAAATCGATATCAAAGATATAGCCATTTATAAAGCTGAGGCTGAAAAAAGACAACTAGAAGCCGAAACTAGAGAAGAAGAATATGACGAAGAGGATGAAACTGAATTAGAGCCCATGACCTCTGCCGTTGAAGACGAAAACTTTGACGAAGAATCTGATCTCGACAGTTCAGATGAGTTTGATAATTCCACCTTGTCTTAATCATCAAACTTGTATTCTTGGACTGACGACGGAATAACTTGTGTTCTATGCCCGAAAAAAGTGTCATCAAACCCAATTATAGACGTTGTATTAGTTGTCGACGAGTTGCTCCGAAAGAAGCATTTTGGCGAATTGTACGAGTCTATCCTTCTCGGCAGGTACAATTAGATCAGGGGATGGGAAGATCGGCCTATCTCTGTCCTAACAAAAGTTGTTTAACCCTAGCCAGTCAAAAAAATCGTTTAGGACGGGGACTTAAAGCCTCTGTTCCTGATAGTATCTACCAAACATTGTGGGAACGTCTAGCATAGCTTGTTGAGGATACCTGATTTTTGCCATGATTATGTATATAGAATTTCGGGAAAAATTTAGGGAATAAACCCACAATTATCGTTAGCATAGGAGAGAACATTGTTTTCGTAGTCATGATTATTAAACCTAAAACCAATAGCTCAACCCAAGAGCTTAGCCGTCGCTTTTACAGGCGACTTGAACAACTACAGTAGCCAAAACCTAGTCAGGGGGATAGTGGATGAAAAACGCACACAAAGTCAGAATTTACGATTTATCAAAAGAATTGAGCTTAGAAAACAAAGACATTTTAGAAATTTGTGAGCAGCTAAATATTGCTGTTAAAAGCCACAGTAGCACGATTACTGAATCAGATGCCGAACGAATCAAGGGAATGGTTGACAAATATCTTGCTCAACAAGGAACCTCTCGCGCTAACGATGGAGGAGCCTCAGGAGACAAAAAACAACAAATTTTAGCCATTCACCACAAACAAGTTCGTCCCAATGCTGCACCTACGCCTTCAGAGACCTCATCATCTAACCTGAAGTCTCCTCGTCCCCCTGTTCCCCCTAAACCGCCAGTGTCTCCCAACCCCCCCCAAAAACCAACACCTCCCACCGCTGCCCAACCCCCTCAACCTCCCTCTAAACCGTCTCCTTCCCCAGAACCCGATCCTAAAACACCTGAAGGAGAACCAGAACCTACTGCAGCCAATCTCGTAGAACCTCCTCAATTGCTGAAACCCCCAGTGAAATCTTCCCCAGAGTCTCCTCAAAAACCAATCAGTAAACCGGTTAAAAATAAACCGATTAAATCTTCTGGGGACGGGAAAAATAAAGTTAAACCGTCTAAGAAAACGTCGAAGAATACTCCTCCCAAACCTAAAGATAAGGCTCAAAAGCCGACAGTATCTAAATCAGAGGAGTCACAAGAGACTCAACCAACTCAAAAAAATCTCAAAAAGCCTAGTCCGAGTAAACCTGACTTAAAACGCCCTGTTCCTCCTCAAGCAGAAGAGGAAGAAAAAGCCCCCGCCCTAGTGGCTCCTTCTGTCAAGCCAGCGTCAGACATGACTGAAGAAGAAGAGGATAATGACGATACCCTCGATGCTGTTCTCAAACCTAAACCTCAATTAAAACGTCCGTCTCCTCCCCGTATTTCTAAACGGAAAGATTGGGATGAGGAGGAAGACGAACAAGAACCTAAAGGTAAGAGTAAAAGTTCGACTAAAGGAAAACGCCGTTTCCAACCCATCGATGACGATGACGAAGATTTTGAAACCGAACTTAATGCTAATCCTGTTTCTCTCAGTTTAAGTCTGTCTACAGCCCGTCCCCCTAAACCTAAATCTCAAACAAAACCTAACACTAATAACACCCAAAAACCGAAAAAACCAACCCTAAAAACTGCCGATAGCCCTCCTGAACGGAACCGAAATGAACGTCGAGAACGGCCAGAAGCTCGTCAGCGGCCTGAAAAAGTTGTTCTAGAGAGAAACTTAACTGTTAGAGAACTCTCAGAACAATTGCAAATTGCCGAAACAGAAATTATTAAACATCTGTTCTCAAAAGGGATTGCAGTCAATATTACTGAAACCTTGGATCAAGATACGGCCAAAATGGTCACAGAATCCTTTGATATTGAAGTAGAAATTCCAGAAGCGAAATCAGCGGCCACTAAGAATACGGAAATGCTCGACGAGCAAGACTTAGAAAATCTACAACGTCGCCCCCCTGTGGTTACCATTATGGGTCACGTCGACCACGGGAAAACCACTTTACTTGACTCCATTCGTAAAACCAAAGTGGCTCAAGGCGAAGCAGGAGGTATTACCCAACATATCGGTGCTTATCATGTGGATATCGATCATGGAGGAGAAACTCAACAAATTGTCTTCTTAGATACCCCTGGTCACGAAGCCTTTACTGCTATGCGAGCTAGAGGGGCGAGAGTGACAGATATGGCTATTCTCGTAGTTGCTGCCGATGATGGGGTGCAACCTCAAACTAGAGAAGCTATTAGCCACGCCCAAGCAGCAGAAGTTCCCATTGTGGTGGCCATCAATAAAATTGATAAACCAGAAGCTAACGCCGATCGCATTAAACAAGAACTCTCAGAACTAAGTTTAGTGCCTGAAGAATGGGGCGGTGAAACCATTATGGTGCCAGTCAGTGCTTTGAAAGGGGAAAATCTCGATGAATTATTGGAGATGCTTGTCCTAGTCTCAGAAGTAGAAGAATTGGTAGCTAACCCCGATCGCTTAGCGAAAGGAACGGTCATAGAAGCCAACTTAGATCGGACTAGAGGACCAGTAGCTACCCTTTTAATCCAAAACGGGACATTACGAGTCGGAGATGCTATTGTAGCTGGTTCTGTCTTCGGTAAAATTCGGGCCATGATTGATGATCGAGGCAACAAAGTAGAAGAAGCCTCCCCCTCTTTTGCTGTAGAAATTTTAGGGTTGAATAGTGTTCCTGCTGCAGGGGATGAATTTGATGTTTATCCTAGTGAAAAAGAAGCTCGTACCGTTGCTGAAGATAATGCGGAAAATCAACGTCAAACTCGGCTACAACAAGCGATGTCTTCTCGTCGGGTTACTTTAAGTACCTTATCAGCCCAGGCACAAGAAGGAGAGTTAAAAGAACTAAATCTCATCCTCAAAGCCGATGTTCAAGGATCTGTTGAAGCTATTTTAGGTTCTCTAGAACAGTTGCCTCAAAATGAAGTACAAATACGGGTTCTTCTAGCTTCTCCAGGAGAAGTAACGGAAACGGATGTGGATTTAGCAGCCGCCAGTGGCGCGGTAATCATTGGCTTTAATACCACCTTAGCCAGTGGTGCTAGGGCAGCAGCCGATCATGAAGGAGTGGATATCCGCGAATACGATATTATCTATAAACTCCTTGATGATATTGAAGGGGCTATGGAAGGATTACTCGAACCCGAAGAAGTAGAATCACCTTTAGGTCGAGCAGAAGTTCGGGCTGTGTTCAGCGTCGGTCGTGGTGCGGTAGCTGGTTGTTATGTACAATCGGGTAAAGTAGTTCGTAACCGTCAAATCCGTGTCCATAGAAATAATCAAGTTGTGTATCAAGGAGCTTTAGATTCTCTTAAGCGTGTTAAAGAAGATGTGCGAGAGGTTAACTCTGGATATGAGTGTGGTATTGGTGTGGATAAGTTTAATGATTGGGAAGAAGGCGATATCATCGAAGCCTACGAACTGGTCATGAAACGCCGTACCTTAGCTGGAAAATCCAGTTAACAATGTTTAAGCCCCTATCTCAGGGGCTTTATTTTTTTGAGTCATTATAAGCTTCCATATTGGGCTTCCTAGCGACTAAGCGAACCTTGGAGATAACCTTCATGGACACCTTTTACCAATGGGGATTAACTATTATTCTTGTTAGTCAACTAACTTCATGTCATTATCCCCCCATTAAAAACTTCATCGCTAGGGGACCATTGAGTGCGATTCGTTTCTCTGAAACCTATACATATAGGGGGATAGAGAGCATCTGTTGAGTAAACCAATTTGGTTGGAGTTCGCACTTTAATCCTCAATAGAATGATAACTTCATTTTCATGTAAGTGAGTGAAAGTACCCTAGAAATCACAAGTCTTACCGTCATGGTGCTTGATTGAAAGCATTTTCCCCAGGTTCGAGACTAGCCATCAAACCCTGAAGCGGGAGAAAAAGCGTAAAGATACTAATAGCCTAATTTGGTATCACGTGAGCAAGTTCTTATGAGTAACAGAAGTGAAGGAAGGTTTGAGAACCGTCGTTATCCCCAAACCAGTGGAATAAGGCTATACACACTGGGAGTACCAAAAGGTCATAAGGTTCAACTAATTGAACATAAAGGGTGGGAAAAGTGTTCAATAACTTTTCTCAGCACTACCCTAAAACTCGGCGGACGCTTCCACTCTAAGAGAACAAAACAATGAAAATGAGGAACGAAGTAACCTATCTATTTACTCTCAATCAAGGTCGAAAGATTGAGTAGTCAGCTAAGACAAAACATCTACCAAAAAAGGTAGGTAATAGATAGGAAAGATTGAGTCAGAAGCTAACGCTTATGGTAATGCGTAAGATATGCCGACAGACTCACGGTAGAACGGAATGTAAAGCTACAAGTAGCAATGAATAAGTTATGAACACGGTTAAACCGATGTATAAATGGTCAGATATCCCCTGGCGTAAGCTAGAAAAGAACATCTACAAGTTGCAAAAGAGGATTTACAAAGCGTCTAGTCGTGGTAATGTCAAATTAGTTCGCCGACTCCAAAACTTCTAATTAAATCCTGGTCTGCAAATGTCTAGCGGTTCGTCGGTCACTCAGATAATCAAGTAGGAGACCGCAGAGTGGATGGGTTAATCTCTATCCCAAAACAGCGTCTCACCTTGACAAATAAATTAACACTGGGTACAAAAGTCGCTCCCACTAGGAGGGTATGGATTCCTAAACCTGGGAAACAAGAGAAGCGACCATTAGGAATACCGACAATTAAAGACCGAGCAATGCAGGGACTTGTCAAACTGGCACTTGAGCCAGAATGGGAAGCCAAATTTGAGCCTAACTCATACGGGTTCAGACCAGGACGCTCATGTCATGATGCAATTACAGCAATCTTTGGCTCAATAAAACAGAAGTCTAAGTATGTTTTTGATGCCGATATCAGTCAATGCTTTGATTGCATAAATCACAACAAACTACTCGAAAAACTAAATACCTATCCTACCCTACGGAAGCAAATCCGAGCTTGGCTGAAGGCTGGTGTTATGGATGGAATAGAGTTAAAACCAACTTTACATGGAACACCCCAAGGAGGCGTATTAAGTCCGCTTTTAGCGAATATTGCCTTACATGGAATGGAAAATGTAATTAAAGACTTAGTAGTTCAATATAGAATATTAAGTCCCACGGGAAGACCACTAAATACTAAAGATAAGCGACAAAGCGTAAATCTTATTAGGTATGCTGACGATTTTGTGATATTTCATGAAAACATAAACATACTTAACAAATGTATAGAGGTCATAACTCAATGGCTAAATGACATGGGGTTAGAAATAAAAGCCAGTAAAACAAGAACAACCCATACATTAATGCACTACAAAAAAGAAAAACCTGGATTTGATTTCTTGGGATTTCACATCAGACAATTTAAGTCTGGAAAATATAGAAGTGCAAAATATAAAGGGAATATTCTAGGCTTCAAAACTATTATCTCACCCAGTAAAAATAGCGCATCAGAACACTATCAAAAGATTGCTGAAATAATCAGAAAACACAAATCAAAGAGACAAGCTGCTCTCATTGATAATCTCAACCCAATAATTAGAGGTTGGTGCAATTACTTCGCAATAGCTAGTTCAAGCAAAGTGTTCAGGCGACTCAAAAACATAACATTTTGGAAGTTATGGAAATGGGGTAAGAAAAGACACCAAAATAAGGGAAGAAAGTTTGTAAAAAACAAATACTTTCATCACGTTGGTAACAAAAATTGGGTTTTTGCTACAAAGATAAGCAACAATGAACTCTTTACCTTAAAGTTACACGATGAATTCACATTCAATGATAAATACATTAAGGTTAAAGGGAATGCCAGCCCATACAATGGCAACCTGATTTACTGGAGTACAAGAATGGGAAAAAACCCTGAGATGCCTAAGCGAACAGCATCATTGCTCAAAAAGCAAAAAGGGAAATGTACCCATTGCGGATTAACTTTCAAAGATGGAGACCTAATAGAGCTAGACCATATCATCCCTAAGTCGAAAGGCGGAAAAGATGAATACAAAAATTGGCAATTACTCCATCGACACTGCCATGATGAAAAGACCAAAACAGACGGAAGTTTGGAAAGGTCTGGTAACAAAACTGACTGCAATAGTGTCATACCAAAACAACTATCCATTATCCCATCCAATTACAAATGGGTTGAGGATATGCTTGTGATGACGTACTGATGACAATAGCCGTTCTACTGAGGAGCGGTGTGACGGGAAACTGTCACGCACCGTTTTGGAGAGCAGTGGAGAAGGTGACTTCTTCACTGACTTTAATTTATTCAATCTTTAACTCAAATTTCACGATCGTTTTCAATAGAACACAATCATGCTGAACAAGTAATAGCTAAATTTGAAAGTTTAAAAATTAAATGGTGAGGTAATACCAAATCCGCTCTTTTGACCCCAGTGAGATCGCCGACGCGCGTAGGTTGGGTTAAACGAAGTGAAACCCAACAGAAAGATTTTTACACGGGTCAAATCTAGCGAGAGCGACATGAGGGGCAATCTAGATATTTTAGGTTGTTCAGGTAAGATAATATTGGATTATCTTACCTAAATTGTTCATACCTACCCAATCTAAGGGATAATAAAAAAAACGCTTTACTCCCTTTATGTCGGGATCTCCAGCCCCAAAAATTCCCCGTCATCAGTCCGTTACCTCTCCCACCGATCTCCAAAACGTTCGGGTGGAAGAATTTTTAGCAACAAAAGGCTTACCGTCGAGAATTATTGACCTTTCTCACTAAAGATTTTCGTTCGTAACTCAGTAACATTAGGAGTCTCAAAACTCAGGTTGTAAGGAAACGTCGTCTAGAGACTGGACACTCAGACGACGATTTAAGTGTTTAATGACTTTTGAGAATTGGTATAAGTTGCCTAACTCTACTTTTTACCAGCCCGTGGGGCTGCTGGCCCGTCTATTTCTACTTTAGTATCTGAAGAAGAATTAGGACTTTTGCTCGGTTCAGTTGATGTTTTCGGGCTTTGGGTAGGAGTTTTTGGCTTTGGGGGAGCAGGTGGGCTTTGATTTTGGGGGGTTTGAGTCGGAGGTTTCGGCTCTATTGGAGTTTTAGGGATAGAATTAGTGGAATTTTCAGGAGCAGGCGTAGGAGTTTTCGGCTCTGGGGGAGCAGATGGGGCTTGATTTTGGGGCGTTTGAGTCGGAGGTTTCGGCTCTATTGGAGTTTTAGGGGTAGAATTAGTGGAATTTTCAGGAGCAGGCGTAGGAGTTTTCGGCTCTGGGGGAGCAGAGGGAGCCTGATTTTGGGGCGTTTGAGGCGTTGGATTCGGTTGAATCGGAGGTTTCGGCTCTATTGGAGTTTTAGGGGTAGAATTAGTGGAATTTTCAGGAGCAGGCGTAGGAGTTTTCGGCTCTGGGGGAGCAGAGGGAGCCTGATTTTGGGGCGTTTGAGGCGTTGGATTCGGTTGAGCCGGCGTGTTGGGTGTAGCAGAAGGAGACGCTTGGGGTTGATTGTTTCTTTCCCCCTCAGCAACACCAGTTCCGCAGATGTTTGGATCGTATTCAAAAAGAACTTTTACCCGTGTTGATTGAGGAAAACTACGGGATCTGACTGTTTGTAATCCCTGATTATTCAAAAGGCCGTAGCCTGAACTACGAGTCATAAAAGGGGGTTTTCTCAGTTGTCCATTGTTATTAACTAAAACGTTATAAATCGCACTTCCCTCTAATTTTAGGTTACAAGCAGCTTTAGGATAGGTTGCTTTAATCGTCATCATTTGACTGGGTTTCAACGTGACTCCCGTTTGCTGCATCCATTCAAGATCCCTGTCTCTGGCATCTTCGCGTTTTGTCCCTTGAGGATTATAGGTTAAATTATCCGCTCCTTCTAAAGTATCTTCGAGGAGATTTCTCACAATTTCATCCCGTCGGATTGGGTTGTTATTGGGATTACGAGATATTTGAGGATTACGAGAGGGGTTATTTCCTAGGGGATTTTGATTGTTGGGGCGATCGCCTTGAAATAGTGGATTATTGGGTCTAGCAGGGGTGGGGTCGCCAAAGTCAATATTTTGACGAGGATCGACCATTTCAGGGGTTTTTGTGTCAGGTATGGGAGGGGTTTTTGGGGTTGGGGTTTGTAGAGAAGGAGGTGGTAAGGGAGTGCGATTGATCGATGGAGGGTTGCTAGGAAAAGATCGTCGTGGTGGTAGTTCTACGGGGATTCTACTATAATCGTTGTAGGAATTTAGGGGAGGTAGAGGGGGCAAAGCAGGGGGAGTTGGTAAATTATCGAAATTATTAGGTAAAGAAGACTCTAAAGAAGGAGAATCTAACATAGGCAGATCCCCTAAAGTAGAATTAGGGAATTCTGGCATACTCGATAAACTTGAATTATCCTCAGGTAAACGACTTTGTTCACTAGGGTTTAATTCAATGAGGGGAACATTGATCGGTCCTTGGTCAGTTCCTTCTGATTCAGAGGTGGGTAAATTGGTAACATAAGGAACCAGTAGAAATAATGCCAGACCATGAAGACCCACAGAAACGAGAGTCGGAATAAAATTAGAATTAAAAATGCGAATAGGTGCGTTTTGAAAATAGGAAGAAGTCATACTAGGTTATACCTAAGTCTTTATAAGTAGTTGCTATTCTGTTATTTATAACAAAAGTTGTGTCACAATGGCAGTCAGTTTTGAACCTGAGTTCAATGAAACTCGTTTATCGTCGCTTCGCTCCTGGTTATGGGGTATGGGGTGTGGTCAATTTTTGCCTGTTTTAACATCCCACCCCAGGAGCTTTTGAGTTTAAAACCCTACCGTCTGTACGGTATATTCAATTATTCAATTGGTTGGAGTTTGAATTCTCATCCAATTGACACCCTAAACCCTACGCTCTACCCCCTGTTCAATATTGCTTTTGTTGAGAAAGATAGAACTATGTAGGCTAATAGATATAATTAAGACTAAAAAGAAAGATGGGAATATTAGTAAGGTTAAGGTTTAACCCTCAGCTATATTCCCATCTGATGACTCGATTAGAGTAAGACTGAATTTCAGACTTAATCAATTTTTTCGAGTTGCCAAAGAATTTGATTTCCTTCTCGGCGAACCCGTGAAACAACCCAGTTACGCCAAGACCAATGATCACCCCGACTGGTGACAGCACTGGCATTTATATCCATTAAATCCGCTAATTCTGAGCTAGTGATTAAGTAACCCTTATCAGCGATTTCATCAGCAATGCGTAGGGTTTCAATGAGGTTTTGAATTTCGATGACTCTCTCTTCACGGGAGAGATCAAATTCTTCAATTGTATTGACAGATGAGTCAATCATAATAGTATCAACTTAAAATTGCAAAAGGGTGGTCTTGAGTAAACTATAAAGAAAGTTGCTAAGATTTCATGAATCTTGCTACTGTTTATCATAGCGACTTTTTGATAAAATATCAGTAAGGCTAAATTTTTTTTATCAGGAATGATTGACTTATGTATTTATCTAAATCTTCTTTATAGGATTCTTGATATCGAGTAACTGTAGTGTCTCTTGGTTGTAACTAGCCCTTAAACTTGAATTAGGATATCGCTCTATCATCATTATCATATCAAAAAAAATCTCTGTCGGGGACACTAAGCAGAGTAAAGGCCCTAACAGAGATCATGTTTAAAAATTAAGTGATCACAGTAGGTTTATCCCGTCCTGTAAATTGCTTAATGTGAGCAATTTCTTCTGCTAATTCAATTAGAGAAGATAAGGCTTTTTGGGTGTCTACATCATGCTTACTGGCATCAGGTTCATAACTTTCTAAATATACCCGTAAGGTTGCTCCTTTTGTTCCTGTTCCTGAGAGGCGGAAAATAATACGAGAACCATCAGTAAAGCCGATCCGAATACCCTGCTTTTCGCTAACACTCCCATCTACAGGATCAGTATAAGCAAAATCATCGGCATAGGCAACTTCATAGTTACCATAGGTTTTGCCTTTCATGTCCCCTACCAGCGATCGCAGACGGTTCATTAACTCGTTAGCCGGGCCTGACTCGACTTCTTCGTAGTCATGACGGGAATAGTAGTTACGGCCATATTCTTGCCAATGATCTTTGACAATTTTTTCGACAGACTCCCCTTTTACCGCTAGAATATTCAACCAGAAAAGTACCGCCCAAAGTCCGTCTTTTTCTCGAATATGATTCGATCCGGTGCCAAAACTTTCTTCACCGCAAAGGGTGGCTTTTCCTGCATCTAATAAGTTGCCAAAGAATTTCCAACCGGTGGGGGTTTCATAACAGTCTATACCCAGTTTAGCAGCAACTCGATCAGCGGCCGCACTGGTTGGCATGGATCGCGCAACTCCTGCAATACCATCCTTATACCCTGGGACTAGGGTAGCATTAGCGGTTAACACGGCTAAACTATCGCTAGGGGTGACAAAAAAGTTTTTACCTAAGATCATATTGCGATCGCCGTCTCCATCGGATGCTGCTCCAAAGTCCGGCGCATTGTCTCCAAACATGATTTCTACAAGATCATGGGCATAAACTAAGTTAGGATCAGGATGGCCTCCCCCAAAGTCTTCTAAAGGTGTCCCATTTTGTACCGTTCCTTCTTTGGCCCCTAAATGCTTCTCAAATAACGCTTTCGCATAGGGTCCAGTCACCGCGTGAAGGGAGTCCATACACATTCTGAAGTTATCAGAACTCACCATTGACTTAATTTTATTGAAGTCGAATAATTCTTGCATCAACTCCACATAAGGGGTTACAGAGTCGATCACTTCTACGTCCATTGTCCCTAGTTTAAAGGAACCGGGGCGATCTAAGTTGATATCGGCCGCGTCTAAAATTTTATACTCACTGATGGTTTTGGTGCGATTGTAAATAGCATTGGTAACTTTTTCCGGTGCAGGTCCACCATTACTGACGTTATATTTTACCCCGAAGTCTCCATTCGGACCCCCAGGGTTATGACTAGCGGATAAAATAATGCCTCCAAAAGCGTTATATTTGCGAATAACGGCGGATGCTGCTGGCGTGGAAAAAATACCACCACAACCCACTAAAATGCGCCCGATATTGTTAGCTGCAGCCATTTTTAGGATAATTTGAATGGCTTGACGATTATAATAACGTCCATCCCCTCCTACTACCAGGGTTTGGCCTTCGCAACCATCGAGACTATCGAAGATCGATTGAATAAAGTTTTCTAAATAATTCGGCTTTTGGAAGGTAGGAACCCCTTTTCGGAGTCCAGAGGTTCCAGGTTTTTGGTCATCAAAGGGGGTTGTAGTAACGGTACGAATTGTCATAATGCAATTAGACCTAGATTTTGTATGCTGCTATACCTATGCTCAGGTATCATTTATAACCACTTTACGTCATTTACGGTCACGTTTAGTTAAGAGTTCGGAGTGAGGAATTACTTTAGTGGACTGAGACAGCTAAAATAGTGTAATAGATAAGCCCAGTCAGGAGCTTTTACGACAATTTTGCCATTTACCGTAGCGCAAATGCGGTCATAGGCGATTGCGAGTGCATTATCTGCAACTTTCCCTGTAACTTCTAAACTATCGGTTAAGGCCGCAGCTAAAGCAGATTGATGAATCTTATCCACAGGGTCATCAGGTAAGATAAAAAAGAGATAATAATTCTTCATGATGGAGGTATTTTGACTGTACCTGAAATACTCCCAAGTTGGGAGTTTCCTGTTGCAGACATCTGCTCTCCAGAGTTTGATTAATTCGCCTCAATTATGATTTTTGTAAAGGGAAATTTAACCTTTCTCGTTGTTGTAAATATAAGTTAGCCACTTCCCTCGCTAAATTACGAATACGACCAATATAACGAGTTCTTTCTGCGACGGCAATCACTCCCCTCGCATCTAACAAATTGAAAGAATGAGAGCATTTTAAAACATAATCTAAGCTAGGAAAAACTAAACCACGAGCAATTAATTGTTTCGCTTCTTGTTCATATAAAGCAAACAATTTAAACAATAAATCTGCATCGGATGCTTCAAAATTATAAGTACATTGTTCTACTTCACTTTGTAAGAAAATATCACCATAATTAATCTGATCATTCCACTGAATTTTAGTAATAGCTTCTACTTCTTGTAGATACATTGCTAATCGTTCTAAACCATAGGTAATCTCAATAGAAACAGGACGACAATCAATACCACCACATTGCTGAAAGTAAGTAAATTGGGTAATTTCCATGCCATCTAACCAGACTTCCCAACCGACACCCCAAGCTCCCAAAGTAGGAGATTCCCAGTTATCTTCTACAAAACGAATATCATGATCTTCTGGTTTAATGCCTAATGCTCGTAACGAGTCTAAATAAATTTCTTGAATATTATCGGGAGACGGTTTTATTAATACTTGATATTGAAAATAATGCTGAAATCGGTTAGGATTTTCACCATAACGGCCATCAGTGGGACGACGACAGGGTTCGACATAGGCAACAGCCCAGGGTTCAGGCCCGATCGCCCGAAGAAAAGTATGGGGACTCATGGTCCCTGCCCCTTTTTCCGTATCGTAAGGCTGAACAATTAAACAACCGCGATCTCGAAGAGATTCGCTTTGCGGTGCGCTCCAAAATTCGTTGAGTTTAGCAATAATTTCTTGAAAATTAATTGACACTTTTTGTTTGACTTTCCTATGCTAAGTTTTTAGTTTAAGTTGGTTTATTATACCAAAAAAAATCTAATTTTGCTTTTAATTCTATATTATTTTAAGAATATTTAATAGTGATTGTCGTCGACAAATAATAAATAAAAATAAAGTTTCACCAAAGTTTTAAGGCTGATAAGAGATGTCTAAGTTAATCTAAAAAGTAGAGAGACTCATTAAACAAAAAACTAAATGAAATTTTTTAGTCGATTAAGTATTCAGTCAAAACTGATGTTAATGTTACTTGCTGTTAGTATTGCATCTATTTTAGTCATAAGTTATGTTGGTTACACCAGTGGCAAAGAAGCTATTTTAGAAAACATATATTATCAAATTACGGAATTAAGAAACTCTAGAGCTAGACAAGTTCAATCATACTTTAATTATGTTCAAAATCATGCTATCACTTTAGCAGAAGATCCCACTGTGATTGAAGCGACAGTATCTTTTACTGATAGTTTTAATCAATTAGAAAATGAGGAAGTTTCTAGCAATATGATCTCTGAGCTTTGGCGATTTTATGAAAAAGAGTTTATTCCTCGTTTACAAATGAATGTGGATGGAAATCCAACGGTTTTAAGTTACTTTCCCAAAGAAAATATTGCTCGGTATCTCCAATATCACTATTTAGTAAAAAATCCTTATGATGTTGACAATAAAAGTCGTTTAGACATGGCTCAAGATGGGAGCAAATACAGTGAAATACATCAAAATTTTCATAAGTTCTTTCGATCAATAACCACTAGATTTGATTATAGAAATTTATTTTTGGTTGATAGTGAAACAGGAAATATTGTTTATAGTGTACATAAAGATACTGGCTTTGCCACTAGCTTTAAAGATGGTCCTTATGCCTATAGTGGGGCAGCTAATCTATTTGAAACCTTACAAAATAATCGAGAAAGGGGGGCATTTGAAGTTATAGATTTTACCTCTTTTCGTCCTAGTTATGGTCAACCTGTCGCTTTTATTGGTAGTCCTATTTTTCAACAGTCAAATTTAGTAGGCATCCTATTACTTCAGTTACCTGTCAATGAAATTAATCGTATCATGACAGGTAATTTTCAATGGAAAAAAGACGGATTAGGAAAAACAGGAGAAACTATTTTAGTGGGTTCAGATTATTTAATGCGTTCTCAGTCTCGTTTCTTAGTAGAAAATCCTGATACGTATTTTAAAGAACTAAAAAAACAAAATATATCTGATAGAATTATTCAGAGAATAAAAGAAAATAACAGTCCTATTTTATTACAAGAAGTTAAAACTAATTCTATTGAAAAAGCCCTGAAAGGAGAAGAAGGATTAGGAATTTTAGATGATTATCGTGGTGTTTCTTCTTTAGTTGCTTACGCTCCTTTAAAATTATCGGATAATTTGGACTGGGTGATTTTATCAAAAATTTATGTTAGTGAAGCATTTGAACCCATACAAATTTTTGGTAAAAGAGTATTAGTCACCAGTGCTATTTTAGTTCCAATTGTCACAATTTTATCGCTCTTTCTTTCCCGTCGTTTAGTGATGCCAATTTATCGATTAATTTCAGGTACAAAAAAAATTACATCAGGACAAAGTAATGTTGTTGTAACTGTCCCTTCCGATGATGAATTTTGTCAACTTGCTGGAGCATTTAATAAGATGGCTAGAACCATTGATGAAGAAAAAGAAGCCCTAGAAGAACAGATTAGAAAAAATGATGCACTACTTTTAAAAACATTACCAGCACCTATTGTAAAACGATTGAAACAAGGAGAAGAAAAAATTGCCGATAAATTTCCCCATGTAACTGTATTATCAGCAAATATTGTGGGCTTTGATGAACAATGTGATTTAATGAGTGCAGAGGAAGCCGTTGGACTTTTAAATGATATTATTAGTGCTTTTGATGATGCAGCGCAACGCCATGATGTAGAAAAAATTAGTACCGTGGGAACTTCTTATTTAGCTGCTAGTGGGTTATTTGTACCACGATTAGATCGGGATAAAGCAGTGATAGAATTGGGATTAGAAATGTTAAGAATTGTACGAGCTTTTAGTCAAGAAAAACATCTCAAATTCGAGATTCGCATTGGAATTTACTCAGGAGAAGTTATCGGAGGATTATTAGGTAAACAAAAATTTATTTATAATTTAATTGGTAATACAGCTAAAGTAGCTCGTTTTCTCATGATTGTGAATTCTGTAGAAGGTAAACCTAATTCTATTCTAATTAGTCAAAATTTATATGAACCTTTACAGGAATTTTATCAATTTTTTAAAATGGGAGAAATTGATATTCCTAGTCAAGGTAAAATGGCAGTATGGTTATTAAGTGATGGCAGCCATAAAAAATAAAATTAATGTAGGTGCTGAATAATATTAAGCCCTTACAGAGGGAACCATTCCCAATACACCTGTCAATTTGCTACAATTTCGGCACAATAGAAATAGACTTATTAATTGCTTAAAGCAATCAACACCATTCACATTTTAGTTTGTCTCATGAGAAAACGTGCATTTTGGGTAACTCTTCTCGTTATTTTTTCCCTTTTGTTCAACTTTTTTGCTTGGACTCCCAATGCTAGTGCTTTTACAGAAAATCAAAAGCTGCTTTTGCAGTCGTGGCGACTGGTTAATCAATCTTATTTAGATGATACCTTTAATCATCAAAATTGGTGGTTATTAAGACAAGATTTATTAAAACGTCCTTTAGATGATCGCCAAGAAACCTACGATACCATCGAGGAAATGCTAGCTAGTCTTGATGAACCGTTTACCCGTTTATTAAGACCAGAACAATATCATAATTTGCAAGTTAGCACCGCAGGAGAATTGTCAGGTGTAGGCTTACAAATTAACATTAATCCTGAAACGGGTAACTTAGAAGTCGTTGCCCCTATAGAAGGATCTCCCGCAGAAGCAATCGGGATCAACGCCCGCGATCGCATCTTAAAAATTGATGATGTCGATACCACCACTTTAACCCTCGATGAAGCAGCCACAAAAATGCGCGGACCGAGGGGAACTACGGTTTCTTTGACTATTTTACCCTACCAAAAAGAATCAGACGTGCGCGATATCAAAATTGTTCGCGATCGCATTTCTTTAAGTCCAGTTACTGCTAGTTTAAATCAACCAATTCCCAACCTTCCCATCGGTTATATTCGGTTGAATCAGTTCAGTGCTAATGCGGCCCAAGAAATGGCAGAAGCTATCAATAACTTAGAAAAAGAAGGAGCGCAAGGTTATATTTTAGACCTCAGAAATAATCCAGGAGGACTCTTACAAGCAGGGATACAAGTAGCTCGTTTATGGATGGATCAAGGAACCATTGTTTATACTGTTAATCGTCAAGGGGTGCAGGATAGTTTTACCGCATCAGGAACTGCATTGACTGACGATCCTTTAGTATTATTAGTGAATCAAGGAACCGCTAGTGCGAGTGAAATTCTAGCTGGTGCTTTAAAAGATAATGGACGAGCAACATTAGTCGGAGAAAAAACTTTTGGTAAGGGGTTAATTCAATCCTTATTTGAGTTACCAGATGGTGCCGGTTTAGCTATTACAGTGGCTAAGTATGAAACGCCCAGTCATAGCGATATTCATAAATTAGGAATTCAACCAGATAAAGTAGTTGCTCAAGATCCGATTTCCTATCAACAAATTGGCACAAAAGATGATTTACAATATGAGGCTGCTATCGAACTTTTAACCGGTAATTCTGTGTTAGCGAATGCAGGTTAAATTCAGTTATTTAGTGAACAGTTATCAGTGAAAAATTATAAATTAAGCTATCCACTGGTAGCTGTTCTCAATTTTACTATTTTGATTAATATTAATAGTTCATAATTATTCACAAAAGATGAAAATTGCTACTTGGAATGTTAACTCAATTCGGACTAGAAAACCTCATGTTGTTGACTGGTTAACTAATAATTCAATCGATGTTCTCTGTTTACAAGAAACAAAAGTAATCGATCAAGATTTTCCGAGAGAACCTTTTGAAGAATTGGGTTATCATGTTTATATTTATGGACAAAAAGCTTATAATGGCGTTGCTATTTTTAGCCGTCAACCGATGACAGATGTGATCACAGGATTTACCCCTATGGTTGGGGAAGAAATAGCTCAACAGTTTGATGAACAAAAACGGGTTATTTCAGGGGTTATTGATGGCATTCGTATTATTAACTTATACGTTCCTAATGGTGCATCTGTAGGCAGTGAAAAATATGAATATAAGTTACAATGGTTTAAAGTTTTAAAAGCTTATTTAGATAATTTAATTAAAAAAGAGTCTTATGAATTATGTATTTGTGGAGATTTTAATATTGCTTTAGAAGATAAAGATATTTATAATTCTAAGGGTAAAGAAAATCATATTATGTCCTCTCCTTTAGAAAGAGAAGCCTTAGAAAAAATATTAAAAATTGGTCTAAAAGATGCTTTTAGAAAATTTACCACAGAAGGGGGGCATTTTAGTTGGTGGGATTATCGATCAGGGGGACTTCAACGGAATCGGGGCTGGCGTATTGATCATCTTTATCTTACCAATAAATTGTACGAAAAAGCAGTTAATTGTACAATAGATATAGAACCCAGAAAACAAGAAAGACCAAGCGATCATACACCAGTTATTCTTGAAATCTAAGTTAAACTTACTAAGAAAAATATGAATCAAAAACGTCCCATTGCTGTTGATTTATTTGCCGGCGTTGGAGGTATGACGCTGGGATTTGAACAAGCTGGTTTTGATGTTTTAGCATCAGTAGAAATTGATCCTATTCATTGCAGTATTCATCATTATAATTTTCCTTTTTGGACAACGATTTGTACTTCAGTGACAAAGATAACTGCTAACCAAATTAGAGAGTTATCAAAGATTAAAAATAAGCCTATTGATGTTGTATTTGGTGGTCCTCCATGTCAAGGTTTTTCTTTAATGGGAAAACGGAGTTTAGAAGATGGTCGTAATTCTTTGGTTAAGCATTTTATCCGTTTAGTTATAGAGTTACAACCAAAATATTTCATCATAGAAAATGTTCCAGGAATGACCATTGGTAAACATAAAATTTTTTTAGAAGAAATTTTTAATGAATTTGCTAAAAATAACTATCAAGTCAAAACAGATTATCAAAATTTAAACGCTGCTAATTATGGGGTTCCTCAACTGAGAGAAAGACTTTTTTTACTAGGAGCAAAACAAGGGTTGATTCTACCGAATTATCCTAATTTTGTTACTCAATATAATCAACAGGATAATTTATTTCTTCCTACAACTCCAAATGTTAAAGATGCTATTCAAGACTTACCAGAAGTCAATCACTATCCTGAATTAAATTATCGAGATTGGGTAATAGCTGACTATGGAAAACCAAGTGGTTATGTAAAAAATCTTAGAGATTTATCTAATGTAATTGATGATTATTCTTATTCAAGAATATATAATAAACAATTATTAACTGCTAGTTTAAGAACCAAACACACACAAAAATCTATAGACAGATTTAATAATACTCCTCAAGGAAAAATTGAACCCATCAGCCGGTTTTTAAAGTTGCATCCTGACGGTTTTTGTAATACTTTAAGAGCAGGAACTCCCAGTAATCGTGGGGCCCATACGTCTCCTCGTCCCATTCATCCTTTTACCCCTAGATGTATTACAGTAAGAGAAGCTGCAAGACTCCATTCATACCCTGACTGGTTTCGATTTCATGTCACAAAATGGCACGGGTTTCGACAAATTGGTAACTCCGTTCCTCCCTTATTAGCAAAAGCTATTGCTCAAGAAGTTATCAAAGTCCTTGAAATTTCACCGATTAAACCAATGACTAAATATAAATTAGAAAACGAAGAGATATTAAGTTTTAATATCTCTCAAGCAGCTAAATATTATAATGTAAGTCCTGATGTTATTGGGAAAAGAACCAGAAAAAAATATATTACTTATCATAACGTTACAACTAATATCTAATTTTTAAACAATCATCATATGAATTTATAATTTTCGATATTATTGCTGCTAATTATCTAGCCAAAAAAGGTTTAGGCGAGAAAATTTCAGGGATTTATACTTTTGGTGCGCCTCGTATCGATCTTTATTATTTGAACTACTTCTAGAAATAGAAGAAGCAATTCGTAGAATTGAGCGTAGGTTTACAATTATACAAAAACCAGATGACTTTATCGTTAATGATGAAGGTCTTGACCGATTAGATAGTATTAGTATGATGCTAATTACAATCAGCGAAAATATTAGAAGAATTGATAGAATGATGGGAGATGTTTTAAATAATCGTTATCCTGAAATTCCTTGGTCAGATGTCAAGGGAATTAGAAATATTTTAGCCCATGATTACTTTAATATAGACCCAGAGGAAATTTACAAAATTTGTGCCAGTGATCTCTTGATTTTGAAGCAGGTATTGACTAGAATGCGTCGAGACTTATTTTAATTAATTAGTAAAAGTCTATTTTAAAAAGTTATAAATTAGTTGAATGGTACAACAATGAAACCTAAATAGTCTTTAATAAAGATGAAAACTATATGATTAAAAGATGAAATGAATATGACAGCTTGAATAACTAAGATAAGTTATAGTAGAGAAGTTTGTAAGCTTTCAATGATTAAAGAATGGAATTAGTTAATATAACTTTTTTAGGATTAGGGTTAGCTGCTGATGCTTTTGCTGTCTCTTTGAGTAGTGGTTTTATGATTCAGCGAATCAAACTCAATAAAGCCTTAAAAATAGCTTTATTTTTCGGTCTCTTTCAAGCTATCATGCCCTTGATTGGTTGGTTAACAGGTTTGTCTTTTAGAGCATTTATGAGCAATATCGATCATTGGATTGCCTTTATTTTACTATTCGGTATTGGTAGTAAAATGATTTATGAAGCTTATAAGGATATGGATGATGATGATAAATTTAATCCCTTAGATACTTATACCTTATTTGCCTTAGCTGTTGCCACCAGTATTGATGCTTTAGCAGCCGGATTAGGATTATCCTTATTAAAAACCTCTATTTTATTACCTTGTACTCTCATCGGTTTAATTACCTTTTCCTTATCATTTATCGGCGTGTTTATCGGACATAAGTTTGGTGGTGTGTTTAACCAAAAAATTGAAGTAATTGGTGGTTTAACCCTAATTTTAATTGGTAGTAAAATTCTCCTTGAAGACTTAGTTAAGCCAATTTAAACATCTTATGATACCCTAGGGACTTACAAGTATCGCTAGGAAACTGAGTCCAGTGTCCAAACAAAAATCAGGAATCATTCTCTTACTCGTCTTTTGTGTTGCCGTAACCATTATTGGTATTGTCCTTTTAAGGGAACTAGACCCCGAAAAACTACAAGTTTGGTTAGGAGAAATGGGCATTTGGGCCCCAATTCTTTATATGATTCTCTATACCATTGCCACCCTATTTATCCTACCTTCTACCCCTCTTAACTTAACGGGGGGTGTCCTATTTGGTATTTGGTGGGGAACCCTTTGGACTACCCTTGCTGCTTTGTTAGCTGCGGTTATGGCTTTTCTATTTACTCGCACCATTGGCCGAGACTATATGAGTCGTAAACTAGCAGGAAAATGGGAAGCCATTGACGGCGAAATGTATCATGGTGGCTTATTTTACATGATAGCTATTCGTTTAATGCCTATTATTCCCTATGGTATTGTCAACTTTGCTGCCGGACTTACTTCTATTCGATTTCGGGATTATTTTGTAGGAACTACAATCGGCACTTTACCCGGTATTTTACCCTTTGTAATGATGGGTGCTGGTTTTCAATCTCTTTCTCAAGGGGATATTATGCCTTTATTATTATCCTTAGCCTTGACAGGAATTTTGGTCGGGGGAGGGACTTGGTATAGTCGTCGTCGTCAGTTTCCTAAGAAAAGTGTAGAAAAAGCAACTCAAGATAATCATTAAAGATGATGACTGATAGCGTTTATTTTAACGGGTGGGGTTGACCTTAATTTCTCACTCGTTCTCTGTTAAATAGAATTAAATAATCATTGGTATGTTTATCTCACTTTGTGCAAAAAGGTTTAAATCTTGTCAGTAATAAAGCTAAAAGTACCAGTGTTTGATTGTTTTTCAAAACAAACCACTTTACCATAACTTATTCTTATTAAATTTTTTAGTTGGCTTTTTCATTGACAATAATAATTCTTCGTATTTCTCTAAAATAGGTTCAAAATTATACACCTTTTTAGCATACTCTCGACCTTGCTCTCCTAAGGATTTAACTATTTGAGGATTTAAGTATAAATGTTCTATTGCTGAAGCTAATCCTTCAGCATCTTCTGGGGGAACCACTAAACCCCCGCCACTTTTTTCAATAGCCCTTGCTGCAGTTCCATTAGCAGGAACGGAAGCAATAATCGCCTTGCCACTGGCCAATAATACTTGGATTTTAGAAGGCATATTAAAAGAAATGACGTTATGTTTTTGCATCACCATACCAATATTAGCTGCTGCTAACATTTCAGGTAACTTATGTCTAGGTTGAAAGGGCTTCAAAATAACATTAGTGGCTTTTTTCCGCTCACAATATCTTTGTAATCTTTCTAAAGCTTCTTCTTTCCCAACAATGACAAAAGCTATATCGTCAATATGGTTGAGCTTAACGGCTGCATCAATTAAAATCTCTAAAGGCTGAGTTAGGGCAATATTACCTGAATAAAGAACGACAAATTTGCCTTCTAAGTTATTTTCTTGGCGAAAGTAGTTTTTTTCTTGAATTAGGGGTTTGATAAAGTTGACATCTACCCAATTAGGAATTTCTATAATTTTTTCTTTAGGAACTTTTTTTTCTAACAGATTTTCTGTAAATCCATCACTAATAACACTGATTTTGGTAGCTGCTTTATAAGCAAAATTTTCTAACCATGTAAACAATCGAATCATTTTTGGATTGCGAATTAATCCTACATGAACCGCAGCATCCGGTAAAATGTCTTGTAAATTTAACACAATGGGTGTTCGGTACAACCAACTGAGAATGGCTGCCGGAACACAAACCGGTAAACCAGGAATGGTTAGAAAGATAACATCAGGACGAGAACCATTTAAAACCTGAAAAAAACTTAAAATAACAAAACTAATCTCGAATAAAGCCCGATTTTTAAAATTTCTCTGACGAGAAATCCACACGAAATTTCGTTGAATTCTAACTCCATTAATATTTTCGGTTGAATATAATTTACCTCGATACTCTGGAGAAATTTCATTATTAGGATACCAAGGCATGGCTGTCACCACTCGCACTGTATGTCCCTTTTTAACTAACCCTTCAGCTAACTCTGTCATTAAAGGAGCAATGCCAATGGGTTCGGGATGATAATTATACGAGTAAATAAGGATGCGCATATCCTGATAATTAAAATTAAATTAAAGTAAACAAATTTATAATTGAGCAATTTTAGGGTCTACTAGCTGGTAATCATAAAGTATCTTGGCTAACTTTAAACATATATTGATACCTAATATCCTATATTCAAACTCAATCAATCCTAAAGGTCAAGAGAAGTTTTTAAAGACTTAACCGAGACTGACTCAGATAACTTTAACAAGAAATTCCTAAAAATGGTTAAGATAGATAATAGGCGACCTTCTTCCCAGTGCGATTCATGACAGTATCTTCTGATAATTACCCTAAAGTGTTAATTCGTCCCGTCCAATATCGGGACATTGACTGGTTAGAAGCTATGACGAGTCAAACTAACCAGATGGCTAAAAATTCAGCCTCTTTTCAAGAACAACTGCAACAAGTTCGGCGTTGGTTTGGACTCCTTAAGTTTCTTAGCTGGTTTCCCAATACCTTTCAAAACCATTTTCGTGTCTATGTGGCTGAGCTACCCCAAGGATATGACAATAAACTAAAAGGGTTTATTCATATTTCTCCTTTCAATCGAGTACGTAGTACCTGGCGAGTAGAAAGGGTGATGGTTGCTTGTGATGAAGGAGAAGCAGATTTACTTACTAATCCTAAAGGGGTAGGTTCCCAACTATTGCGCTATTGCTTAGAAACTGTTTGGGAAGCAAGAACTTGGGTGTTAGAAGTAAATATTAATGAAAAAAATACTCTAGCTTTATATCGTCAAAATGGCTTTCAACCCTTAGCTCAATTAACCTATTGGTTATTAGATTCACAATTATTACAAACCCTCGCTGAACAAAATACAGAGTTACCCAATTTACTGCCAGTCAGTAACGCTGATGCTCACTTATTGTATCAGCTAGATTGTGTTTCTATGCCTCCTTTACTTAGGCAAGTTTTTGATCGAAATCCACAGGATTTTAAAACTCGTTTTTTCGCGGGGTTATGTTCAAAATGGCAGCAATGGTTTAATGAAAAAGAAATAGCACAAGGCTATGTTTTTGAACCCCAAAGAAAAGCAGCTATTGGCTATTTCAAGTTAACTCTTTCTAAAGAGGGTTCTCAACCTCATCAGGCACAGTTAATTGTTCATCCTGCTTACACTTGGCTTTATCCGAAGTTACTAGGGCAAATGGCACAAATTGTCCAAAAATATCCTAGTCAAAATTTAGAATTAGTATCAGCAGACTATCAACATGAGCGGGAAGAATACCTAGAAAAATTAGGAGCAAATCCCATAGAACGTACTTTGCTTATGTCTCGTTCTGTCTGGCATAAACTGAGAGAAACTAAACCCGAAGGACTTCATCTATCAGAGATGCTACAGGGATTACAAGCTGTTCCTCGTACCCCTATTCCTACTCGTTTTTCCTGGGCTAAAAAATCAGTTAATCTTGTAGAAAAAAATAAAATAAATCCTCAGCACTATCATCCTAAAGATAATAATAACTCGTTGGATTCTTCAGAAAAAATTGATCAAGAGTAAGTTGCTAGAAAAAACCTAATGATACACTAGACAGACTAAAGAGTTTTCTCTATTCTAGATTTATTGTATTTCTCTAGTGTTTCTTCAACCACTAAATTTGTATAATCATAGCAATTTCTTCCTTTGTTTTTTGATCGATAAAGAGCGTGATCCGCAGCATCAATTAACTTTTGAGAAGAATAAAAGGGATGGCAATGAGTATGAGCAATACCTATACTTAAAGTAATATATTGATTGATTTGAGACTGCTTATGCTCAAGTTTTAAATTACTAATATATTTTTGTAAATTTTTTGCTACTTTAATTGCTCCGTCTAAGTTAGTCTTAGGTAAAATCATGGCAAATTCTTCTCCTCCAAATCTTGCTGCTAAATCGGCCGGACGTTGTGCAGCTTTTTCTATGGCTTTGGCTACTTGTTTTAGACATTCATCTCCTTGAGGATGTCCATAACGATCATTATATTTTTTAAAGTAATCAACATCACATAAAATTAAAGATAAAGGCTCTCTTTGTCTACTTAATCGGTTCCATTCTTTTTTAAGATAAGTGTCAAAATAATAACGATTAGCAATTTGTGTCAATCCATCTAAACTAGCTAATTTACTGAGTTCTTTATTGGTTTTAGTCAGTTGCAATTCTACCTCTTTTCGTTCTTTAATTTCTTGATTAAGTTGCAATAAAGTCTTAGTTAAAGAAAAAATTAAAAGTCCAGTTAAGAAAGCGATAATGATTCCACCTATTGTAATCCATAACATTGATAAAGAATAGAATGGCCAACCATGAACAGGGATAGCAGCTAACTGCCAAGAACCATTCGGTAGAGTTACATTTAAACTAACTGGATTATTGGTAAAAATGGCTTCTTTTCCCCAGAAAAATTGACCCTTTTCTCCTAATCCATCATATCCTCTAATACTATATTCTAAATCATTTTCTTTGTTTAAGATTCCTGCTTCTTTTAATAAGATATCTTGTTCAATACCGATACTAACCATTCCCCAATACTCCCCACTTTCAGCAACACCATTAGAAGGGGTTAAAAAGACAGGAGTTCGCGTAATGAACACCATCCCCCCTTGAGGAAATAAATCAACTGGACCTGATAAAACGGTTTTTTTTGTTTTAATTGCCCTTTCAAATGCTTCTTTTGCTTCGGGAATTTTTAACGGTTCAAACCCTAACGCTTCTTCTTGTCCTTCTAAAGGATAAAGATGAGTACAAATAGAATTTTTAAATAAAGCAGCACTGGGAATTCCGTTAACTTTAGCCACAATAACTTTTGTTAAATCTTCAAATTCTTTTTGAGTAATGTCAGAATTCTGAGTAGAAATATAAGCAACTAATCCTCGCATTAAAAATATTCTTTCATTTAATACACCTTCTAATTTTGCTCTTGTGGTACTCAGTTCATTTAAAACATGATTTCGATTAGCCTCAAGGAATCTATTGTGTTCTAAATTGACTAATATAGTAGTAAAAATTAAGATAATAATGACAGATAAAACGCCAAAAACATAGGGTAAAAGACAAAATTTTTTTTTATTGATTATTGTTAAAATAAACATTTCACCGTTCCCTAACGAGCAAAATAAAGTTAATGAGCGTTATTAAAAAAAGCTAATCTATTAAAAATGGATTTAGATAGTTATAGGGTTAAGGAACAATGACTATTTCTTAATAAATAGTTAATATACATTCTATTGATTTTTATTAAACTGTCAACATTGCTATACTCATATCTTGCCCCTTCGATTACATGAGCTAGTTTAGGGAGGCAAGAGGCAACAGGCAATCCGCAATAGTATTTCATTTTGACGCTAACTTATTCACAATTGATTACCTTCTGATAATTATTAAGTTTTCTTGTACTGATGCAAGATGTCAGTACAGCACCATACTGCTACGGAAAAGACAAGAGGCAAGAGTAAAATTAAAATGTCCTAATGTATGTTTGTAATGCTATCGTTAGCATTATAAAAAAGACGCGATCGCTCGCGCCTTTTATCATACAACTTTAGGGAATGATTAAATGACCTTAACCACCCACTTTAACCACTGGTTCAAAACTAGGAACCACCAACTCCCGATCTTGTTTAGTTAACTTGTTATACAAGCGTTCAGTGTTGGGGAAGTTGGCCGCAGGAAGGGTCGGGAAACGACGATAGGGAACTGTATCTTCTCCAAATAATTGGAGATATTCCATACTATTTACCATTGCCCCAATAAAGCCACGAATTCCTTGAGTGGCTAAAATTTGATTGTATTTTTGAATCTCTTTTTGAGTTAAAGGCGCACGACCTAAGAAATGTTTAGTTCCTAGTTCGATCACCTTCGTGTTGGGGTAAGGAGTATAGAACTCTTTGATATAGAGATCAGAATATCCTAACCCTTGAATAAACTCTTTAACGGTGATTTCTCCATTGCCTAACTTACTTTCAAGAGCAGTAAATTCAGCTTGAATAATGTACGGGTCAAGATCCCGTTCAAAAATCTGACGATAAGCAGCACGAATAGCATTTTGTAAGGCTACTTTGTCGGTTGTGGTTAACAACTTAAAGATTTTAGTTTGCTGACGTTGGGTACTAACCCCTTGATTAACACGGAACTTAATTTCAGGTTCGGTGCGGTTATCCGAAACTTGACCCAATTCCACAAATCTTGGGGTCACTTCCTTATCAACTCGCTTACCAATATCCTCTTTGATCGCACCAGGACGAGCCATGCGTAACTGCATTCCACCAGGGGTCAAATACCGTTCATAAGGAACCGTATCTTCACCAAAGGCTTCAGTGTATTCGTTACTATCAATCATGGCATCTACTAAGGCATAAAACCCTTTCTTAGAAGCCAAATCAAAGTAAGCGTTCATTTCTTGGCGACCGTAGGTAGGACGACCCAAGAGACGACGGTGAATATATTCGATCGCTTTAACCACATAGAAAGGAGTCCAATAGGTCTTGAGGAAAACCTCAGACTTGGCCAGATTTTTGATAAACTCTCGTAGGGTAATATCGCCATTTTCTAGCTTAATTTCGGCAACTTTTAACCGTTGTCCTTCATAGACATCTCGGCCAAACACCTGACGATAAGCAGCACGAATCACTGCTTGAGTGGAACTCTCGCCAAATTTAACACTCGCTCCATTGCTACTACCAGGAAGTTCATTGTTGAGACGGAAAACTTTTGCTCCTAAACTACCAGGAAACTCACCCCGTGCTGCAGGATTACTGTTTTGGTTGTTAATACCAGCACCACGGTGAATTAAAATCCGTTTCGTATCTTTACTAAAGGGAGCAGGACTCTTGCTGGGATTACGGGTCTCTTTCGGGAAAATTGCCCCAAATTGAATTTCTAGGGGATCGTTTCCAGAACCATAAACGTGCTGATCTGGTAAGGGTTGATTATACTTGGCAAAGGTCGTAATAAATTGAGGAACCTTACGAAAAGGCGCACTGTAATTAAACAGGTCTTGCTGCATTCCCCAGTTACGACATTCTTGCGCTTCTTGCCCTAAACCGCGCAGGTAAGGAACGGTTTCTTCTCCGAAGTAATCAGCGTACTCTTGAGAGTCTACTAACGCATCCACTAAAGCAGCCAGTCCACCGTCAGAAACGATAGCAAAGTAGTTTTGGACTTCTTCGCGAGAACTAGGACCACGGCCTAAAATATGACGAAAAGCTAATTCTAAAGCCCGACTGTTAATGAAGGGTTCAAAGAATTGCTTACGATAAAGAGGAGACTTACAGAGTCTGCGGACAAACTCTTTCATCGATATGTCACCATTTTTCACCTGAGATTCTAGGTAAGAAATGGATTGACTATAAGCTTTGGTAATATCTCTCTCAAACAGTTGACGATAGGCTGCTCTGATGATTTCCCCTTTCTCCAATTCAGATAAGCCGGGCTTCATCACAAATTTTTGACGGGTAACAGAGGCATTAAAATAGCTCTGAGGCAGTTCTAACCCTTGTAAGTCATCAGAAGGACGTTGACGTAACTTATTTGAGGGAGTTGGTGCTTTGAATTCTGTGATTAAGACATCAAAGTATTCGGTAACAATGGCTTGTGCTTCTGCATCTTGACGAAAATACTCTCTAGAAGCAGCCCGCATTTCTTGCAGTGCCACTAAAGTCGCATCCGTAGAACAAGCTCTTTCGATGATTTCTCTTAAACCACGGGTATTGACTACGATGATGCTAGGATCACCGGCCACAATGGCATAGGTGACATAGCGCAAAAACCAAGACATATCTCTCAAGGACTTCTGCATATTGCTCGGTCCATAGCGAGATATATTAATCGGGCGAAATCCGGGGGGAATCGGTCCGCTAGAGCTAAAAATGGAGCGTAACCCTCCAAATAAGCCGCCGCCACCCCCACCACTTTCTACGTAGGTTTCGTTTCCTGGTTGGGCTGTTTGGGTTGCCCCTGCCATGGCCAGTTCTTTTTTGGGGGCTTCCACTGGGGGTTTTTCTAGATACGCCATGGGCGATCCCCCAGTGAAGATCCGGTTAGCTGCCCGTGACACAATTAAATCTGAATTGGTCGTTATGGTTTGGGCGATCGCCAGTCTCTTCTGTCCAGACTGGAAATAGGTAACTAATTCATTGAGTTCTGTCTTTGCTAAAAAGCGATCCTGTTGCTCAGCTTGACTAATGGCTGAGACGGGAACGGTTTGATAGAGTTGGGGTCTTGCTAACGAGCTTCCACCACTTGCCTTTACACTCATTGGATTTCAACTATCTCCCATGAAAAAAATTGCTAATCTACTCCTCGATGGAGTTCAGATGTTTGCAACATCTTGATTAAAACCAGATGTTTCTTAAAAAGTTAATCAGCATCTAGATTAAACTGTTTCGGGCTTTCTGAGGAGTTTTGTAACAAAATGTATCCTTTCTATCTTCATTATTCTTTATCTTGACAAAATCACATTTATGTGAATTTAGAAAAAAGTAATAGTGAAATTAATAATATTCGTCGAAGGTTAAGAATTTATGACCATCAGGTCGAAATATCTCTAAAGTTTCTGAGGTTAATTCAAACTTTATTCCGAGTGTGGGACTTACCCAACCCTTCATTTCTTCAATCACATTTAACTCCCCATTATTCCTTAACCACCCTTGTAAATCAATTTTATCGGGGTCATAGATATAATATTCTTCAACTCCATGATGTTCATAAAATTTGAACTTTTTAGCCATTTCTAATAAACGTTTTCCTGGGGATAAAATCTCAAAAACCACTTGAGGAGAAACATTATCTTCTACCCATTGTCGATAGGAACCACGATCGCCTTTTGGTCTTCCAAACACTATCATAATATCGGGTGCTTGACGAGTCTTATTATCTCCTTCGATGGGATACCAAAGTAAATCACCAGCTACAAAAATGTTAGGATTATCAGCAAATAATAATTCTAAATTTTCTTTAATAACTCTATCCAACGAAACTATTTTGTATTATCTGACATGGGGGTTCCATCTCTTTCAGGATAGATAATATTAGATTGATTTGCTCTAGAAACTGATTCTACCATTGTCTTTTTCTTTTAATTATAAGTTAGTTTTACTTTTATTGTTCTTGTCAGAACTAAAACTAATATTTGATGATTCATAATTAGGGGGTTCTACATGAATGATAATCCGAATTGGAGCAAATTTTTCTTTTAAAATTCTTTCAATTTCTTCGGTTATTTTATGAGAAGTTTTCACATCTTGTGCATTAACAATTAAGTGCATTTCTAAAAAAACTTGTCGTCCAACTATTCCCCGTGAAGCAATATCATGACAGTTGATAACACCAGGAACATTCATAACAATTTCATAAATCTTTTCGGGTGCGATCGCCATTTCATCTACTAACCAAGGTAAATTAGATCGCACCACTTCCCAACCACTATAAAAGACTAAAATGGCTACAGGAAACGCAAAAATAATATCTAACCATTGTAGTTGAGGTAAGTTAAATTGTTCACCTTGCCAAATTCCAATTAATCCTAATAACACCATAATAGTTACCCAAATATCACTCATGGTGTGATAAGCATCAGCAATTAAAATCGGACTATCTACCTCTTTTCCTATTTTTCGCTCATAGAAAGCAACAAAAATATTGATCCCTAAAACAATCAATAAAATCCATAATTGTTCTGGTGAAATAGTAACCGAATCGCCACCATGCCAAATTTTGTCTATAGCACCTTGTATAATTTCAAAACAAGCAATTCCTAAAAAAGCAGCAATTCCTAACGCTGCTACTCCCTCATATTTTTGATGTCCATAAGGATGACGGCGATCAGGAGTAGGGGAAGAAAAATGACTGGCTACTAACCCTAAAATATTATTAGCACTATCGGTAACACTATGAAGCGCATCTGCTTGTAAACTTAAAGAACCTGTTATAATTCCGACAATCGCTTTTAACCCCATCACCAATAAGTTAAGCAATAGCGTTATTAGTAACACTCGACGGACTTGAGAACGATTATCTTTTGTCACAATATTTATATAAACCGTACAGGGTTAACCATTAGTTGAGATAATAGGGATCTTAGTTATATTATAGTGTTTGGTAATGACTCAACTTACCCTTAATTTAGTACAAGGATCGGTTAGGTTTAATTTTTCTGCTGAAGCTGCAACCTCTCTTAAATCAGAAATTGATCAATTAATGCAACAATTGAAAACTGTGGCTGCTAATGCAGGAAGTGGGCAACGGCCAAAACCTGAAAAACCGATGGAATATCGATACACAGGAGAGATATTTTTAGAAGTTTTCTGTAATCCTAATATTTATCCCAGTCCTTTTGCAGCCAAAGTCTTATTAACGGTTCGAGATGACAAAATACGCTTAACCACAGAAGCAGAATTAACTCGTCTTATTGAAGATTTAGGACAGTATTTAGAACAAGTTAGTTAATCCTCTGTCTTTCCTGTTGCGGTCAAGATTTAGTCAATTTATAATTAGATTGTTTTATTTGTTGTAGGTTCCTTGTCTAAACTACGTCTGGATCTCCTTTTAGTGGAACGTAATTTCTGTTCCTCCCGTCAACAAGCACAACGCTGTATTCGGGCTGGAGAAGTTAAAGTTAATCAAAGAATTATTGATAAACCTGGAACGGAAGTTAAGATCACAGCAGACATTGAACTCAAACAAAAACCCCCCTACGTCTCTCGCGGTGGTCTTAAACTCGAAAAAGCTCTAAAACTCTTCAAAATTCCTGTAGAAGACCGAATATGTCTCGATGGTGGCATTTCTACAGGGGGGTTTACCGATTGTTTATTACAAGTCGGGGCAAAACAAGTTTACGGCGTAGATGTAGGTTATGGACAAGTCGCTTGGTCATTACGCCAGGATCAGCGAGTGATCTTAAAAGAAAGAACAAACTTCCGTTATCTTACTCCTGAAGAATTATATCAAGGTAATCCCAAAGCAGATTTAGGGGTCATGGATGTTTCTTTTATTTCCTTAATAAAAGTCTTAGAACCCTTATGGAATCTGCTACAAGAACCCAGAGAAGTGATTTTATTAATCAAACCTCAATTTGAAGTGGGGCGATCGCGGGTTGGTAAAAAAGGAGTAGTTCGAGATCCTCACGATCATACTCAAGCCATTTATCAAGTGTTACAAACTGCTTATACTTTCGGTTGGTTTTGTTGTGGGTTAACTGTTTCTCCTATTACTGGACCGGCTGGAAATACGGAATATTTAGCATGGTTGCGTTGCGATCGCGGAACTCACAACTATTCTTTAGATATTATTACCCAATTGACTATCGGTAATTTGACAGAATTAACCCTCTAAATTTGGTGAATTTACTAATACTGCATAAATAAATTTAATTAAGTAACAAAATATTCTTACTTTTATAGAATTATTTAGAGAATTACGTAGAAGCATAAAAATCAACTTACACTTTCATTCCAAGATTTTCAGTACGTGAAATCCACATAATTTTAGGCTAAAAATCTAATTTTAGTTTTTTTGTTGCCCTTAAATCAGTATTTTTATCCTGTTTTTTTTATAAAAACCAATTTTAAGTATTATTTTTTACATATTTTTTTGCTCAGTAATTATTGAAATTTAATCAAAAATAGAATCAAAAACCAGTGCTTTCTCGATTCTATTTTAGGAATCACAAAACATAGAATTAAAAAATAACAAAAATATGTGACTAGAATCACGAAATTACTAGCACTTTGCTCATTTACACAGTTAAGTAAATGGCAATCACTAAATAGAAATCAAAATTTTATGAATATGTTACTGAATCAAAAACTAACAGAAAAAGTATTAAAACAAGAAGATAACGATTTTAATCAACATAATCTATCGGTCAATAATATTAGATGTGCTTGTCCTGGTTGTGTTAATGGAACCCTCCAGACTAATAACACTACTAATAGTAGCACTAGCGGAAGTAGCTCTACCTCTTCTAATTCTGCACTGATATCTCCACCAATTGAAGGTGTTTTATCTGGTTATCAATGGAATCTAGGTATAGATAGAATCATTACCTATAGTTTTTTTGAAGATGACGATTTTTCTAACTCCTATTACGGCTCAGAATCAGGAGTAAAAGAAGTTAGCAACGCAGTTAAAAACAGTTATAGAGAAATTTTTTCTTGGTTAGAAAACGTTATTAATGTCGATTTTGTTGAAGTTGATGAAATTAATAAAGATACATACGGTGACATCCGTATTCAGGATTCTAACAATCCCAATTATGCCTATGCTTATTATCCCACCAGTGCCTATTCAAAAGTTGCTGGGGATGTTCATTTAAACTCCAATTATGACCGTCTCGGAGATACTAATGGTTTCCAACACGATCCTGGAAAACATGGTTACATGACCTTAGTCCATGAACTAGGCCATGCACTGGGATTATCCCATACCCATAGTGGAACCCCATTATCCAGTGAGTTAGATAATACAGATAACTCTGTAATGACCTACAATTTTACTGGGAATTCTGCAGCTACTTTTATGCCTCTTGATATTGCAGCTTTACAACACTTATATGGGGCGAAAAGTCACAATGCTGGAGATACGACCTATGTCTTTGGCAATTATATTGATCAAGTCAGTGTTAATGGCATTTCTCTTGTAGAAACCTCTAATCGAACCAAACAAACTCTCTGGGACTCTGATGGCATTGATACCTTAGATTTTTCGGGTTTAAATGCTCAAAGTAGTGGATTTCATCTCGATTTAAGAGGAGGGGGACTTCTAAGTAAGACATTTAGCACTACAACCAGCTATTCTACTGCAATATCTTACGATTTTGAGGTAGAAAATGTGATCAACTCTAGTAGTGATGACAAAATTTATCTCAACAATGTGAAAAATGAGATTAGGGGTTATGATACCAATCGAGTTACTGGCAACGATAAAATCTATTATGCGACCAATGAGGACATTCTAAAATTAGATTATAGTTCGCATGAAGTTACTACTAGGCAAAGTGGTCAAAACTTGATTATTAATTTAGGCAGTAATGGTTCTGTTGAGTTAGTCGATTATTATGCTGATACCAGTAATCAAATCCAAATTCTTTACAGTGATATAGAACCAACTGCTGATCCTAATACTGACCCTGATCCCGATCCTGATCCCGTAACTGACAATCAGATCATCGCTCAAATGGGTCGAATTACAAATTTAGACCATAACAGTCAAACAATTCTTCTCGATCACAATTTCATCAATCCTGTTATCTTTGCTCAACCCTTATCTTACAATGGTTCCGATCCTTCCATTGTCAGAATTACCGATATTCAAGGCGATCGCTTTTCAGTCAATGTTCAAGAAACCACTTTAATTAATGGCAATACCCACAGTGGTAATCATACCCAAGAAACCTTTAGTTTTTTAGTCTTAGAACAAGGAGTTTGGCAACTCTCTGATGGTACGATTATCGAAGTGGGTACAGTCACCACCGACGCTACCACTCGCTCTGATTGGCATAATATTACCTTTAATCATGATTTTACAGATACCCCCATTGTTTTAACTCAAGTTCAAACGGATAATGATGGCACTTTCGTAAGAACCCGTCAAAATAATACAACCAATAATGGCTTTCAAGTTGCTTTAGAAGAAGAAGAAGCTTATCTTAATAGTGGCCATGGTTCAGAAACCATTGCTTGGTTAGCTATTTCCCCAGGACAAGGAAATTGGGATGGAAACACCTTTATTGCTGGAAATACAGGAGATCAAGTTACCCATGATTGGCATACTCTCGATTTTGGTAACACCTTCAACACAACCCCTCAATTCCTAGGAAATATTGCTAGTTATGATGGTGGTGATTCTTCAGGGTTAAGACATCGCAATCTGAGCAATGGACAGGTGGAAATCATGATCGAAGAAGACACCAGTAGGGATAGTGAGATCAATCACACCACCGAAGTTGTCAATTTCTTTGCTATTGACAAAATAGGAACTTTAACTGGATCAACTAATCTCGATCCTAATACTGACCCTGATCCTGACCCCACAACTAATAATCAGACCATTGCTGAAATGGGTCAAATTACAAATTTAGACCATAACAATCAAACAATTCTTCTCGATCACAATTTCATCAATCCTGTTATCTTTGCTCAACCCTTATCTTACAATGGTTCCGATCCTTCCATTGTCAGAATTACCGATATTCAAGGCGATCGCTTTTCAGTCAATGTTCAAGAAACCACTTTAATTAATGGCAATACCCACAGTGGTAATCATACCCAAGAAACCTTTAGTTTTTTAGTCTTAGAACAAGGAGTTTGGCAACTCTCTGATGGTACGATTATCGAAGTGGGTACAGTCACCACCGACGCTACCACTCGCTCTGATTGGCATAATATTACCTTTAATCATGATTTTACAGATACCCCCATTGTTTTAACTCAAGTTCAAACGGATAATGATGGCACTTTCGTAAGAACCCGTCAAAATAATACAACCAATAATGGCTTTCAAGTTGCTTTAGAAGAAGAAGAAGCTTATCTTAATAGTGGCCATGGTTCAGAAACCATTGCTTGGTTAGCTATTTCCCCAGGACAAGGAAATTGGGATGGAAACACCTTTATTGCTGGAAATACAGGAGATCAAGTTACCCATGATTGGCATACTCTCGATTTTGGTAACACCTTCAACACAACCCCTCAATTCCTAGGAAATATTGCTAGTTATGATGGTGGTGATTCTTCAGGGTTAAGACATCGCAATCTGAGCAATGGACAGGTGGAAATCATGATCGAAGAAGACACCAGTAGGGATGATGAAACCAGCCACACCACCGAAGCTGTCAATTTCTTTGCTATTGAAGGAACAGGAACCTTAACTGGGTCAGCTAAGGCTGATGCTTTACTGGGATCAATGAAACAGCAACTGGGATCAGCAGGAGAAGATAGCTTTGTGGTAGGAGATGCTACAGAATCATTCTATGATAACTATGGACAGCAAGATTATCTTGAAATCTCTGGGTTTGATACTTCCCAAGATATGATTCAATTACACGGAAACGCCAATGATTACGCTATCGGCGCGTCTCCTCTTAGAAGTAATGATCAAGGTATTTTCCTCAAAGTTGCTGGTATGCAAGACGAATTAGTGGCTATCGTTAAAGATAGTAATAATTTGGATTTGAACAGTAACAATTTTGTCTTTGCTTAATCTGTAGTAATTGTTATGAGGGGATGAGGTACTGGATATAAATTTCCCCTAACCCCTCTCTACTAATTGAATTTGGAGAAAGATACACGCGCCTACAGTAGCTGAGAACTACAATTTCCACTAATGACTTGTCAAAGAGGAGATAACAGCTAATATGGCCAACCCTGCATTAATCAAGTAAAAAATCCCGACGATTTGGGTTTCGCACCAACCACTTAATTCTAGATGATGGTGTAACGGTGCCATTTTCAACAGTCTTTTTCCAACGCCATCAGGGCCTTTGGTGGCTTTATAGTAACTCACTTGAGCAATGACCGATAGAGATTCGACAAAGAAAATGCCACTCACCACAAATAATGCCCAGAGATTACCACTCAAAATACCAACGGCAGCTAAAGCTCCCCCCAACGCTAAAGAACCGGTATCGCCCATAAATACAGTAGCCGGATTACGATTATGAAGAACAAATCCTAAGCACCCCCCACTCATACAAGCACAAAAAATTCCTAATGCTGGTGTGGTAGTAGCGACTAAAATTCCTAACCCTAGAAAAGCTAAGGCCGCAGTTCCCCCGGCCAACCCATCAACTCCATCAGTGAGGTTGGTAGCGTTACTTTCGGCCACGAGAACAAATCCTGCTAAACCCCAAAATAAAAACCCTAACGGTAAAATGAAACTCCCTGGTAAAACTACATTGGTAATGCTAGCCGGTTGAGTATAAGCCATCCAAACACAAAAGGCAATGGCGATCGCAATTTGCAAGATCAATTTCATTCGGGGAGTGAGTCCCTTATTTGATTTTTGTCGTAAAATTTGCCAGTCGTCTACCCAGCCAATCATCATATATGCTAGGGTAACTAGGGCAACAGCGATCACAGACGAGGCAAATTGTGATCCAATTAAAGCAATAATAACCACCACAGGCACAAAAAAAATTCCCCCCATGGTTGGGGTTCCTGCTTTACTTAAATGGGTTTGTGGTCCGTCTTCTTGGATAATTTGACCAGCTTTTAACCGTCGTAAAAAAGGGACTACTCCATAGCCTATTAAGCCACTAATTACAGCAGAAACTCCCAAAGGAAGCAATAATATTTGACTAAAAGTAACCAATTCACCAAAAAATTCAGCAAAACCCAAAGTCAGAAGTAATAATAACCCTGTGAGTAACACTAATAAGTTGTTTCCTGAGGGTTTTCTTAAGGAGATTTCAGGAGAAATGTTTGCATCTACCACAGCAATTAAAATACCATTACAAGCTCAACATTAACTATATGGGATGAAAGAGGAATGATGATATTTGTTCCCCTTTCTCTTTGTTTAAGACTTAATCATCATCATCTAGACTGACATCATCATCGTCGTCGTCATAGTTATCATCGACATCAATTAATTCAGAGATTTCTGCATCTTCTTCTAGGGGGGGTTTCGTCTCTTCCTGTTCACGGTAAATTAAGCGATTCGTCGCTTCTAACCAATTAATGATAGAAGAGTCTCGCTTAACAGGAATGACTGCAGCTGGTTCATATCGTGCTTCTTGGGAAATAGCAGGAGATAATTCGTCTTTAGACATAAGATTTAACATTAATAGTTCTTATTCATTATCATCTTAATACATTGAATCGCTCTCATATACAACACATCTTATTCAATTAATCTATATTGACAATAAACTATGAAATTTTCGAGCTTACCAGTCCCTCTTCTTGTTACAACATTCGTTTTTATTACACCTCCTTATCTATTCGACCAAGAAAGCGGTAGGGCGTACCGTTCAAGGAAAAGCTTGTGGAGGCGATGCAACGGGGTTTAAGCAATTAAATTTGTTTGAGCTAGTTGGCAGCTAACGAAACAAGAATCTCCCGTTAAATTGCCTCAGCAATTAACGGCGAGAGTGTCAATAATTTACATATTATAAGCTCCTTCAGTTTCTGGACTTTCAACCTTAGGAAGTCCCATACTATAATTAAGGACACGACTTTTCAAATTGTAACTAATCTCACCTTTTTGGAGAAGATTGCGGACAAAATGTTCTAAATCTGAACCAATACGACGTAAATTATAATCGCTTAATTCTTCTCCACTGGCAGATTCTACTAACTCATCAAATTTACGATAAACTTTCTGTAAAGCGTCTTCATCCCAGTTGAATTCGTTATCAGGATCAACATCTAAAGTGAGCATATTATCACTTTCTACCAGTTCATTATTGTGAACTTCGGCTGCATAAATACGAATATGACGAGTTGTAGATTTAACAAACATAGTAAGTCAACAAAAATAGAGCGTATATTTAGATGGTAATGGTTTCTCTTTTAAAGAGCAATTAAACCATCTTAAAACTATCTTTGGGGGACAACGACATTAGTCATTATCCCCACTCAGTGACTATTTACTTCCTGCTTTCACACATTGCTCAACTAAAGGCATTACAGAGTTAACATCTTTCCACCCTAAGATTTCTGTCACTTTTTTCTCAAGATTTTTGTAGGTGCGGAAAAACTCAGCAATTTCCTCTAAACGGTGAGGTGCAATATCTTTAAGGGACTTTACCTCAGCATAGCGAGGATCTTCTTCAGGAACACAGAGAACTTTTTCGTCGCGATCGCCACCATCGATCATTTCTAACATACCAATGGGACGAGCTGCAATGACACAGCCAGGGAAAGTGGGTTGATCCATAAGTACCATTCCATCCAAGGGATCACCATCATCAGCTAAGGTATTGGGAACGAACCCATAATCATAAGGATATTGTACCGAGGCAAACAAAACGCGATCAAGAGCAAAGGCGTTCATATCTTTATCAAATTCGTATTTATTCTTGCTACCTGCGGGAATTTCAATTAAAACATTGATTAAACCAGGTTTAGGTTGAGCAGGAATGAGTGATAAGTCCACAATTTTCTCCGAATGCTTACTAATTACTGTGATTGAGGAATATGACACAATTATGGGTTTACTAAGGAAATATTCCCTTTGAGTGCATAATCTTTCCTTCGCTGCTTATTTTACAATGTATTTTACCTAAACGTTGATAACAATCACATTTTCACTGTGATCATTGCTACGGGGGATAAGACAGAAAACGAACATAATAAATACAGGATTCAAAAAGCGGGTGCATACAACAGCACGGGGTTATTTATTGTATTTTGCAGTAAATAGCCTCTTTTTTTTCTTATTTTTTACCTTGATAACAATCACATTTTCACTGTGATCGCTACTACGGGGAATAAGACAGAAACCAAACATAATAGATACAGGATTCAAAAAGCGGGTGCATACAACAGCCAGAGGTTATTTATTATTTTTTATAGTAAATAGCCTCTTTTTTTCTTATTTTTTACTTTGATAATAATCACATTGTCACTGTGATCGCTACTACGGGGAATAAGACAGAAACCAAACATAATAGATACAGGATTCAAAAAGCGGGTGCAAGGGGTTATTTATTGTTTTTCACAGTAAATAACCCTTTTTTTTTACCAGCTGTTAGATATGATTTAAAACTCTGCGCTTAAGGGGGTACGAGGAAACGGAATTACATCACGAATATTCGTCATTCCTGTCATAAATTGTACCACTCTTTCAAACCCTAAACCAAATCCTGCATGGGGTACAGTTCCATATCTTCTTAGGTCTAAATACCACCATAAATCATCAGGAATAATCCCCATTTCATTGATCCTTTTTTCTAAAATGTCTAGTCTTTCTTCCCGTTGAGAACCACCAATAATTTCACCAATTTTAGGAGCTAGAACATCCATTGCAGCAACAGTTTTATTATCATCATTTAAGCGCATATAAAAAGCTTTTATTCCCGTGGGATAATTAGTAACAATTAAGGGTTTTTTAAACAATTCTTCTGCCAGATATCGTTCATGTTCTGATTGTAAATCAATGCCCCATTCTACGGCATATTCAAATTTTTTATTCGATTTCTCCAGTAATTCAATAGCTTTAGTATAAGTTATTCTTTCAAATTCATTATTGATAATATTGTCGGCAGTTTCCAACACAGACTTATCAATACGTTTATTAAAAAATTCCATGTCTTCGGGACAAGCTTCTAACACATATTTGAAAATGTATTTTAAGAATTCTTCTGCTAAATCTTGATCCCCTTCTATATCGCAAAAAGCCATTTCTGGTTCTACCATCCAAAACTCAGCTAAATGACGAGAAGTGTTAGAATTTTCTGCTCGAAACGTAGGGCCAAACGTATAAACATTTTGAAAGGCCATGGCCATAACTTCGGCTTCTAATTGTCCACTTACCGTTAGATAAGCTTGTTTACCAAAAAAGTCTTGAGTATAGTCTATTTTTTGTTGTTTATCGAGAGGAACTTTGCCTAAATCAAAATTAGTTACCGTAAATAATTCCCCTGCCCCTTCGCAGTCACTAGCGGTAATAATAGGAGTATGAATCCAAAGAAAATCTCGTTCTTGAAAAAATTTATGAATAGCCGTTGCACAAGCATTTCTCACGCGGATGACTGCTCCTAAGGTGTTCGTCCGCGATCGCAGATGTCCAATGGTGCGTAAAAATTCAAAGGAATGGCGTTTTTTCTGAAGGGGATAGGTTTCGGGGTCAGATGTGCCATAAACCTGCACTTTAGCAGCCTTTAACTCGATGTTTTGACCCTTTCCGGGGGATTGTACTAGGGTTCCTGAAACTTCCACAGAAGCCCCTGTATTGAGGAGTTTGAGAACATCTTGATAGTTGGGGACGCTTTCATCGAGAACAACCTGTAAACTGTTGAGGGAAGAACCGTCATTAACTTCCATAAAAGCAAATTCCTTTAATTCCCGTTTGGTGCGAACCCACCCTTGAATGGTAACGGTTTCATCGGGTTTGCCGTATCTTAAGATGTCTCTAACTCGTTTGGTTTGCATTATTTATTGAATGGTTTATCAATCCGTTGCTTGATTATTTTAGCAAATTTTGTCTTTAATTCTAGTAATAATCAAAGAAAAGCCACTCAAAAAAGACTCATAAGATTATCCCTAACCTTATTTTCAAAAAATAACTATCTATCTGATTCTTCAACAATTCCTGCTTGTTGGGTAATAATCTTTCTAGCGAGATCGATTTCTTGAACCGTTCCTTTGATCATTACTAAAAACATTTTTTCTAAGGATCTATTACTACTATTATTAATATTTTTTAAATCCTCGTCGGTTTTTGCAATATTAGCACCACTTAAGCTTAAAATAGACCCCATTCCTGCTGCTGCTACGATACCAGCAATCACAGGTGTAAGATAATGAATTGTTTTAAAATTTTCAAAAGCAGCAAATCCTAGGTGAGCAAAATCAGTCAGTATTAGACTCACTAAACAACCAATTAATGTCCCTAATATTCCTCCAGTAATTGCCCCCATTTTCAGGTTATTAATAGCTTGGGTTTGTTCAAGCTTTAGAGGGGGATTAAAGTTTTCAGTGGTGACAGTAATCTGCTCAGAATTAAGTCCTGACTCTTCTAATTTTCTTTTAGTTTCTTTGGCTGCGTCTTCACTGGGAAATTTGCCAAAGGTTGAATAAGGTCTTGTGGGAGATGATGGTGATTGTTTTGACATATTTTAAATTTTCCTATGCTATGTTTAATGAAAATAAGAACAGTTATTATTTTGCTTTGTCTAACTATTCTTATTTGATAACAGTAAGTAAATATATCCATCTCTCTCAGGTAAGATTATGGAAAAAAAAACATTTTATTAACATAAATTTACATTTTTGATCACGAAACCACTAGCAGGAACCGTCGGCATTTTTAAATGGTTAATCCGTAAATCTTGTTTAGGGACGTTATAGTTTATCGACTGAATTAAAAAGGTCATCGTTACCTTTAGTAATTCAATGGTAATCCATTCTCCTGGACAACGATGATTTGTGTGATAATCTCCCCCTCCTTGGGGAATAAACTTAAAAGAATCTAGCTCAGAGAAATTAAGAAATCGCTCTGGGTAAAAAACATCATGTTTGTCCCAAGATTGAGGATCACGGTTAGTCCCATAGAGATCAAGTAACACTCTTGTTCCCTCAGGAAAATGATACCCTTGCCAATCAAAGTCTTGACGAACACGAGCAGAAGCAAAGGGAAAAAAGGGATAAAAACGGCGAATTTCTTCGACAAATGCTCGTAAGTAATCTTCACTTTCCAAAAGTTTTGGTCGGCATTCTGGATGTTCATGTAAGGCTAATGCCCCAAAAGTGATATAACGATCAATGGCAACGATAGGACGTAGAACATTAATTAGTTCTACTGCTGCTACTCGTTTATCCAGTAATTCTCCCGATAAGTCGCGATGATTAGCAAAAATATAGGTTGCGCTAATTTCGGGAACCTCCAATTGATGATTACGCACTTTTTCGATGATAGTTTCTATCCATTGTTCATTTTCTTTGCGGGCTTTTCTTCCTTGCCAGTGTTTGGGTCCAACTACCCCAGAACCTGCGATCATCGCTTCAAACTGTTGGCTTCTAAGCTTTACCTCAGACTCTTCAAGAGGTACACCTGCCCAAGTACAAGCAACACGACATAAAACTTCTCTGGCTTCTTCAAATAGGACAATTGTATCCATTCTTTCCCATTTTTTAGCATAATTATGCCATTGTTTTTGGGTTAAAGTCCCTACTTCTTGAATGCGTTCTTTACTCATTAAACTCATAAACATTTGTTTGCGATGTAAATGAGCATCCCCATCCATTCCTTGAATGCCTTTTTCCCCGAATAAGGTTTTTTTAACCCTGTCAGGAGCAGCATTTTTACGGGTAAATTTTGTTTTATCGTAAAAAATTTTAGCAGCTTCTTCTCCTTTAAAACAAATTGTTTTTTCGAGCATTAGCCGAGTTTGGAAGATATTAGATTGATAACGTTTGCATCGTTTGGAAATAAAATCATAACCGTCGAATATTAAGGCCAGGCTGCTATCAATCCATTTGTCTTGAGGAATTTTCTTAATCACTTTTCACTCTCTTAAATATTGGTACGTTAAGCCGACTACAAATGTCGAGGTATCTAATTCTGTACATTCATAGTATTAAAGATAAACTCTTAAAAATATCTCTCTAAATGTATAAATTAATGATCAGGTTATCAGAGGTCTAGAGTTTAGGAGAACTCCTCAAAAATCATACTGTACAACCTAAGTAGTCTGACAGAAGAGGGATAAATATAGTGAACTGTTTTAAACAATGTAAATAAGCCGTAACTCTTCTCCCTACTCCCTGCTCTCCCGCTCATTTCACAGTAATATTTATTTTTTTCAGGTACTTAGTCTAGTTATTCGGGGTTGTGAGAAGTCAATTTGTAAAAGTAACGAATAATTAAAAATATTGAATCAATCTGCTTTTAAAATTCTAAATCTCAGAAACAAATTTTATTAACTTAAGTATATAAAATAATCGAAGCCTTTTGATGTTTCCTTTACAAACAGTCTCTTATACTCAACGGTGGGTTAATTCTTGATGTCGCTCCTCATCAAACCCCTTATTAGAGGGTTTTCTCAACTGTTGAGCTAAGATGCCGTATTTAGGAGCAAACATCATAGCAAAAAGAAAGAAAACCGTTAACAACACGACAATACTGCCTCCTGTCGAAACATCAAGATGATAGCTGAGATAGGTTCCCAAGACACACGAAAGAACGCTACTGATAACAGCAACCACCAACATATGATCAAAGCGATCGCTCAACAAATAGCCAATTGATCCAGGAGTCACTAACATAGAAATAACTAGAATAATGCCAGCAGTTTGCAATGCAGCCACAATAGTCAAAGCTAATACAGAAAGTAAGGTGTAATACATCATTTGAGTATTCAAACCAATAGCTTTAGCATGATTAGGATCAAAACAAAACAAAAGTAAATCTTTGCGCCTTAATAGAATAACAACTAAGGTAATAATTCCTGCAATTAAAGTTTGAATAATATCTAGTTGAGAAATACCCAAAACATTACCAAAGAGAATATGAAATAAATCAATATTACTGGGGATTTTCGTGACAAGAACTAATCCAAATGCAAAAAACCCTGTAAATACAATGCCGATGACGGCATCTTCTTTTAATCGGGTATTAGACTTAATATAGCCAATAGCCACCGTTGCTCCAAAGCCAAAGAGAAACGCCCCGATCGCAAAGGGAAGATTCATCGCATAGGCTACCACTACCCCAGGCACCACAGAATGAGAAATGGCATCCCCCATCAGTGACCATCCTTTGAGAGTGATATAGCAAGAAAGCACCGCACAAACTAAACCAACAAAGGCACTTACCCAAATAGCTTGCACCAAAAAACCATATTGCAAAGGTTCAATTAACCAGTGCCATAAAAAATTAGTTGCCATTAAATAATTCAAGTTTCTGACTCCTATTTACCTACAATTTGACTTAAGTTAGTTACTGGTAACCCACCAAAAGTCATCTCTAAATTTTCTTCTGTAAACGTTTCTTCTGTGGTACCAGAGGCTAAAATGGTTTGGTTAAGGAGAATAGTGCGATCGCAGAAGGTAGCAATGGACATCAAATCATGGGTTGACACTAAAATGGTATGACCTTCTTCTCGCAACTGGATCATCAGATTGATAATACTTTTTTCGGTCTTAACATCCACTCCTGTAAAGGGTTCATCGAGTAAAATTACTTTCCCTTCTTGAGCCAACGCCCTTGCTAAAAAAGCCCGTTTTTTCTGTCCTCCTGATAATTCACCGATTTGATGATAACGAAACTCCGTCATACCTACTCGTTCTAAGCTTTCCATCACCAGTCTCTTATCCTTAGCACTGGGAATGCGTAATAGGTTCATGTAACCATAACGTCCCATCATCACCACTTCAAAGACACTGACGGGAAAGTTCCAGTCTACTTCATCTGCTTGGGGTACATAGGCCATCCACTGTCGTTTTTGGGCTTTTTTGACGGAAGTCCCTCCTACCAAAACCTGTCCTTGACTGGGGGACAAAAACCCCATGATTGATTTAAACAAGGTTGACTTACCGCAACCATTGGGACCGACCAGAGCAGTAATCGAACCGGGTTCTACGGTACAACTGGCATTGTATAGAGCCAGTTTAGCGTTGTTATAGGTAACACTAAGGTTATCTACTGTAATATTGAGGGATGGGGAAGTTGTTGACATCATTATTAACTAATTCCTTAAATGGTTTGTATCCAAGAGTATGAGACGTTATACCGCTACGCACTCATGCAAAATTAGACTAGAAAAGGGTTTCAAGTTTTGTGAATCTCCGAACCATAATGTGTAGTGCTATAAGTGGTGGGACATAAATCTCATTCATTATCTTAAAAAATGTAAATTGGTATTAAACCTGTCTGAAGTTACACTTCCTTGATTCAAACAGGGACTTATTGAGTCTTACTACCAGCGAGTAACCCGTTAGAGATAACACGAGCATCATATTCGAGCAAATCTAAGAAAGTAGGCACTGGCCCTTCTTCGGTAGAAAGGGAGTCAACATAAAGGTTACCTCCAAACCGAGAGCCAGTGGTTTTGGCTACTTGTTTTTGTCCCTCGTCACTGACGGTACTTTCACAGAACACAGTAGGAACTTTATTCGTTTTCACCTTATCAATAACGGTTTTGACCTGTTTGGGAGTAAACTGCTGTTCAGCGTTAATCGGCCACATATAAACTTCTTTTAAATTGTAGTCGCGGGCTAAATAAGAGAATGCTCCCTCGCAACTCACTAAATATCGCTGATTTTCAGGTACTTGCTCTAAATCTTCTTGTAGTTGCTCGTCAATGGCTTTGAGTTTTTCGCTGTAAGCAGCAGCATTGGCGTTGTAAGTCTGAGCATTGTCGGGGTCAAGTTCTACAAATGCTTTACGAATATTTTCCACATAAACTAAAGCGTTTTTAGGGGACATCCAAGCATGGGGGTTGGGTTTATTTGTGTAGGGACCTTCTGCAATGGGAATGGGTTCAATTCCTTCTGTCAAAAGCGCCGACGGAACATTATCGACATTACCTAAAAACTGCTCAAACCAACGCTCTAAATTCATCCCATTGTATAAGACGAGGTCAGCGTTTTGAGCTTTGGTAATATCACTGGGAGTTGGCTCATAACCGTGAATTTCTGCGCCAACGCGAGTAATCGACTCTACGTCTAATTTATCCCCTGCTACATTTTGAGCCATGTCTGCTAGAACGGTAAAAGTCGTTAAGACTTTCTTTTTTCCCTGATTATCAGCAGCTAACTCTGTCGTTTCGGTATTGTCTGTTTGAGTTGAAGGAGCGGTAACTTCACTCGAAGTACAACTAATTAACCCAACCCCTAAGGTCAAACTCAGTGTGAAGACAATACCCCGTGAAAAGAATATGGGTATCATTGCAAAATTGCTTGATTTTATCTCATAATCTTATCATAATTTTATCATAATTATTTCATATTAGCTCACGATCCCCGATTTCAACCTAAATAATTGCAAGGATTTTCCTATTCTTTATGGTTTAAAATAGGTAAAGAAACTTGAAAACAAGTACCAATTCCTAACTTGCTTTTAACGGTAATTTTTCCTTGATGGGAGTAAGCGATCGCTTGAGCAATCGATAATCCTAACCCAGTTCCCCCACTATTATGACGAGCTTTATCAACACGCCAAAAGCGATCAAAAACATGGGGTAAATCTTCTTCTGCAATGCCAACGCCAGTATCTTCGATAGCGACTTTAACAAGCTGGTTATGTTGAACAAGTCGAACTAAAACCAAACCTTTTTCAGAGGTGTAATTTAGGGCATTATAAATTAAGTTAGAAAATAAACGGTTTAATTGATCGGGATTACCCATGACAAAAACTTCATCAAAAACCTGATAATTTAAAGTAATATTTTTTTCTGCTGCTAATGGTTCAAGTAAATCAATTAATTTTTGTAATAAATCATTAAGACAAATAGAACTATATTCAGGATTAGACTTAGTCGTTTTTTTTTCTGCACGAGCTAAAAATAATAAATCTTCAACCAAACGAGTCATCTGCTCCGTTGCATTAGCGATCGCTCCCACCTTTCTATTATCCTTTTCTTGAAAACGCTCTGGGTGACGACGCATGATATCAATAGAAGCTTTAATAGCGGTTAAAGGGCCTCGCAGTTCGTGGGATGCGTCAGCCGTAAACTGCTGTTGCTTGTCATAAGCTTCTTCAATAGGTTTAACGGCGGTATCCGTTAAAAAATACCCCCCCACAGCAGCTAAAGTAAAAGCAGCGATCGCGCTGAGAGATAAGATTAAAAGGAGTTGATGTTGTGATGCTTCTAAGTCTTCTAAAGATTGACTAATACGAACATAACCTTGTGAATAAGGTTGACTATGAACCGAAGCATTAACCGCAACAGACAAAGTAACACTACGAACTTCAGAATTATCTTGTTGAGAAGCCAGCGTAAATAAGCCTGGTTCAGGTTGAGAAGAAACTTCTAATGACCCTTGATGCCATAAAAGATTTTTGTTATGATCAAACCACTCTATCGATTGGCTTTCTGGATCAAAAAGTTGTTCATTATTCAACTGTTGCAACAAAGAGGCATCTTGATATTGAATTTTACTGAAGGTTGGCGCGACAACTTCAGCCAAAGCCATCAATTTATTATCTAGTTGTTTCGATTCTTGGCGAATAAAAGAAAAATAGATACTTCCACCGAAAATCATTAAGATCCCTTCCATTACCAATAAATAAGATAATAAGAGACGGAAGCGTGCATTTTGAAACATTAGTCATACCTCATCAGAATCTCAGCTTCATTTACGACAGTCTATGGAAACTCTTTAAGGCGATATCCCAAGCCGTATACTGTTTCAATGACATCCGATTCAAGTCCGGCCGTTTTTAGCTTTTGACGTAAACTACTTATATGGGCTTTAACGGTAGCTTCTTCAGGAATTTGATCCATAGCCCAAAGATGATCGAGAAGTTGCGAACGGCTAAACATACGACGGGGATGGCGTAAAAAAAACTCTAGCAGACGATATTCTTTTGGACTGAGGCTTAATACTTGTTGTTGATAGGTTACTTCACAACTACTTGGATCAACACATAACTCTCCCCAACTTAAAATAGGTGGTAAGGAGGTTTCTCCTCGACGGAGTAAAGCACGGACTCTTGCTGAGAGTTCTTCGAGATCAAAAGGCTTGATTAAATAATCATCAGCACCTGCATCAAGACCTTTCACCCTATCTTTGATGGTGTCTCTAGCTGTCAACATCAAAATTGGTGTCTTACAACCATTGGCTCGTAGTTGCTGACATAAAGAAATCCCATCGAGTTTTGGCAACATGATATCTAAGACGATGAGATCGTAATCGAAAACATCTAGAAATTCTCTAGCTGCTTGCCCATCAGACGCTATTTCAACGATATAGTTTTGTTCGTCAAGATACTCTTCAATGGGAATGATAATGTTTTCATCATCTTCGACAACTAAAATTTTCATGATGCTGATGGATGGAATTTAATAAACAAGGTAAGCAACAATCAGCAACACCCTAAAGGGTCATTCCTGATTAATCATGCTAATCTGGGGAGGATTAAAGCTACCAGGGCGATTTTGTCCATAGCGAGCTAACCACTTTAAAGTATCTGGGTCAATACCAGCTTTTTGGGCTGCCTCTTCTAAGGTTTGGCTGTTACCTTTACGCAATGAAAGAATAGCGGTTTGAACTCTTTTATAGTTTTTGGTGCCATAATTCAGTTCATTTCGATTATCTGCAACAATTAATCCTACAGATAAGTCATTAGCTAAGGTAATAGGTTGGTCTATGGGGGTTTTTGCTTGAGGAGCAGCGATCGAATAAGACGCTAATCTTGCTTGGTGTTGATTCGTTTGATTCAAATCCGCCACCGAGACAAAACCGTCAGGAGCAATTTGGCTGACCTCTTTGTTAGAAGGTTGATAAACAGCAAACAACTTATCAATGATGCTGGTGTAGACCATAAGATCAACCTCAGAAACCGATTCAAAGGATTTTTTCTCCTCAATAACAGTTACCTTGGCTTTTGCAGAAGTGGGTTTTGAGGGATTATTCGCCACTAATTTTTGCGAAGGTTGCTGCGGTGCTTTTGGTTGGGAAGGTGTTGCTATCTTAGTCTCAACCGATCTGTTCACAGAAGACTTAGATAGGTTTACTGGGGTTTGATATCTAGAAACAGGACTCATTTTAGTCGGATTACCCTCAACCGATGAACTATTGGCCGCCAATACTGGGGTAACAGTTTTAGCCTTTTGAGAAGCTTCTAACTTAGCTTGTAGCTGGTTTTTCTGGGCTTCGAGTTTTTCAAGTTTCTGCTGGTACTTAGGGGTGTCGTCTTGAATATTCCGGTGGAATTTTGAAGAGACATCATCTGCTGCAGCTAGATTTGTTGACTGCTGTTCATAGAGAGCCATAATGAGAAGGAAAGAAGGCAGTACAACGGCTCCGTTAATCAGCAATAGGGTTTTAATGACATCGAGTAATACTTTCATCAGTAGGACTCCTCACGTAATATAGCTATCTATGATAGCAATCTAATGCCTGGATTTTACATAAGCTTAAGTGTTTATCATATTTATAGATTTGAATCATGCCAATAAATGAGCCGTAAAATTGTCTATACAATTAGCCGAAAGCTTGAATAAATCAAGCTTTGCACTGAACTCTACCTAGTTGTAACCGATAGTTGTCAAGATTTTGTCAAGATTGTTCAGAAAATTGTATTAGATAGTTAAATAAGCTAGTTTGGATAATCGAGGATTGCTAGTTTTAGCACATCACTGATTCTCTAAATGATCTTGGCTTAAGGAAAAAGGACTGTATCCTAAAATGAATAACTCTCACCAAGAATTTTCAACTCATAAGATAGGTTGTATTCAACCTCATGGCATTTTATTGGTTTTAAAAGAACCAGAATTAATCATCATCCAGGTGAGTCAAAATACTGACACTCATTTAGGAATTTCCTGTAACGATTTGTTAGGTAAAAAATTAAATATTATCGTAAGGATTCAGGTCTAGAAGTTAGGAATTAGGGAAGGAAACAAACAATTCGGATGACCGACTTTGGCTATTAATGACTTCTCGAAAAAATCAATCACCGAACGTTCTTGACGACGACAAGTTTGAATAACCGTCAATAAGTTAGCTGTTTGTTTAAATCGTTCCATGCTTCTTGAACCCCCACTAACTTTCCGTTTCGTGATGGCTAATCTTAAGGATCTTTCAGCAAGATTATTATCAGGGGGGATCTCTGGATGCTCCAGAAAATACCACCATTGCTCTGCCTTTTGCCGAAGGTTTCGCAAAAGTTTTCCGGCTTCATAACCGGCTTTAGGCTTCCATTCTTCTGTGGCTATCTTTATCTTATCTTTGAATTGTCTTGCCCAAACTTGATAACCATGCCTATTCTTATCGTTTTGCCAAATACGATAATGACGGAAAGCTTCATCAATTAATTTGAGAAAAGTTTGACCGATGGTTTTGTTATATTGACCTGGAGTTTTTATTAATCGCTGAAAGTGACGGCGTAAATGTGCCAAACATTTCTGTTGAGCAACAACAGTATAACCATTGTAAACTCCCAAATCATCACTACTTAAAACACCACCATATTCATGGCCTAACTGATCTTCTAATTCCTTACGCCCCCTAGTATCAGCAGCCCGAAACAGGCAGAAAAGTTGATTGGTAAATACCCACAACCATTCTTTGACTCCCTTCACTGGCCAGGGTGTTTCATCAACATGAATTGGGGGTTGTTCTACTTTGACCCACTTGGATAATTGTTCAACCGACGGATTAATGGCTGTTTCTACTCGTTGATTGGTGGCTACGATGGTCCCCATACCTATCTCAATTTGCCCTAACTCCCACAACATCTCTTGTTGCTTTTCATAAGGTAGATGTCCATAATTCCCTAACCATCCCAGAAAAGCTTGTAACTTCACTCCTAAATCTTGTCCTGGGACGGTCTTGGGCGACCAATTCGCTTTGGTCACTTCACCACAATGCCCACAGCGACAATGATGACGATGATATTCTACTACCTCAATGGGTTTATCTACCAGTTGTGCTACCTGCTGAGAATCAACTTTCACTGGTTCTATTAATAATTCTGTTTGACCACAGTGACTACATATTGATGGTTGCAAGATTTGAATTCTGTCAATTCTCCCAAAGCCTTTCCTTGTTTTTCCCTTATGTCCAGGTTGTCCCCCTGGTTTTCTTTTCTTATCCTTATCGTCTTCAGTTGTTTTAGCCTTCTCAGACTTTTTCAATAAGTCTGTTGATGGGGGTTTTGATGAGGTTTGGCTATCTAAATTACGACTGAGCTTTAATTTTTCTATTTCTTTTTGTAGCTGCTCGATAAGTTTCTGTTGAGCCAAGATAATTTGTACCAACCCAGATTTTGACAGTTGGTTTAATTCGTCTGGATTTAACTGTACTCCTGGTTCAGTTTGACTCATACCGTTACTTTAGCGCAGTCAGCCTGTTTGTCAATATTTGCCACCTGAATCCTTACGTATTATCATTGGACAAGATCAAATCGATAAAATTCTCAGATATTTGGACAAAAAAGATTTTCAAGGGGTTGATTGTTTAGAGTTAAGCTTGAGTAATAATAAAAATGAAAAGTTATTTTATATTGGGAATATTCATCGTTATGATCAAGTTTTATTTTTAGAGTTAGAAAAGTATTTTCCTCAAGAAGAAATTTCTCTGATTGATTTTTACCAAGCGAGTGAATTTTCTATTTCTCAAATTAATAATAATCTAAGCCTTCAAGAACTTTGTCAGATTTCTGCCCAAGAAATTCGCAAATTGTCAGGATTTGATCGGGTTATGATCTATCAATTTGATCATGATTGGCATGGAAAAGTTGTTGCAGAATCTAAAATTACAGATATAGAGTCTTACTTAGGATTACATTTTCCTGCTGAAGATATTCCTCCTTTATCTAGACATCTTTTTAGTTTACAACCGTTACGATTTATTCCTAATGTTAATTATAAATCTGTTAAATTTTTACCGAATAATAATCCTATTACAGAAGAAGCTCTAGACCTTAGTTACTGTATTTTAAGAGGGGTTGCACCTGTTCATTTAGAATATCTACAAAATATGGGTATAGCTGCTTCTATGACTATTTCTTTAGTTAAGAATAATCAACTATGGGGATTAATTGCTTGTCATAATAAGACTCCTAAATTGGTAAGTATTGGGGTGAGAATGGCTTGTAAATTATTTGCTAGAGTTTTGATATTAGAATTAACGAATCTTATTGAAAATAATGATTTTAGATATAAGCTACAGATCCAAAGTAAAGAAAATAAATTAGTTCAATCAATTTCAAAACAGGATAATTTTCTACAAGTTCTAGTACAACATAAGTCTGATTTTTTAGGTTTATTTGATGCTAAAGGATTAGGAATTTATCTAGAAGACACTTATAGCACTATTGGTGATTGTCCCGAAAAAGAACAAGTTGTTGAATTAATTAGATGGATACAAAATAGTAATGTACAACCAATTTTTTACACTAACCAATTATCAGGAGTTTATCCCAAAGCAGAAGAATATAAAACCATCGCTAGCGGTGTTTTAGCCATGAAGTTATCTAATAATCCTTGGCAATATATTTTATGGTTTCGACCAGAAGAACAACAAATTGTAAATTGGGCAGGTAGTCGAAATAAACTGGTTTATGTTGATAAAAATCAAAAATTACATCCAAGAAATTCTTTTAAACAGTGGAAAGAAATTGTAGATGGAAAATCTTTACCTTGGCAAACGATTGAAATCGAAACAGCTTTAGAACTGAGAAAATCTATTTTAGAAATGGGATTTAAACAAATGAATAAATTAACTAAATTGAATGATGAATTACAACAAAAAAATCAAGATTTAGATGCTTTTGCTTACATTGCTTCCCATGATCTTAAAGAACCATTGCGGGGAATTTATAATTATGCTAACTTTCTTCTAGAAGATTACAGCGATCGCATCGATGAAGATGGGGTTTATCAGTTAAAAACCCTTGTTCGTTTAAGCAAAAAAATGAGTAATCTTCTTGACTCATTACTAGAATATTCTCGACTAGGAAGAGCTAATTTTTCCTCCGAAGAAGTTGATCTCAACGAAGTGATTGAACAAGTATTAGATATGGTCAAAGGAAGATGGGAAGAAAACTCAGTTACCTTGAATATTCCCCGTCCTCTACCTATCATTCAAGCTGATAGTGCAAGATTACATGATTTGTATATGAATTTGATTACTAATAGTATAAAATATAATGATAAGGAAGAAAAAATAATTGAAGTTGGTTATGTCAACAGAGAAGAAATGTTATCAAAATTTCCTTATGAAGAAGTACATGATTTCAATTATTCTCAATTCATTTTTTATGTTCGAGATAACGGAATTGGGATTTCTCCTGAACATGAAAAAAAGATTTTTCAAATATTTAAACGATTACATCCCCCTGAAAGATATGGAGGAGGAACAGGTATTGGTTTAACTATTGTTCAAAAAATTATAGAACGTCATGGGGGAAAGATTTGGATTAATTCAATAGTAGATCAAGGCACCACCTTTTACTTTACATTAACCTAATTATCAGTTATTTTAATGTCAAATTTAGTATCTAAATCCTTTGTATTGTTAGTTGAAGATAGCGATGAAGATTTCACCGCTTTTGTACGATTTAGTCGACCTTTTCTTCAAAAACATTCACTTAAACGTTGTCGAAATGGGGAAGAAGGGTTACAATTTTTACAAGAGATTGATTCTATTATTCAAGATTATAATAGTAACTATCCTTCTTTAATTATTCTTGATTTGAATTTACCTGGTATTGACGGAAGAGAAATATTAACCCGTATCACAGAAAACCCTCAATGGAGAAAAATTCCTATTGTAATTTTTAGTAGTTCTAACAATCCTAAAGATATTAATTTTTGTTATGAACATGGTGCAAAAAGTTATATACAAAAACCAATGGATATTGGTCTCTTAAAGAAAACAATTCATATTATTTGGGACTATTGGTTTAATGTTGTTGTTCTTGCTTCTAAATAGATTTTATGATGTATGTTTCCTCAAACCTGTACCGTATTAATTATTGATGATAATCAAGAAGATAGGTTTATCTTTAAACGCTATCTAAGCAAACAAAAAGACCAAAATTATCAGTTAATAGAAGCATCATCAGGAAGGGAAGGATTAGAAATTTTAAAGACAGTTCAAGTTGATGGGATTCTTTTAGATTTTCGTTTACCTGACATAGATGGTATAGAATTTTTGAAACAATTACAAAGTCAATTTTTTTATAGTTACTTTGCTATCATTATATTAACAGGAGTTGGAAACGAAACTGTTGCAGTAGAGGCCATGAAGAATGGCGCACAAGATTACTTAATTAAAGATAATTTAACTCCAGAAATTTTACATAAATCATTATATTTAGCCATCGAAAGGGTAAAATTACGTCGGCAATTAGAACAAAGTGAACAACGATTTAGAACAACGTTTGAACAAGCAGCAGTCGGAATTTATCATATTAACTTAGTTGGAGAATTTCTAAGATTTAATGAAAAATTTTTTCAAATTACAGGCTATTTACCAGAAGAGTTACAAGAAAAAACCCTAGAAGAAATTATGTTTCCTGAAGATTTACTCTTTTATCAAAAACAGCTAAAAAGACTTTTAAGTAATCAAATTAAAACATTTACGTTAGAACAAAGACTAATTGGATTCAATGATCAATTAGTTTGGATCAATTTAACAGTTTCTATGATTAATAAAAAAGATAATCGTCCTGATTATTTAATGGGAATTGTTCAGGATATTCAAGAAAGAAAAAAAACAGAAATTCAACTTAAAAAGGCTAATCAACAGTTAAAAGAAATTGTTGAACAATTAGCTAAACAAAACCAACAAAGAACTCTATTAAGTCGGGTAAGTCAATATTTACAAGTTTGTAATAATTTAGAAGAAGCTTATAATATTTTAGCTGATTTAATTCAACCCTTATTTCCTGATTGCTCTTTGGGTATTTATCAACTCAATAATCAGCAAACTCTCGCTACTTTAGTTTCATCTTCTGGAGATTTTCTTAATAGTAAACAAGACTTTAGATTTTGTGAATGCTGGGCATTACGTCAAGGAAAAGCCCATTATAATGATGTCACACATCGCCACTTATTTTGCCCCCATGTTGAAACAAATTTAATTACTAAAGCAACGTTATGTTATCCTATTATTGCTCAAGGAAAAACTCTAGGAATTCTTTATATTAGTGCTAGTAACCTCAGCAAATTAACGCCAGAAACAGAAAACTTAGCAGAAACAGTCAGTGATTATATAACCCTATCCTTGGCAAATTTAAAATTACAAGAAGACTTAAAAGAACAAAGTGTCAGAGATTCTTTAACAGGATTATTTAACCGTCGTTATCTTTATGAATTTCTTACCAAAGAAGTTGCTAAATCCCAAAGATATAAGACAAATATTGGTGTTATTTTAATGGACATTGATCATTTTAAACCAATTAATGATAATTATAGTCATGGTTTAGGCGATGTAGTTTTAGAGGAAATTGGTCAATTTTTAAGTAATAATATTCGAGAATCAGATATTGCTTGTCGCTATGGTGGAGAAGAATTTATTTTAATTTTTCCCCACGCTAGCTTAGAAAATACTTATCAACGAGCAGAAGCACTAAGAAAAAAAATAAAATGTCTCAATTTTCGCTATCAAAAATATTATTTAAACTCGGTTACTGTGTCGGTTGGAGTTGCTAATTTTCCTCAACATGGGGTGACGGGAGAAGAAGCAGTACATCATGCTGATCTTGCCCTATACGCAGCTAAAGCGCAAGGACGCGATCGCACTATTATTTACAGTGAAGAAATAACAGGTAACAGTGAGTAACAATGATAGAACAACTATTGATACTTGGGAAGAAAAACTAGAATCTTTCAATCAAATTAATCAACAAAAAAAACAAATATTTAAACGTTCAATCATTATATTATCAATATCAGGAATAACAGCAATTTTTGATAAAATTATTGCTTCAACTTTTTATTAAATTTAATATAAATAGGAAACAGGAAATAGGATATTATTATACTTCTCCCGACTCCTGATTCCTGACTCTTTACTTAGACATTTCTAACATTCTTTGAATAGGTTTTAAAGCAGCTTTTCGTGTAGATTCATCCATGATAATTTCTGGTTGTTTATACTTCATGGATAAATACAATTTTTCTAACGTATTCAAACGCATATAAGGACATTCATTACAAGCACAATTATTCATAGCTGGTGCCGGAATAAATGTTTTATTCGGCGCTTCTTTTTCCATTTGATGAATAATCCCTGGTTCCGTTGCCACAATAAAACTATCTTGTGAACTTTGCTGAGAATACTTCAATAATGCAGTGGTTGAACCGATATAATTAGCATGGCGTAAAACCGGTTCTTCACACTCAGGATGAGCAATAATTTCAGCTGAAGGATGTTCAATTTTTAGCTGAACAATTTTCTTTTCTGAGAAGGTTTCATGAACAATACAACTTCCTTGCCAAAGTATTAAATCTCTACCAGTTTGTTGAGAAACATATCGTCCTAAATTGCGATCAGGTCCAAAAATAATCGGACGATCTTTAGGCAGTTGATTAACAATTTTAACCGCATTTGAACTCGTGCAAATGACATCACTCATCGCCTTAATATCTGCGGTGCAATTAATGTAAGATACAACAATAGCATCAGTATATTGTGTCTTAAACTTGGCAAATTCTTTCGGAGGACAACTATCCGCTAAAGAACACCCTGCCTCTAAATCAGGTAATAGAACTAATTTATCAGGATTGAGAATTTTCGCAGTTTCTGCCATGAAGTGAACCCCCGCAAACACGATCACTTCTTTATCTGTGGTGGCTGCTTGCTGAGAAAGTCCAAGGGAATCTCCGATATAATCAGCAATGTCTTGAATATCAGGGTCTTGATAGTAATGAGCTAAAATAACCGCTTTCAATTCTTTTTTAAGCTCATTTATAGCAGAAAATAAATTTTTAGGCAGTGAGTTCGAGGTTTGGGATAGGGTCGGTTTCGCAGTAGTGAACACAGTGGTGAGCAACTCCTCCAGTAATTATAGTTAATCTTACCAAAACTATTATAACAAATAATCCATACTATCATCTTATGTTTAACAATAATGATGAGTTTTATTAAGATGATCCCCTTAGTCCTGTAAAATAAGAAAATGGAAATAGAGTCAAATCAAGCATGAGCAATACGTTTAGAGAGTATCTTAAAAAAATTGGTAGCGGGGTTCATACGGGCAGAGATTTAACCCGAAATGAGTCCGCAGATGCCATGAAATTGATGTTATTGGCAGAAGCAACCCCTGCACAGATAGGGGCGTTTTTGATGGTTCATCGTATTAAACGCCCGACTCCTGAAGAATTAGCAGGAATGTTAGATACTTACGCCGAATTAGGACCAAAATTGGACATTGATCACCTTGAGTTTGATTATCCTGTTACTGTTTTGGGAACTCCTTATGATGGGCGATCGCGTACTGCCCCTGTAACCACCCTCACCGCCTTGATTTTAGCCACTGTCGGGGTTCCTGTGGTACTTCATGGGGGAGAAGCCATGCCTACTAAATACGGGGTTCCTTTGGTCAATATTTGGCAAGGTTTAGGGGTTGATTTTGCTAAGCTTTCCCTCGAAGAAAGTCAAAAAATGTTAGAAAAAACAGGTTTAACTTTTGTCTATTTACCTAACCATTTTCCAGAAGCGCAGCAATTAGTACCTTATCGAGATCAAATCGGCAAACGCCCCCCCTTAGCTACTTTAGAATTAATGTGGTCTCCCTGTTCATCTTCTCAAGTTCATATTGTGTCTGGGTTTGTTCATCCTCCTACAGAAACCCTATTTAGAGACACCTTAAAACTGAGAAATTTTCACCATTTCACCACGGTTAAAGGGTTAGAAGGTAGTTGTGACTTACCCCAAAGTCGAACCGCTATTATCGGCATAAATCAACCTAGTAATAACCCTGAATGGCAACGGTTACACCTTCATCCCCAAGATTATGATTTAAGCGGTAAAGATGTTCCTTTAGAGTCTACAGAAAAACTTTTAGAACAAATGCAGCAAGTCTTACAGGGGAAAGATAACCCATTGATGCCTTTAGCTATTTATAACGGTGGGTTTTACCTCTGGCGTTGTGGGGTTTGTGCTGATTTAAAAACAGGATTTGACGAAGCAAAAACCCTATTAATGAGTGGAAAAGTTAGGAAAAAGTTACAGAGTATTCTTGAGTAATGATTATCATATAGACAGATATTATGTTTAATTGAAAAATTCACTCTTTTTATTATGACCAATGTTACCTTAAGTCTCAAACCCTTTATCGACAGAATTAGCGAGACAGATTTAGAAAAATTATGTCAAGAAAATCCCGAAGCTCGATTAGAAACTAATCCTCAAGGTCAACTAATTATTATGTCTCCTACAGGAAGTGAAAGTGGTAAACGCAATACAAGTTTAATTTTCCAAGTCGAGTTATGGAATCGTCAGCAAAATTCGGGAATAGTGTTTGATTCTTCAACAGGTTTTAAATTATCTAATGGCGCAGTACGTTCTCCTGATGTCAGTTGGATTACTCTTGCTAAATGGAATAGTTTAAGTAAACAGCAAAAAAGAAAATTTGCCCCGATCGCTCCTGATTTTGTTATTGAATTAATGTCTCCTACCGATGAGCTTAATGAGTTGCAAAATAAGATGGAAGAATATATGAATTGTGGTGTTCAATTGGGTTGGTTAATTAATCCTGACGAAAAACAAGTCGAAATTTACCGTCAACAAGAAAAGCCAGAAATATTAAATAATCCACTAACTTTATCGGGAGAGCAAATCTTACCTAATTTAATTGTTAATTTACAAGATATTATTGAAGATTAAACCAAGAACTGAGTTTTCTATGAGCGATCGCATTTTAATCATAATCTTAACACCAGCGATCACAATAAGCATCAGTATTATAACTATAACTAAAGTTTAATAGAATAGAGTGACTTATAAATAAAACTATTGAAGCAATTTCCTATGAATACTAGACAATGGCTTGTATCAGTCATATCTTATTACCGTAATTTAGGGTTTTTTCAGCAATATCCAAACTTATCAGATGAACAAATAGCAGATATCTTGGAAAATATCCAGAAAAAAAATCAATTTGGAGATGGAACATTTAATAGCCAAAAAGAAGAAGATGTTATTGTTTTAGATGAAACCAGAATTATTCCCATTTATTTAGAAGAAATGTATAGCAATTCTTGTGAACATAAAGAAGGCATTAATATAATAAAGTCAGTTTCAGAAGCACAGAATATCATTGAAGGAATATTGTTAGAGCTATCCTATATTGCCAGAGACGTTTTTACCATAAAAAATATTAAATGCTATCTTGTATAGATAACAGGGTTTCAGTGAAATTCACTTTGGGCGATAGCAAATATCTAATAGTAGCATTACAAGTTATTGATGATCCATCTCTAGCTATAACTAAACTCAACCCTATCTTAAAAGACACTAATTATCAATTTGAGATTTGGAATTTACTAGAAGCACAATTTATTTTATTGCTAACCTTGCAAGAAAAACAAAAACTACAAAAAGAAAAAAACTACGATTTTTTGGATTCTAATAGTGAATATGAAAATCCGAAGTATTCTCATCCACTAATTAAGAAAATATGTCTTCTTAGTGAATCAGTATGTTTGGGTTCAGAATCAGGCGAGCCGGTACAAATATACTTTACGCAAGCTGAGTCTTATCAAGCTGCTTGTAAAGAAGTTTTTAATTCCGAAGATGATATTTGTTGTATGACACTGAAGGATTTTGAGTATATGTATTTAGATGAATATGATGTTGTAGATGATAACCTGGAAAATATGGTTGACACATTCAAAAAATTAAGTGCTATTTATGGAGAAGTTACTCCTGAAGGATACATCAATGCGATACAAGAACATGGCACTCGTGGTTATTTTTATATTTGTTTTTTTATAAATCTTATTAAAGAAGCTGATACTAATATATTAATTGCTTTTCCTCGGTATGAAGGATAATAGAAGTTGAAGGAGGGACTTTACGAGTGCTGTGATGATTCTAACGAACTACGATTATTAGGGATAATAGTTATGTGACAGCCCAAACTTTCAAGAATATCGTAAATACCGATAAATTTTGGATTAGCATGGGATGAAAGGGTTTTATAAAGACTTTCCCGACTATGATTAATATCCTTAGCCAGTTGGGTCATGCCTTTTTGAGCATCAACCACATCCTTAAGGGCTAAAAAAAAGACATCCTTCCCTTCGGATAAGGCTGCATTAAGATATTCCCCTGCTTTAATGGGGTCTTGAAGGGATTTAAGTAAGTCATCTCGATAACTTCTACTTCTAGGCATCAGTTACATTGCTTCATCAAAAACGTTTCATCGCCCGTGAAATTTCCCGTTGATCTTGACGACGTTTGACGGTTTCTCGTTTATCATGGAGTTTCTTACCTCTTCCTAACCCAAGGCCGACTTTGACCCAACTTCCTTTAAAATAGAGTTTGAGTGGCACTAAGGTTAAACCTTTCTGCTCAATTTTCCCAATCAATTGACTAATCTGTTTACGATGTAAAAGCAGTTTACGGGTACGTTTCGGATCGTGATTGAAATATTGACTACTGCCTTGATAGGGTGAGATGTGAACATTGGTTAACCAAGCTTCACCATTTTTGATGAACGCATAACCATCGGCCAAGTTAACCCGTCCGGCACGAATGGACTTAACTTCCGTTCCCACCAGTTCAATTCCCGCTTCATAAGTCTCTAAAATTTCATAGAGGAAGCGAGCTTTACGATTATCACTAACGATTTTGATAGCTTTATTGTCATTTCCCATAGCCTTTCTAGGCTAACATTTTTTAAAGCTTTTAGCAATACCAAATAATGTTCTCTGATAAAACAGGTTTAAGCCCCTAACCGATAGAGGCTCAAAACCCATGTATCTTAGTCGATGAGAGCGTTTAACAAGACATCGGTTAAAGACATCCCTTTCATATCATCAACCGTAACCGTATCAACGATATCAAATTTCGCCCCAGCGGATTGAAGATCATCATCTAACGCCTTATAAAAACGAGTTGCGTTTTTATCAGTTCCCACTTGAATAAAGGAAATACCTAACTCATCTTCTCGATCAACGTTTTGAGACGCATCCATTATCAAACTGATAACGGCTTTACGATCCGTTGGTTCTCCATCAGTAATGATAATAAAGGTTTCTCCATTGGCTTGTGTTTTTCCTCCTGCTTTGCGTTCAAAATAGTTGTTTAGACCATCTTGCAAAACTCCAGCTAAGTCCGTTTGTCCCATCGGTTCGTTTTCTTCGTACACTTTTGTCACTTTATCCGATGTGACGTTATCGTACCGTCTAAAACGACCAGAAAATACATAGACTGTAATCCCATCAGGATCAATCTCTTCGCATTTCTTCGCTAAGGCTAAGGTTGACTCCTGGGCAATTTGCCAACGGGTTTTGCCATCAGGACCATCAGAAGTAGCCATACTACTGCTTTTGTCGATCATCAGGGTGTAATCCCGATTTTCGATACGTGAGTCTCCTGACATATCAGAAACAACCTCCTGGTAAATATTACATCTTATGATTATTCTGTTTTCTAGCCTATTATGACCTTTGAGAATTGCCCACAAATATCCTGATTTTCATCATAATTGAAAGGACTATTGCACTATGGTAGTTAAGGATCGATGACATAAATAAGTTGAATTGTAAAGTCATATTGCGACACTTTATAAAAATCTTTAAATATTGTCCTTTTATCTATCATCGTTATTAACGTAGAACATCAGAAGCAGCTAATTGTGGGAATTTTTATAATGGACAATGAATCTCAAAAATACCGTATGGTTTGCACCTTAAGTTTTGGTGATGTTTACGGTCAAATTATTGTTTGGTTAATCGTCATTTTCTTAACTTTAGCGAGTGCGTTAGGATTATGGAGCAGCACTCGTCAAATTTACGCTCTCGCTGTTGTGGGACTGGTTTTAGTGTTGTCTTTACCCTTCTTACTGTTTGCTTTCGTTACCACTTTACTCAACCATATTGAGTTCATCCCCCTCGAAGCAACAGAAAGCACTCGTTCTTCTTCTCGTAGAAAAATTAAGGCAAATCAACAACCTGCCGAAGCAGCCGGCTAATTTATATTGTGGAAACGTTAAGAGTTTATTGGTTAAGTGAATCTTAAAAGTTGCAGTAAAAAAATCTGAGTTTACTAATATGTAGGGTTCAGAATCTCATTTTCTTCAATTCAAAACCCTAATTATGCTCATTTTTTAACAAAAGTTCACAGTTTTGACTCGTTATCTCTTGTACAACGTTTCCACCCATTGACCCTGATTAACCTAACAAATAAAATTTTTGTTTATTTTTATTTAGTTTAGTCTCAACCTTCGACATAATGAAGTTAGTCAAAGTAAAGACAACAAAAAATTAAGTAATGAGGAGTGTTTAAGTCTCTAATTAGTTAACCTTTTGTTGGTGAAACTTTCCAAAAACTCTTAGAGAATTTGTGATCTCTTCGAGGTAAACATTCATGAGCAGTAAAGGCTCATATTCTTCTTAGTTCAAACTGAATAACTACACTCTTACTCTTAGCTCTATTTTAACTGGGCTATAGACGTAATATCCTTGAAAACCTCTACCAATAATTGGAGAGAAAATAATGAATATGTTTAACACTTTAGCACAGTTTTCTCAAATTGCCATCGGGAGTTTAACGTTGGGAATAAGTACCCTCGTTTTTATTATCCCAGTTGAGGCACAAACAGAAATTATTACTGATCCTAAACCTTTAGAAACCTATACGGGAAGCCTACAAGATTTAGAAGGAACAGAATCAAGAACTAGGGACGAAAGCTTGGCTGTTGGAGGCGAATATCCTCGCAATGTGGAAATTCCTTCCCTAGAAACTGATAAAAATTCCCTTGAGGCTAAAACTGAGGCTTTAAACGAAGTTTTAGAAGACCACGATTACAATTTAGGAGATGTAAAACGTCCAACCTATCGGGTTCCTTTCGTTCATTTTTGAATATTAGAACATTACAAAAATAGGTTTAATATCAGCCAGAAATTATAAAGTAATATCAATTTTTGTTAAAACTTATTGATTTCTGGCTAATTTATTGTTGTGAATTTATAAAAATCTTTTAAGATTAAATTATTGAATGCTGACATTTCGCTTCAATTCGGATAATTATTAATAACCCATAAAAGACCAGTCATAGATAACTAACAATTAAGCGAAAGAGAAGCCTATTCGCTGAGTCGGAGAAACACATCATGAAAGAGAGACAATTATTTACCAACTATTTGAAAAATCAACGAAATTTTCAAGGGGTTAGTTTACATAAAGCCAACTTAGAAGGACTCAATTTACAACGAATTAATTTAAGTCGTGCAGACTTGAGTGGAGCAAACTTAAAAGAAACCGATTTAAGTGGTGCTTGTTTATCTCAAGCCAATTTAACCGATGCGGACTTAACAAAAGCCCATTTAGTCGGTGCTAATCTCACAGAAATTAACCTCATTGGAGCAGATTTAAGCGAAGCAGATTTAACTGGAGTTGATTTAACCAACGCTGACTTACGCTGTGCTAATTTACAGAATGCCAATCTAAACAAAGCTAAACTTCAAGAAGTAAATTTAGATGGGGCAGATTTAAGCGGAGCGAAACTTTGCGGTGCTACTATTATTAACACTGATTTAACTGTAGCTGATACCCAAGAAATGTCTTTAGATAACACAGACCAATGTGAAGTAGACGAACCTTTATCAGCAACCTCAGCAAATTGGGTTAGTTGGGCTGGTTAAATTTAAGTTAAATTTATCTAAAAAAATTCAAAAATATGGCCTATTTTGACAGGTCTGCAACCCCAGAAGAAGCAGCAGGTGTTCAAGTGGATATTGCTGCTATTAGTGGGTTAACCAGTCCTTAAAAAAGATTCGGTTAACCCTAACATTTACGATTGAGGCATTAAATGTTCTGCCACAAAATTAGTATATACATCCCCTGCTAAAAAGGCGGGGGTTTCTAATACCCGTTTATGAAAATCAATCGTAGTAGGAACCCCTGTAATCGCACATTCTCTTAAAGCCCGTTTCATGCGTTTAATTGCTGTATTTCTATCAGGTCCCCAGACAATCAATTTACCAATTAAAGAGTCATAATAAGGAGGAATTTCGTAATCGGTGTAAACATGGGAATCCATTCTTACCCCTGGACCGCCTGGGGGAAGATAACCGCTAATTTTTCCAGGATGGGGACGAAAATTGAGATCAGGATCTTCAGCATTAATCCGACATTCAATCGCATGACCTTTTAAGGAGATTTCTGATTGTTTGAATTGTAATTTTTCTCCTTGAGCGATACGAATTTGTTCTGTAATTAAATCTAATCCCGTAATCATTTCAGTAACAGGGTGTTCAACTTGAATACGGGTATTCATTTCCATAAAATAGAAGTTCCCCTGATTATCCACTAAAAATTCAACGGTTCCGGCACCAACATAATTAATAGATTTAGCTGCTTTAACGGCAGCCTCTCCCATTTTTTTACGGAGTTGAGGAGTTAAAACAGGACTAGGGGCTTCTTCTAACAATTTTTGGTGACGACGCTGAATAGAACAGTCCCTTTCTCCTAAATGAATCACATTACCATAACTATCGGCTAATATCTGAAATTCAATATGACGGGGACGTTCAATAAACTTTTCTAAATAAACGCCAGCATTACCAAAGGCCGCCTCTGCTTCCCCTTGGGCTGCTTGAAAAAGGCGAGAAAACTCACTTTCTTCTCGGACTAAACGCATTCCGCGCCCACCACCTCCGGCAGTTGCTTTAATCATTACAGGATAACCAATATCGCGGGCGACATTTAAGGCTTCTTCTTCCGTGTCAAGGAGTCCGGCACTTCCAGGAACCGTAGGAACCCCTGCTTTTTGCATGGTTTTTTTAGCTGTGGATTTGTCCCCCATCGCCCGAATCGCTTCAGGAGATGGGCCAATAAAGACAATTTGATGATCAGCACAAATTTCTGCAAAACGAGCATTTTCTGCTAAAAATCCGTATCCTGGATGAATTGCCGTTGCGTTGCGCGTCAAAGCAGCCGAAATAATATTAGGAATATTGAGATAACTTTTACCACTAGCTGGCGGACCAATACACACACTTTCATCCGCTAATTGAACATGGAGGGCTTGACGATCAATGGTAGAGTGAACCGCAACCGTCCCAATACCAAGTTCTTCGCAAGTATGTAAAATACGTAAGGCGATCTCCCCGCGATTGGCAATTAGGATTTTGGAAAATTGCATCATTTAACCTGTGCTTTAACAGTCCTATTTAGTAGGATATCTGGTTTTGTGCTTGTGAGGATAGTCACGGGGAGATACAAGCGTCATTAATTAACCAATTGAGAGGTCAAATTAACGGTTTCTCCAGGATTAGGAGTCATGACTTGAGTGGCAAGGTTATTATTTTGTAACTGTTGACGAAACTTATCGATGGTTCCTTCTTGTCGCAATAAAGAAACTAACAATCCTTCATATTCTGTTTCTTTCGCCCCAGCAGTAGGTAAAATAAACTTCGGTTTTAGGGTTTGGCACAATTTTAGGGTGGTTTGTTGACCCTGCAATATAGGCAGAAGATGTAAAATACTAATTCCCACCACTGGGGTTAAAATAATGTCGATATCCCCTTCTCCTTGTAATTCTGAGCAATGATTGCCGTGGGGTTCATAGTAGAGTTTTTGCCCTTCTGTTAAATCGTTAATAATATAAGCATTTTCTACTAATTGTGGACCGACGAGAGATCCAGGAAAGGCTTTAATATCAATCGTTTCATCTAAGGTGTAACTATCACCGTGCTCCAGGGTACGAATATCAGTGTACCCTAATTCTTTGACAACTTTTGTGGCGTTGGGAGAGGCTACCACTGGAATATTATGATCCAGTTCTTTTAAAGTAGGAATGTGAGCATGATCGTCTAATCCTTGGGATAAAAGAATCAAATCAATAGGCTTATTAACATCATAAGCGTTTGATTTAACCCCTTTGAATAACCAATCTAAATTACCAAAGACTAACGGACCAACTAACCAGGGATCAAGAAGGATTCTTTTTCCTGAAATTTCTATCAACCAAGAGTTATTATCAAGCCAAGTAAGTTTCATAAAGATACTAATTATTGATTGTATTCAAAAAAATGATAATGCTACTATTATTCTGACATAACAACAAACTACTTTTCAAAAAAATTTGTTGATTATTCTTTAGTTAAGAGGTTTTTGAATTTTTCTTCTATCGATTTGTGACTATATTCATCGTTAGGATAGACCTTTTGTCCTAGAGATTGAAAATAAGGATGTTCATCATATATTGGTCGCCATTTAAAGTCAACTTGTCTGACTAATTCATGGAATAACTGAGAATTAGCTAAATTTTTATCTAACAGTTGTTTAAAAACTCATAATGATCCTGACGAATCCTGTAAATTACAGAGCCATAAATATGCAGTTATTATACTTGTGAGATATAGCGTTTTCTAGTTTTAGGAGTCAGAAGTTAAATATTCGGTGTATTTCATGAGTCCGAGAAACACTATATCTTCCATAATGATTATTAATGTCTTGAAATTAAACCTATTATATATCTCTCTGCCCCCTCCCTTTTGCCTTTTCACTCCTACCTCCTTCAAACCCAATTGAGGTGAATAGTCAAGAAACGTTAAATTTAATTGAACTCTGCTTAAATCATTGGTTACTGTAACCTATGATTGATTAAGTAGGATTGAATCAAGGTTTAAACCATAGGGTTTGGCGATTGATAGGAGTAATAATTATATGCCACAACAAGATTGGTTGATTCGAGATGATGGTGATTGTTTAGCGTTTCCATCTCCTCGACAATGGGACTTATTAAGCGCAACCACATCCTATCGTTTGCATCGCTTTTTGACAGAATTAGATGATGTGGTTAACCAAGCAGAAATCAGTAAACAACCAGAAACTGAGTATCTTCCTACCCTTCGTCGTTTGGTACGGAAGTTACTTTTAAATGTTTACTGGATAAGTCAAGAGATTCCTACCCCTTCTACAGCAACCGGAACCGACGTTAAATTACTCTACGATGAATCTGGATATCCCTTAACTCTACAAACAGAGATTATGTTACCAGGAACTAGCACAACTGTCCATAATCACGGAACCTGGGGAGTTGTGGCTACTTTAAAAGGAGAACAAAAAAATACCTTTTGGAAATCTGTCCCCACGGCAAAACATCCCCAAAATATTGAAAAGGTTGGTGAGCAAGTTTTTCAAACAGGGGATATTATTAGTTTTACAACAGGAGCCATTCATTGTGTTGAAGCGACAGGCAATGAACCAACTGTAACGCTGAATCTTTACGGAGATACTCACGCCTCGAAACGGTTCAAGTTTGACCCTGAGACTCACAAAGCCTATCACTTTTAGGTTAATTTGCTGAGTGAAGTTGTAAGAAGACGGAGATGAAAACTGAATCTAATTAGGAGATTCCTCGGTAGTTAAGTTATTTAGCCTATCAATCACTAAGGGAATAGCAATAATACTTAACTTCAAAATCCAAGGAGCAAATAAAAGCGTTAACAGAGATGATAGTAAAGCAACACACCCCATAGCAGCTTTCACCACATCTTCTTTTAAGTTATAACTCAAAAAAGCTGACACTGAAGCGATCGCTAAAGTGATTAAAGAAATGATAAGCATTGTTCTGTTACAACCTCATGTTTATCGACAGTTTGAGCGTTCCTTCGGCTTCATGATACAAGCCTACTTCCGTCCCTTCACTGTGTTTTCTCGTAACAATGTAGAGATGAACGACAAAGCTATTTGCATTTCTTAATAATACATAACTTTTAACATCAGTGTCAACCCTTAACTAGCAGTTGTCAAGGCTTCATGGGATTTACGTAATCAATCCCTTGACACCAACACAAAGACTAAAACCTAATTTCAGGATCCGTCATCTCAAAAGAGGGTACAGTCCCACTATTGGTATTTTGTGGGACTTGTCTTGTCGGTAAACCTTGCATCCATAACGCCATCACTAATAAAGCGACTGTTATTAACACTTCCCAAAAGAAGACTGGATAAGAAGAATCTGGTCTTTTTTGAGTAGAAGATGGGTTCATAATTTTCCAAGAATTTTCTTGAAGACTCAACTTTTTTTCAGGAGTCCATGAAGAAGGAGTTTCCTTAGTTAAGGAAGTTTTTTTTACAGTAATAATTTTAGTTGTTTTGTCTGTTTGGGAATCGTTAGAATATTGAGAATGCTTTTCATTGGGTTGAGATTTAATAACAGTTGATGGCTTTATATTGGGGTTACTTTGTCCGTGATTCATTGATTATTTTCCTCGTCAATAGCAAGCTGGGATAGAGATAATCCTGCGTTCACGGCTTACGATAGGACTATCTACTATCTCTTACTAGACATCAGTTATTATTTAAAATTTCCCACACCCACTTTTAAAAATAATGTCTAATGTCTGTAATTTTTTTAATTAAATTAACAGATGTAATATCTACTATACCTAGTATGCCTCATAATTCCAAATAAACAACCCAAGTTTAGGATCTTAGACAAAATTATGGAGATGCTGTTCAAATAAATATAGTGTTATCCGTTTTTTTACGTAAATAGACAAAATCAAAGTTTAAAGATAACCATGTTCTGTTAAGAAAGTTAAATTAATCTCAGCTACAGATTGATCCCCTTTGAACTGTTTTCCTAATAATTTCGCTACATACTTACCTAAAATATCCCCCTCAATATTGACCCAATCTCCTGTTTTTAGATAACAAAGATTGGTCTGACTGTAGGTATGAGGAATTACCGATGCTTTAAACCAAGTTCCTATAGCGTCACATTGAGCCACTGTCAAACTAATCCCATTGACAGTCACACTCCCTTTAGGGATCAAATAAGGTTTAATATAAGTGTCCCATTGTTCTTGACGAGAGGAAGGGGCTTGAAAGGACATTTCCCAGGCTTTGTCGGTAGCGATAGCTTCGACTAAGCATCCCAAACCATCCACGTGACCCGTAACAAAATGACCCCCTAATTTACTACCGACTCGCAAAGAAGGTTCTAAATTAACATAGCTGGCGGTTTCAATTTTTTGGGTTAAAGTAGTACGTTGTAGGGTTTCTGGGGAAGCCGTAGCAACAAACCCATTAGAGACAATTTCTTCTACCGTTAAACAAACCCCATCAACAGCAACACTATCCCCAATGGCCAAATCTGATAAAATAGAGGAGGAATAGCTATCGGGAATCGAGAGGGTAAAGCGATCAGATTCGAGGGGACGAATAATGCCAAGACCTTGAATTAAACCAGTAAACATTAACTAAGCTTTCCTCAAAAACATCTCCCCTATGTTCTATACAAGAATCTTATTTACATTTTGGGGCATACTGTGAGTATAACCCATTGTTCAACTTAGCTGATTAATCAATTAATACGGGGTCAATGGTTAGGTTAAACAGCAAAAATAATCGTTTTTTAAAGATATTAAAGAGGATTGGTCAATGATTGAAATGAAAGTGGCAGGAATTGCTTTAGACGCAGTTACTCGCAGTCCCATTGTTTTGTTAAAAGATGGTTCTGAACGTCGCGCTTTACCTATTTATATTGGGCAAGATCAAGCCAAATCTATTATTGGCGCGATCGAAAATCAAAAACCCCCTCGTCCTTTAACTCATGATTTAATTGCTAATTTGTTTGATGCTTGGGGAATGTCTTTAGAGAAAATTATCATTCATTCTTTACAGGATAATACGTTTTATGCCATTCTTTGCATGAAACAAGGAAAAAGGAAAAAAGAAATTGATTGTCGCCCTAGTGATGCTATTTCTATTGCTTTACGGACGAATAGTCCCATCTGGGTAATGGAAGAAGTGATTGCAGATGCCTCTATTCCAGTTGATAGAGAAGCGGATGAAGAAGAACGTCAAGCATTCCGAAATTTTTTGGACAAGTTACGCCCTGAAGATTTAATTCAACGGGGAAAATTAGAAAAAAATGATGAACAATAAAAGTTAAAAATTAGTTACAATGCGGTACAAGCGTTTTGGTAAAACGAATGTAAACTTGTCTATTTTTTCTCTAGGAACGATGCGTTGTCTAGCATCGGAAAGCGTATTTAATAACACTTTAGAAACAGGAATTTCTCTCGGTATCAACCATCTAGAAACAGCCAGAGGATACGGCAAAAGCGAACAATTTTTAGGTCACTTTTTGCAACAACAAACTTTAGTTTCTAGAGAAGAACTGTATATTACCACTAAGTTGACTCCCACCCCTGATGCTGAGTTAATGGCTCAATGGATTGATGAATCATTAGAACGGTTAAAATTGGATTATATCGATTGTGTAGCCATTCACGGGATCAATACTTGGGAACATCTTCAATGGATAACCCGCCCTAATGGCTGTTTTTTACCACTACAACGGGCATTACACCAACGTAAGATACGCCACATTGGTTTTTCTACTCATGGCAGCTTAGAATTGATTTTAGCAGCTATAGAGACTGATTTATTTGAGTTTATTAATCTACACTATTACTATTTTTTTCAACGGAATGAACCAGCGATCGCTTTAGCTGCTCAAAAGGATATGGGTATTTTTATTATTTCTCCTGGAGATAAAGGGGGTTTACTGTTTACACCTTCTACTTTACTTCAGGAGTTATGTTCGCCGTTGTCTCCTTTGGAATTGTCCTATCGCTTTTTGTTAAGCGATCAGCGAATTACTACCTTAAGTGCGGGGATGTCCGAGGCGAAGGAATTTAATTCAATTATATCTATGTTTGAGGGAAACAACCGACTAACCCCTGAAGAAAGTAAAAAATTAAATCAACTAGAGGAACATTTAAACACCGTTTTAACCACAGAAAAATGTAGTCAGTGCTATCAATGTTTACCTTGTCCTGAATCGATAAATATTCCTGAGATTTTACGATTAAGAAATTTAGCCGTTGCTTATGATATGAACAATTATGGACAATATCGTTATGGAATGTTAGAAAACGCCGGACATTGGTTTCCTGGAAATAAAGGACATCGTTGTACAGACTGCGGTGAATGTTTACCCCGTTGTCCTGAAAATTTAGAGATTCCTAAGTTATTAAACGATACTCATCAGAGATTAAAGGGTACAACAAGACGACGGTTATGGGAATGATCGGCTCACCGATTGATTCTCCTTAATGTGAACAGAGGAACTTACTGACAAAAAAAAAGTCTAATCACCTTAAGTGTCTATGTTTAAACGCTTTAAAAATAAATTTAGATGATTAACTGAGGCACTTTAAAACTGAATCTGATAAGGTAAAAAAGTTATCATAATGATCAACAGAGTCGCTACAACTCTAAAATTAGACTCTAATATATAAAGATAGTTATAAAATGCGAGGTTAATTTTTATGAAATCATTAATTCGTTGGAGTGCCACCTTAGGACTATTAGGTAGTACCTTACTAACCTCTTGGTTCGGTCAAGTTCCCAAAGCTTTAGCACTTCCTGAAGCTGAAGTCATCAAGGTATTACAGGGTGTTCCTGTTTTTACGATTACCACAGAAGAGGGTGGGCCTTTAATAGCAACGTTAGAAGACGATCAAAAGGTAACACAAGTTTTTATGAGCCAGGAAGATGCTAACCAGTTTCTTGCTAAACTTAAAGCAAATCAACCTGAAATCGGCAATAAAGTCAAAGTGCAACCCGTGTCTTTAGGAGCAGTATATAGCTTTGCCTTAGCCAATAACACCGAAACAGAGTCTTTGAAATTTGCTTATATTCCCATGGCCAGCGCGGTAGACTCTGCTAAAAAAGTTTTAAGTGATAACGGACAGCAATATCAAGGAGGCGTTCCCTTATTCACCTTACGGGGTGGACCAGATAATAGTATTTTAACCATTCAGCAAGACGATAAAGAAGTGATTCCCTTCTTCTTTGAAAAAGCGCCTATTCAGGCGATCGCAGAGCAAATGAAGAAAGATCAGCCCGATATTGCTGAAACCATGCAAATAGAAGTCATTGCTCTCGAAAATGTTATTGGTTTATTACAAAATAAAGATGATGCTATGCTCAAACAGATACAATTAGTCCCTTCCCAGGAAACCATGGAATTTATCCAAGAAGCTATTAAATCTCAGCAAAATCAAGGACAGTAACAGAATCATTTAATCGATAATGAAGATCCCCAGATGTTTTAGTTTGGGGATTATCTATTTGTTATACTAAGTACCAAAAAACGCCATGAAGACTTTAATTCGTTGGAGTTTAACCCTCGGAATTCTGATAAATCCTCTTACTAATCTAAATTTCATCCAACCTGCAGCCGTCGTTGCTTTACCTCAAAGGGAAATTGTCGAATTTTTATCGGGAGTCCCTGTTTATAGCTTACTCGATCAGCAAGGTTTACCCATTGGTCGTCAGTTAGACGATGGGAGTGTCATTACTCCTGTTTTCATGAGTCGCAACGAAGCACAAGCTTTTTTGAGAGAGTTAAAAGAAATTAATTCTCAGACAGCTGACTCTTATCGTATTCAAATTCTTCCCTTGAGTCGTATTTACGAAATTGCCAGAGATACTTCAACTAATTCAAGCCGTCTTTTTCTTGATTATATTCCCAGCGCTCAAGAATTACGGACGGCTCGTGAATTAGTCACAGAAAAAGGGCAAAAGTATCCAGGGGATGTTCCTTTATATTTAGCTAAACTTGAATCAGATCAATCCTATTTGACCATCAAACAAGAGGATCAAGAAGTTGTCCCTATTTTCTTTGAAAAGGCAACGATTGATCGATGGATTGAAACAGTTAGTCAAACTCGACCCGAATTAGGTCAGGATATCAGTATTAATGTGATTTCTCTAAGTAGTTTAATTGCTAATTTAGAAAACAATGATAACGCTTTACTGAGAAGTTTACGCTTTTGGCCCTCTCAGGAAATGATGAAAATTATCCGCTCTAATTCTGAGAATCAACTTCAATAATATTGTTTATGGACTCTCAAGGTACTATTTCAGGCCAAGAATTACAACAATGGTATGATTGGGCAAAACAAGAAGCGGTGTCTGCTCATATCTCACCCTCGGAGGTAGACTGGTTTGTGTTGGCGATGACTCCATTGGATAGTTTATCTTTGCGTTTAGGGTTATTTAAAGAGCGATCGCAGATTCCTATCAATTGTCCCTTACCAAAATTAAGCCAATTATGGCAACGCCGGGTCAAAGAAAGAGTTCCTTTACAATATTTAGTCGGGATGACTCCCTGGCGACGTTTTAGTTTAAAAGTTTCCCCTGATGTCTTAATTCCTCGCCCTGAAACAGAATTAATCATTGATTTTGCTCTCAAAGCGGTTCAACACAGTCCTAACCCTCATTTATCATCTGGTCATTGGGTAGATTTAGGAACAGGAAGTGGTGCGATCGCCCTTGGTTTAGCGGACAGTTTTCCCCAAGCAACTATCCATGCTGTCGATACTAGCATCGAAGCGTTAACCATTGCCCAGGAAAATGCCCTAAAAGAAGGCTTTTCTTCTCAAATTCATTTATATCAAGGATCGTGGTGGACTCCCTTACAACATCTTCAAGGACAAGTTAGCGCGATGGTTTCTAACCCTCCCTATATCCCCACTTCCTTATTATCTCAACTACAACCAGAAGTGAAAGAACATGAACCCATACTCGCCTTGGATGGGGGACATGAAGGGTTCGATGCGATTAATTATCTCATTGATACTTCCCCTAATTATCTCATTTCAGGGGGCATTTTTTTAGTAGAAATGATGGCCGGACAAGGAGAGAAAATCTCAAAATTATTACAAGAATCTTCCCGCTATCAAGACATTAATCTTTTACCCGATCTAGCAGGAATTGCCCGCTTTGCCTTGGCTTATCGTTGTTAAAAATAATAATTAAGTACCTAAAGTTAATTAATTGCACACTCGCTTCAAGTCGGGGAACCCGCCCAACTCGCTGAATCGCTTTTTGAGGTAAATAGGTATAAGCGATCAAGCCACCAAGACAATCATCGACATCACAGAAAACTTCAGTAAGATCGAGACGAGATTTTATATCCATAGCACCAGACCTTGAGGAATACTACTTCCAGCATAGGTCTGGTGTTCTCTGTTGGCCACAAAATTCTCGTCGAACTCACGTTAAATTTAGGTGAGCATTAGCCCACCTATAAAATGTCAGTTACTGAGTTAGAAATCTAACTAAAAAGATTAAACCTAACTATTCTTATCTTTAGACGGTGTGGTTAAAATTTCCCAAGCAGCTTTGGCCGCTTCATTAAGGCGATCGCCGAAACTACTCACCTCTTTAACCACACTATTCCATTCTTTAACCACACTCTCCCAATCTTTTTCTACCTCCGTTTGAATGTACTTAACCGCCTCATCAATGCGATGAGGATCAAAGAGTTTTCGTTCTTCGATATCTTGACGAATGCGCCGAACTGTGTCTAAATAGTTCTCACGGGCTAATTCTCCCGCCTCTTTTGCTTCGGTTAAGGCTTTACTTCTAATGGCCTCAATCAGTGCAGTAGTTTCTTGTTGAATCTCACTAGGGGTTTTAGAGGAGTCTTCGGAAACGACTTCAGGAGTAATCGCTGTTTCTTCAGTGTCTGTGGGAGTAATTGCACTTTCTTTAGGTACTTGAGATTCGGTAGTCATCTTAAATTTTCCTCCTGGGTAACTCTTTACATTACACTTACATTGTTACACAGGGATCAAGAGGTCTGTTTGTCCACACCTTTGAGGCGATCGCGTCCTTGTTTTTTAGCCTTAAATAACGCTTCATCTACCTGATCCACAAAGCAGGTGGCCTTTGTTTCCAAAGAAGGATTAATAGTTCCAACCCCTAAACTCATGGTGACATAGGGTTTAACATCAGAAGCTTTATGAGGCATCTTTAATTGGTGCAGGGAGTCTAAAATTCTTTGAGCAACTTGTTTTGCTCCTTCATAGGGAGTATCAGGTAGGATTACGGCAAATTCTTCTCCCCCGTAACGGGCGACTAAATCAGCCGGTCTTAAGGTGGCTTGGGCGATAGTTGCTGCCACTTTCTTTAAACAATCATCACCGCCTAGATGCCCATACTCATCATTATAGCGTTTAAAGTAATCAATATCTCCCAAGATTAGGGATAAAGGTTTTTTCTCTCTAGTCAAACGCTTCCATTCTTGTTCTAACGTCTCATCAAAACAGCGTCGATTAGCCACTTCTGTCAACCCATCCATATTAGCTAAACGATATAATTTTTGGTTCAGTTCATGCAATTCCCGATTCATTTTTTGTAGAGACGCTTCATATCTCTGTTGCTCTTCATTGGCTCTTTTTTTATCAGTAACATCCGTTTGTACGCCCACATAATAAATAATTTTATCTGATTCATCTTTAATGGGAGATAAAGATAGTTCATTCCAAAATAATGAACCATCTTTACGATAGTTTCTTAGTGTAATATGACAATTTTCTCCGTGGTAAAGACAATGACGTATTTGCTCAAGTTGAGGTTGTTTATGATCACTTCCTTGTAAAAAACGACAATTTTTTCCTTTCACTTCTTCAAAGAAATACCCTGTCATTACTTCAAATCCTGGATTAACATAGATAATTGGATAATCAGAAGTGGTTGCATCTGTAATAATGATACCATTATTAGTTGCAGCGATCGCTTGATACAAGAAGTAAGATTCCAGTGGCATTTGTTGATGAAATTTCTGAGAAACTTCTACTAATTTTAATTTTGGTTCTAAAAAATTATTCTTTTCTTGTAATCGTTTTATTTTTAAACTAATATTAATTTGGTTCTTTATTATCGCCAATAATTCTTCTTGTCGATAAGGTTTAATAATATAATCAATTGCTCCTACTTCTAAAGCTTTTACTTTTCCGCCAATTTCATCAAAATCACTTAAAAAAATAACAGGAATATTAGCAGTTTCTTCTTTTTCTTTAAATTTTCTACATAGGTCATAACTATTGAGTTTATCTAAATTAGTTCCTAATAAAATCAAATCAGGAATTTCTGTTTCTACTGCAATTAAAGCCATTTCACCATCAATAGCTTGTCTAACTTGATAGTCTTGATTTTCAATAATTTTAGATAATAATTTTAAACTGTCTACTTGATGATCGGCGATCAGAATATCTGCTTTTTTTTTATTTTTTAGAGTCATAATTAATTAATGGTTTAATAATTTGTATAATTTCACGATAATTAAAATTATCAATTAATTCCATCATACTTAGTATAACTGAAGAATTATTATCAGGAATATGTCGAATTAAGTCTTGTAAAATACGACCGTTTCCTGAACTAGCAGCCCAATAAACTTGCTCAAGCCATTGTGAAGACATCATTTCTAAAGCAGAAGAGTTTAGATTTTTAACAATTGTTCCTGTCGTAATTGTTTCGATATCTTCATATTCATAATAGTAATTAACTCCTAAATAATGATTAATTTTTTCTAAAATTAACTCAATTGCAAATGGTTTATAAAGACAATCGTCACAATACAATTGTAATTCGTCAACTTGATTATTTTCTATTTTTCCTGATGCTACCCCAATAATAATAGTTTTACCTAGTGATTGAAAACATTTGATATTCATCCAATCACTATTCTTCTGTAATAAGAGCATTTGAGTATCGATAAAAATTAAATGGGGATGCCAATTGTTTACTATAATTAAAGTATCTTCTTGGTTAGTTGATTCTTTTACGTTAAAACCGATAGGTCTTAAAAAGTTGATTAATAATTCTCGACTTTCAATCTGATCGTCAACAATTAAAATACGATAATTTGGTTCATCATTTGCAATACTAACTATTTTTTTACTTTTAGACGTTATGTGAATTTCTTCCGGTTTAGGAATAGTGACCGGTATATGAAATTGAAGAATTGTCCCCCTACCTAATTGACTTTTTAGGTAAATTTTTCCACCCATTAAACTAATTAATTTACGGGTAATAGATAATCCTAAACCAACTCCCTTATTTTCTTTCCATCTAAAAAAAGGTTTAAATACTTTTTTTTGAATTTCTATAGGAATACCATTTCCATGATCTTCTATTTCAATCCAAAGATTTTTTTTAAAACTATTATAATCGATATCATTATCTAAAAGCCAAGCCTGATTATCACAAAATAGCCTAATAGTGATAACACCTTTGTAACTAAATTTAACAGCATTATCTAGCAGGTTAATCAGAATTTTTGTCAGCTTATTTTCGTCTAGTTTTATATATTGAGAAACTTCTGAATCAATATAATACTTTAATTTTACTTGTTTTGCCTTTGCTTGCTGATCATATTGCTTTAAAACACTAATAACTAAATTTTTTAAATTCACAACATTATACTGAATAGATATTTCTTCTGATGTTAGCTTATAAAACTCTAATATTTGATTAAATAATTTTAATAAATATTGACTATTTTCGTGTATCATTTTAAAGCTATTTTGCTCTTTTTTTGTTAAGCTACTATTTTGAGTCAATACATCTAAAGATCCCAAGATATTATTTAATGGTACTCGCAATTCATGATTAATTTTATCTAGAATTTGATTTTTTTCTTCATTAGCTTTTTCTAGTTCTTTAGTTCTTTGCTTAACGATATTTTCTAATTCCTCAGTTGTTTTCATTAAAGCATTAGTTCTTTCTGCAACAACTTTTTCTATATGATTTTTCTCTGATAATGTCTTCCATAAATAATTTGTTATTAATGTAGTTAAGCCTAATCCTAAGAAAAAAACAAAAGTAGATTTTATTATCATATTTTTTTTATTGAATTGAGGAATTATTGTAATAAACCATTGATGATCTGCTATCATTACTTCATGTTGACATGGTAATATTTTTCTGCAACTTAATGGGATTGGAAATAGAATGGCTTTCGTGGTACTTGTTTGTTTTGTTTTAGCATCAAAATTTATAAAAACACTATTGTCTTGTAACTTTTTTGTATTACTAATATAAAAAGTATGATTAAGAAAAGATGAATTATTTAATATCGTTTTAATTACATCTTCTATTTGATAAACTGTATAAACAATTCCCTTAAATTCTTGACGACGCTCTTGAATATTTTTAGGATAACTTTCTCGACGATAAACGGGATAATATAACATAAATCCTTGTTCCCCATTAATTAAGGCAATTGGCTGACTAGAAGTAATTTCTCCTGTATCTCTTGCTTTTTCCAAAGGACTATTTAATACTTCATCTGAACTTAAGTCTAGACCAATAACGGATTCATAATTTTTTTTAGGTTCACCATAGGTTACTGGAAAATACTCAGTCCTATTATCAAGATTACTCCCATTTTTTGCCCAAATTATAAAATTACTAAACCCAGAAGTTTTCATTTTTTTTTCATAAAAAAAACGTTCTTGTTGAGAAATTTTTGGAACCCAAGCTATCCCTAAAATTTCTGAATATTCGTTTAAAAAGTTCTGAGTGAAAACCTGAAAGTCTTGACGAGTTACTAGGTCTGAAGCCTCATAAAATGCTCCTAATGTGTTGGTAATATTAGTATATTCTTGAATTTGTTTTTGTAAATGTTCAACTAAATAATTTCCTGGTTTTTCAAAACTTTTTTTAAACCTATCAATTTCCGAAGACCAATGTATCAAAGCAATAAAAATTGAAAGTCCTCCCCCTATTAAAATACTAATCAGTAGAGGAAGATACAAAGAGAGATGACGAGAGGAAAAAGGAAATTTCATCAGCAGGAACTACTAATATAAAAAGTAAAGGCAATGCAATAACTCTAATGGGATAACTTTAATTCTATTGTTGAAAAATAGTAAAAATTGGGTCTATCATATAGGCTAACTTATAGAAATGAAGATAGTTTCAGTAAACCTACGGGTTTCTGCCGATCTTTACTTATATACGAATACCTAATTTTACTAATTTACACAGTCAGAAGACTTATATCTCTCATTCAAACTAAACAAAGGACAAGATATTAATCCTATCGTTTTCATGGTAGTTCATTAGTCTTCCCTTGTTTGTAAAGTTTATTTATATTATATTAAGAGTGGTAACTTAAATTTTAAAAAGTACATAAGAGGATCTTTTATGCCCTATACCACAGAAGAAGGCGGACGCTTAAACAACTTTGCAGTAGAACCCAAGGTTTATGAAGCTAAGCCTCCTAGCCCCTCTCAACAACGTAACTATATTATCTTGGGAGTTGGCGCTGTATTGTTAGTCGGTGGCTTGCTTACCGTTGCTGTTTATGCTTCCTCCAATGCTGGTGTTAGCTAAATGAATTAACAAAACTAATTTATATTAAAATAAGGGGTCAACAGCAGTTGACCCTTCATCGTTTAATCCATCAATTCTCTAAAAGAATTTTGGTTGATGACGAATTAAATTGAGAAACTCTTCACGAGTTTTTTGTTCTTCATCAAATTCGCCAATCATAGCACTGGTAACTGTCCAAGATCCTGGCTTTTGAACCCCACGCATGACCATACACATATGACTGGCTTCCATTACTACCGCAACGCCACGGGGTTCTAAAATTTCTTGGATGGCTTCAGCAATTTGACGAGTGAGACGCTCTTGCACCTGTAAGCGACGAGAATACATTTCAACAATGCGAGCCAACTTACTCAAGCCGACTACTTTTTGGTTAGGAATGTAAGCCACATGAGCTTGTCCCATAAAGGGTAACATATGATGTTCACAGAGACTAAAGAAATTGATATCTCGAACTAACACCATTTCGTTATGTCCCTCATCAAAAATGGCTCCATTGACCAACTCTTCTAGGGACTGATTATAGCCTTGAGTCAAGAATTTCATGGCTTCTGCAACCCGTTTCGGGGTTTTAAGTAACCCTTCACGCTCAGGATCTTCTCCCACTGCTTCTAACATGGTATAAACCGCTTCTTTCATTTTCTCGGTGCTTTCATCAGAAGTGGGCTGAATTTTCGCCTGTTGTCCATTATGGGTGTTGCGATCTGGTCTACTGGCTACCCGATCTACTAAATTGGGATTAAGCACGTTAGAACCATTAGACTGACGAAAGTTGGAGCCGTTGGAGGAAGCTATTGTCATAGTAATAAAAAAACGCTGATCTTGGGATTAAAGAGTTCCAGCACTAGGTAAAATGGTTAAATCTTCAATGACGGCTTCGGCTGGTAATAAGACCGCTTGAAGAATGGTTTGCGCCACGAGATCAGGGGTTAGCATGGCACTACGATCAAAGTCAGCTTGTACCGTGTCTGTGTCCCAAATTGATGTATTAACCGCACCAGGAGAAATTGTCACCACACGAATGCCATGACTGCGTTCTTCGGCCGCTAATACTTTAGAAAAAGACAGTAACGCTGCTTTGCTCACAGAATAAGCTCCCCACTCTGGGAAAACTTGAGTGGCAGCAATGGAAGCAACATTAATAATGGTTCCTTTTTTCTGCTCTCGCATCTGGGGTAAAACCCCTTGCACACATTGAAAAACGCTGGTTAAGTTCAAATTGATAACCTGTTGCCAGTCTGCTAAGGAAGTTTCCCCTAGTAAATTGGTGTAGCCCATTCCTGCGTTATTGACTATAATATCGATGTTGCCAAAATCCCTAACAATTTCCTTAATCTTTGCTGGAATTTTGGTTAATTCTATTAAGTCCATAACATAGGGTTTGGCCTTTACTCCTTCTTGGGTACAAGCTTGAGCAACCGTCTCTAGAGCATCTGGAGAACGGCTAACTAAAGCTATATTAATCCCTGCTTGAGCAAAGGCTAAACTGGTTGCTTTGCCAATACCACTACTTGCTCCTGTAATGATGGCGTTTAGTTGACTTGAAGAAGAATTCATGGTATTATTGGCTTTCTATATTCAAATCTCAGCACTCTTGAGAGCATCATAGATAATTGGTAAGGGCTTGCGTTAAAGTTTTAGGAACTAAAACGACGGGATTACCCCATAGTTAGATCAGAAAATGTCTGATTTTTTTTAGAAGATAGTCCCCTTAGGCAAAGCCTCAGTAACATCTACGGTGTTTTTAATGTTTTGTTACAAAAGTTTACCTAATCAATTATAACATCCCTCGGTCAATTCTTAACGAGGGATCGCAAAAATCAATGGTTTTGCCTATGATCCCCGATGAAAAACTATGAGGGAACGGGAGTATTCGAGGTTGAATCAAGAAAAACACCAATCTCGCGGAATTTTTCATAACGTAAGTTTTTGCGTTCTTCGGGGGTTAAATTTGATAACTCTTCTAAATGATTCACTAACGTTTCTTTAAGGATAGCTGCTGCTTCTAAGGGGTTGACGTGAGCAGCCCCTGACGGTTCTGGAACAATAGTATCAATAATTCCCAATTCTTTCAAATCCTTAGAAGTAATTTTGAGGGCGACGGCTGCTTGAGCAGATTTTTTAGCATCTTTCCAGAGAATAGCTGCACAAGCTTCGGGAGTCGCTACGGTATAAACAGCGTGTTCAAGCATCAATAGTTTATCCCCCACACCGATGCCTAAAGCTCCACCTGAACCCCCTTCTCCGATGACAGTACAAATAATAGGAACATCAAAACTAAACATTTGACGCAGGTTAAAAGCGATCGCTTCCCCTTGACCTAATTTTTCAGCATCAACACCAGCCCAAGCTCCAGGAGTATCAATAAAGGTCAAAATGGGCATAGAAAACTGATTAGCGTGTTCCATTAAGCGAAGAGCCTTACGGTAGCCTCCTGGTGCCGGCATTCCGAAGTTTCTGGCCACATTATCTTTAGTATCCCGTCCTTTTTGATGGCCGAGAATGACCACCGGACGGCCTCCCAAACGGGCGACTCCTCCCACTAAAGCAGGATCATCGTAGCCCCCGCGATCGCCATGTAACTCAAACCATTCATCAGCAATGGATTGAATGTAGTCTAAGGTACTCGGCCGACGAGGATGACGAGCCAATTGTAGACGTTGAGAGGGGGTAAGACTGCTAAATATTTCTTGTCTGAGATTTTGCGCTCGACTTTCTAACTGAGCAATTTGTTCAGAAACATCGACATTATTTTCCTCAGCCAATTGCCGAATTTGTTCAATGCGAGCCTCTAATTCCCATAGTGGTTTCTCAAAGTCTAATAAGAAGGTTCGGCGTTCGTTTTTGCTCATTAGGTCTGATTAAAATTGTAACTGTCTTTCCTTCGGGGCTACTAAAAATAGGAACTTCCATGACAATTCTATCAGATGAGGGGTGCATGATGCTTAAGTATGTTGGTGAGTGTGTTTGAATAGTAACGTGAGTTTTTCTGTCTAATGCCAATTCTCAAAAGTGAGCGGAAACTTGGTAGGTTGGGTAACTTATATCTTGCACCTTCGATTAAATTAGCTAGTTTAGGGAGGGAAGAGGGAACGGGGAACAGGTAACAGGGTTCATAATGAAAGGTAACTGCTTAATAATTGATTTTTTTTGTTTTATATTTAGTTCTTATGTACTGGTGCAAGATGTCAGGTAAAACGATAGTGAAACCCAACAAAAGCTTATGGTTGTTGGGTTTCGTGCCTTAACCCAACCTACACTTTAAACACGATCTATCTAGCCATTTCTAAGAACTGGTATAAGTTATCAAATTGATAATTGTGCATAAAACCGCTAAAATGAACACTAAAAATTTCATTTTTCCCTTGATCGAACTCGAAGCGGGTAATCTCCACTCCACTATCCCTACTAATAGAAGTAAGCAAGTCAGTAGTTGCACTATATCAATATTCAATAATAGATCCATCGCTGTGAGTTTTGTTAATGAGTTGATAGTTATTGAAAATACAAAAGAAGGGGAAAACATAAAAAATTCCCCCTCAAAAGTAAAAAATTGTTTATTGACAATAGAGACGCTTTGCTAAAGATGGATCAAGAACAAAAGGATTATCATTGCCTTGTTTAGAAGCAATTTCATGACTGCGTTTTAGTTCAGCAGCATCGACTGGATCATTGATATTCCAATCACAAAGGGTATCTTGTTGTCCCTCAAAGAAACCCTCTTCAGCTTGATCTCGATAAATAGTGTAAAAGTAAAACAAGGCTCTGGCAATATTCCCTTTAAAACTTTCTTTGGGTTCAAAACCGCCGTTAATCCATTCACTATAAGCATCAATATTACTGCTAGGAATCATATTTTCTTCTCGGTTATCGATTAACCAGCGTTCGGTGCGACTATCCTCAATTTCTGCAAAGGGAAAACTACCCCGAAGACTATTGACTCTTACGTGAGTAGGAAAAAGATGATGAATATCACTTTTAGCCACCCCGGTTGCTCCTTTACTTTGAGGCCAAGAATGTTCAGCATTAATTCCTTTCCCATTTTGAAACGCATCTGATCGCGGACGGGAAGAATTAGAATTCACTCGAACCGTAAAATCTGAATAAACGCCACGAACTATCCCATTTTCATTATCCAATTCGCTGTACATGAAATCTCGTGCTTTATCGTATCCCAAGCTTGTTTGCACCTTATATTCTTTGGCTAAACGTGAGCGTAACCTTTCTCGGCTCAAATCAGGAAAAATGCTCTCAGAAGTCGGTTTTTCGGGTGTTGTGACCCTTTTAGGTAAGGTAAATTGAGCCAAAACTGGATCATGATCGCTCAAAGCGAGATTACTGGGTTGATTGACATTAACATGAACAATATCAAATTGACTTTTACCTGTGGTGAATAAATTGTCACTGACTAAAATGTAATCAAGTTGTTGAAGATTATTTCTGAATTCATAAGTATAGCGATCGCTTGGGGGGAGTAACTCAGACAAATTAGTTAATCCAGATGCTTCTAAAATAGCAATGGGTTCTGAATCAATAACATCATTAAGATCCCCTGCGACGATAACATTAGCTTTGTCATCTTCAGATAATAACGTTTTAACAAAATTCCCTACCGCCGTCGCTTGTTTCTCTCGTTTAGCATCATTTCCACCCCGTTGAGAAACGAAATGATTACCGATGATAAATAAAGGATTTTGGTTAAATTGAAACTCAGCGACAATCGGTTTACGACTGTTCTTAAATGCACCATTATCGGGTTCAATGCGTCCAGGGTTTAAGGATAATGTCGGACCTTCTAAAACGGTAACTGTATCTGTTGCTGTTCCTACAGTTCCTGGGGTTAACGCCACTCTAGCGGGTTGATATAAATAACCGACACGAATATTCCCCCCTGGTTGTCCTCCGTCTTTGTCATCGCTAGGAGGAATATCAAAGGCAATATAATCAGGTCCATCAGCTTTTTCAATGGCATCAATTAGAGCATTATAAGTTTCGGTTCCGTCGGTAATATCTGAATTATTTGGCCCGTCGTTGTCCTGTATTTCAGTCAGGACAATAATATCGGGGGATTTTAAATTGTTAACAATAAGTTTACCCAGAGGATTTAAGCGATCGCTATCGCCTGGATCTAAGTTTTCTACGTTCATTGCTGCTACAGTGAGCTTATCTTCTCCTGATAGCAAGTTAGTTACTTCACGATTATCTACAGTTTCCCCTGTAGAAGAGACGATACGACGGATATATCGCTCTACAATCCAATTTTGCGCTCCAGAGGCTAACTCAATCTCGATCCACCTTTGATTATTGGCTGTAGCTACCACTTCGGCAATCGTTCCATCCGATGTTCTCCCCACCAAGCTTGGAGACGGATTATCATGGAGCGGAACGCCCAAAGAAGAGGTTGCTTGGAGTTCAATGCGATCCCCTGGAGATACATTAATGGCCCAAGCTGGCTGAGTTACCAGTAAAACACAGAATAACGTGCTTCCGAAAATACGAGCAATTTTCTGAATCATGACGATAAGCTGGTTATTGTTCAATTTACCTTTAAGCTTACGAGTAAGTTGCTGATTTTGGGTTAATGTCAAGTTAATTAACTCAAAATTTTTACGTATTCTCTCAATGCAGGATACCTAAGCTTAATTTAGGTTGTTCATAAAGTAGGTTCGAGATTCTCTAGTAATTTTTGTCTTTTCTGTGTTTATTTCTAAAATGCTAGTTCCTTTACCTTGTACAATAAAATATAAGTCTTAAAAAAATATAAAAAATTTTCTAACATGGCTTCTAATGTACTAGGTCCGCAAAGTCTTCAGTTATTGTTATCCATACTGCTTCCGAGAGGTTGTCGTTTATCGTTGGTATCTGATAATACTTATCGCATCAACTGTCCTGATTATGAAATTGCCCACGTTGTCTGGGAAAATCGCATTAATTGCATTTATCCCCTTCTCGGTCCAGGAGAGGTTTTAGAAGTAGTTGCTTCTGATTATTATGCTAGAAGTTATCCTAAACCCTCTTAAGAGAGATAGTTTATTGTAGAAATTAATGTTAACTTTTAAAGAAGTTGAGAATGAAGCATAATTCTTAGCTTCTATTTTTTATTGTTAAAAATTCAAACATTGTTAATCATGAAAATAGATAAAAATACTATGAGACAATGGGCTAATTTATTAGCTATTTTAGCTGCTTTTTTCGCCAACGTATTAGCTAATATTGCCCCCATTAATGGTTTAACCATTGGAGAGATTTCCAATACTCTTTTCAAAAATGTTTTAATTACCCCTGCAAGTTATGCTTTTGCTATCTGGGGACTCATTTATTTAGGATTAATTAGTTTAGCAATTTATCAAGCGTTACCAAACAATAAAGATCATCCTTATTTACAAAAAATGGGTTACTATTTAGTAGTTAGTAGTTTGGCACAAATTGTTTGGGTATTTTTATTTTTATCTCGTCTTTTTGTTTTATCTACTGTGGCAATGTTAGCTATTTTAGTTTCTTTGGTGTTACTCTATTTAAAATTAGGAATTTCTTTAACTTCGATTTCCAAAAAACAGAAATGCTTAGTCAATTTTCCCATTAGTGTTTATTTAGGATGGATTACAGTAGCTACAATTCTTAATGTTTCTTTAGCCTTATCTTGGGTGAAATGGGATGGTTTTGGTTTATCTAATGAGATATGGACAGTAATTATGATTATTATTGCAGCTATACTTGGTATTCTAATCATAATTGATAGAAAAGATAAGGCTTATTCTGGTGTCTTTGTTTGGGCTTTAGTTGCTATTGCAGTACGTCATTTAGATACTTTGTCTATTGCCATTACTTCAGGTGTTTTTGCTATTATATTAGTTTTTTTAATAACAACCAATACTAAATTTAATAATTAGTCATTTCAGAGCTTTTCAAACAAAAACAAAAAAAATATAGTAATATTAAGAACGATTCATCAAACATGATTTTACCTGTTCTATTCCCTATGACCTATGCCTTTTGACTGAGTTTGATTTTTACTACTGATTATTGATGACTGATGAAAATCAAAAATTACCTTTCTAAGTGATTTTGGTTTTTTTTAGAATAAATTTGTCTATTAAATTAGAATTTTTAACCCAAACTCAGTTCAAATCTTTTGTTATTATACTTTAGATACTATTACTTAATTCAGGTTTAAAAAAGTTGACATTTTTCATAAGAAATGCTAACTTTATAAGCTATAGAAACAATAAAATAACAGCAAGTTTTTTTAGCACTTAACACAAACCTATAGTTCTATAAAAATACTGTCGCTGCGAATTTATTGAACTTAAGAATAAACATTGAAAAACACGTAATTTTTTTCTGCAAGCATAGCAGGAGTGTTAATATGTCTGAGTTTAATGGCGTAATGATGCAGTATTTCCACTGGTATAACGAGCCAAATGGCACGCTGTGGAATGAATTGGCAGAAAATGCAGCCGATTTAGCAAAAGCTGGTATTACTGCTGTGTGGTTACCTCCAGCTTACAAAGGGACAGCCGGTGGCTACGATGTCGGTTATGGTGTTTACGATCTTTTTGATCTAGGTGAGTTTGATCAAAAAGGCTCAGTTAGAACCAAATATGGAACAAAAGAGGAGTATGTTAACGCCATTAAAGTTGCTAAAGAAGCAGGGATGCACGTTTATGCTGATGCCGTGTTCAACCATAAACTAGGTGCTGACCAAGAAGAAGAAACCGAAGCAACACCCATGAACCCGGAAAACCGTCACGAGGCTATCGGAGAGTTGCAAAAAGTCAAGGTTTGGACTCATTTCACTTTTCCTGGTCGTCAAGGCAAATATTCTAACTTTGAATGGCATTGGTGGCATTTTGATGCGATCGATCACAATGTCTACGATGAAAACATGAACGCCATTTATTTGTTCAAAGATAAAAAATTTGACGAACAAGTGGACTTAGAAAAGGGTAACTTCGCTTATTTGATGGGTTGTGACCTTGATATGGAATGTGAAGAAGTCAGGGAGCAACTGAAATATTGGGGCGAATGGTATGTCGATACAACCGATATTGACGGGTTTCGATTTGATGCAGTCAAACACGTTAAAGCCGGATTTTTTCCGCAGTGGCTTAATCATGTTCGTCGTTATTCTGGTAAACGATTATTTGCTGTTGGAGAATATTGGTCTGGCGACATTGATGCTTTGAATTATTTTATCGAAGTCACTGGGGGAGATGTCGCCTTATTTGATGCACCTTTACACTACAATTTCTGTGAAGCCAGTAAAACAGGTGGCGACTACGATATGCGTCAAATATTTGACGGAACCTTAGTGCAACAGCAACCTACCTTAACAGTAACGTTAGTGGAAAACCACGATTCTCAGCCGTTGCAGTCTTTAGAATCGGTAGTTGAGAGTTGGTTTAAACCCCTCGCTTATGCTCTAATCTTATTGAGAAGAGATGGTTATCCTTGTGTTTTTTATGCCGACTATTACGGCGCACATTATAAAGATACTGGGAATGACGGTGGTGAATACGAAATTCACATGGACGCTCATCAGTGGATTATTGATAAATTTTTAGAAGCTCGTCAAGAATATGCTTATGGGGAACAGTATGATTATTTTGACGATAACAGTATCATCGGCTGGACTCGTCTGGGAGATGAAGAACACCCCAACGGTATGGCCGTGGTGCTGAGTAATCATCAAAAAGGGACAAAATGGATGGAGATTGGTCAACCTAACCAAACTTATATTGATCTTACTGAACACATTGAAGAACCTGTCGTTACCAACGATGAAGGTTGGGGTGAATTTCCCTGTTTAGCAGGTTCTGTGTCGGTTTGGGTTCCACAACCTAAATAGGCAATAGGGAGTCGTGAGTCGATTTTTGTAGAGTCAAACCTCTCGATTTAACGATTCCCTTTCCTGAATTCTATTTTATCTGAACTTACCCCATACAAATCTACTAAAATATCCTAAAACCCTTATCCATCAATGGATACAGACATCAACTCTTGTTAACGTACCCATGTAAATTGTAATATTTATTAATAGACAGCCATAAGGGAAGTAAGCTAAAATAGTAGTCATGTATATAGAGCGTGTGCCTATAGGATTAGATAAGATTATTGCTGGTAAGACCTCTCGAATTAGAAACTTAGTTTTGGGGATGATCATCGCTAGGATTATCAATCCTAAATCCAAATTAGCCACAGCTAGAGGATTTCATGAAAAAACTTGTAGCAATAGTTTAGGAAAAGTATTGAATTTAGAAAAAGCTGATGAGGATGAACTCTATGAGGCTTTAGACTGGTTATTAAATAAACAAGAGAAAATTGAAAATAAATTAGCTAGTCTTTATTTAGATAATGGCTCATTGGTTTTATATGATGTTACCTCAACTTACCTAGAGGGTAACGGGTGTGAATTAGGAAAATACGGATATAATCGAGATAAGAAGAAGGGAAAAACCCAAATAGTTTTTGGACTACTTTGTGACCAAAATGGTTGTCCTATCGCTGTAGAAGTTTTTGAAGGAAATACCTCAGATACTAGCACATTCTTGAGTCAAATAGAGAAAGTGAGGAAACGGTTTGGGGTGAAGAATGTAGTGTGGGTGACAGATAGAGGAATCTTAACATCTTCAAACATTAAAGAGTTAGTTAAACCAGTAGAAGGGTTAGATTATATAAGTGGTTTAACTAAAGCAAGCATCAGAAAATTGGCGGAAGTAGAAGCAATTCAATTAGGATTATTTGATGAGGTAAATCTAGTTGAGTTTGAAAACGAAGATTACCCAGATGAAAGATTAATTGCCTGTCGAAATCCCTTGGTAGCTGCTAAAAACAAGAAACAAAGAGAGGCATTATTAAAAATAGCAGAAGAACAATTTGAGTTAATTATTGAAGCTATAAAAAGGGAAAAAAGAGCTTTGAAAGGAGCCGATAAAATTGCTTTAAGAGTTGGGAAGGTCTTAAACAAGTATAAAATCAACAAATACTATGATTTAAACATCACAGATTCAGAGTTTACTTATGAGCGTAAAAAAGAATTAATCTCAGAAGAAATAGCATTAGATGGAGTTTATATTCTCAGAACTTCTGTAGATAAAACTCTGATGGATAGTTTTGAAGTTGTCAAAGCGTATAAAAGTTTATCTTCAGTTGAAGAAGCTTTCCGTTGTTATAAATCTATTGATTTGAAAGTTCGTCCAATTTATCATTATAAGGGAGATAGAGTGAAAGCACATATTTTTTTGTGTATGTTAGCTTATTACGTTGAATGGCATTTAAAACAAAAATTAGCCCCTTTATTATTTGAAGATGAAGAAATTGATGATAACTGTCTTGATGTCATCAAAGCTCGTCGCAGTGATTCTGCTATTGCTAAAGATAGAAAGAAACGCACTGAAAACAATCTCCCAGTTCACAGCTTCCGTACTTTACTAGAAGATTTGGGGACAATTTGCTTAAACACAGTTGAGTGTACTTTAGAGAGTGGAAAATACGTTTTTGACAAGATAACTCGACCCACTGAACTACAACAAAAAGCTTTAAATTTGTTAGGTATTTCTTCTATTTGTACCCAGTAACGATGGGTAGCTAATTCGGCGTATCCCTCATGAAGCATACCTTATGGCATTTTGTCAAAGGGGAAGTTCAGTTTTATGAATATAACGCTAGTTTGTAGCGAGTCCTTTAGAACTAGAAACCTAGTCATGATCAAGGATGAAGCCTTGACTACGGACTTTTATATTTTATTACACTTTATCTACTTAAAATACAATCAAATTTAATAATTAAATCAAGCTGGATTATCTGGTAATCCAGGTATTCTCCTTAAATCATACAGCATTTTCCTTTCATATAAATCTAAAATTTCTATAGGCACTTTTGTTTGAATATCACAATAATCTTTTACCATTTGTTGGTTTAAGTATTTTTCTTGAGACATAGTTTCTGTACTAGCATTTTCCTTTATTTCTAATTTATAAAGGTTTTTATCTAGGTCTTCTCTTATATTTTCTGGATATTTTTTTAAATTAATTGTTTCCTCTTCTTTTGGTATATTTTCTCTCTTTATAGATGGATCTTTTTTTAATTCTTTTCTATGTTCTTTAATTAGTTCTTCAAATTTTTGAGTAGTTTGTAGTTTCTCAATATATCCGTTTAATTCCTGATTAAATTTATTTGTATACTTAGAATTCTTTTCGGTTGGAAATTCACTTTGTAATACTTTTTCTCGGTTTTCATAAAATTTTTCTAAGCTGTGATTTTTATCATCTAATAATTTGATTGTACCGATACTAAGAAACTGTGCTAATCGATAATAGCATAACGGTTTTAAGATTTCTGCTTCAGGATTTTGTTCTTTAAAGTTTTTAAAACTTATGTCTTTGACAATTATTTCATTCTTATTATCGTTAGTTTTTACTTCATCTATAATTTTTACTTTTGAAGAAAATAAAGTCTCTTCGTTTGCTAAAATAAATGGTTTATCATCTTCTGATTGTATTTTCAACTTTAACTTTCCATCTACCTCCATATCTTCTAGTTCTCGTGAGATTTGAGGTTCAAGTAGTCCACTAAGAAGAGATGCCCATCGAAAATGAGTTTTAGCTTCTTTTAACTTATTAACTAATGTATATGATACTTGATTTCTTTCTTGAATATTCTCAGAATTCTGAACAGAATTCATGACTTCTTGAAAAGAGGATAACTCATACATTCCATGAACAAATTTTAAATTCCTTATTGCTTTTAAATATTCCATAAATAAACCATCAGCTTTGTTATTTGGCTTTTTTAAAAACTTTTCATCTGAATTTTTATTTTTACGTTTGTAAAATTTTCTATCAAGCTTATACCAGTCAATATCTTTCATATCTTTATATTCTGGATATTTTTCACCTGATAGAATGTCATTATTATACGGACACTGTTGCTCATTCTTTGTATTCATCAAACGCCTTAGTATCTCCGTAGACGCATACTTTTGATTATAGTTTTTCTCACCATCACATTCATCACTATCACTATTGTTAAGGATTTTTGAAAAATTACTAATAATATTTTTTCTATAAATTGAAGCTGATTTTTCTAAGAAAAATTTAGCATCTCTCATTCTTCTTTTATTGATAAACTCTCGTTGTTCTACTAATGTATTTTTATCCTTATCTCCCAAATTTCCAGAATAATCAAGACTATCATCTCTAGAACTAAGTCCATAAGATTTTAACACTAAAACTTTAGCAAGGTTGGTCAAATACTCCATATAAAATGCACCGTCTTTATTATCTTCGTTTTTGATTGCTGATATATAATATTCTTTTGCTTTATCTAAGTCTAGTTGTTTATAGTAAGCATAGCCTAATTTAAACAATGCTAATGGATGTTGTTGTTCAGTAAAAGATAAAGAAAGATAATTTTGTATTCTCTGGAAAGGAAACCACCAATTAAACCAATAATCATCTAAGTCACTAGGCGAGTCTAGATAAGTTAACGCTTTTTTGTACTGTATTTCTGCTTCAACATATTGAGTTTCGTCTAAAGCATCATCTCCGTTTCTTAAAGCATCTTCACCAGCAGAAGGTAGATGAAGAATAAACCCCCAAACAACTAAACTCAAAAGTCCTAAAGAAACAAGTGCCATAATTTCATCATGCCACTTTTCTAGTTGACGGGAAAATAAACCTAAAAGACGAATAAAGATTTGTTTTCCTTGTGATAAAAAAGTTCCACTAATAAGAGAAACAACTAAACCAGATAAGAATAAAGGCAATAATTCTAACCCACCAAAGTCAAATAATTGGATAATACTCCAACTACGAAGTAAGATGAGAACAATAGAAAAAATACAAAATAATGTTATAATTTGTGCAGGTAAATCAAACTCTCTATGTAATGGTATAAGATTTTTCCACCAATCATTTTCATAAGAAATATTATCCGATGCGCTCTGACAATATTCTTGAATTTTTTTATGGGTTGACGAATTAGATAGATTTTTGAAAAAGGGGATTATTTTAAAAATGAAAATAAGCAGAATTATCAATGCGCTTACTACTTGAATAAACCAAGGAAACCCCAGATATATACTTACGATTAAAGTAAGCGGTAGCCAGCAAAATAATATTAATATTAATCTAATTACTAATGGTATATTTTTAAGAATTTTCTTAACTTTATTAATAATTGTTTCTTCTTGATCACTTTTAGTAATAATTTTTTGTAGTTTATCAAGATAACTATCTAATTTATTTATTTTTTCAATCTCTATAGGAATAGGATATAGTTGAGAGAATAATATTTTCTGGACTTCGTCCCTAGCTTTTAGAAGTCGGAAATAATTATCATAAAAAACAACTTCAACGTCTTGCTTATTATTATCTATTTCTTCTTGTACTTCGTTTATTTTATCTTCATAGCTAAGTGGTCTTATATAATATGCTTCGTCTTCATTATTTGATATAATATCTAACTTTTCCAATTCGTTTTTGAATTCTGTAAACAATTCTTCTGTTTGATGAGCTTCTTGAGAATTAGCTCTAAACTTCTCAAAAACAAAAATTGTTTTTAATATAGATAAGGCATATTGTTCAATGGCAGAGTTCAAGTTCATTGTTTCTATTTCTTATATTTTTAGCTCGAAAGTCGCTTGAAAATTTAAGAAAAGAAAGTCTAGAAAAAGTTGACACTTCTCCTAAACTTTTATTTTCAATTATTCGTTCAATAAAGCTTCAACAAACTCATAACTAGAAAAAGGTCTTAAATCTTCAATTCCTTCCCCAACACCAATAAAACGAATGGGTAAATCTAATTGTTGGGCAACCGCTAAAGCGACACCACCTTTGGCAGTTCCATCTAATTTAGTTAAAACCACACCGCTTAAATTAGCTGCTTCAGAGAAAACTTGCGCTTGACGTAACCCATTTTGTCCTAAAGTTGCGTCTAATACTAACAAAGACTCAACTTGAGCTTTATCCGCTTTCTTATCAATTATACGCCGAATCTTAGCTAATTCTGCCATTAAATTCTTTTTATTTTGAAGTCTTCCTGCCGTATCTACCAATAATAAATCAGCTTCACGGGCTTGAGCAGCAGAAATGCCATCAAATACTACAGCAGCCGGGTCTGTATTTTTGCCAGGGTTGGCAATAACAGGAGTGTTGGTTCTTTCTCCCCAAACCTGCACTTGTTGAACAGCAGCAGCCCTAAAGGTATCAGCAGCAGCAATAATACAATTGTAGCCAGATTGTTGAGCTAAATGGGCTAATTTACCGATAGTAGTTGTTTTTCCTGCACCATTGACCCCCGTTAATAGCCAAATATTTAAAACTCCTTTTTCTGGGGCAAAACCAGGATTAACCACTTTTTGCAAAGGACGGTCTAAAATCTCTCTTAAAATACTTTTGAGGTATTCTAAAGCTTGTTCTGGGGGCAGTGCTTCTTCTAAAAGTTTATTTTGTAACGTAGAAATAATATAATCTGTCGCTTCTATCCCTGTATCCGCTTGTAATAACAGGGCTTCAATTTCCATGACAGCATCTTCATTAAGAGGCCCTTGACCGACAATAGATTTAAGTTGGTTAACTAACCCGCGTCGGCTTTTTCCTAACCCTTGACGCAGACGTTTTAACCAATTAATTTCTTCTTGTGAAACATCATCCGGGGCCCGTCCTTGTGCTGCTAAAACTTTAGCTGACCAAACAAATTCGTCATCGAAGGTGATGGGGGTTGTGTCTTCAACCGTTGCCTTCTCCATCGCCGTTTCTTTGAGTGCTTCTAAGCGATCGGATTTTTGCATCCACGCTGGTGTTTCCTCTGTTTTCTCTTTTTGAGGAGACTGAGACACCTGGGGAGTTTCTGGTTCAACCTCCGTTACTTGGTCATCTGTTGTTTCTGAGGGGGTTTCTGTTTCCTCTGACTCGGAGGTTGAAGGCGTTTGACGTTGTTGAATATTTTTATATGCTGTTTTTGCCCAACTTAAATAATCTTCTTGATCGCTTTGTTCACTAGAAGGTTCAGTTTCAGGAGTCTTGGTTTGTTGAGTGGGTTCTGAAACTTCTTCAGATTCGGTCTTATTAATTTTACGGCGAAACCAATTAAACATAGGAATAAAAATTAGTGCTATCTAAAACATTTTAAGCCTCTGTTTGACTTTTCACGATCTATTTTTAATCCATAGCCGAAAGTAATGCGCTTTTTCTGGTATGAGGCGAAGTGGGCAGACTTTCCCATCATCACCGTACCAGAAACTCTCATCACCACACTCACTGTGTACCAAGGCTTTGGCCTCAAAGGCAAGACAGGTGAATACTTTTGCCTTTTGTCTGTTGTGCCTGTTGTTTTGAATTATTGAGATAAGATTTCAACGACTTTCTTTTGAAGATCGCGATTATTTTCAACAATTTTGCCGATTTCATTAAACCGTGAAATTTCTAAACCGGCCTCTTTAACAGCAACTCTTTTTTTCTTGCGATCTTCTTCGTTGAGTTCTCGAACTGCTTCTAAGGCTTCTTCAAACTGCATTTGTTTATCAGCAGACAGATTCATTTGAGTGTCTTCTTGTTTGCCAATTTTCATAAACTCTTCAGGGGACATTCCTGTAGCTTGAACGGCTTCAATCATTTTTTGCTGAGTTTCTTCATCGATCGCCCGTAAATCGGCGATCGCGTCGGCAAATTTTTCTAAGTCTTGTTGGGAAATATTTTGCTCAGCCATTTCAGAAGACGATTGAGCGATCACTTCTCCTGGCTGACTATAAGCGGGAAATCCACCAAAACCAGTAGCGCAAATAACTACGCCAAGACACCCTTTCGATAATAATTGTTTAAGCATTTTGTTATTTGTAGAATCCATTACATTTAGCCATCAGTCTCAAGAAATGATTAATCTAGAGCTAACAGTTTTTAGCATCTTAGCAACTCTTGAGAAAAATGGAGCAGTAAAAATTTTATTTTTCAATTTTCACTAATATATTAAATAACCCAACTAAAAATAATCATTTATGTCTAGCGTTAGTTTATTATCAGCCCATTCTTACGATCTGCCTTTACTTAAAGCCTCTTTAGAAAAGCTTTTAGAACCATTAGGAGGAATCAAGTCTTTTGTTCAACCAGGACAAAGAGTTTTACTCAAACCAAATTTATTGACGGGAAGTCGTCCAACCAAAGAATGTGTCACTCGTCCTGAAATGGTGTATTGTGTGGCTCAATTGGTTAAAGAAGCAGGAGGAACGCCATTTTTAGGAGATAGTCCAGCCTTTGGTACAGCCCGTGGGGTTGCCTTGGCCAACGGTTACGGGTCTATTATTGAAGCGTTGGGGTTAGAGGTAGTCGAATTTAAAGGCAAACGTTACAGTCATGATAGTGACCATTTTGATCATTTACGCTTGTCTAAAGAAGTGATGGATGCAGATGTGGTCATTAACTTGCCTAAAGTTAAGTCTCATGTTCAGTTAAGTTTAACTTTGGGGGTTAAAAATTTATTTGGTTGTGTTCCGGGGAAAATGAAAGCCTGGTGGCACATGGAAGCTGGAAAAGATGCCGATCGCTTCGGAGAGATGTTAGTAGAGACAGCTAGAGCCATCGCCCCAAATTTAACCATCATTGATGGTATTATCGCTCATCAAGGTAATGGACCGAGCAGCGGCGAACCGAGGGATTTAGGCATTTTAGGAGCTTCTAGCGACGTTTTTGCTTTGGACTGCGCTATGATTGAACTCTTAAAGCTATCCCCTTCATCGATTCCTACATGGGTGGCTCAAAAAAGACTAGGATTAATTAGTAAGGTTGCAGACATCGAATTTCCCTTATGCCATCCGACTCAATTACAAGTGAATGATTGGCAGTTACCCCATAAAACAATGCCCATAGATTTTGGACTCCCTAGAGTGATTCGTTCAACCTTTAAACATTTATATATTCGTTTAGTACGAGAACCCTTAAAGATTTCTTAGATCATCAAGTTGACGGAAGCGATCTCGAAGAGATCCGCTTTGCGGTGCGCCTAATTTATTCAGATAACCACATTTGAGCCGTTCTAGGATGAATGGATAAGGTAAAGCGATCGCCCTCGATTGTCATTTTGTTATTATTTAGACAATCTTCATAGAGACTGGGATTTTTTAAACCCGAAGTGCTAAACTCCACCGAAGCATGATCACCCCCTTTATTAATAGCAACAATGCCACAATCTCCTCGTCTAAAGACTAGCACCAAGTCGCTTTCATATAACATAGCCATCTGTTTTCCTTGAACCTGACTGTGAAAGCGAATCATTCGCTTAATATCGTCTCGTTTAAACGCATTACACCAGCGATCGTGATCTTCAGGATGTCGGTGAACGGATTCGTTATGATCTGAGTAAATTAAAGGAAGACCCCCATCTTTCCCGACAATGTAAGCATAAGCTAAATTTTCATCGGTGCGATCAAGTAACAAGTTACGAAAATCCTCATTATGAGGAAGATCATGATTGACCACAAAAGTAACAGACCTAGACCAAGGTAAACCATTATTCTCGTTTTCAGGACGGGCTAATGTTCTAAGAGAACCTCCCATCTCAAATGCTTTTCGGATGGTTTGAAACAAACGGAAATCATAGGCAGATATCCAAGTTTCTTGGAGAAAGGGATCTAAAAAGGTTTTTTCTTCATGATCATTGGTGGTCAAAACTTCCCCGAATAAATAGCGTCCAGCCAATGAATCACTATCGGCAAAATTATCAATCATCCGCTTACTTATATGTTTGATAGCATCAATACGGAAGCCATCAAAGCCCATTTTTGCTAAGGCAGCTAACATGGTTCGTTGTTGCAATAACACCCAAGGAGAGTCCATTAAATCCGGTAAATCACTGATATCGCCATAGACAACTCGGTGTCGATCAGACCATTCATGATCTTCAATATTTCCGGAACGATTAAAATCATGACCAGAAAATAAACCCTCATTCAAATCGCCATACAATTTATTGGCTTCAAATAAGTCTCGATTATGTTGATAGTTAGCGAGTTCAGCGTCTCCTGGAAAGTTTAACCGATCTTCTCTTTGTTCATTAGCCATATGGTTGATGACAATATCAGCATAGACTTTGAGTTTATGCTCACCGGTATGACATTGTTTAATCAATTCCTCTAGTTCTTTTTTCCCTCCCAAATGGGACAAAAGCACTCGATAATCTTTCGGTTGATAACGTTGCCACCAGTCATGAGAATTGACATCTGAATAAAGAATCGGTGGAATGAGTAGCGCACCATAACCTGCTTCTCGTATTTCTCCTAGTCTGTCAATAATTTCTTGATACTTCCAATTGAAAACATGAAGTACGACATCACTCATAACAATTTTTTCCTTGTAGCGGGGTCTTGCTTTGGGTTGCAATAACGCCATTTTAACTGACAATACCCTTTTAATACGAATATATTACACCAATAACAAAAAACTTAATTCTTCTTATCGATTCTTTAATTAATGATAAAAACTCGTTACCTATTGATAACAACCATAAATATAAATATTAGATTTTCCAAAAATAAAGGATCATTAAGTATTTCTTGGATAAGCTCCTCGTTGCCGGATAGCAGACATACAATACTCAGAACCACATTTTGAGCAAACTAAAATAGCGGTTAATGTCGATTGAGATTTAATCAATAAACCTTTACTGTGACACTTGGGACAAATATCTAAAGCTAGATTTGTCCAGAGTTTTAATTCAATAGTATTATTCATAGCAATTTATTTGAACAATGATTTAAACTAAATTCCAGAATAATAGCTATCAAGAAAGGATGTCAGGGTAAAAAAATGTAGATATTTTGAGTAAAAATAGATAATTGATGTCAATGTAAAGTAGGCAAAAGTGGAAATTAGGAGAATTTAGGGGAATATAGTTTTCTTATTATTTTAAAAAGCTAAATAGGCATCTTTATGGGAATTTAAGAGGATTACCGAATAAATCATAAATCATAATATCCCATTGTCCGTCCTGGGCAATTTCAAAAGCAATTTGAGTCCCGTCGGCATTAATAATAGGATTCCGGACTTCTGCTTGTAAATCAGTTGTTAAATTCCGTTTTTGTTCGGTTTGTCGATCATAAACATAAATATTAGTTTTTCCTTGACGACTACCTGCAAAAACTACATAGCGACCATTTTCAGAAATAGACGGATGAGACGCTATTTCATCTAACGCATTTAACCCCGGTAAAGAAATTAATTGTCGTTGTTGAGCATCGAAAAGATAAACGTCTTGAGAACCATTTCTATCAGAGATAAAGACAATATAAGTAGAAGTCACTTGGGGTTCTAAGTCCGAAGCGCGACTATTTAATCCTCGTCCCCCTCCATCGAAAGGGAAATTAAGATAACGAGGATAACCTGTACACCCTGTCATCAGACTACTAATGACAACTATCCACGTAATAAGAAATTGTTTCACTGATCAATCCTAAACTTAAACGAATAACTGATCACTGCTTACTGATCATTGATCACTGGTGTACCATCAGGAATATCTAATTCAATTAATGGGCCACGATCTAATACTTCTATGTCCCATTGTCCTCGCCGTGCGGTTTCAAAAACAATGTAGCGTCCATCAGCACTAATTTGTGGATTTCTCACCCAATTACGATAACCTTGAGTTAACAGTTCTGCCCGTCGAGTGGCGCGATCATAAAGTGCTACGTCTGGCCGTCCTTGTACACTAGAAATATAAACTAAATATCGTCCCGTACGGCTTAAACTAGGACTTTCTAAGATAACGTTACTTTGATTTAACCCTGGGAGATCCATGAATTTTTCGCTACGCAAATCATAGAGTAAAATCTCGTTACTGCTGTTACGATTGGAGACTAGAGCTAACCAACGACCATCACCACTAAGAGCCGGTTGTTGGTCATTATAACGACTATTGAGGGTAGCCGGGGGTTCGGGACGGTTGAAGGCATTACAAGAGCCTAGGAGACTTATTAAGCTTATTCCTATGAGTAGCTTAAGAGATAGATAGGGTAAAGAAACTTGTGAGCGGAGGAGCAGGGAGCAGGGAGAGGGGAGAATTGCTAAAAACTCTCGTTGCTGACAAAGCCTTCTCCACTTTGGTATTCCTCGCTCATCAAATTTTTTGGCCTTTATGTTGTCTCCCTTTGCGCCTCTGTCTTGTTTACAGTGGAGCATTATTGTTAATAGTCAAAATTAGAGGGATCTGACGGGCGATCGCCTTCGTAATTATCCTCTGGTTTTGAGGGTCTAGGACTGCGCTTTCTAGGGCTTTCCTCTGAGTCAATGGGTTGATAGTCAACGTAGTCGGTGGTGGTTGGTGTTTCCTCTGGACTCGAAGGATAACCTTTTGTCTGACTACTGGGACGAGGACGGCGTTTCCGAGGGGGACGAGAAGGAGTTTGCGGGGACGAGCTTTCAGGACGAGGACGACTGGGACGACGTTTTTGGGGGCGATCTTCCCACATATCATCTTGACTACCCCAAGCATCATAGTTTTCCGTTGTCGGTCGACTGGGACGGGTTTGCCGTCTGGGGGAAGGGCGATCGCCGTAGGGATCGCTAGGGGGACGACGACGAGTTCTCGGTGTTCTAGGGTCATCCTCTGTGTAACCCCGATTGCTGCGAGGATCAGCATATCCTTGTAAACGGGGGTTATTCCGATAGGTGGGTTCTTCTTCTTCGTAAGGTTCTAAGCGATCGAGTTCTGCTTCTGTATAAACTCTTGTTTTACTCACCCGACGATCATCATCAACAAACGAAGAACTCCGTTTTGCTTGTTCGGTGGTAGCTCCTCTTAAGCGAATACTTTCGACGGCAAAAAATACGGCCGAACCTGTCAACAAAAATTGTCCAAACTGTAGGATCGGATCAAGTCGCCATCCTTGAAACAATAGTATAAGTCCGCATAATAAGCCGACTGCTGCAAAAAATATATCATGATCCCTCGACAACTCTGGCCGTACCGTTCGCAAGAAGTATAAACCGGCTCCGGCAACAGCTAAAAAAATTCCGAGGACACTGGCTGAGTTCAGCCCAAAATTAACCATTATCGCTCTCCGTTTTCATCTGCTATGGTAGCGAATTTTCTTTAATATTTCAGTCTTAGAATACCCAACAGGGTAAACTTTTTTCGTATTACTAATATAACTAAATAATGAAACTGACCCCACCCAACTAAGGATGGGGTTGATTCAAACAAGCTTAGAAGTTGCGCTTGATTTTATCGCTTTGACTGATGAATACCAGTCCGACGGTGACGGGGATAACAACGATAACGGTTCCCCAGACAAGGCTCCATAAGAAATTAGCTAAAGATGGTGTCATATATTTGTTACCCTTTTTTCGGTTTTGATACCTAACGTTACTTATTCTAAGGGGTTTTTTCCCCATTGCGTCAAGAAATTCTTGGATGGCGGGTGTGGGGTGTGGGGTGTAGGGTGTAATGTTTTTCTCCCTGCTCCCTTCTCCCTTGGCTCCCCTGCTTAGGCTAAACTCTAGCTTCAGCGCGTTTAAAGGCTTCGTCTAATACTTCGGATAGGGTGGGATGGGTATGAATATTAAACGAGAGTTTCTCGACACTTTGACGTTGAGCGATCGCATTTGCTGCTTCTTGGATCAAGTCGGAGGCGTGAATACCCATGATATGCACTCCTAATAATTCCCCGTTATCTTTACGGAAAACAATCTTAGCAATACCGTCGGTTTCTCCTTCTGCAAGAGCTTTAGAATTGCCTTTAAAGTAGGTTTTAACGGTTGCTACCTCAAATCCTTCTTTTTCTCCTAATTCACGGGCTGCTGGTTCAGTTAGCCCGACGTAACTGATTTCGGGGTGAGTAAAGGCTGCTGCTGGAATACTACGATAGTCGATGGTTTTGTCTCGTCCGCAGATATTTTCGACGGCGATCGCTCCTTGTCCCGATGCTGCGTGAGCTAACATCAATTTTCCGTTTGCGTCTCCTACTGCCCAGAGGTGGGGAACCGGTTCACCGTCTCGTAACACTTCCATTTTGTCGTTGACGGGGATAAAACCGCGATCGGTTTCAATACCAAGGTTTTCTAAGCCAAGATTTTTGGTTGCAGGGACTCTACCAGTCGCTACTAAACAAGCATCTACTTCTAAAACATCAATGACTTCTTTTGTCTTAGCATCGGTTAATTCAATGGTAACGGGTGCGCCTGGGGTGACTTTGGTAGCAAATACCCCGGAATAGGTTTCGATATCACGGGCTTTTAATAGGGTTCTTTCTGCTAATTTAGAGATTTCGGGGTCAAAACCAGGCATCAAGGTGTCTAAGGCTTCGATCATGGTGACTTCGCACCCTAATGCGGTGTAAATATCAGAAAATTCTAACCCAATATAACCACTACCAATAATGGCGATCCATTGGGGTAAAACGTCTAATTTAACGGCTTCGTCGCTGGTAAAAACGGTTTTATGATCGATTTCAATACCACGGGGAACAAACGGCACTGAGCCAGGACATAACATAATATCCTTGGCGGTAATAGTTTTTTCTCCATCGTCGGTAAGTACACTGACTTTTTGGGTGTCAATGACTTTTCCCCAACCTCGGATAGTTTCGACTTTGAGGCGTTTTAAACTGTTGGTGAGATCCCCGCGTATTTTATTGACTAAACTAAGGGCATGATCCGCGATCGCTTGTCTTTGGAAGTCTACCCCTTCTATATGAATTCCTAAATTGTAGAGATGTTGGGCATTTTGTAATTCTCGCACTCTTCCTGAGGCTGCTAAAAGAGCTTTTGAAGGGATACAACCCCGGTTAACACAGGTTCCTCCCATGTCTTTTGCTTCGATAATGGCGGTTTTTAAGCCACATTTGACGGCGTGTAAGGCTGCACCGTGTCCTCCGACTCCTGCACCGATAATGATTAAGTCATAATCGAATTCTCGCTCGCTCATAATCTTTTTCCTTAATGGTTTGATTATTCTTTCTTAGTGAAAGACCTATCTTCTGATCATAAATCTCTATATACAAGTTAGTCTAGTGGTTTAAGGTTTGATGGTGAAGCAAATTAAACAGAATGATTTTTACATGGAGAATATTCTTAATAAACTAATGATGAATAAACTTTTGAGAAAAACATGGAATGAATTTCAGTATATGATTTCTCAGATAGAAGATCAGGCTACTCCGCAACAAATCTTTGAAAGTTTCCAAAATTGGTATAAAAAAAATAAAAAAAACTTTTCCCCTAGTTTACTCAAAATATATAGAATAGAAGAATTAATCAATATCGATCCGAAAAAATATCCACTTGCTCATTCGCAATGTACGCCACAAACCCTTAGACGTTTCCTTCATTTAGAACTTTCACATGAAGATTCTTTTGTAATGTTTTTAAGAGATCAATTATGGGAACTTGTAGTTTTGACTATAGATGCTGAATGTCATAGATGTGGAACATTAGAAATGTCTGCTTTATTTGATGTTGAAGCACAACAAGTCGTTTTAGAATGTTTACAATGTGGAGAATTACAAACACTCAAAGGAAACTCCTGTAAATGCTTAAATCCTAAAATATTACGTTTAGCACAAAAAAAATACTTAGAAATTTTTGGATTAATCTAACAGAAAAAATACGATACCATCTTTTTAGTTTATTTCTTACTTGAATTTTGCCAAAATTAATCATAATATAAGTAGCAATATTGATAGTTAATTCATTATGAATGCTGTCCCAGAACGATTTCCTCCTTCAACAATAAAAAACTTTCAAAATTATATTTGTCCGATTAGTGGAATTAAAGCTAATGGAAAAAATGTACCTAATCAATGGGTAAATTGTCCGCTAGTTGAGCAACCAATTTGTTACGGACTTTGCTTGGATTTACAATCAATTGCTCGTGATGATGAATTTGATGATCATCCTTATGTGGACGATTTTTATAAATTAGCGAAAAAGCTAAATGTTGATGTCCTTAAGTTAAGAAAAACTTGTTTAAATCATCAAAAAAAGATTCTTATTGAAATGCTTAACGATGAATTCTATCCATATCCTGGAGACAAAAAAGAGAGTAAAGTTTTATTAGATTGGATAGTAAACCTTTCTAACGAGCTTTAAATTACTTTTTGAGTTTATATTGATAATGTTTATAATAAATAAAAAGATTAGTAAATTAGTTGATGCTAAAAATTTTAATTGAATTAGAATCAAATGTGATTGAAGAAATTGATAGCTTTAGTACAGGTCATATTACTATTGAAGTAAACAACAAGATTCTAAGCTCAAAAAATCAGACTCCTAGTCAATCCATGATGATTTTTATCTCTCTTGTTGAACTCCTTGATGGCGTTTATTTATTTAATTAAACACAATACTAACAAAATAAGCTTTACTAACAGTAAAATGGAAACTTTGGGTCAAATAACAGAACTAGAGATGATTAAATCTCTGTGGCAAGGAGTTCAAAGTTTTATTTTTAAATATGGTGATTTTCTTGGTGAAAACGAAATTATCAAAAATGATTTTGATAGTTCTCTAGAAAACTTTAAAAAGCAATTCAATCTTTAAGTAAGTATATAGTAGAGTGTTTTACTAATGAGTAGGCAATATATTACTTTACTGATTTACTTATTTCTCAAAATCAACAAAATCTTGTAAATATTCATAAGGTTTATTTAATTGCCCACTAATCGCAATAGTCGCCTCATTAATCATTTGACTATCAGGTTTTTTTAACTCATCCCAAACTCTTTCAATTAATTGGTTTCCGAAATCTTCTGAAGCGTCACGGGGTAATTCATTGGGTAAATTATCAACAGCCATAATATCAATACTTTGCGGTTGAAAAGGCTTTATTTCTGTTTCTAAATTGGGATCATAACCATAGATAGGATTTTCAATAGTAGATGCTCTTATAGTACAAGGAATAGAAGCATTTGGGGCAATATCACAGGTTATATCTGCAATCACTTTTATTTTAAAATCATTTTTTTTCAGATCTTCTTTTGTAAAAAATATAGGGACTTTTTTCTCCCAATAAATACCATTAATCATAATATCGCTGACTTTTATATAAGGTTCAAAAATGGAATAATATTGTTCTGGATGTTGATAATAATCAGATTCATTAAATATATCTTCTTCTTTTTTAGCATACATATCTTTGACTGATAATTGTGTATAAACAGGATAAGAAAATTCTTGATTTAACAAGTCTTGAGGTGATACTTTTTTGATATTCATTAAATTAAGAACGGTTGCTGCACCATTACTAACTCTTCCATCTCCCGTAATAATAATTTTAAAATTAGGAAGAGATAAATCATTATAATAAGTCTTCGCTTCAGCAAAATCATGACATTGGTGCATGGGTTTTAAATCAAAAGTTTGCTTACGTTTTCCCCAGGCTAATATAGCATTATGCGCGCCAACAACACCAGCCCAATGACCAAAAGCAATCACTCTTTTTCCTTGTGCATCACAGAGACATTCATAGTCAATTAAACGAATATTTTTTTGTAAAATTGTTTGTAATAGTTGACGGTTATAAGGTTGTTTTTTATGAGTATGAGAAAAAAATAAATAGGTTTTCTTAGCAATCAAAGAATTAATAGGAACTTCTTTGACTCCTAATAAAATGTCACAATGACTAATATCTTCAACCACAGAAATATTTTTTTCTTGGTATTCTGAATCAGAAAAACATCGTTTGTCACTTGATTGAATAAATATGTCTAAATCTTGGTTATTTTCGATTAAATATTGACATTGTTCTGGAGTTAAAGGAACCCTAGAATCTGGGGGATTTTTTTCTTCTCGAATAATACCAACTTTCATAAAACAATAAGAAAATTAAGTTTTAGAATCTTTCTTTATTAGTCTAATTATAATAAATATAACTTTTTAAAAACAAATTTTCTGATATTATTTATACTATTTTCCATAAATCCAATCTTGAACCCAAGGAGAACCCCCAATTTCTAAACCTCCTAAAGAACTTGTTGCTTTTAGTATTAGTTTTCCTTCATTATTATATAATTCTATTACTAAATTTCCTTGAGTAGTATCACGACAAAGAAACTTTAACCCTTCAGCCGTAGGAACCCTAACATAATTACCAATGTCGTCTGTTTTTCCTTCAATTTTAATTGAAAACTCTGTATTTCTTCCTTCGATTATCCAACTTCCCCACGGTTTAATTTGCCAAGATAACTGACTGTTTTCCCTGGTAAATTCATAAAATTTGCCTTGATAATGTAATCCAATAATGCCTACAGATTCTTGCCAGTTGAAGACTTGTCTAATACCACCAGCTGCCGTTAAAGATAACTCAGATTCTTCTTGAAAACTATTACAATTAATCCAAAACCATTTACTCGGAAAAGAATGCCCCCAATTTTTTTCACTGTAGGCAGGAACTTCGTTAAATTCGTATTTTTTCCCATTCCAATCAATATAACCGGTTGCCCATCCATGAGCCATTAAAACTTGCCATCCTGGATCAAAAATCGGTAAAAAAGATAACCACCCTGCTGTTGCTTCTTGAGGAGAAAAACGATTTCCCCAACCATCTATAGGCTTAATATCATAATACCAACGACAATAATTTTTAGTCATAGGATCTTCAATATATCCCTGATTTAAAGTAGCCGTTGCTTGATATCCTTCGGTTACTGTTGCTTCAAAAATAATCGGATCAAGAATTTGAGGTTTTTGAGTAAGAATATCTTGTTTCCAATGACATAAAGCTAATTCTTTTTGACTCGCCCAAAATCTTTTAACATCTGGAAAAATGCGGTATAGGTAGTTATTATTTTCTCCTAAAACTTGCGCTGCGCCACCACTATAATATTTTTCTCCAATTGGATCATCAATAGAATACATAAAGGCAAAACTTTGACCCAATTGCGGTAAGGTAACCCGATAATACCAACCTTCAAAAAAACGCTGTGAACTACCATCCCAATGATAGCTAGAGTGGGGCGTTTTCCATAATTGATCGTTAGGTAATAATTCTTGTAAGAAAAAACAATTCTCGATTTTCACTTCTTAATGATGGATCGAATACGCTTTTAAAACTAATTCCAAATTCGCAAAAGGAAGGACTACGACCCAGAAACTAGAACCAATAATAAGAACAATCCAAGAGGATAAATCATTTTTAGCCGTCGTTTCATCAGCCCAAAATACCTTAAACCATACACAGAAGACGATTAAGGCAATAACCCAATAATAACTAATGGCGGTCGCTAACATAATGTAAATCCAAAGGAGTTTCTCCTTCTACTTTAATCTATCTGAAGGTAGATGCACAGTGTTAGAAACTGAAACAAGGTTCTATGACCAGACCTATATCTGTCTCTTTTTGTCAAGATGTTATTTGAAAATCTGATATAAATATCCAAAAACGATCAAGATATTTAGTCTTTTCAGGGTCATCATGTTTAAAATATCACACTTATTTTTACGTATAAATACTGAAAGTTTGCCCCGATGTCATCTGAGATGTTACAAGGTTCATCCTCTTACAGAGTCAAAGGTTTCCACCTTAATCCTTTCTTAAGTGTCAACTAGATCACATTGGTTTCACGGATCGTTTCGGAGCAAATTTAAGTAAATACACCATCGTAATCGATCTTCTTTTTCCTGTAAACCTTTATTTAAAGATTCAATGAAAACTATTCCGAATGATTATCAGGAATAGGACACCCCCTGAAAAATTCATGCTACTGTGTAAAGGTTTAAGAAATGTAAAACGCAGTTCTGTGAGGATTCAAAGTTGGAAAATCCATTAAATCACAAGAATTTCCAGGGGTTGAACAACTCACTTAACAAAGGATCTATGAATAAGAAATTTTGGACCGGACTAACAACTGCCTTAATGACGACTGTAGGAACCACTGCCATTATTGGCGCTTCCTTACAGGATTCAGAAGCATCTGATACCAGTGGAAAAGTAGGGCAAATAGGAGAAATCCTAGGCATTGGGACGCTAATAGCCCAAGAAAGTTCCAATTTCCAAACAGAAAATGTTGTCAGTTTAGGGCCAATTGAAACTGATGCCAACGCTCAAACGTCTTCAAAGGAGATAGCAACCCTTCATCTCCATCAATGGCAATATCAACTGGCAGTCACTTTAAAAATTCGTCAGATTCCAGTTTTAACTTTCTTGGGGTCAAAAGCGGACTTAGCAGCCCTCAAAGAACAAGGAGATGACATTGACCCCAGTCACATTGAAAGCGAAGCCCTCAATAATGCTAAAGCTTTCGCTCATCGGCTAAATAAACTTAGTCAAGATAATACTTTTAAAGCAGAAAAATTAACGGTCAGCTTAAATTCTGACCAAACTCATAGTATTAAATTAGATTCAGAAGAACTCATCAAACTCGATAAAGGCGTTATCTTACCAGATACCACTCGGAATGAAGCGGTAGACGCTTTACAAGCCACTAACCGTCTCAGACGACTAATGGGAGATGCCCCTCCTTTAACTGCCATCGTTAAGCCTGAACAAACTCCTAGCCAAGAATCCGGTTTAGCCAGTGTTCGCCCTGTTACCAGTCGTCGTAAAGGAATGGCCTCCTGGTATGGGCCTGGTTTTCATGGCCGTTTAACCGCGAATGGAGAACGATATAATCAAAACGGGTTAACTGCAGCCCACAAAAGCCTACCTTTTGGTACTCAGGTACGAGTGACGAATCTTCGTAATGGTCGTTCTGTCATAGTTCGTATCAATGATCGCGGTCCTTATATTCATGGTCGAGTGATAGATTTATCAAAAGGAGCAGCCAATGTTATTGGCTTACTTAATAGTGGAGTCGCTCCAGTGCAATTGGAAATTTTGGGACGTTAATAAATAACAAAAAAATGCGTCTGTTTAAAACTGTGGCCGGGTTACGTACCTATTTAGCTTCTAAAAAGGATAAGCAAACTATTGGCTTAGTTCCTACTATGGGAGCTTTACATCAAGGTCATCTCAGTCTAATTCATCGTGCCATAGCTGAGGTAGATGTGGTGGTGGTTAGCATTTTTGTTAACCCCTTACAATTTGCCCCTCACGAAGATTTAGGCCAGTATCCTCGTCAATTGGAGACAGACGCAAAACTATGCGAACAATCAGGAGTGACAGCAATTTTTGCCCCAACTCCTGACGAAATGGGTGTCGATCCTACTTTTGATCAACTCACTCAAGTCATTCCTCCTTCGAGCATGATTTCCTCATTGTGTGGACCTTTTCGTCCGGGTCATTTTCAAGGAGTGGCCACCATTATCACCAAACTCTTGAATATTGTCAGTCCCGATGTGGCTTATTTTGGGGAAAAAGACGCGCAACAACTTGCTATTATTCGTCAGTTGGTTCAGGATTTAAACTTACCCGTTATTATCAAGGGTTGTCCGATTATTCGAGAACCTTCTGGACTGGCTTATAGTTCTCGAAATCAATATCTTTCAGACAAGGAAAAAAAAGAAGCGATCGCTTTATATCAAGGGTTAGAATCAGCAAAGCAAGCTTTTATGGCTGGAGAAAGACACACTAAAATCTTAATAGCTTGCGTCAAAGATACAATAACCTCCCATTCTGACATAACGATCCAATATATTGAATGTGTGCATCCTCAAACCTTACAACCTCTAGACACCATTGAAGAAGCTGGATTATTAGCGATCGCTGCTTATGTCGGCTCAACTCGACTGATTGATAATGTGGTCTTACGACTGCGAAAACCGATTATCGCTATCGATGGGCCAGCCGGTGCAGGAAAATCTACCGTCACCCGTCGGGTAGCCAAAGCCTTAAATTTGACTTATTTAGACACTGGAGCGATGTATCGAGGGATCGCCTGGTTAGTCTTAAACTCAGGAATATCAATAGAGGATGAAAGTGCGATCGCAGAATTAGTGTCCCAAGCGGATCTAGAATTTATTCCCTCCTCAGATGATCAACCACCACAAGTGATAATCAATGGAGAAAATGTGACTAATGCCATTCGCACCCCTCAAATTACAGCATTAGTATCTCCTATTTCTGCTTATGCTGCAGTTCGTCAAAAATTAGTCAACTACCAACAAAAATTAGGGAAATTAGGGGGTATTGTGGCCGAAGGGCGAGATATTGGTACTAATGTGTTCCCGGATGCCGAGGTTAAAATTTTCTTAACCGCCTCAGTCCAAGAACGAGCAAGACGACGGCTCCTTGATTTTCAAGACCAAGGACAAGATAATCTTGATCTTCAACAACTAGAACGGGAGATTGAACAAAGAGATTATCAAGATAGTCATCGTACCTTAGCTCCTCTTCGCAAGGCTAGCGATGCCATAGAATTAAACACTGATGACTTAACTGTTGAAAAAGTTGTCAACAAAATTGTTCATTTTTGTCAAATCAATGAATAATTGATGATCAATAGTTTAATACTACTCGGTTAAGCCCAAAAACCTAGTTGAGACTGCAAGGGAACTTCTGCGCAGGGACAGGTGGAACCTTAATTCAACTTTCTGGCGATATACACACCATAACTGTAGTGAGTTTTATATTTCTCATACAGTTCAATTTCTCGATTTTCCGATTTTACTATTGTCTGTGCTTCTTCGCTGTTGCCGTTTCGGTATAGAAAATCCTTAAAGCTATTTTGCATCGGCCGATAATAATTAGCCAGCCAACAATGCTCTGGTAGAATAAAGTAGCCAATGGGAGAATAGCCATTTTTCTCCAGTATGCCGATCTTTGAAGATGCCACATCTATTTCGGGGTATTCCTCATCCCAATATTTTTGAAGTTCCGAGGGACGGGAGTCGGTAATCCAGGTAATCTCCGAAACAACCAGGACTCCGCCCATTTTCAGATAAGGTTTCCAGTCTTTTACCCCTCTTTCAAAGCCAATATTATAGATCGCCCCTTCAGACCAGATAATATCAAATTCCTCATTTCCAAAGGGCAGGTTCTCCATTGAACAGCAAAGGGTTGTTATTGTTTCAGAAAGCCCCATATTTTCGGCTTTACCTTCAAGCACGTCAAGAAACTCCTGAAGGAAATCCACTGCCGCAATTTGAGCTTCCAATAGTTGAGCAAGCAGCAGTGTAGAGGCTCCGGTACCGCAACCGATATCAGCAATCTTTAATGGGGCAGACTGATCTATCATAGACAAGTCGAGGGCCATTTTCGTCTCAGCATCACCTCCTGGACCCTGCCGATTGGCACTTTTATGAAGGTCTATTAACAGTTGATAATCTTCCACCCATTTCTCCTTATCTATTCATCAAAATAATTTTATCCCTTGACCTTCTAAATAAAGTTCTTGCCAAGACGGTTGACGATAATCTGGGTTTTGGCTTTGATCGACGTATCCCACTAAATTCGGGAGTTGTTTAAAGTGAATTTCTTTATTAAGATATTGACTAATTTTCTCGACAAAATCTTGAGGATAATCTCGAATAATGGGATGTTTAATCACCATTGATTGATATTTACCTTCATCGGGATCTGTGACAATATCTAAACTCAAAGCAGCTAAAGGTTGAATAAACATTCCGGTGGCAGCGATTTTAAATTCTCCGTTGACCTTATTTTGTTTCAAAACAGCGACGAAGTGACCTCCCTCTGGAATATTATAGGGAATGCTGTCATGATCAACGATGGGTTCAACCTCGACGTTATAGCCTAAGGTTAGTCCTTCTTCTAAGCTAATGTCTTCGTAGGTTTGATCGGGATGAGGGACATAAATGGTAAATTGATGCAAATCTAACCAAGGATTATTAATTAGATCATCTGTTTCAGATTTCCAGTCATTGTAACGTTGTTTCATGGCTTTACCCACAGGACTGTCTTGATTACAAATATTAATTAAGGCAAGACTGAGAACACATTGATCAAATTTATTGGTTGCCAGAATTTCTGAGGGTAGGAGTTCCATGAACATCAATCCTTATATTGACCTAACCCCATCATAAGAGGGAATTTAGCAAAGGAATCTTAATTTTCCTTAAAAAGTTATTGCGACAGTAGTTCACTTTGGGTGCGAACTTTTTTTATAGTTTGAGGGAGTACCCCTACTAATAAAGCAAAGGTTTCATCGGGTAAAAGACTGGCAGTTTGGAAATCAAACCAATGTTCAAATTGATTTAAAATGACTTGGGCTCTTTGTTGAGCAATAGTATTATCACTAATTTGTTTAGCTAATTTAACCCATTGTCGCCGAATTAAATAGCTATTGATTCGTTCTGGGGAAGTTCTGGGGATGCTTAAGGATAATTTACCCACCGGAAGAACATCAAGAACATCTTGATCAAAATTAGCCCCGATCGCTGCTCCGGGTCCTGCAAATTCGGCATGATAAGGTTTATAAAGAATTAAACCATTTTTACGACGGGGATTAATAACCAAAAGTTCTTTATTATGCAAATGCTGAAGTATTTCATCAATTTTTTGTCTTTTTTTGACGTTTATTTCCTGGTTGAAAATATCGTTAGACATGGGGTTTTATCTGTTTTTGTAAGAGCAATTTTTGAGAACGAAACAGAGACCAACTGGGCCAAGTTAATTCAGCGTCAGATACTTGATAACCGTTACTTAAATATAGTTTTTTAGCTGCATAATTTTCATCTAAAACGTGAAGATTTAGCGTATTGTATCCCCATTTTGAAGCAATTTGTTCACATTGTTCTAAGAGTTGTTTGGCAATTCCTTGTCGTCGATGACTCTGTATAACAGCTAAGTTACTAATATAGAGATAATGGCAATTAAATCCACTTTTGAGACTTAGTTCAATGGTTCCAATGATTTTTTCTGTGGTGTTGGTAAAGGTTGAGTTTGTTTCGACGGCTACTAAACAACAATAATAGGGAATAGTTCCTCGAAGACGCGATCGCAAATCTTCATAAACCCCTAATTTTAAAATAGGTTGTAAAAAAGATAACCATCCTTTAGTCGGATGAAAGCTGAGGGTGAGAACCTCTGTCAAAGCTTTAATGTCTTGTAATTGAGCCTCTCTAATAGTAACAGAAACGGCACAGGGCTGATTGTCATCCAACTCTGAACCATCACTCATCAATGACGACAACCCACAACAGTCCACAACCTTTCCCCAGTTAATTTTTAAATGATGTGAATTTCTTTGTATCATCTATTATGACCTTTATATCATTTCTTTTGTTGATTAGCTAAAGATTTTCTAGACTTAGGGAATAGGTAACAGGCAATGGACAAGGATTAATAACCTAGATATTGTCTGTTAACTTTAAGCCTACCTTGTCTTTTATAATAATAAACGTAAAAACATAAAAGGTTACTATGTTTAATATTTTTAATTCGTTATTAGGTCGTCATCCAGAAAAGATGAAAGCGGATGTAGAAATCTATACTTGGCAAACTTGTCCCTTTTGTATCCGTGCTAAATTACTTTTATGGTGGAAAGGGGTTAATTTTACTGACTATAAAATCGATGGGGATGAAACCGCTAGGGAAAAAATGGCACAACGTTCCCAGGGAAAACGAACGGTTCCTCAAATTTTCATCAATAATCAACACATTGGGGGATGTGATGATCTCTATTCTCTTGATCAACAAAATAAGTTAGATTCTCTTTTAACTAAAGAAAACTAAGGATTTAAAAGGGTATAATTACCAGATTTTCCTCCTGTTTTACTCATTAAACGTATATTTTCAATTTTCATAGATTTTTCTAACGCTTTAGCCATATCATAAAGGGTTAAAGCAGCAATAGAAACGGCGGTTAAAGCTTCCATTTCTACCCCTGTTTCTGCTTTGGTGATAACGGTTGCTTCGATTTGATAACCGGGTAAGGTTTTGTCTCCTATTATCTTTACATCTATTTTTTGTAGGGGTAAAGGATGACATAATGGGATCAAGTTTGCTGTTTGTTTTGCGGCCATAATACCCGCTATTTTGGCTGTTCCTACAACGTCACCTTTTGGTGTGTTTCCTGTTTCTATTGCCTCAAAAGTTTCTAATTTCATTTTTATTTCTCCTTTGGCAACGGCTTGGCGACGGGTTACATTTTTATAAGAAACGTCCACCATTTGCGCCTCTCCTGTTTCATTCAGATGAGATAGTGTCAAATCATTTTGATCAGGCATTACTTCTTGACTCTCCATTATTAATTTTCATAATTTTTTGCCATTCTTCTTCTGATAAAGGTTGTGTCGTTAATTCTATTTTAAAGTGTTCTTTTGCTGCTTGGGTTAAAAACTCAATAATATTATCTATAGAATAATCTTTAAATAGTTGTTCTCTTAACGTTAAATTCCAAGGTGCAACTTGATCAAAAATCATTTCAAATAAAGCTTTATCCGTTGACAAAACCATAGAACCATGTTGCAAAATTGATTTTTTTCCGCGTCGTTGTGCGCTACCAATTAATTTACTCCCTTCTGCTGTTATTAAATCTGCTATCGTGGCAGTATTAAAGCAACTAGAATTATGAATATATCCCCGTTTAGCTGTGCCATACCTGAGGGGAATTCCTAATATTTTCCAACCTTCAATTAAAAATTGACAAATATCTCGATAAATATCCAATGTTTTACGATGATCTAAGGACATAATCACCATATAAGTTAAATCTCCTTGATGTAAAACCGCTCTGCCTCCTGTAGGACGCATAACTAAATCTAAGGGGTCATTTTTCCATATTAAATGATTCCAAGGATCAGGGTATTTTTTTTGTAAATATCCTAAAGAAATGGTAGGTTTTGACCAAGTATAAAAGCGTAATATAGGATAACTCAATTCATTTTCATATTGTTGAAATAACCAACTATCGATAGCCATCTGGATTCTTCCTGAAGCTTGAATCGGAGGAATCAAACGCCATTTTTTTTTATCCATAAAATTTTAAAGATAAATTACTTGACCCCAAAAAACGATTCCTATGGTAATAATTAAAGCGATAATATCTTGTTTTGTATAAGAAATTTTTTCTGGAATAACAGGAATACCCTTATACCCTCTTGATAACATAGCCTGATAAATTAATTCCCCTCGTTCATAGCTACGAATAAATAAAGAACCAATAGCATTTCCTACAACATAACGGATCATTTTACCATTACTCATTAAATTTCGAGAAATTGCTGCTTGTTTCATGGCAGTAAATTCTCGATTTAATACATCTATATAACGATACATCGAAGCCATAATCGCTACTAATAAAGGAGGCATTTTTAAAACTAATAATGCTTTAAATAAATCAGGAATTTCTGTGGTAAGAATTAATGTATTTAACATCAATAACGACAATATTACCTTAGTAGTTACACTACCTAATACCATGATTCCAGTGGTCGTAATTTGTAGTATTCCCCAAGACCAAATCACATCCCCTTCAGGACGAAATAGAGTACCTAATAACACCACTCCTACAAAGGAAAATTCAATGATTACCCTCGATAATAAACTAAGCCAAGAAACTCGGCTAATTAAGATTATTAATAACACTCCAACTCCATAAATGCCCCAAGTTTTCCATTGTCCATTGGGGGTTAAGGCAATAGCAAAAACACTGATAAATGCACATAAAAGCCGTACGGAAACATTCAAGGAATGCCAAAAAGTATCGGGTTGTTTTTCTTGATTATTGATAAAAGAATGAATATGTAGCAACATCTTTAATTTAGAATTAAGAATTAAAAATTTAGAATAAAGATACTGTTACCATTCCAAATTCTTAATTCTACATTTCCTCTATCACTCTTCCCCATGTTCATTATTAGTTTCCCCAGAGGGACGAATGAATAATTTACCAGCACCCCAAGCTAGGCCAAAGGTTACTACAGTCCCTGCTAAACCAGCGAGAGGGGTAGCTACAGCTTCAGGAACCCCTCGCAGGGCATATTCTTCAAAAACGGTGTAGAAAGGCAACTTATTGGCTGGAGCATCTTCTATAGCTCTATCCTCAAATTCTAAGTCTTGGGCGACTCTCTCTAAACCGTCGGGATCAGAACTAGCAAAGGGAGAGACAAATACAGCGATAATGAGAGCAATTCCGAGTCCAGTGAATATGAATAAGCGATTACGTTGATTAGAAAAATTATTGGTCATCTTACAGTTACTTCTATTGTTAGGGTATTAGGGATCAATGTTTATAGATAACAATTAAATATTTAATCTGCATCTAACTTGAGAGAGAGAGGGCTATCATAGATGAGATCCGGACGCGATCGCCAAACAAATCCTACAGCGATCACGGTAATTATGGCTTCTCCAACCCCAATGAAAATGTGCCAAGATACCATTGCAATCATTGATACCATTAAGGGAACCGTTCCTGATAAGGCTAATTGTAAGGCAGTTGCGATCGCTGCGATCACCACACTACACCAAGCTGCCACTACCGTTGCAATGGTCATGCTTTTCCAAGAATTTCGACCTAGGGAAAAACGAATGGCTTTGTAGAGATAATATCCGCAAAAGGTTCCGATGAGTCCCATATTCAAGACATTTGCCCCTAAAACCGTTAAACCCCCATCTTGGAATAAAACTGCTTGAACGATAAACACCACAGTTACTACTAAAGTTCCGGCCCACGGTCCAAGGATAATGGCTGCGAGGGTTCCCCCTACTAAATGGCCTGAGGTTCCCCCAGGAATAGGAAAGTTAATCATTTGTGCTGCAAAAATAAAGGCTGCACAAACCCCCATCAAAGGCACTGTTTTTTCCTGATAGTCTTTTTGTACTTTGTTTAAAGAAACAGCTATTAAAACAAGGGTAATCACCCAACAAAATATGCTGATACCAGGACTTAAAAAGCCGTCAGGAATATGTAAGGCGAAATAGGGAGTAAACAGAGAATTTTGTATGATTTGTTCCATAAAAAGTAAGCAAAAGCCTCTTTGTATTGATTTAGTTTCGTTTTCCTTTGTAAACGTTTTTTCTGGGTTTAACAATTATTTTCACAACATCTTTAGATTTAGGGTGAAAAAATAGGGGTTAAAAATAGTTTATCAACATCTAAACAATTTCTGAAATTAATCTAAAATAATGGGTCTTCTTCCTTAATGATTAGGCACAATTACTTTAGAGGCTGATTCAATCATACTTAGGGAATAAAACTCAGATGAAACGTTATTTTTTAAATTTCCAGCCAAATAAAACTTATCAAAAGGTAATTTTATCTATTGTTACCTTATTAATCGTGCTATTTCAAAGCAACTTTTTACCTAGTTATGGCTTAGAAGATATTTCTAATGCTCAAGGTTTTCCTGTGGTTTTGGATCATAGTAATCTTTTCTCTATTTATAAGGGAAATGGTTCTTTGTCAGCAGAAGAAAGAGCAGATATTGTCACTCGCCGATTAAATAATATTGCTAGTAATAATAATATTGAAATCACAGATGATAAATTTGATTTAGATGATCGGGGTAATGTTATCGTTATTTTATATAATAAAAAAACTTTGATGACTATAACTGGAGATGATGCTACTACTGCAGAATTATCTCGGCAAAATTTAGCAGAACAATATTTAAAGACTATCAAAAAAGCCTTAAAAGCTTATCGAATTGAACGCCGTCCTTTTTATTGGGTTATCGGTGCTGTTTCTACGGTAATTAGTTTATTGATTTTATTGTTGATTTTCAAAATATTTAGTTTTACTTTTCCTTATATTTATTCTCGACTAGACAGTTGGGAAGGAACCTTAATTCCATCGATTAGAATTAAAAACCTCGAACTCTTATCAGCAGAAAAACTAACCAAGACATTTAAAACAATTGTTAAATCTGTTCGTATTATTTTGACTTTTTTTATTCTTTATATTTTTGTTCCCATTGTTTTAGGTTTTTTCCCACAAACCCGACAAGCGGGCAATGTATTATTTGACTATTTAATTCGAGCAATCAATACTGTATTTAGTGGATTAATTGGTTATTTACCGAATATTTTTGTTGTCGGGGTAATTGTTTATCTGACTTATTATATTTTACGATTTTTGAAATTTATTTTTGATGCAATAGAAACAGGCAATCTACAATTTGCTGGCTTTTATCCTGAATGGGCGCAACCGACTTATCGACTGTTAACTTGGTTAACCATTATGTTAGCTGCGGTATTTGCTTTCCCTTATTTACCAGGGTTTAATTCCCCTGCATTTAAAGGTGTTTCTGCATTTGCTGCCCTTCTATTTACTTTAGGTTCAACGGGAGTTATTTCTAATACAGTATCAGGATTAGTCTTGATTTATACTCGTGCTTTTCAACTTTCTGATCGGGTAAAAATTGGTGATGCGGTGGGAGATGTTTTAGAAAAAAACCTATTAGTAACCCGAATTAGAACGATAAAAAATGTTGTTATTACCATTCCTAATTCAGTTATTATTAATAGTAATGTTATCAATTATAGTGCTTTAAAAAGAGACTTACAACGGCCTCTAATTTTACATACAACCATTACCCTTGGTTATGATGTTCCTTGGCGAAAAGTTCACGAGGTGTTAATTTTGGCTGCTCAATCTACTGATTATATCTTAAAAACACCGTTACCTTTTGTTTTACAAACAGGGTTAAATGATTTTTATGTTAGCTACGAAATTAATGCTTATACTAACGAATCAACAAAAATGGCAGAAATTTATTCTCATTTACATCAAAATATTCAAGACAAATGTAATGAGGCCGATATTGAAATTTTATCTCCTCATTATAGTGCCATTCGTGATGGTAATCATAATACAATACCCGCAGATTATTTACCCGAAGATTATACAGCACCAGGATTTCGTTTAGATCCAGTTACTAACTTATTCAACCAAAATCATAATCAAAAAAATGGTTCTTTTGAAAGTCACGAAAATTAATAAGTATATGAACAGTTGAAGTGTTTATTGAAAAATAGTTGGGTGGGCTATGCCCACCCAAACCGTTAAAAGTTGCCATGATTCGTGATAGTATCCCTTAACTTTTCTATCACTTCATCAACAGCCATTGTTCCTAACTCACCCGATGCACGAGTGCGAATACTCAAAGCATTGGCTTCTACTTCTTTTGCTCCTACAATAGCCATAACAGGAATCTTTTGTTTCTCCCCGTTACGAATCATTTTACCGAGTCTTTCTCCTGATGTATCTGCTTCTGCACGAATACCCAAAGAAAGCATTTTATTAGCGATATCTTTAACATAGTCTAACTGGACATCACTCACCGGTAAAAGACGCACTTGAATAGGTGCTAACCACAGAGGAAAATCACCGGCATACTCTTCGATTAAAATGCCAATTAAACGCTCTAAAGACCCAAAAGGTGCGCGGTGAATCATCACGGGACGGTGACGATTTCCTTCTTCTCCCACATATTCTAACTCGAATCTTTCGGGGAGGTTATAGTCAACTTGCACCGTTCCTAGTTGCCATTCTCTTTCTAGTGCATCTTGGAAAATAAAGTCTAATTTTGGACCATAAAAGGCCGCTTCTCCTTCTGCTTCAAAATAATTCATATCCAAAGTTTGGACAGCGCGACGGATGGCATTTTCTGCCTTGTTCCATGCTTCATTTGAGCCAATATATTTATCAGAGTTGGGATCTCGGAAACTCAATCTTGCTTTAAAATTCTTCAGTTGTAAACTTCTAAATACTGACAGAATTAAATCCACAACATTGAGAAATTCATCATCTAATTGATCGGGAGTGACAAACAAATGAGAATCATCTACTGTAAACCCACGAACACGGGTTAAACCCCCTAATTCTCCTGATTGTTCGTAACGATAAACGGTTCCAAATTCTGCTAAACGCATCGGTAAATCACGATAAGATCGTAACTCACTCTTATAAATTTGGATATGAAACGGACAATTCATCGGTTTAAGAACAAACCCCATTTCTGAGGTTTTTGCTTCCTCATTTTCCGCCATCATGGGAAACATATCTTCTTTATAATTTTGCCAGTGACCGGAAATTTTAAACAAGTCCACTCGGCCAATATGAGGAGTCACCACCGGAAGATAACCCCGTTTCAGTTGTTCTTGTTTCAAAAAGTCTTCTAAGGTAGACCGAATAATGGTTCCTTTAGGAGTCCACAAGGGTAAACCAGGACCCACGGGGTCTGAAAAGATAAATAACCCCAACTCCTTCCCTAAACGCCGATGATCACGCTTTAATGCCTCTTCCTTGCGTCGTTTATACTCAGCTAACTGTTCGGGGGTTTCCCACGCAGTCCCATAGATGCGTTGCAGTTGCGCTTTGGTTTCATCTCCTCGCCAGTATGCACCGGCCACAGATTCAATCTCAAACGCTTTGGGGTTCAAGTCTCCCGTGGTTTCCACGTGAGGACCGGCGCAAAGATCCCACCATTGATCCCCTAAATGATAGAGGGTGATAGGAGGTTCTAAACCTTCGAGGATTTCCAGTTTATAGGGTTCTTGTAGCTCAGTAATGCGTTTTTTGGCTTCTTCGGCCGAAACTTCTTCACGGGTTAGGGGAAGTTTCTTTTTGATGATTTTGATCATCTCTTTTTTGATCGCTTTTAAATCTTTGTCCGTGAAGGGTTCGGGAACATCGAAATCGTAGTAAAATCCGGTTTCTGTCCAAGGGCCAATGGTAACTTGCGCTTTCGGGAATAATTTTTGTACGGCCATGGCCATCACATGGGATGCAGTGTGACGGATACGCTTGAGTTTATCAGATTCGCTGGTGCGGGGTAGTTTGATGGGTTGTTCTAACACTTCGGGTGATGCAACTTGTTTAACCATTCACATTCATACAATAACTCTTTATCTAGTTTATTGTGCGCCTTAACTTTTTGTACCACACTAAGTCAAAAACTGCTGTAGTTCTTGAGGCTCTTTTTTTATCATGCAGAAATTGCTTATTGTGATCAAAAGTATCGTTATAATTTGGCAAATTTTGAATACTTTAATTCTAATTTCAGAAGTAATGAAACCAGAGGAAATGGAAAATAAACTTGAACTTTTATAATATCAGATTACATTAATCAGAACACATCTTAACTAACTTCTATTTTCGTCTGTTTAAGATGACCGTCTTCTAATTCTACAATACGATCAGCTACATCTAAAATGCGATTATCATGGGTAACAATTAAAATAGTACATCCTTGGTCTTTAGCTAATTTTTGCATAATATTAACCACATCATGACCTGATTTACTATCAAGAGATGCGGTAGGTTCATCAGCTAAAACCATCTTTGGATGACTCACCAATGCACGAGCGATCGCAACTCTTTGCTTTTGTCCTCCAGAAAGGTTTTGAGGATAATAATTAATCCTGTCTCCTAACCCTACTGCTTCTAATATTTCTTCGGTTTTTTGCTTCATTTCTTCCCTAGAATATTGAGAATGTAATTCTAAAGACATGGCTACATTTTGTCTTGCAGTTAAGCATTCTAAAAGGTTATGAGATTGAAAAATATAACCAATATTACGCCTAATTTTAACTAATTGATGTTTTTTTGCACCGACTAACTCTTGTCCCAATACTTTCAAACTTCCTGTTTGTGGCGATCGCAGTCCTCCCATTAAAGTTAATAAAGTTGTTTTACCCGAACCCGATGGGCCTTTTAAAATGACGACTTCTCCTGCTTTTAAAGTCAAATTAATATCAAAAAGAATCTGTTTTCTTAACTCACCTTTTCCAAAATAATGGCTAAGTTCCTTAATATCAATAACAATATTATTATTCATAATCTACTTAATTAACTAATTCATAAAACACTGATAACTATTCACTATTAAAAAATATCAGCCGGATCAGCAGCGCGTAGTTTACCCACAGCAATAACCCCAGAAATACAACACATCAAAATTGTTAAAATTAAAACCATAATCGCTCTTGATGTTACCATCATAATTGGTAAACCCGTCGCTTTAGCTGCATTATAATACAGTAACATCGAAAAAGAAACACCAGGAATAAACCCAATACAACCTAATATAATTGCTTCTTGAAATACAACTGTTAATAAATAAAAATCCGTATATCCCATCGCTTTCAAGGTAGCATATTCTGGTAAATGATCAGCTACATCTGTATATAAAATTTGATAAACAATAACCGTTCCTACGATAAATCCCATTATGGTTCCTAGGGTAAAAATAAAACCAATGGGTGTTCGATTTCTCCAGAACTTTTGTTCATGTTTGATAAATTCTTGTTTAGAATAGAAACTGATATCTTCATAATCAAATGTATCTCGTAAAAACTCAAGATTATTTTCTAAATTAGTCTCTGGTTTTAATTTAATTACTCCAATATCAATTAATCCTTGTTTTCGATCAGGAAATAAGCGTAAAAAATTAATATCGCTGGTAATAACAGTACCATCTGCACCAAAAGAAGTACCTACCGAAAACAGTCCACCAACTTTTATTTGACGGTTCCCCAGTTCGGTTTTGACTGTTTTTCCTGACTCAAACAATTCAGCGATCGGACCAAATTCTTTTCGAGAAAGACGATCAAATAAAACCACATCTTGCTTTTTTGTTACTGATATATTCTCTTGTACTTCCGGTAACATGATTACATTTTGATCGGGGTTTAAACCCACATTAAAAATATTTCTCGTTTTTCTTGCTAGAGGATTTTTCCAGGTAGAAACTCCAATATACATAGGGGTAACACTGTCTACTTTATCCACGCCTAATGTTTCATATAATCTACGGCGAGAAAAACTTCTAATTCCTGTTAACGTATCGGTTTTAGAATTAAGCATAAAGATATCACCGTCTAAACTTTGATGAAGTCGGACAGAACTATCAAACAAAGCATCTCTAAATCCTAACTGCATAAACATCAAAACATCAGCAAACGTAATTCCTGCTAATGCTACTAATAAACGGGTTTTTTCATGGGTCAATTGTAACCAAGCTAAAGGAGTTTTCATAATACTTATAATTGAATTTCTGTAATTACTTTTGCATAAGTGAGTCCCGAAACTTTAGCAGATGATTCTGGGGTTAACAAGATGTCGACTTCAACCACTCTGACATCAACATCGGCTGCGGGATCAGTATCTAAAACATCTTTTTTACCAATTTGTAAACCAATTTTATTAACAGTTCCTTCTAAGGTTCCTACAAAGCTATTATTATCACTTTTTATGATGGCTTTTTGTCCTATTCTTACCTGATTAATTTCACTTTCATAAACTTCTGCTACTACCATCATCTGCTCAGTTTTCCCGAGTTCTAAAATACCATTATTATCGTCAACTTTTTCCCCTGGATATGTATGAATTTTTAACACTTGTCCATCTAGAGGAGACTTAATATAAGCTAAGTCTAAATCTGTTTGTTTTTCTTCTAATTGAGCCATCGCTCTATCTAATTCTGCTTGAGCTTTTTGAACATCCACAGGTCTAATTTCTGCAATACGGTTTAAATTGGCTTTGGCTGCTATAATTTGTTGATTTAGACTATTGATTTCTTTGTTAGATTGTGAGCTTTCTGCTGCAATTTGTTCTTGTAATGTATTAATCGTTTTATTTAGTCTTTCTTGACCTTCTTTTAAACTTTCTTGTGCTTGTTCTAATTCCAATTCACGTTGCTCTAATTCTGACTGAGAAATCACGCCATTTCCTGCTAAATTTTTATATCTTTGATACTCTCTTTGAGCATCTTTTAATTCAGCTTTTAATCGCTCAATGGTAGCAGTTTGTTGTCTTTTCTCCCCATCTAATTCCATTTCTAATTGTGCAATAGTGGCTTGATTTGTAGTAAGTTCCCCCTTTAACTCTGCTTCTAATTGTTGAATGGTCGCTTTTTGTGCTTCTATTTCCCCTTGTTTAGCTCCTGCTTTAACAATTTCTAAGTTAGCTTGGGCTACTTTGACTTCTTCTTGGGCTGCTTTGAAAGCAGCTTTTTTGCTGTCTATATTATCTAAAATAGCAAGGGTTTGCCCAATTTTTACCCTGTCCCCTTCTTGAACTAATAATTGTTCAATTTTTGCTCCTCCTTGGGTGGGTGGTGGGGCTAAATGAATCACCTCTCCCAACGGTTCGAGTCTTCCTAAGGCTGAAATTGTTTCTACTTCGGGTTGTTTAATAGACGTGCTAATCTCAGACTGTTGTGACTCATTACGACTTAGGTTTAGTAGGTAAAAGGTTGTTACCCCCATCAAAGCAACCCCTAGAATAGAAACCGCAATTACCCAAGGTTTACCCTTCTTCGATAGTAAGGTCTTTTTGAACTCTATTGCTTGTCCCATGGCGTTTCACCACACTCATATAAAATTAGACTAGACTGTACAGTTTGATTATAAGGTTTTAAACTAAAATAAACTAGGGGTCAACCATCGTTAACCCCTATCTAAATACGATCTAAACAGGATTGTTTTCTTATCGGCCTGGTATCCCAACATACCAGAAATAGGTAGCCATAGGAATAACTGTAGCTAGAACCATTAATACCACTACCCAGATGGTTGCGCTGGTATCGTCCGTATCTTCAGCACTGGTAAAGGTGCTTTCGATGTTAATTCCTTGAACTTCAGGGGGACCAGGATCAGGGTTTCCGGATAAAACAGCTACAAGGCGATCGCCGGCTTCGAGAAAGGCTTCATTATACTTTGCACTCCGTAAAGGCACAGCAACTGTTTCTTTAACCACACTCGTAGCAATTTCATCAGTTAATAAAGACTCGGTATTGTCTCCTTGACGCAAGGCAGTTTTATTAGTCAAAGTATCAACCACTAAAATTACTTGATTAGCTTGTTCTTCAGGGGTAGGATACCATTGATCAAAAATACCATCGGCCAAGTCCTCCATTGTTAAACCATAATCTAAACGACGAATAGCAATGAGTCTCACTTCGTTACCAGTATTATTGGCTAATTTTTTAAATTGACCATTCAAGCGATTTTCATTAGCAAAACTAATGGCATCAGCTTGGTCGACCACCCAAGTATCTGATCCTGGACTCAACACAGGCAAATCATAGACTCCGGTAGCATTTGCTGGAGCGATCGCGGTACTAAAAGCGATCACTAGACATAGTATTAGTCCTATGACGTATTTTATAGGTTTCATAGCAAATAGTTGAATGAAGATAATAGCTTAATTTTCAACTATTTTCACATACAAAGGCGTACCTGCAAATAGAAAGGAACACTATTAACCACTGACTCACTGAATAAACTCTCATTAATACTTAATTTATACTCACACCTCTAAACTGGGAACTCAGGTTTGTGCCAATTAAAGAATCTTCCTTATTCCCCTATTCCCTCACTGACCATTTACCGATAATATGAATAATGCCCAATAAACCTTAACTGTACAATCAATTTTAGGAAATGGTAAATTCCGCCCCATTTCCTCCCCATCATAGTTAAACTAACGGGGTTCTTAGCGGTTAACTTAAAGATTAATGAACCAAGAAATATTTGATAAAGTAAAAACCATCGTCGTTGAACAACTCGAAGTTGAAGAAGATAAAGTAACCCCAGAGGCCAACTTTGCCAATGACTTGGGGGCTGACTCTTTAGATACAGTAGAATTAGTAATGGCCTTAGAAGAGGAGTTTGATATCGAAATTCCTGACGAAGCTGCTGAAAACATTGCCACAGTGCAAGCTGCTGTGGAATATATCGAAAAAGAGCAAGCTTAAAGCCTAATTAATAACAAAAATAAGTTATTTATCCCCCCATCTCCCCTCCTAAGTGCATTGCTGGGTAGATCAATTTTTTTATAAGGGAAAATCATGACGAATTCACAATTAAAGCGAGTAGTAGTAACCGGGTTAGGTGCGATTACCCCCATTGGCAATACCCTAACAGACTATTGGGAAGGTTTAATGAATGGAAAAAGTGGGATCGCCGAGATTACCCATTTTGATCCGTCTCAACACACTTGTCGTATTGCTGGTGAAGTGAAAGGATTTGACCCTCATGACTACTTAGATCGCAAAGAAGCAAAGCGGATGGATCGTTTTTCTCAATTTGGCGTGTCAGCCAGCTTACAGGTATTGGCTGACTCTCAGTTAGTGATTAATGACTTAAATGCAGAGCAAATTGGGGTAATTATTGGTACAGGAGTGGGGGGAATCAAAGTTCTCGAAGACCAACAGGAAATTTACTTAAACCGAGGACCGAGTCGTTGTAGTCCTTTTATGATTCCCATGATGATCGCCAATATGGCCTCAGGATTAACAGCAATCCATACAGGGGCTAAGGGACCGAATACTTGTACGGTAACTGCTTGTGCTGCCGGGTCTAATGCCATCGGCGATGCCTTCCGTTTGGTGCAACGAGGTTACGCTAAAGCCATGATTTGTGGGGGAACCGAAGCGGCCGTTACTCCCTTATCTTTAGCAGGTTTTGCTTCGGCCAGAGCCTTATCAACTCGTAATGATGAGCCTCAACGGGCAAGTCGTCCTTTTGATAAGGATCGAGATGGCTTTGTCATGGGAGAAGGATCAGGAATCTTACTACTCGAAGAATTAGAACACGCTTTAGAACGAGGAGCAAAAATCTACGCAGAAGTCGTGGGTTATGCCATGACTTGTGATGCCTATCACATGACGGCTCCAGTCCCCAATGGTGCTGGTGCTACCCGTGCTATAGAATTAGCTCTAAAAGACGGAGGGATTTCTCCAGAAAAAGTCAGTTATATTAATGCTCACGGAACCAGTACGGCAGCTAACGATGTTACCGAAACCAAAGCCATCAAAAAAGCGTTAGGCGATCATGCTTATCGTATTGCTGTTAGTTCCACTAAATCTATGACGGGTCATTTATTGGGAGGTTCTGGTGGTATTGAAGCCGTCGCTACAGTGATGGCGATCGCGAATGATCGCATTCCCCCAACCCTTAATTTAGATAACCCTGATCCTGAGTGTGATCTTGATTATGTTCCTTACCAGAGTCGTCCTTTAGAGATTGATGTGGCTTTATCTAACTCCTTTGGTTTTGGTGGCCATAATGTTACTTTAGCTTTTAAAAAATATATTTAACTCAGTATTGTTGTTCAGTCAGTCATCGATCACAAATACTTTTCTTTCTCCTACAAAGCTGTAGGAGTAATAGTATTGAGAATAACTAAAATGATGTCATTATGATAGGAAATCATAAAAATCCAGTATTATTGATTCATGGAATTTACAACACATCGGCTAAATTTAATATAATGGCAAACTATTTGACTAATTTAGGTTGGTCGGTTCATCGTTTGTCTCTCAAACCTAATAACGGAGATGGTCATCTTGAACATTTAGCCCAACAAGTTCATGATTATATTAATGATAATTTTGAAAATAACCAACCTATTGATTTAATCGGTTTTAGTATGGGAGGATTAGTAACTCGTTATTATTTACAACGTTTAGAAGGAATCAAAAGAGTTCAACGTTATATTAATATTTCTACCCCCAATTATGGAACCATTACTGCTTATGTATTACCCAATCCAGGAATTAAGCAAATGCGTCCTAATAGTCAATTTTTACAAGACTTAAATAAAGATATAGAGACAACTTTAAATAAGATTGATGTTACCGTAATCTGGACTCCATTTGATGTGATGATTTTTCCAGCATCTAGTTCTAAAATAGCCATAGGAGAAGAAATTAAACTCTCTATTTTGACCCATGAACAAATGGTAAGCCATCAGAAACTTCTAAAAACGATTTCTGACTCCCTTTCTAAACCTCTTAACATTAATAAGATATCCGTTAAACTGTAAAAAAGCAAAGTTATTATAACGATGGATTCTAAGTTAGAACAAGTCAAACTAAAATATCAACAAGGACAAGTATTATTAGATCGGGGACAATATCGTAGTAGTGTCCAAACCCTCGAAGACGCAAAATCATTAGTTAACCTATCTTCAAAGTTAGGAGGAGAGGTTCAATTGTCTTTAGTCACAGCATATCAAGGAGTGGATAAATTAGACGATGCGATCGCCCTTTGCGAGGAATTAACCCGTCACCCTAACTTAGCTATACGTCAACAAAGTCAACGTATATTATACATTCTCAAAGCACCTCAGTTAAAGCGTCCTGAAGCATGGATGACCAAAATTCCAGCAACTAATTCTGAAGATAACCCAACTCCTCGCTATGTACAAGCAAAACCAGCTACTAAACCCATGAAAACATCATCCTTAGACTTAGAAGATATTACCCAAATGGATACCAAGGATAATGGGTTTATTGGCTTAGCATTGGGATTATTTATTATTATTATTGGTGGGTTAATTTGGTTAAGTTAAGGGTCATTGATTCTTAATTTTTCTCTAGTTCTAATGATTCAATAATTCCTAATAATTCCCGTTCAAAGGTGACTTGAGATCGGTTTGTTTTTCCTCCAATATAACAACGTTCGTCTTCTTGTAAGACCCAAATCTGAGAATGAGACACATAACTCATGATTACACCAATCATTAATAAACCGAAACCAGTATAAACAAAAGGAATACCTGGATCGGCTTTAATTTGCAACCCTGTACTACCAATTAATTGATAAATTTTTAATTTAACTCCATTAATTTCTAAGATCATTCCAGGTCTAACTGCACTGTAAAGATTTCCTTTTTGATCATAAACCATCATCGTGCCTTGTAGGTCTTTGGCTAATAAAGAAACCCCTTCACTTAAATCGGGTTTTGTGGGTATCCAAGTTCCCCAAATTCTACCGTTTCCATTGGTATTTAAAGGGGCCATAGGAAGTTGAAAAATCGGACTATTATTAACTTGTGCTTGGACTCCTGCAATTCCCCAATCTGTCTGATAAAAAGTGACTCCATGATAACGCAAAGGTTCATTAACATAAATCGTTTTGCTTTTTAATTCTTCCCCATCATTATTAATGACAGAAAGATCAGAATAAAACTGATCAATAGTTCCATCTGGGGTGTAATCAATCCAAAATCGATTCACCCGAATTCCCCAATCTGTAGGGATTTGAGGTTTAGATAAAGGACCTGCTTCAATAATATTATTAACCTTAAAATCAGTGCCACTGGGTACCATTGCTTGGGCTAAAAATCCCGTTAGTGCGCCCCAAATAGCACCCCCTAATATAATTAACATAGCAGCATGAACTACAATCGGACCAATTTTTCCGATGATTCCTTTTCTAGCATAAATAGATTTATTTTCTTGAAATGTTTTATAGCCTTTCCTCTCTAAAATATTGTTAACGGAACCAAGATATTTATTGTGTAATTCTGTGCTTAATGCTAACTTTTGAAACTGTCGAGGTTTTTGGTAAAATTTCCATTTTTTCGCTGCTTTTAAGGCAGGAAATTGACGAGTAAAGGTACAAGCAGTTAAGCTAGTACCAAAAAGAACTAATAGAGATAAAAACCACCAAGTTGTATAAACATGGTTGATGCCTAAAATTAAAATGACTTTCCAAGTTAAAAAGCCAAATAAAGCTGGATTTTCGGGATAGTTTTGTTGATAAAAAGGAATACTTTCACCTTGTTCGATGACAGTACCACTAATACTAAATAAAGCGATCGCTAATAACAGAACAATAGCTAAACGAAGATCGGCAACTATTTTAATCAGTTGTCTAAATCCTTGTTTTGGCAAGGATATATTGTCAGTTGTTTGAGGAGAATCAGATATTGTCATATTTCACACCTTATCTTACTTTTATTATAAACTGATCGCTTGTTAGTTGCTATCTTTAATTTTTCTTGTTTTTTATCAGCATCTTTAGTTAAAAATGGAGCAATGCTTAATGTTTCTTTAAGATACAAAGAAAAAAGTCTCAGAAATGTTTTAGAATTTTGGTTAATAAATTTTCTACAGTCCTTTTTTCACTTCTTCCCATTCATTCTAATTTCTCAAAGACATTCTTCAATCCACTACAGAAAACTTTCCTTGTTTAATATACTGAATCGTTGTCTTTAATCAGAGGTAGTAATCTAAGTTATGTAGGTATGGATAAGATAATTCAAGACAACTTATTTAATGGTAAACGAGATAGTAAAGAAAACATTCCGAATACGATTAAAAAAAACCCACTAACTGGATTAATCCAAGTAGACCAACGACGTAATTCTAACAATTTTTTCAACGTAGCAGTAAAGGTTCCTGCTAAGATTAAGGGAAGCACATAACCCACTGTATAAGCTAATAATAATATACCGCCTAAAATTAAGTCTTGTTTGGTAGCAACCCACCCTAATAATGTCGCTAAAACGGGGGTACTGCAAGGAGAAGCAACTAAACCAAAAGTCAACCCCAAAGAATAAGAACGAATTCCTGGGGGAAGATCATCAGAAATCCAATTAGTTTCTCCTAAAGAGGGAAATTGAAAAGAAATGACATCTAAAAGATTCAACCCCATTAAAATAGCAATAAAACTCACAATAATCGGTAATCCTAAGCCAATTTGTCCATAAACTTTTCCTAATGATGCTGCTAGAATTCCTAATCCTGCCAAAGTTGTTGCTAATCCAAAAGAGAACCAAACAGATTGACGCATTCCTTGCAATTTACCTTGAGATTCATAACCTCCAATATAAGCAATCGTAATAGGTAACATAGACAACATACAAGGGGTTAAACTGGTTAATAATCCTGCAAAAAAAATGATAGTAATACTAATTAAACTGAGATGTTCGAGTTCCAGAGAAACTAATTTATTAGCAAATTGTTGAAGATGATAAAGTTGTGTTTGCAAAGAATTAAACATAATAGTAGTTAGGTGAAAATAAACTTAAAATAGGAGTCAAACGAAAAAATGATACTTTTAATTCTTGTTTCATTGTCTCCACCATTTTATAATTAATTCTGCCTACCTATTGAAGACAGTATAAAAGGAGAGTAACTTGTATTTTATTATAACTTAATTATCTTAAGATTGAAGTGTATTGGATTGGATATTACTTAAAAAATGACCAATCAAATACAAAGAACCTGCGATAACAATTATTTTATCAGAATCTTTGTCTTTGATAATTTCATCTAGAGCATAAAATATAGTTTTTTTTGTTTTAATTTGTGCTAATTTTGGACAAATTTGATCAGCTAATTTTGCTAAGTTATCAGGATTTTCTGTACTGTGATCAGGTACAGGAACCAAATATAAACTATCATCTTTTCTCAGTAACTCTTGAAAAATTTTATCATGTTCTTTTGTCGATAACATTCCTATAACCCAAATAACCGATTTATCCAGACTATCAATATAATTACGTAACATTTTAGCAGCAGCAGTATTGTGCGCCCCATCGATTAAAATAGAACAATTTTTCCATTTTATCCATTGTATTCTACCCAACCATTGAGTATTTTTGATGCCTTGTTTAATATGGTCTTCCGTAATTTTCCAACCTATTTCCTGTAATAAATTTATAGTCTCTATAGCTAACGCAGAATTATTTAACTGCATTTTTCCCAATAATGGTAAAGAATATTGAATATTTTTATAAACAACCTGACTCTTGTCTATATAACTAGCAGAATTAACCCAAATATTAGGACAATTTAAAGCTTTAATACGAGACTCAAAAACAGATTTAACTTCCTCAGGAACTTGACCCATAATCACAGGACATTCTGACTTAAAAATCCCTGCTTTTTCTCCAGCAATATCTTGGATAGTTGGACCTAAACGTTGCCAATGTTCTCGACTAAGAGAAGTGATAACGGTAACTAAAGGGCGATCGCAAATATTAGTAGCATCTAAACGACCTCCTAAACCAACTTCTATAATAGCAATATCGACTTTTTTTTGAGCAAAATAAACAAAAGCTGCTGCTGTAATAATTTCAAATTGTGTGGGACTCTCTTGAGTAATATCAAGAGAATTTTTTATTTTAATCAAAATAGTTTCTAGTTCAGCTTCTGTAATGGGTTGATTATTAAGACAAATTCTTTCCGTCCAATCAATTAAATGAGGAGAAGTATAACGCCCTACTTGATAACCTGCTTCAGTCAAAATTGAAGATAGATAAGCGCAAACAGAACCCTTGCCATTGGTTCCACCAACATGGATGATAGGAGTATTTTCATGAGGATTATTCAATTGATTTAATAACGTTTTGATACGTTCTAACCCTAGATGAACACCAAAATGCTGAAAACTTTGCAAAATAGAATTAATACTCATTAACAGTAACTAAAAAAATACAATGTTTTTCTCTAATCTAATTAGAATATCTGAGAGACTGTTCCTAAAGACAACATTAAGTAGGGTATATTTTAGCAAACTATAATTTTTAGAGTAATTCCTCTACTTTTTTTATGCCATAACACGCCAAA
>NZ_AAXW01000007.1 GCF_000169335.1 Crocosphaera chwakensis CCY0110
TAATTTGTATAATTAATGTTTAAAAGCTTGACTTTCTCTATGTCTAATTTATTTGATAGAATTAAGTTTCATTTGGATGAAAATGTAGAAAATGCCATTGCCGAGGGATTAAGAAGACGGAATATTGATGTAACAACCACAGCAGAAGTCAATTTAATTGGTGCATCTGATGAACAACAAAACACATTTGCTTTAACTCAAAAGCGAGTAATTTTTACCCACGATGCCGATTTTTTGAGATTTCATCAACAACAAGTAGAACACGCCGGAATTATTTATTGTCGTCAAGGTCGTCGTTCTATTGGAGAAATTTTACAAGCTTTATGGCGAATTTATCTCTCTCAAACTACTGAATCAATGTATCACCGTCTTGAATTTATTTAAGGGTAATAATTAATCTTGAAAATGAGAGTATTTTCTTAGTTTTTATGTACTGTCAAAAAAATTGAGAGATTCAGGTGATTTTTGTCTTTAGAAAGGGAATGTTAATAACAAAGCCATAACTTTCTAGGATAATTTTCGTGATGCAAAAATATCATAGCTCTGATTCATCTGGGGTGTTCGACGATTCTCAAAAATCACTTTATGTATTTCCCTCCATTTTAAAAGTAGATTAGCTTGTTCATCTAACCATTGTACAAAATCCGTTTCATAACTGTTAGTCATTCTTAACTTATCTCCCCATTTTAATCAATTAAAATTTTCATTATCCATACACTTTTTGATAATATTCCTGATAATCTTTTGATAGTAAAGGTTGCCACCAATCTCGATTATTGAGATACCATTGAATCGTTTTTCTTAACCCATTTTCTACAGTTTCTTGCGGTGTCCAACCTAATTCTGTTTTAATTTTTGTAGCATCAATGGCATAACGACGATCGTGGCCAGGCCGATCTTTTACAAAGGTAATTAATTCTTTTGCCGGTTTAACAGGTAAGTCTGGGGCTAACTCATCCATTAAGTCACATAATAGAGTTACTAAGTCAATATTTTTAACTTCATTATTACCCCCAATATTATAGGTTTCTCCTGGTTTTCCTTTATTAATAACTGTTTCTAATGCTGAACAATGATCCCCAACATATAACCAATCTCTGATATTTTGTCCATCTCCATAAACAGGTAAGGGTTTACCCAATAAAATATTAATACACATCAACGGGATTAATTTTTCAGGAAAGTGATAAGGTCCATAATTATTAGAACAATTGGTGATAATTGTCGGTACATTATAAGTATGAAAATAAGCCCTTGCTAGGTGATCGCTTCCTGCTTTTGAGGCAGAATAGGGACTATTAGGAGCATAGGGTGTGGTTTCGGAAAAAGCTGGATCATCGGCTTCTAAACTGCCATAAACCTCATCGGTAGAGACATGGAGAAAACGATAATTTTCTGGTTTTCCTTGTTCATTCCAATAATGACGAAAACTCTCTAATAAGGTAAAGGTTCCAATGACATTGGTTTGAATAAAAGCATCAGGACCGAGAATAGAACGATCAACATGAGATTCAGCAGCAAAATGGGCTATATTTGTAATATTTTCTTCTGTTAAGAGTTTATCAATTAACAGGCGATCGCAGATATCCCCTTGGATAAATTTAAAGTTTTGTCTATCTTCTAAACCTGCTAAATTTTGACGATTTCCAGCATAGGTTAACGCATCTAAAACAATGACATGATCATCAGGATAATTGTTACACCAATGATGCACAAAGTTAGAACCAATAAAACCGGCACCACCAGTGATTAAAATACTTTTTTTTTCTTGAGATAATGACATAAGCTAATAATTAAATTACCAAATTTTATCCATTTGCAACTGGAAACCCGACAAAATAGGATCACCACTCACAGTTGTTGGATTCTCTAAACATTCTACTTCTGTTTGGGGTCGATAAATATAGACTTGGCGATTTTTGCGATCAATTAACCAGCCTAATTTTACGCCATTATCAATATATTCTTGTAGTTTATCTTGAAGGGATTGCAATTGGTCACTAGGGGAGCGTATTTCTACAATAAAATCAGGGCAAACAGGCGCAAATCTACTTTTTTGTTCTTCTGTGAGGGAATTCCATTTTTCTAAGGTCATCCACGCTGCATCAGGAGAACGATCTGCCCCATTTGGTAATTTAAACCCTGTGGACGAATCAAAGCCAATTCCCGTGCCATCTTCATCGATCCAGTTGGCAAGTTGCTGAATTAGTTTAAAGTTACGATTTCCAGTTTCTGAACCTGTGGGGGGCATAATAATTAATTCTCCTTTGGCATTGCGCTCAAGGCGATAATCACGGTTTAATTGACATAACGAGAAGAATTGTTCGTCTGTGATGGCGATCGCTGGTGACAGTTGCAGGACCAAAGGTATATTTTCAGTGGATGAAGAGGTAGAAATCATCTTTTAAGTTTGTTCTAAAGTTCAGTTTTCTTATTACTAATTATTTTGTTTTATTTATCGTTGAGGACGAGTATCTATCTTTCTTTCAATATATTTAATCAGCATCAAGAGTAGTTTCTTCTTTAGCATATCTATCTATGCTATCTCGATAGATGTCTAAGATTACATCAACCTTTTTTTCCCAATCAAACTGATCTCGGACTTTCTCATATCCTGCTTTTCCCATTTTTTGACAAAGTTCTGGGTTACTCGCTAACTTTATCATTGCCGAAGCAAGTTCTTGAATAAAAGCTTCTCGTGAACTCGGTTCCACTAAGATGCCACAAGATTCGTCTAAATAATCCACCGGACCTCCCCAATTAGTTGCAATCACAGGAATTCCCATAGCCATTGCTTCTAAGACAACTGCACCACCACATTCATAAAGACTGGGCAGGATTAAAACATCTGCTGCTTGTAATTGTTTAGCACAGTCTGATTGAGAAAGCCAACCTACAAATTGAACTATAGATATTTTTGAAGATTCTTGCTCAGATGTTAACCCTAAACTCTGAGCAAGTTGCTCTAATTTTTCTCTTTCATTACCATCTCCAACAATATCTATTTGAATTGGTATTTGCTCAATCACTTTTTTGGCTGCTAATAATAAGAGATCAATAGCTTTCCAATCAACCAATCTACCCATGTAAACAAATTTAGTGGTTTTTTTCACTTGTTGATTATTGTCTTTTTTCACTAAGTTTTGCCAAATGGATAAATCTACTCCATTTTCAACTAATTCAATTATATTTTTATCTTTAAGAATAGTGGGTAATGCTGCTCTCGTCCGCGAGTTAGCTACTAACAAAGTGGTGGCTTTTAATTTACCTGGAATTAAAGTATTCATTAAGTTGGCAAAACTTCTACCAAGATTGACCGTTTGACTCACCCATTTTTTTTCCATATACTCAAAACCAGAAGGATAATTCATTCCTCCATTCATGGGGCCAATGATAATAGGAACACCAAGATCATACAGAGATGAGGGAGCTTTTGGTGAGACGGGAATAGGTTGATGAACAATATCAATTTTTTTTTCTTCAATAAGCTGTAAAGCAAGTTGTCGTTGACTCAGTTGAGTTATTAATCTAAGAATAAATCCAAAAGTAAAATAAGATAAGCGTTTAGGTACTAATTTACTTAAACGCCAGACAAAAATATGCCAAAAAGTATCTTTTATGAAGTAAATTCGATCATTATCTTCTGAGAAATAATCTTTAAGTTCATTTTTGGTTCTTTCATGAACAATTAACCATGTTTCAATTCCTCGTTTTCGTAAAACCCTAAAATAGGGTTTGCTGAAAAAGTTTCTCCAAAATTTATGCGGCCAAAAGCCGATAATTTCCCTGCCAATTAATAATTTTTCTTTCTATAAATTTGCTATAAATATAATTTTCATTAATATAATTGTGGTTGAATAGTTCATCAGTTTTAATATTAATGAATAACCACAAATAAAGCGACAAAAACTGCCGAAGCAGTCTGGAAAGATTGACAACTAGAAAGGTAATGGCAATAGAAGTTTCTGAGGTTTCAGGGAGTTTAGTCATGACGAGATTCAAGCTAAACGAAGATTTAGCTTGTCCAAATTTTCCCTCAATAGCATTTCGGAAACTTTCGTCTGAGCGAGCTTGTTTCTTCTCTTCTTCACTGACATTTTTCGGAGGTCTTCCTAACTTCGGACCACTAATTCTTATTCCTCTCTCTTTACACCAATTTCTATTTTCTCTAGTTCTATAAATTTTATCAACATGAACAGATTCGGGATAATAGCCAAACATTTCTCTATACTTTTCTACTTGTTCTTTTAAATGACAAGATTCATTTAAGTTTTCCCAACTTATTCGGTCTAAAAATACATAATTATCCACACAGCTAACCGAGAGCTTAGCTCCAAACTCTATTGGTTTTCCTGCTTTTCCTCTGACTATAGGACGAATATGGGGTTGAGTTAAACTTACAATTCTTTGGGGAACACTCTGGGTTTTATTCTCCCACATTACTCGTTGTTGTTTATAAACTTTTTTGATAGTTTCTAGAAGATTTGCTGTCTTTACTCAGATTTTTGAGGGAAGCCCCAGCTTGATTCAAGTCTTCTATATGTCCTAGATTGTTCTTAACGTATTTCAACTGTTTTTCTATAGCTTTTCTCCTTTCTTGATAAGAAACTTTTCCTTTTTTAGCTACCTTTAAATATTCTTTTCTGGCAATGTGTCTAGAAATTCTCGGTTTTTTCCTCAGTTTTCCTCTTAAAGCTTTATAAAGATTGTCTATTATTCTTTCTGTCTCAATTCTAGCTTGATTTAATATTCCTAAATCTGTCGGATATTTTATATCGGCCGGCGCACAAGTTGCATCTAGTATTAGTTTACCTCGATTTTTTAGTTTTTTTCCTTTTTCTTGGGGTAAATCCTTTTTTTTTATTTCTTTATCAAGCTTTTCTTTCTCTTTTTTCACTATTTCTTTATTTATTTTATTCACCAAATCTACATCAATCCTTTTCCTAAAATGAACTAGCATTGAAGCTTCCACTGGTGGCTCTTGTTGATAACAATTTAAACCTATAAAGTATTGTAGATAAGGATTTTCTCTAATCTGTTCTATTGTTTCTCTATCACTTGTTCCTAACTTTTCCTTAATAATTAATATCCCTAATGCCATTCTAAATGGTTTAGCTGGCGCACCTTTTTCTGCTGAAAAAAGTTTAGCATATTCTTCTTCAAAATCATCCCAAGGTATTAGTTCTGCCATGATTACCCAACGATTACTTGGGGATAATTTTCCCTCGAAGGGCAATTCAAAATTTTCTGGGGCGGGTGAAGGCTGCTCCTCTTTTCGATACATTTGTTCTTGACTAACAACTGCAAGGTATCCCTACCAATTTTAGCGGTTTTTAGCTGCACTAGCTGATCTTTTTTTGTCATCGAATATGAGTGTAACCTTTTGATAACAAGGGTTACACTCATATTCAGCAAACCCTAAAATAATGTAAGGGCAAAGCTGCTTCTCCTCCAAATTTTAAGGAAGCGTGTTCAGCCACTATAAGTATTTTTAAATTTTTCTGGTCACTGAAAATAGTTTGATTCATAAATAACTCTGTTACTTACATTAGATTTTTGACAAGAAAAGTGTCAAAATATCTTCATAGAATTGATTAGGTTCACTTTAACATCTTGGCATTTTATTCAAGCATCTATACCTAATACTGCCATATAGTTTTGTACAGATTCTTCGATTGTAAATTGTTTTAGCCATTCTGAATCTACATATTTTTGGTTTCCGTGCAAAACTCTTAACATAGCTTGAATCATAGCCTCAAGATTATTCATAGGGATGAATTCACCATACCTACCTTGTTGTAGAATTTCTGAAGGTCCGTATGGACAATCTGTCGAAATTACAGGAGTTCCCAAAGCCATAGCTTCTACTAATACATTACCTAAGTCTTCCCAATTTGAAGATAGAACCAGGACTTTAGCTCTAGCTATATAAGGGTAAGGATTCTTAATAAAACCTGGCATCAAAATATCATTCTGTAACCCCAACTCACTAATAAGAGAAGTTAAAGCAGAACGTTGAGAACCTTCCCCTAAAATTACTAAACGAGCATTAACTTTTTTTTTCACTTGAGCGAAGGCTTGAATTAACATCGAATAATTTTTTTGCTCTTCTAATCTACCAGCAGTTAAAATCACTGGAGGTTCATCAGCTTGAAACCAAGGATGATTCAATGGTTCTTTTGCTTTATCGAAAATTTGGGGTGTAATGACAGGATTATATATGGTTGTCATCTTTTTAGATGAGAGATTAGTAATATTGATTATATCTTTTTTAACCCCTTCTGATACGGTTACAATACCATCAGCCCAGCGATAGAGCAATTTTATAGCCAAGGGAACTAATCCTCTAGAGGATAAAAAAGAGTAATTACTGCTTTCAAGAGAAATCGCAGTATGGACAGAAACAATAATACGAGTTTGTCTTTTTAAAAAGTATTTTGCTACGATAGCAATTTCATTAGTATAGTGACAAGCAGAAAGTAAAACTGTTGGTTTTTCTCGGTTAAGATATTCAATAAGTTTAGGGAGACGACTAATAAAATTGGGGGGTTTTAATTCGATTATTCTCGCTTCTGGAGGACAAGCCGATGCAACTAAATCAAAACCAATATTATTGACAACGAAATCTATCTCTATCCCTTTTTCGATTAGACTCTCAGCCAAATTCATCATTACCTTTTCTATCCCCCCATTATAAAACTGAGGTAGATAAATTGAAACTTTTTGTTTTTTTTTTACCATAACTTACACAGACAATCAATGGTTTATACTAATTCAATACGAAAATTATCACCTGCCATAAATTTCAAGGGTTTTAGTCTCTGATAAATTATTTCTAATCTACCACATTAGTAAGTCCTTCTAACTCTTCCTCAGTTAAATCATATAAATTACGAAATTTGTCTAGGGTTTTATCCTCAGCATCCCAGAAACCTCTTCCAACAAAATAAACGAATTAATCAACCTTGATGCAATTACAGGCATTAATAATTTACCTAAAAATCAGACTCAATAATATTAAAAATTTGGTAGAATTGTAGTTAGTTTCCAATGAGGAAAACAATATATGAAATCATTTCCTGTTCGTTTAGACCAAGATGGAACCATTATCGTTCCTAAAGTGATTCAAGATGCACTTAATCTTCATAAAGGAGATTACTTAAATTTTTTAGAAATTGAAGGTTTAATTATATTAACATCAAAAAATCCTAAAGTTCCTCAATTAATTGAAAAAATAACTACCATTCGAGAAGAAGAAGATGTCAGTTTAGAGGAGTTATTAGAAGGATTAGAACATGAAAGAAAGATAATATATAAAGAAAAATATGAATAATGAAATCAATTTTTGCTGATTCTAGTATCTTAATTGCAGGGTCTGCATCTTCAACTGGTGCGAGTCGAGTTGTATTAACAATGGCAGAAATAGGTTTATTTAAGTTATTAATTTCAGAGCAAGGGTTAGAAGAATGTCAGAGAAATATTAATAAAAAACTTCCTAAAGCTATTCCTGTTTTTAATGAAATTATTGATAACACAAATCTTGAGATTTTACCTAATCCTTCTCTAGAAGAGTTTTCAGCTTACATTGATATTATCGAACCTAAAGATGCACCTATTCTTGCTGCTGCTTTATTAGTTAAAGCCGATAGATTACTTAGTTTAAATACTAAGGATTTCACTCAAGAAGTTGCCCAAAAAACAGGGATTATAATTCAAACTCCCTCAGAGTTTATTCAAGATATCCGTTCTATTGTTACTCAGGAATTGTAGCATGGTCGAGTTGATTCTGACAATCACAAAGCTATCTTTTATTTAATTAATAACTCCTTCTAATTCTTCTTCGGTTAACTCATATAAATTACGTAATTTTTCTAAGGTTTCCTCATCAGCATCCCAGAAACCTCTTCCATTCGCTTCGATCATTCTTCCCACAATATTACGAAATGCTTCAGGATTTGCTTTGCGTAATTTTTCCGCCATTTCTGGGTCTAATGCGTAGGTTTGTGCAGCTTGATCATACACCCAATTATCTTTAAAATTCGTTGTTCCTCCCCATCCTATCAACGCTGTCATCCGTTGGGACACTTCATACGCACCTCCTGAACCCTGGTTAACCATTGCTTCGGCCCATTTCGGATTTAGTAATTTTGTACGATATTCCAACCTTAATAAGTCTTCTAATTTTCGGGGGTTGGCATCATTAGAAAAGCTTTCAACGAAACTTGCGGTTACTTTTTTACCGCTTTGTTTTTCTGCTGCTAATTTCAAGCCTCCTGTATTGCCATAATATTCTTGAATATCCGTTAAACCATATTCCACTGAGTCAATTTCTTGGACAATTCTTTCACTGGTTTTTAATAGTTTATTTAAAATTTCGGGTCTTGCTTGTCCTTTATCTTTGCGTCCATAACTAAAGGAATTTCTTTTTTCCCAAGTATTAGCTAATTCGTCACTAGATTCCCAGTTTCCGTCCACGACTTGATCATTTACTAAAGAACCAAAATCACCAGCAGGGTTAGAAAAGAGTCGCGCTGAAGCGTTTTCTACACCTTGCTCTTTTAATTGTAAATAATGTTTACGAATAAAGTTCTTTTGGGGGTCTTCTTCTGCTTCTGCCGCACGTTGGAATAAGTCATCCAAGAGTTCAATAATGTTGACAAAGGTATCACGGAAAATGCCTGATAAATTGGCTAAAACATCAATTCTCGGATGGTCTAATTCTTTTAATGGTTTCAACTCGTATCTGACAATACGTCCAGTCCCTTCTTTTATCGGTTCTGCTCCCACTAACTCTAATAAAATACCTAAAGACTCACCTTTGGTTTTAATTGCGTCTAAACCCCATAATAAAACGGCAATAGTTTCAGGATAATTACCCTGTTCTTCTAGATGTTGTTGGATAGTTTTTTTAGCGATTTCTCGGCCTCTTTCGTAAGCAGCAGGAGATGGCATTCTATAAGGGTCTAAGGCGTGTATATTTCGTCCTGTGGGTAACACACCTGTTCCATCTCTGAGTAAGTCCCCTCCCGGTGCAGGGGGTATGTATTCACCATTTAAACCTCGTAACAGATTAGTTAATTCTTCGGGGGTTTGTTTCAGTAAATCTCTAATATAAATGGCTTCTTGTATGGTTTCACTTTTACCATTAGCTGACTCTAAAATATACTGTAATTCTGGAGATTGAGAGGTAATTGCTTTTCTTTCTCTTTCACTTAATTTTTCTCCAAAGTAAGCTTCTAAATAGGAGTCTAATTGTTCTTGATTAGGAATTTCACCTAAAGTATGTAAACCAGAAGAGAATAGTCTTTGTTCTACAATTTGTAAGTATTCGTAAACCTTGACAAAATACTCATTTAAAGCGTGTTTACTAAATAGTTTTGCATTTTCTACGGTAAACTCAATCCCTAATTTTCTTCCTTCTTCAAACTTACAATCAGAAGCTAAACCAGAGTCAACAATTTTTTGAATAATTCCCTCTCGTAAAATTTCATTTTTGTTGGGATCTTCTCTATATTCGGCAATTAATTCTCGCAGTGCCATTAATTCTTTGTATAATCCTGCTCGTCCATAAGGGGGAACATTATGAGAGATTAAAACACCATATCCTCGACGTTTAGCTAAGATTGATTCTGAGGGATTATTAGCAGCATAAATATATAAATTAGGGATATCTCCTAGTAGAATATCTGACCAAGAATAGCCAGTATTTCCTAATGGTGAACCTGGCAACCATTCAACCGTTCCGTGCATCCCAAAATGTACCATAGCATCGGCACAAAAATCATTTTGTAACCACTTATAAAAGGCTGCATATTGAGGATGAGGCGTTAAATCTTTTTCAAACATTAACCGCATGGGATCACCAGAAATACCTAATGGTGGTTGCACTCCAATCCAAATATTTCCGAGTTGAATACCTCCAATTTGATACTCATCTCCATAGGTTTTTATGCCTGTTTCTGTTAATGATTTCCACTGCTTTTCGATACGAGTGGTTAATAAGTAACCTAACCATTTTTCTAATTTTCTGACATTAATAGTTGTCTTTCCATTGATATCATCATTAGGTGTGATAATCGCTTCATCTGCTTCTTTTACCTCATTGATAATTATTTCACCATCTTCGGGTAATTCCCCTACAGTGTAACCCTGTTTTTCTAATTCCTGTAATAAGTTTAGTAAGCTACGGGGAACATTTAATAAAGCGGCAGTTCCTGTTGCGCCGTAACCAGGAGGGAACCCATATAAAATAATTGCAAGTTTACGATCTTTCGTTTCAGTTTTCCGTAACTGAATCCATTTTTTTAGTCTTCCTGTTAATCGTTTCACTCGTTCAGGAATAATATAAATATCATTACCCACTAAACCCCCTAATGGTACAGTGTCAATCGCACCATCCAACTCAGGAAGAGAATATAAGACTACACTTTGTAATCCTCCTATACCTTGTCTTGTCCAAGAATAAATATCTTGAATTAAAAGAGGTGCAGCAACAATATAAGGTATATTTTTAGCGGTTAAAATGCGTTTTGCTACTTCAACTTGTCGCCCTGCTTCCATCGAACCCGCAGGACCCCCAACCAAAGGAAACCCGATGGTAGAGACAATAGCATCCACTTCAATGGCATCTTTTGATAAAGACCGAATTTCTATATTACCTACATTTCGTTGTTGGGTTTCATAAGTAGTAGTTAACCAATCTCTGACAATGACATGACCTTCAACACCGTTGATAAAAATGGGAACAGGGGTTAATCCTTGTTGTTCAAAAGAATAAATTAATTGGGGAATATAGGGCTGTTTGGTAATAACGTGTTTACGGTATAGAAGAATGGCAACCAGAGGATTATCTAAAAATTTATGTTGTTGATACCAGTTTAAATAGTCTCTAGGCGAGGTAAAGTAACCGTCATACTTAGGATGCAGTAAACCCATATTTGGAGTTTCAATGGGTTCGGGAATTTCTCCTACTTCAATGTCTAAATATTTTTCTGCTATTGTCCAACACATCGAGGCAAAGTTTTCCGTTCCTCCTGCATTCCAATATCCATAGATAATTAACCAGTTGCGTAAATCTTGAACTTTTTTTGCTGGAATAAACTTTAATAACTTTGGTCCTGTTTTCAAGAAACTTAAATAACCAGCAAGTTTATCTTCTTCCCTACCACTGGAGAATTTACTTAAAATAAATTTAATAGGTTTAGGCATTCCTTTGGGTTTTTCCCCAATGACAAATTTTCCTAAGCGAGTCAAACTCATTAATTCTAAAGCTGACTCGAAAACTAACCGAATAGGAATATTTTGTACTCTTTCTTTTAACCAAATTACTTGGTCATAATCAAAGATTAAACTAGCAAAAAATACATCTGCATCCTTCAGGGCATTCTCAATAATTTCTGGTTCTTGCGAAAGACTGCGATCGCTAAATATCTCTATTTCTAACTCCCGACAACGGGACTGAGCTAACTGTGCTGCTTGTCGGTATAAGTCAAGATTAAATGATTCAAATCCAGTAATGACGACGATGCGTGGCATATCCCTAACCCGTAAAGTTTTGTAACAGCCTTACTTTTATTATAGGTCGGAGTTGATGAGATCGCCTCTAATACCATCAATAAACAATCACTCTTTGATAATTAGTGTGAGGTTTCAGTCTTACTTACTTGGTGGGCTACATAGGTTCGCAGCACGTCATTAATTAAGGTTTGATAACCTCTTATTTTAGGGTTGTTTTTGGCGGTATTGCGAAACCATTCTAGAGTCTCGGTATCAACTCGGATTGATATAGCTTCTGTTGCTGGTTTTCGTTTTACTAACTTCGCATTCTTAAAAAATTCTTCATCAAGCTCAGGAATATCCGAATAGTCTATGTCCTCATCTGACATATTGACTAACTTACTATGTCTTTCTTCGGGTGACATATCAAGTCTAAATTGATTGTTGCTCATAGAGTCTTCTCTCCTTTCTACTTGCTCGTCGTGCAGATATGATTCTGGTTACTCTGTTTCTGTCTGTATGGACTACTAAAACCACAATAACTGGTTGCTTAGGCAGGAATAGTTGACCAATTGATAGTTCTCTTGTTTCTTCATAGTTAAAGCGATCATCTATATAAGTTAGTAGATTTGGGTCGTTAAATATCTCCAAAGCTTCTTGAAACGAAATACCATGCTTAATTATGTTGGTTTGATTTTTTTGTTCATCCCACTCAAATTCCATACTTTGAATATACCTTTTTATATATACAAAATCAAGAACACTTGGGGTGAACAGAAGTTATTCTCATTGTTACTAAGAATTTCTGACAATGCCTTTTGATTAGCTGATTGTTGTGAACCTTCTATTGCCTTGCGATACCATAATTCTGCATCTTGAATCCTTCCTCGATCTTCATAGAGATGTGCCAGTTTTTCCCAACTCTTTGCCACGTCTTCAATATTGCCCAAATTGACTTGAATTTCTGCGCTTTTGCGATAACAGGTTTCTGGTTGTTATTTTACAATAAAAGCCGAACGTCTCCGTAATCTCTATAGCGTTACACATTATGATGAGGATATTTATAAAATTGTAAAACTTCGTAGGGTGGGCATTGCCCATCTTACAGTAATGTTTTTAGTAAATTATTCAACAAGAAAAAACGGCAGAAGGACGAAACTTCTACCGTTGCTTGAGGGTTAAATCTTAAATGGTTACGAGTCAGTCGCTTTAGCTAAAACGGGTTGGGTATCACCCGAAACAACTTTAACTTTGCCATCTTCGCCGATATCAACCACAGCGATATCACCTTCGCCAACTCGTCCGGAGAGAATCTCCTCAGCAAGAACATCTTCTAAGAGACGCATAATGGCACGACGTAAGGGTCTTGCACCGTAAGCAGGGTTATACCCTTCTTCTACCAACCGTTCCTTAAACTTGTCGGTAACTTGTAGAGTAATCTCTTTCTCAGTTAACCGTGCAAACACTTCCTTGAGAAGAATTTCGGAAATTTCCTTGACCTCTTCTTTGTTCAACTGACGGAAGACGATAATCTCATCTAAGCGGTTGAGAAATTCAGGTCTGAAGTATTGCTTTAATTCTTCGTTAACGAGGTTACGAATACGGTTGTACTGTGCTTCATTTTGGTCGTCTTCAAACTCAAATCCGAGGCCACCGCCACCTTTTTCAATGACCTTAGAACCGATATTAGAGGTCATGATTAATAAGGTGTTCTTAAAGTCCACTGTACGCCCTTTAGCGTCCGTTAAACGACCATCTTCTAAGATTTGTAGAAGCATATTGAAGACATCGGGGTGTGCTTTTTCAATTTCATCGAATAGCACAACGGTATAAGGACGACGACGAACCGCCTCGGTTAGTTGTCCCCCTTCGTTATATCCCACATATCCTGGAGGAGAACCGATTAACTTAGAAACCGTATGGCGTTCCATGTATTCGGACATATCCAGACGAATCATAGCGTCTTCTGACCCGAAGAAATAAGTCGCTAAGGCTTTAGTTAACTCGGTTTTACCGACACCAGTAGGTCCAGAGAAGACAAAACTAGCAATGGGACGGTTGGGGTTCTTTAACCCAACTCTTGCCCGACGAATGGCACGAGAAACCGCTTTAACGGCATCTTCTTGACCGATCAAACGTTGATGTAAGGTGTCTTCCATGTGGAGAAGTTTTTCAGATTCGGTTTCCGTTAACTTGTTCACAGGAACCCCAGTCCAAGAAGCCACAATGTGAGCGATTTCTTCAGCATCCACAAAGGGTTCGTCGTTTTCTCCTTCTCCTTTCTTAGCAGAGGAAATAGAACGAATTTGCTCTTTAATATCCATTTCTTGATCCCGCAATTCTCCAGCGCGATCAAAGTCTTGGGAGCGAACCGCGTCGTCTTTTTGCTTCAAGATAGTCCGTAGTTCTTTGTCTAATTCCTTGGCCGCAGGAGGCAGTTGAGAATTGATTAACCGTACCCGTGAACCAGCTTCGTCAATTAAGTCAATGGCCTTATCGGGGAGATAACGGTCAGAAATGTAACGATCTGACAGTTTGGCTGCTGCTTCTAACGCTTCATCTAAGATTTTTAGCTTATGATGCTGCTCATAGCGTTCTCTGAGTCCGTAGAGAATTTCAATGGTTTCATCTACAGAGGGTTCTCCTACCATCACAGGTTGGAAACGACGTTCTAAGGCTGCATCCCGTTCGATGTGTTTACGGTATTCATCGAGGGTGGTTGCCCCAATACATTGTAATTCACCCCGCGCTAACGCTGGTTTGAGAATATTAGCAGCGTCGATCGCCCCTTCTGCTGCACCAGCACCAATAAGGGTATGAACTTCGTCGATCACTAGAATCACGTTTCCAGCTTGACGAATTTCGTCCATAATTTTCTTGAGTCGTTCTTCAAATTCCCCACGGTACTTGGTTCCAGCGACTAATAAACCAATATCGAGGGTGACAACTCGTTTTTCTTCGAGAATATCAGGGATATCCTTGTTAGCAATGCGTTGTGCCAAACCTTCTGCGATCGCTGTTTTACCGACACCAGGTTCTCCGATGAGAACGGGATTGTTTTTGGTACGACGACCGAGAATTTGGATCACCCGTTCAATTTCTTTTTGTCGTCCGACAACGGGATCAAGTTGCCCATCAGCGGCCAACTGGGTTAAATTGGAACCAAATTCGTCTAAAGTAGGAGTTTTGGTTCTGCCTGGTGTACCACCGCCGGCGGCTACCTCTGCGGTTTCCCCTAATTGGCGAATGACCTGGGTTCTGACTTTAGAGAGGTCAACACCAAGGTTTTCGAGAACCCTGGCTGCCACGCCTTCCCCTTCTCTAATTAAACCTAGAAGAAGGTGTTCTGTCCCGATGTAGTTGTGTCCTAATTGTCTAGCTTCCTCTAAGGAGAGTTCTAGAACTCGTTTTGCTCTTGGGGTAAAAGGAATTTCAACGGCGACAAACCCAGAGCCTCGGCCAATGATTTTCTCAACTTCAATACGAGCATCTTTTAAGTTAACCCCCATTGATTTGAGAACTTTGGCAGCGACTCCGGTTCCTTCACCGATGAGGCCAAGAAGAATTTGTTCGGTCCCCACAAAGTTGTGGCCGAGTCGGCGTGCTTCTTCTTGCGCCAGCATTATTACCTTAATAGCTTTTTCTGTAAAGCGTTCAAACATATCTTTATTAATCCATCACCTGCTGCTTGCCCTTGTAAGCTGATTTTAACACAGCTTTTTTGTAGTTATTATTAATGTAGGATTTTGTAGCATTAACTACGGTTTGTCGTTTTTTTGTTGAATTTGCGTGTCTTTGTTCCTCCATTAATAATATTCTAGGGTCAATTGTTTTTATGATTTTGACACAGAATTTTTGATTTGTTCGCCTAAATCATTAAGATTATCTAAATTTAACCGATAACTTAAGGGATGAGCAATGAGGCGAGCCGTACTTTGGAATAGGGTATCCACCTCCACTAGGCCATTTTCTTTGAGGGTGCGGCCTGTGGAGACTAAATCGACGATTGCTTCTGACATTCCGGTAATAGGTCCGAGTTCAACCGAACCATATAGGGGGATAATCTCTACCGGTAAATCTAGCTGTTGAAAATAAGTTTTAGCACAGTTTACAAATTTTGAGGCAACTTTGCCATTGGGTGGTAATTCTGTGGGGGTTTGGTAAGGACTGGTTTTGGGAACAGCCACGGACATCCTGCAACCCCCAAAGTTTAAGTCGGCAAGATGGGCAACGTCTGGGGTTTTTTCTAATAGTAAATCATAGCCAACTATGCCTAGTTGTGCTTGTCCATATTCGACGTAAACAGGCACATCTGTTGCTCTAACTAATAAACCTTTGGCGGTATTGGTAGGATCAGTAATTTGCAATTGACGGTTTTTGGAGTCTAAGAAGGCAGTAAAATCTAATCCAAGGCGCTTAAAGAGTTCAATGGAATCTGATAATAATGCCCCTTTGGGTAGTGCAATAGTAATCATTATTGATAGTTTCTAGGAATATCTTTTATTTTATATAGCGTTTCTCAATGAGTTGTGAACAAAAAAAGCTCTGCTTAGGTAAAAGCAAAAGAGTAACTTCAAAAAGAAACAAACTAATGATAACAGATTAATCCTCCTGATTTTAAAAACTACAATGCTTTTTCACAGTTCAGTTAGACTGGCTATAGTCGTTTCCGTTCATAAAGTAGAATTTCTGAATTAATTATCTTCTTTTATTGCTTCTACTGGGTATTGTTCTAAAACTTCTTTTAAATATTTTGCTGTGTAAGAAGTGGGATGTTTAGCTACCGTTTCAGGGGTTCCAACGGTAACAATATCCCCCCCTTTATCGCCTCCTTCGGGTCCTAAATCAATAATCCAATCTGAACAACGAATGACATCTAAATTGTGTTCTATAACTAAAATAGAGTTACTTTTATCTACTAATCTTTGTAAGACATTTAATAAGTGATGAACGTCATAAAACGATAATCCAGTGGTAGGTTCATCGATTAAATATAGGGTTTTTCCAGTTGCACGACGAGACAATTCTGAGGCTAGTTTAACCCGTTGTGCTTCTCCTCCTGATAAAGTAGGGGCAGGTTGTCCTAATTTAACATAACCTAAGCCAACATCGACTAGGGTTTGTAATCGATTGACTGCCCTTGGTATGTTTTCAAATACGCTTAATGCTTCTTCTACTGTCATGTCTAAAACATCAGCAATAGAATGACCTTTATACTTAACTTGTAGGGTTTCTCGGTTGTATCTTGCACCCTTACAAACTTCACATTGAACATACACATCGGGTAAAAAATTCATCTCGATTACATTAACCCCTTGTCCTCCACAATTCTCACATCTTCCTCCTTTAACATTAAAAGAAAAACGACCCGGTTTATAACCCCTAGCTTTAGCTTCTACTGTCTCAGAAAATAGCTGTCTAATACTATCAAAAATTCCTGTATAAGTTGCAGGATTAGATCGAGGTGTTCTTCCAATAGGGGATTGATCAATCACAATAACTTTATCAATAGCATCGAGTCCCATTGCTTCATCCAGAGATTTAGGTAAGGGAATTTTTTTGGTTAAATGATGTTGTAAGGAAGGATATAATAATTCATTAACTAAGGTGGATTTTCCTGACCCTGAAACCCCGGTAATAGCCACTAATTTTCCTAAGGGGATTTCTACGTCGATATTTTTTAAATTATTAGCACAGCAATTTTTTAAGCATAGTTTATGGCCATTTCCCGCACGACGCTTTGCTGGTGTTTTAATTACTTTTTTTCCCGATAAATAATCAGCAGTCAAGGATTTTTTAGCTTTTAATAGGGCTTTTAAATCCCCTTGAGAAACAATTTTTCCTCCATGAATTCCTGCTAACGGACCAATATCAACGAGGTGATCAGCAGTTCTTATGGTTTCTTCGTCGTGTTCAACGACAATTAAAGTATTCCCTAAATCTCGTAACTTTTTTAAAGTATTTAATAAACGTCCGTTGTCTCGTTGATGTAAGCCGATACTAGGTTCATCTAATACATATAATACTCCTGTTAGCCCTGATCCAATTTGGGTAGCGAGACGAATTCTTTGAGCTTCACCTCCTGATAAAGTTGCTGTTCCTCGGTTTAAAGTTAAATAATCTAAACCCACATCAAGAAGAAATTGTAAGCGGTTTCTAACTTCTTTTAGAGCTAATTCTCCGATTAATTTTTGTCTGGAAGTTAATTCTAAATTATCAACTTTATGTAAACATTTATCAATAGAAACACTGGTTAACTCGTCAATGCTACATTCTCCTAAACGAACAGATAATGACTCTGATTTGAGGCGTTTTCCTTGGCAAACTTCACAAATTTGATCAACAATGTATTTCTCCATCTTTTGTTTAATAGTTTCTGAGCTAGTATCTTGATAATTTCGCTCTAAAATAGCTAAAATTCCTTTAAAATTTTTATAGTATCCTTTTCCTGTATCAAAGCGAGAATCTTGTTCAAACCAGATCGGTTCATCGCTTCCATAAAGTAATAAGTCTTGTTGTTCTTGGGTTAATTGATTCCAAGGAGTTTGGATTTCAAAGCCGTAACTTTGTCCAATACTATAAAGTAATGATAAATAATAAGAATTATCTTTTTCTGACCAAGGAGCAACGGCTGCATATAAGGGAGCGTTGAGATCAGGAATGACTAACTCAGGAGAAAATTGCCGTAAACTTCCTAATCCATGACAGTTTGGACAAGCACCATAGGGAGAATTAAAGGAGAATAAACGAGGTGACAATTCTTCTATGACCGCGCCATGTTCAGGACAAGCAAAGTTCTCGGAAAACATGATTTCTGAGTGTCTATTTTTTTCTTCTTCTCCGATAATATCTATTACAGCTAACCCTTCTGCATGGGTTAAACAAGTGCTAATTGAATCTGCTAATCTTTCTTCTATTCCTTCTTTTTTAATGAGGCGATCCACAACAATTTCAATGTTATGAAAATGATTCTTTTTTAATTCAATATTATCCGAAAGTTCTCTAACCTCTCCATCAACTCGTACCCGTACAAATCCTTGGGATGCTAAACTAGACAAGAGTTGTTTATGGGTTCCTTTTTTTCCTCGGACTACAGGGGCTAAAATTTGGAATTTTGTTTGATCTGAGAGTTCCATAACCCGATCGCACATTTGATCAATGGTTTGGGGTACAATTAAGCGATCGCAATGAGGGCAATGGGGTTCTCCCGCACGGCCAAATAATAATCTTAAATAATCATAAATTTCCGTTACCGTTCCTACCGTTGAACGAGGGTTATGGGATGTTGATTTTTGGTCGATAGAAATAGCCGGACTCAACCCTTCGATCGCATCTACGTCCGGTTTATCTAACTGTCCTAAAAACTGTCTTGCATAAGCACTCAGGGACTCTACATAACGTCGTTGTCCCTCAGCGAAAATGGTATCAAACGCTAAAGATGATTTTCCTGAACCGGACACCCCTGTAAAGACAATCAGGCGATCGCGCGGTAGTTCAAGATCGATATTTTTTAGATTATGTTGTCTCGCACCCCGAATACGTATGCTGTTTGAGTCGGCCATATTCCCCAAGCTTAACACTCCTTAACCTTATTTATCATAACGTTTATCATCAATTTTTTTGAACATTGCTTTAGCTGTTGTTTAAAACTATGAATTTTTAACTAGCTTTTCTCATCTAGACTCTTCTTCATTCTTAGTTCATAGAAGGTATTTAACCAATGAATTAACTCCTCTTTTACAAGAAGAATATTCAACTTAAAAAGCTAGTGCTAATTACCATAAGCAAAGGTTATTCTCGTGACCATAGACCAAATTTAAAACAATTTATTAGGTTCATTAAAGCGATCGCCTATTTTTAGGATTAGATAAGTTTAATTGCTTAGTTTAATCAACAAAATACTTTATATTACTCAATAGTGATATAGTTAAAAGTATCTTAAAACCATTAATCCTCATTTTCAAATTATGGCCGATAAAGTGAAACCTGACTGGACAGGTGATGATTTTCTCTCGCGCTTTGTCAATGTAATGATACAAACAAAGCCTATTTATCGCCTCATGACCCACCAAGCGAGACAAGTTATTATCAAAACAGCAGAAAAAAACGGTATTTCTTGGGAAGGAAACTGTCAAACCTTAGAAAAATCTCCGGCTAAAAGCTTACTCGGACAAATTACTAACCCTGATATCGTTTATCCTGATTATTATCTGGTTCCTTTTCATGCTTACGAAGAAGGTAACTTATGCTGGAAAGCTGCTTTTGAAGCTATTCCTGCTACACAATCTTTAGGTCTTCGAGTCTGGAAAAATGAAGAGTTAACCTGGCAAGAAGCACAAAAACGACTTCGATCTAGTTTTCATGCTGTTTTAGAACCCTATAATCCACCTCAAGTTAAGAATATCCTTGATATTGGTTGTTCTGTCGGCATTTCAACGAAAACATTACATCGTTACTATAAAAAACGGCAAAATGCATCTATAAACACCATAGGAATAGATTTATCTCCCTATATGTTAGCTGTGGCTAAAGTCACTGATGAACAGCAAGAAATTAGTCAATGGATACACGGTTTAGCTGAAAAAACCAACTTTGCCGATAATTCTTTTGATGTCGTTACCATTCAGTTTGTTCTGCATGAATTACCCCGTCATGCTGCGATCGCTATTTTTAAAGAAGCGTTACGTATTTTACGTCCTGGAGGTGTTCTTGGTATTGTTGATAATAACCCTAGGTCAGAAGTCATTCAAAACTTACCACCAGTATTATTTACCTTGATGAAAAGTACCGAACCTCATAGTGATGATTACTATACTTTTAATGTAGAAAATGCCTTAAAAGAGTTAGGTTTCAATTATCAAACGACGGTTCCGAGTGATCATCGTCATCGAACAATTGTTGCCACAAAACCATTCTAATTAATTATTGTAGGGGTCAGCAGTGGTTGATCTCTACTGTTTCAAGTGAGAATAAACTTAAAGATCAACTTTATGATAAATATCATCAAACTGCAAAGATATATTTTCTAATTGTACTTTTATAGATTGATCTTCTTCGTAAAATTCCTGAAACAACCATGTTTTAGCGTCAGTTTTGGTGAATTTTTCCCCATAAATTTTAGTTTGACTAACTAAAATATATTCAGAAAACCCTTGAATCGTTCGATAAGCAGAAAACTTTCCTTCTTTATCATAGTTTTTGGTAGAAGGAGATAAAACTTCAATAATTAAACTAGGATTTAATATGGTATCCTTACGATTTTCATAATAGATAGGATCTCCTTCAATTACCATAATATCTGGATAAGTAAAAATATTTTTTTCTGGTATCCACAAGCGAACATCTCCCATATACACCCGATAATCTCGCTTTTTAAACGCATAATTAAGTTCAGTTGTAATATTTACTGCAATTTGATTATGATTAACTGTTCCACCTGCCATTGGAATAATTTTTCCTTCGATATACTCACTTTTAAAGCTTGCTTTTTCTTCTTGTTTTAAGTAATCTTCGATTGATACATTTTTAGGGATAGTTGTTTGCATAAGGCTAATCTGACTGAGGATGCAGTTATTTTATTTTACTTCATAAACAAAAGAGAGACAGTAAGTTACTATCTCCCTTAATTGATTATCTTAATTCTTTTAAGATTATAAACCGATTTGTTGAATTAAATCTTGAACAACCGTTAAATTAACTGTATCCCGAATAATGATAAAGATACCTAAACTGAGGAGTAATACTAAACCCGTTTGCATAATACCTTCTTGAAGTTTTAAAGGTAAGGGTTTACCAAATAACCCTTCGATTAATAAAAAGACTAATTGTCCCCCGTCTAAAGCAGGTAAAGGAAGGGTGTTAATAATCGCTAAATTAATGCTAATTAAAGCACCAAACTGAAACAAATTACCCAGATTATTTTGAGCAATACTTGCTCCATATTCAACAATTTTTACAGGGCCTGCCACTTGTTTGGCATTTTCTTGAAAATTACTGATTAATTGCCAAAATCCTTGCAAGGTTAACATGGTGACATTTTGATAAGCTTCCGCGCTATAACTGAAAGCTTCGAGGATATTTTGAGAGCGATTTAATTGTACATTGGGTAATAATGCTACTCCGATTTTTCCTTCTCCCTCTTCATTAGCTTCGGGAATGACGGTTAAATCGACAATGTTATCCTCTCTTTTCACTTTTAAATCGAGAGGTTGCTGAGCAGAATTTTTAACCTTTTCAATGAATACGGTTGTTGCATCGGGAAAGTCTCCCAAGGATTGATTATCCACTGAAATAATTACATCTCCCGATTCGATACCGGCTACCATGGCCGCCGAATTTTCATCAACTTGAGGAATACTTAACCCCGGTTGTAACTCTTGAATCCCAATGGTAGCGGTTTGTCCCACCAAGAGAAAATAAGCAAAAATAAGATTGGCGATAACCCCTGCACTAATGACAATAGCACGATCAAAAACGGGACGATTCCGAAGTAAATCAGGGTCATCAGGGGTAATATCGCTTTCGGGGTCATCATCAGGAAATCCCACAAATCCCCCTAAAGGAATGGCGCAAAGGGTGTATTCTGTTTCTTTTCCCTGATATCTAGCTAAAACGGGGCCAAAACCGATAGAAAAACGAGTTACATGGATTCCTTGTAACCTAGCTGCTGAAAAATGACCCAACTCATGTACAACAATTAATATGATTAAAACTGCGATCGCGGCCAAGACTGACATAATAAACTAATGGATTATCAAATATTTAACATTTGTTTAGTTTTACATTTTTATGATCTTTTGACCACTGTTAACGAAGTCAAACGTCATAAATCAGATATGAGAAGTTATTTTTTTCAAGAGAATTTGCTCTCTTCTGTAAAAACGTTCTAACTTAAAAGGTAAGGTTTTAGATAATATTATTTCCCTAGGAGGAAAGGTTATCTTATCTTTATTCTGAATTGTTAAAGTCTCTACTATCTTAGATTTTTGCCAAAAAAGCAGTGAAAATTCTAGGTAACCTTCACTGCTGTAAGCTTTAGATAAATTTAAAGAACAATAAGCCAATTAAAATACTTATTTTCCCTAATCATCGTAAACTCGACATTCAACTGCATCGGGATTATCGTCACAATATTGCTCAAAGTTACTTTTTGGGGTTTGTTTTTGACGTTGGTGAGAAGCTTCTGCTTGAAGTTCCTCTACTGCATCCCAAGCAGCTGCACAATTTCCAGAATCACTACCGTCAGTGCTACAGACGTTTTTTGCGTTTTCTCTTTCCTGTTGGATTTGGTCGTCAATGTTGCTCATAATTGCTAATCTCTTAAACACTCCTATTGATTATAGTTGTTGAATAACCCTATCGCATAGACGAATAGAGATTTTTTGTGTAATCTAGCATTTGATGTTGAGCTTAGTTGCAACTTCTGACATTTTTTCCTACTCAATTAATAAATAATAGGAACTTAGATCAGCAGTATTTTAACTTGGCTCTTAATACTATAGTACAAGTTGAGAAAAGGAACAGACTAGGGAAATAACACCCTATCTGGTTAGGATATCCGTAAAACAATCAAAATTCTCTTTTTTTGCTGACTCCATACTCGTTGAAATAAGTAATAGAGTGAGTTACTGAATTTTGGCTTCTAAGGACTTAAGGTACTCTGTATTTACCCTAGATTCACGAGTTAAGGCTATTTTTCCAGTCCGTGCGACTTCCCGAATACCGAATTTGTTTAACATTTGCACAATGGCCACCATTTTTCCGGGGTCACCCACCACTTCTACGGTTACTGTATCATCAGAAATATCCACAATTCTAGCTCGGAAGACTTGAGCCACTTCTAACACCTCGGCCCTATTAGTAGCAGTGACACTGACTTTTACCAACATTAATTCTCTTTCGACGCAAGGGGTTTGGGTAATGTTGTTAACTTTAAGGACGTTGATCAATTTGTAGAGTTGTTTGGTTAACTGTTCAATTGTATTATCGTCTCCAGGAACTACCATTGTAATACGAGAAATGCCAGATTGTTCAGCCGGACCCACGGCTAAACTCTCAATATTAAACCCACGACGAGCAAATAAACCAGCAATACGGGTTAAAACGCCGGCTTCATCTTCAACTAGGACAGAAAGGGTATGTTTCATAGTTTTTGAAGTGTTTAAAATCATTTCGAGGATGGTTTGGGTTTGGCCACAGAGAATAGGTTCATCAGCAATTTACCCTGTCTTAATCTTAGAATAATGCGATCGCGTTAGGGATCTGAAAATTTTATAGAAAATCTCTAGATTATCCGTAGTGTTATTTTAGAGTAGATTGATGCTGCAATCAGCCGGTAAAAGGCAACAAACCCAGGTAAAATGCTGTTTATTATCCCTTCTTTGCTTCGTTTTTTACTGTTATTATTTCTTAGCTTGAGTTTAACTCTTTCTTGGTCTATTCTTCCTCTGAATAGAGTTATTGCTGCATACCCTCCATTAGTACCCGAACAACAAGGCAGAGAATGGTATCAACAAGGAGATATCAATCAAGCGATCGCAACTTGGTTAAAAACTTTGCAAGATTATCAAGAACAAGAAGATATTCTTAGTCAAGGGAGAGTCTTAAGTTATCTCGCTTTAGCTTATAGTCAATTGGGACAATGGCAACAAGCAAACCATTTTATTAATAATAGTTTGGAGTTGTTACAATCTCAATCACAGGATAATAAAGCCCTCCCTATTATAGCTGAAGCGTTAAATATTCAAGGAACATTATTTTTAGCTAAAGGTGATCCTTTGGCTGCTTTATCTAGTTGGGAAAAAGCCACAAAAAACTATGAAAAAATCAAAAATGATTCTGGTATTCTTCGCACAAATATTAATCAAGCTAGAGCATTACAAGCATTAGGATTATATACACAAGCTTGTCAAAAGCTAGCAGATCAGCTAATGGATAATCCTTTAAAATGTTATGAGTTAACCCTTGATAATATAACTGCTCCATTATCTGATAATTTAACACCTTTAGAACAAGCTGGATGGTTAAGTTTATCGCAAATTATACGGCAGCAGGGTAATTTAGATAGTTCTCAATTCATACTCGATAATATTTTTTCTCAAGTCGCTTCTTCTGATGTAAAGGCTTCTATTTTGTTTAATTTAGGACAAAATTTGGAATTACAAAATGACATTGAAGAAGCAAGAAAAAATTATCAGCAGTCTATACTAATATCTACTAATTTAGAAAGTAAAATAAAGAGTCAATTAGCTCAATTAAATTTATTAATTAGCCAACAATTATGGACAGAAGCACAACGATTATTAATTGATATAAAGAACAATTTACCACAATTACCTTTAAATCAAACTAAAGTTGATAGTCAAATTTACTTAGCTAATCGTTTACTAAAATGGAGTAATTTAGCTAACTTCTCTGATTTATTGCCCTCCTGGAAAAATACTAAAATTTTATTAGAAAATGCTCAACAAGAAGCTGAAATAATTAACTATGAAAAAGGAATTATTTATGCGATTGGTGATTTAGGAAAACTATATGAAAAACTTGCATTTACGCAAACTTGTCAACAGCAAAATACTATGGTCAGTGATTTATTTGATTGTTCTCAAATCTATCAATTTACTGATATTAATCAAATTAATTTAACCAGCGATGAATTAAATCGAACAGCAAAACAATTAACAGAACAAGCCTTAATAAAATCTCAAGCCAAACAACTTAATAATATAACTTATATATTACAATGGCAATTAGGAAGAATTTTATATAATTTAGAACTTAAACAAGAAGCCATTTCCGCTTATTTGGGAGCCGTCAATACTCTGAAAAGTTTAAGAGATGATTTAGCTAATAATAGAGAATATAAATTTTCTTTTCAAGAAAAAGTTGAACCTGTCTATAGAGAATTACTGAGTTTATTATTACCAAAAAATAATCAAGAAATTGTTAGTCAAGAAACCTTAGAAGAAGCTCGTCAACAAATTGAAGCCTTACAAGCAGCCCAACTCAACAACTTTTTCAATGACATTTGTGTTGAAAATGAACCAGTTGATATCGCTGAAATTGACCGGAGTGCTGCTATTATTTATCCTTTAATTTTAAGCGATCGCTTGGCTGTTTTAGTCAGTTTACCGAATCAATCTTTGCAAGTTCATATCACTGACATTTCTCCAGAAGAATTAGAAAAACAAGTCAAACAATTTCGCTATAATATTGTTATCCGAAGTCAAAGAGCCTTTTTTGCAGATGGTAAAGTTTTATATGAATGGTTAGTTAATCCTTTTCTTAGTGAATTACACAAAAATAAGATTAAAACCTTAGTATTTGTACCTGATGGAATATTTAGAAATGCTCCCATGAGCGCTTTATATGATGGTAAACAATATCTGATCGAAAACTATCAAGTAGTCTTAAGTCCTGGACTCAGTTTATTATCGCCAAAACCTTTACAAAATCAAGGATTAAATACACTTTTTGGAGGACTAACCGAAACATTTGAACAAGACGGATTAGTTCCTTTATTTTATGTCAAACAAGAATTAAGAGCAATTCAAAAACAAGTTCGTACGACAGATTTACTTAATGAAGAATTTACTTTAGATAATTTACAAAATATTTTAGAGAATCAATCATTTCCTATCGTTCATTTTGCTACTCATGGTCAATTTAGTTCTGAATTTGAACAAACTTATATCGTTGCTTGGGATAGTTATATTAATGTATTAGAATTAGAAAAGTTACTCACAGAAAATGATCCCAGAGACAACAAACCCATAGAATTATTAATCTTAAGTGCTTGTGAAACAGCATCAGGAGATAGTCGCGCTGCATTAGGATTAGCCGGGTTTGCTGTACGCGCTGGTGCCAGAAGTACCCTAGCAACATTATGGTCAGTTAATGACCAAGCTACTGCAGTTATTATGCAGCAATTTTATAAGCAATTATCCACTAATAAATTATCAAAAGCAGAGGCTTTAAGACAAGCACAATTATCGATGTTAAAGAATCGTTGGTATAAACATCCTTTTTATTGGTCTGCTTATACCTTAGTTGGAAATTGGCTATAAATAATCAATAGTTAATTAATTTTTATTTAATTGATTACTCATGAGTTATTTTTGAACTATTTTATATAAAACGTGCTTTTCTAGGGCGTGTCCTTTTGGCAAGATTGGATGATTAAATTCATCAATATATTTCATGCCAATACGTTCCATAACCTGACGAGAACGGACATTTTGAGGAACAGTAAAAGAGACAATTTCTAATAAACCTAATTCATTAAATCCATAATTAAGAGTTGCTTTTGCTCCTTCTGTAGCATAACCTTTTCCCCAATAATCGTAAGCCAAACGCCAACCAATTTCAACACAAGGAGTAAAGAAGGCATCAAATTTAGGAATAGATAAGCCAATAAATCCAATAAATGTATTATCCTCAATTAATTCTACCGCAAAGAAACTATATCCATCTTCTTTAAACTGTAATTTTATCCGTTCAACTAATTGATCACTCTCTTCTTTTGATAAGCGTTTTGGCATAAATTCCATCACTCTAGGATCAGAATTTAGCTTAAAAAATGGTTCTTTATCTTCTTCTTTCCATTCCCTTAGTTTTAGTCTTGGTGTTATAATTTTAAGCATTTTTTCAAATTATAAAGTGATTTTAGGATAATTCAACTTTACAACTTCTATTTACGGAATATGGGTTAAAAGCACAGTCGGTAAAGGAAGTTTTTTTATAGTTTATTTGCCAATTTTAGGTTGATGTTAAACAATCTATTCTTAGTCTTGCCAAAGTTCAAGTCTTCTTAGACTGGGTTAGAAGTTGCAAAGGAATCTCTCGATCTTCTTGAGATTCTCCCCAAAATTGTTTAAGCGTCGGTCCATTACTAATTCTGCGATCGCGAAACAAGAAATTCCAACATTCATGAACCAAAACACGGCGACCCATTTTAGTGTACCAAGACATTCCGTATCGAGCAGCTTGATCGGGTTGAAAAAAAGATCGCCATAAAGCTTTAGGCCGTAACTGAAGGAAAATTTCAATCAACTTGACCCACAGGAAAATACGCCACGGCTTCATGTTATAAGTTTCTAAGACTTGATGTTTATAATCCCAGTTTCGTTGATCTAAGTCAATAATCCTACGTTCAGACGCAATTTTATAGTATTGAGTCCATCGATGGGGAGTAACATAAAGTGACATAATTTGGTCAGGATCATACCAAAATAATTGTTTTAAAACACGCACAAAATCGCGATCGCTTACATCCTCAAAATCCGTTACCCAAGTAACTAAAGATAGAATTCCATGCTGTCTTAATAAACGAATCGCTTCTCTATCGGTACTGATATTACTTCCTTTGCGGATTGTTTTCAAGGTAGCTTCATCGGTATTTTCCATCCCCAATAAAAACCTTTCGACACCAGCTTGACGATAAAGATGCAAGATGTCTGCATCGCGAACAATATCATCCGCGCGAGTTGAACCAATAATAGTAATGGGTAAATTCTCAGCAATAATCGCTTCACACAATTCTCGCCAGACTTTTTTATTAACCGTGGGATTCCAGTTATCTAGTACACAGTCGCGACAAGTATCGATATACATACCTTTTGTTGTTATTTACGTTTTATACAATAAATGATTGAAGTCAAAATTCAAAAATTTATACAACATAAATTATAATACCTCATGATAACTGTAGGCTTGAAGAAATCAACACTGCATTTTTTAGTTTATGAAAGCGGAGGGGAGTGAGTACGAGTAATGAAATGATTTAACTTGGTGAAGAATGTACATCGAGGCTTGTTCAATTGTGGCTATTTAAAATACCAGTAAAGATTAGCAATGGTTAAATGTGAAGCGATTTGTAAATTAGATAAAGCTAAGGTTTCATGTCCCAATAAACTTGCTTGCTGACTAATATACGATTCAGCATTTTGACGTAAATTAGAGTCCATCATGAACAATAACTGATCTCGTAGAGAACCAGGATGAGACTTTTCTTGTAAGTCTTTATAAAGTGAAAGTTCTAGGGGTTCTGAGAGGATAAGTTGGCTTTCTTGTTGACTGGCATTAGGGGGAATATCTGTCTGGCTAAAATCAGCACTTTGAAGTAATTTAAGGTCTTCAGAAGGGAGAGCCTTGATCCAATCATTTTGAGTTTGCCAGGACTCTATGACAACTAAATCATGATGACGAATTCGGCTGATTTCAGGAAACAGAAAATCAAGCTCGTCTTCAGTTTCCAAAGATTCAACGAGTTTAACTGTATCTTGACGGATCTTACCTTGAAGGGACTCAAGGCGATCTCCGACAACGGATAATTCTCCTTGCATTTGGTAAGTTGCAATAATGGTTTGTTCTATACCCCACGCACATTCTGCTCGGCGTAGGATTCCTGGGGCGGATATTTCTTCAAGTAATTGAGGATTAGTATAGTCTGCTAAGGCTTCAAATAACATTCCCCGTGCTGCATCGATTTCAGCATTTCTACGGCTAAGATCCTGTAAGTAAAGGGCTGAACGCAAACGATCTAGTGCTTTTGTAAACAAGCCATAGGCTTTGACTAAAATTAAACGATGTTGTTCAAATTTAATATCTTGAGCGACTTCTTCTATGAGTTGAATAATCTCTCGTCCTTGATCTTTCAAGACTTGTTTTAAATCAATAAAGCCGTTTTCGACATTTATTTCGAGTCTTTCTACAGCTTTTCTTAATTTTAGGGTGTGATAGAGATTGACAGCAGAAAGAGCAACCCCTGCGGCCACTCCTACCCCAATGACAGCAGTGGTAGCTTGCAAAACTCCTACACTAGCCTGAAGAGATTGAAGCCCTTGTTGAACTACTTGAAAACCTCTGTGGGTTTGATACATTTGTGCGCCACTGGACAGCAGTTGAATAGGAGAAATTAGGGGGTTAAGTGGCATTCCTACCGTATTGATCAAACCTTGGGCATGAGCAACAAACTGGCCTGTAGCGACATCTCTGGCAAGTCCAATGGGAACCCCAGAAGACATAACAGGTGCATATTTACCTGCTGCGATTCCTGCTTCAATGAGGGGAGAGAACTGAAACAACATTTTGCTGTTTTCCTGGTGTAAAGAACTATCTGTGTCCAGATTAATGGATTAGGTTGACTAACTCATCCGTATTTTTTGGGAATGTTGTTGATTTTTTAGTGACATTTGGGAATGTTAAATTCAGACCCCTTTGATGAAGCTAAAATCTATGAATATGTCCTTAATGAGTTCAAAAGTTGACAGTTTAATATCACAGTTAACAGGTCGAAAGTTAGAAACACAAAATATTAGCCACCCGGTGATTTTTCTGACTTCTGTTTTAGCGGTTTTAAATGGGGTAATTTGTGCCGATGGAATAGTAGCAGAGAAGGAGAAAGAAAAATTAGAAATAACTCTTCAGTGTTTATGCTCTCATGCAGATAATCTTTATGAATTAGCAGAAATTATTAGTAAAAATATTCAACAAGAGAAACTTTATTCTGTCAATAATATAATTACTCTTACAGAATCTTTATCAGAATCAGAAAAGCTACTTCTTCTCAGTTTAGGCTACGAAATATCAGTTTCCGATGGGAAAATTGATATAAGTGAGCAGAAATACCTGAAGCACATTGCTTTTGTTCTTGAGATTGAAAGTCAATATCAAAAGGCACTTGAAGCAATATTAACTAATCAAGAAAATGTTGAACCAGATATTTTAGCTGATTTACACTCCTTATTAGATCCTTGTCGTTTTCGAGAACTTGACAAAATCTTTGTTTTGGCTGCTCAACAGATTTGTGAACAATTACCCCAATTAGAAAAACAGAATATTAATAAGTTTGATAATCAGGATAATATCTCTCCTCCTAAAGCAAGTATTTCCTATCAAGAATTAGAAAATTTCCAAATCCATCGACAACAGCTAGAAGTATTATTCAATCAAGTATCTTCAATTTTGAAAGATAGCCACGAAAAGGGATTATTGACTGAGACGTTAATAAAAGATATGGAAAAAGTTTCTCAATCTCTGAAATCACAACAGTTCAGAGTGGCGGTTATTGGAGATTTTAGTCAAGGAAAATCAACCCTGTTAAACGCGCTATTAGGAGAAGAAATTCAACCCACTAGAGCCATCCCTTGTAGTGGAACAGTGAGTCTTTTAAAATATGGAGAGCAAAAACGAGTTATCTGTCACTATCAAAATGGTACAGAAGAAGAAATTCCTTTTGAAGAATATGAGGATAAAGTCACTATTGACTATGAGGTTGCATTAGAACAATGTGATATCAATCAACAACTAATAGAAAACCCTATCAAAGAAGTTATCTTCGAGCATCCCAATTTAGCTTTGTGTAAAAATGGGGTAATAATTATTGATTCTCCAGGGTTAAATGAACATCCTGACCGTACTGCTATAACTAAGCAAATTCTCGAAGATACGGATGCCATTATTTTTCTAACGGATGCTTCTCGTCCCCTAACTCAAAGAGAAAAAGAAGTTCTTCAAGAGTTAAAACAATTTTTAAATGGAGACAACTCAGAAGTTTCTGCTGAAAATATTTTTCTTGTGGTTAATAAATGGGATCTCTTGCGAAGAGAAAAGGATCGTCAACAAGTTAAAGAACGAATTGAAAATATTGTTTTTAGTCCACCCGCCTTAATAAGTGGAGATAATCGAGTTCATTTTTTATCTGCTCAAGAAGCTTTAGATTCTATTATTAATCAAGCTGAGAGTGAGTATTTAAGAGAATTTCAATGCTTTGCTCAAACCTTAGAAAAATTTATGAGTGAAGAAAGAGGTTATTTAGTAATTAAAAAATATCTCCATGAATTGAAGTTAGTAATTCAGCGATGTATAGCCGATTTAACAGAATATCAAAGCTTCCTCAACAATGAAGTTACCCTTTCTGAAAAAGCTAAACAAGAGATTATAGAACAAATAGGAGAAGCTACGGGGTATGATATACAATTTCAGAAAAAAATGGAGCAATTATTAAGCGAAGCAAGCGTCCAAACCAAAGAGTCTTTCAATCGATGGTTAGAAGGGTTAAGTCATCGGCTATATCAGAAAAAATCATCATGGACATCTGAGTATTCGCATTTATGGAATCAAAACAAACTAGCTAAAGACTATACTAATCAATGTGTAGCTTGTTTGAAAAAAGATATAGATACATGGGTAGATAATGATTTAGTAAAAAACATTTTGTTACCAAAAATTGAAATATTAGAGGAATTTATAACAAGAAAAATGACTATCATTGATCAAAATTTACAGTCAATAGACAAAAAAAATAACCTAACACTTAGCAAAAAAGTTTCTCAGTTGATTAAGGCTGTTCAAGTAGATATCACAGGAGGAGGAGGAGTCTTGTTTGGTGGATTAGGAGGAGGTGCTGTTGCACTGGGATTATTAGCTTTTACCGGGGTAGGATTTATTGGAATAATTATAGCTGCAATATTATCATGGATTGCTAGTTCTTTCGGGCTAGGTTTATTAGATGTCGATAATATTCATGATACCATAAAAAATAAAGTAATAGAAGAAACGATTCAACAGATTGAAAAATCTCAAAAGCCAATTGAAAAAGATTTAGACGAATTTATTGCTACTATTTTAAAATCAATTTTAACAAAGGCAAAAGAAGGCATAGATCAAATTATTATATGTTGCGAGGATTTCTTGAAGAAACAAGAAAAAATACATCAGGAAAATCTTGAAAAACATTATAAAGACAAGAATTTGATTAGCCAAAAGCATCAAGAATTAAATCAGCTATGTGCTATAATTGATGTCTTTTTAACAGAACGAGTTAGTTAGGAGACTTCTATTCAGAATCGTTTTATGAAATATTCAAAAGAGATAGTGAGATATTGACTGAACTTAACTATTGAAGAATGCTCCAACTACAGGATTAAACTGCACCTGACAAACTCCCGTTTGTCCATTTCTATTTTTAGCTACATTAATTTCCATAATTCCCTTATCATCAGTCTCAGGATTATAATACTCATCCCGATACAAAAGTAATCCTAAATCCATATCCTGTTCAATATCCCCAGAGTCTTTTATATCACTCATAAACGGACGTTTGTTAGCTTGTCCTTCCACGCCTCTGTTAATTTGTGCCAAGGCAAGAAACGGACAATCAAACTCCTTAGCCATATCCTTAAATGCCCCTGAAAACTTACCCACCGCTTGCGCTCTATTCCCTGCTGCTCTATCCCCTAGCTTTTGAATATAATCCATCACCACTAACCCAATAATTCCCCTTTCTGCTTTAATTCGACGCAGGACAGAGCGCATTCTTGAAGGGGTTAATGTTAAGCTAGGAGTATCATCAATAATAATCGGTAACTCACTCAGTATTCCTAATCCTTTAACCAAAGAATCATATTCATCCTGATAGATTTCATTCCGCATTAATCGTGATGAATCTATCCCTGAATGTATGGCTAGAAAGCGTTTCGTTAACTGAGTTTTAGACATCTCGGCTGAGAAGAAAACCACAGGAACTTTGTAAGTCAGAGCAACATGATTAGCTAAATAAATAGAAAACCAAGTCTTACCCATTGAAGCACGACCAGCAATAATAATTAAATCCTTTCTGGTTAATCCTCCTGTTAACTTATCTAAGTCAGCTAACCCAGTAGAATAAGCAGGACTTTTCCCTTCTTCCAACTCATTGAAAACGTCCCTCAGACAGTCATGAATCGGTTGAGGTTGAAAAGGATCTTTTTCGTCAACTGTGACCTTAAATAACTTTTCTTCTGACTGTTCTAAAACATCCGGTAATTCCGTTACCGTATCATAGCCTAATTCTTCAATCTCACGGGCTGCATTAATCAGCAAACGGCGTTGATACTTATCAACCACTAAAGTAGCATAACGGTCTATATTAACCGCAGAAACCGTCCTATCAAGTAACTGAGTTAACTTATTTTCTCCCCCTACTTTGGTAAAGAGTTTATGGTCTTTTAACCAACTCTTGACTGTCATAAAATCACAGGGTTCGTCTTTATGGTAAAGGTCTAAAGCAGCTTGATAAATTTGTTGATGAGCCATTACATAAAAAGCTTCAGGGGGTAACATATCAGCCACTCTACTTATGGCATTAGAATCTAAGAGTATGCCTCCTAAAATGCTTTCTTCTGCTTCGATATTCTGAGGGGGAATGTTATTAGTCATGATTATTTATCCTTGAATAAGTTACTGAGTTTAGCTAAGTCTTTTGATGAGAGAGTTTTCTTCTCTTCATCCTCTTGAGAATGGTAAATTTGAGGTTTGGGAGTGGGAGAAGAAGGAACAGAAGTAGGTTCAGGTTTAATCCAACCCTCTTTAATGGCTTTATTTAATAGTCCGCCAGGATTATCAACTTCACTCTTATCTAATTGATGTTTAACTGCTTCTACAGCAGCTAATACGGTATCTTCAGAAGCTCCTTTAATGGTTTTAGTTAGGGTAGTATTGAGGGAGATTCCTAATTCATCTAATTGAGTTTTAATACTGTCATTAATCTGAGCTTTGGCTTTGCTGGTAATGGGTATGACTTCCGCTTTAGGAGGCTCTTTAAGACGAGATTCAAGGGTCACAATCAGGTCTTTTTGTCTCTCAACTTGCTCTTGTAAAGTATGAACCCGATAAACTTGTCCTGCTAAGGCTTCATTTTTCCGTTTTAGTTCCTTATTTTCCTCTTCTAATTGTTGAATCCGTTTCTTGAGACGACCCACCATTTGAGAATGGGTTTTCGCATTAACAGGAGGTTGATTAACCTGATGACTTGGCATCTTCCTTTGTTGTGAACGTAGCTGTTGGATGCGTTCTTTGAGTTCAGGATATTTGTATAGATAAGGAACACTAACATTGGCTTCTCTAGCAATGGCTTGAAAGCTGATTTTTGCCCCTGTTTTGAGTAACCTTTCGATAGCTTTATTGACCTTATCTAAGGTTTCTTGTTTTCGGGCTTCTTGTGTGGCTTTGAGGGTTTTAATTCTTTCCTCTTTGGTTTTTTTGCTCATGCTGCCTCCTGTAAACTAGCGATGATTTTGTCGAGTTGGTCAGCTTGTCTGCTAAATTGTTCAACTAATACGTCTTGACCACTGGTTAAGGCTTTGGCTTCTTTATTTCTTAGTTCATCACGAACTTTGAGATATTGAGGAAGCTTTTCAGGAACAGCGACAAAAGATTGACAGGTATAACAAGCTCTGAACTTATCACAACGTTGGTCTAAATCAAGTCCACAATAACCATAAATGGGGGTATTAATGTGATTACCAGACAGTTCTAATTGATGAGAAACTGGATTTTCCCAAAAGCTTTTTGGCATTGATTCGTAATACAATGGTTGACCATCAGCATTAAATAAAGCCTGTTGTATATGCCCTGCTTCTTTTTCAATTAGTTCACAACTAACCTGTGTGTAATAAGTGCTAGTCGTTGCTAATCTTTGATGGCCTGCCCAAACACTTACTACTGCTAAATCATGCCCTTGATTAAAGAGTTGAGTTAACCGAGTGGGTCTTACTAACTTGGTACTAAATGATGCTAATTCTCCATTTTCATCTCTAATATTGAGATTATTAATTAGACAAACTATCGCTTTTTGTAATGGAGTTCCATGTTGGGGAATGACCTTTTTAACAGGTTTAAGTTTAGGATGATTAATGTCAGATTGAGAAAGATTATGATAATGACAAAATAAATATTTCCAATCAGCCCCCCATAAACTATTAATGTATTCAATTTGCTCTTGAATTACTTTGGCTATGGTGCGAGTAACAGGGATTTCATGGTAATCATTGGTCTTTTTTCTTTTCCAGACTAACTTCCAATGCTGTCCTTCTTGAATTAAACAATCTTTCTTTAATAAAGCTAATTCATTGGGACGCATTGCCGTGAAAAAAGCAACAAACCACATTCGGGCTATGGGTTCGGGTAGTTTATGTAAATTAGCTTCTATTTGTTCTCTAACGACATCTGATATAGGGTCAGGATTACCTTTAATTACTTTTGGGTAATCTTCATCTCGAATAATGTCTTGGTTAATGGTGAACCAACCATGAACATTGCCAACTCTAAAGAAATCTCTTAACGTCCATAATCTATTTCTTAGTCCATCACATCCTGTTTTTTGGCTACTTAAAAAATCAAGAATTACACTGCGATTTATGTCATTAAATGTTAGATTTTTATTATTAAGATATCTGCTAAAAGCTCTCAATCCCATAATATGTTTATCAACAGTACCAGAAGGTTTATTAAGTTTGCAGAGATGATAAGCATATTGTTTAACCAGTGTTCTAAAGCATTCCAACTTGATAGACTGAAAATTAACAATAAATCTACTATTTTTTGTTGTACAACAAGGATTAATCGCTCTTAAGTCCCATTTATTATCTTCAAACCTAAAAGGCTGTACAATAGAATTTTGCTGACCATAGCGAGATAGATTACTCTGAGTTAAATCAATTGAATCAAAACACAGATGCCCACAGCTTTTGCATCGAAACTGCTTTTTTCCCTGTGTTATTGTAAAATAACTCATTTCCTCTTCCTGGCATTTTGGGCAAATAAAATGAGGAACTTTATAACCTACATACCAAATTGTATGGGTATCTACATCAGTCATTGATTGAAGGTTGATATCAATAGATTCACTAAATTTTTTAAAACAACAAAAACACTTGAATAGTCTCTTTTTCTTCTGATTACTACCGTGTAGCCTTAATTTACTGTTTTTACAATGGGGACAAATAAATTCTCTTTGATAATCTTTTTCCCAATTAATCTTACTCATCAACAGCCTCCAATCCTTGAATACGAGTGACTAAACTATTACAATCATCTTCTAACCCTTGCTGTTGCTTAACCATTCCTAGGCTTTCAGCAACATTAATTTCTTCATTTAATCGTTTTAAATCATCTTTCAAGTAAACTAAATCATCAGTGGAAGTTCGCCAATGTTCGCACCGCCAACAAGCATTAACTGTCTGACAAGGTGACTTTAAAATTGGTCGATGACACTCTCCATATTGAGTTGTAATTTGATACATTTTGCGTCTCATTAACTCAGTAATAGGATTAGATGGTTGATAACGAGCTACTACTTTTCCTGAGATATCTACATACTTTTTATCCTTCATTAATTCTTGATACTCTTCACCTAAAACTTGTTTAAGCAAATGTTTGTAATGATTTTGCATATCTGGTGAACGATGTCTCAGGTATTTTTGGATAATCAAATCTCTAACCCCTGCATTGGTCATCACTGTTCCAACCGTCCTGCGAAACTGGTGGGAAGAAAAATGCCAAAGTTGCCCATTTTTTGATTGGATATTACATTGCTTGCTTAACTTGTTAAGCCAAGTATTAAATGTTAATGTATTCATCACTTTGGGCTGCGGATTCAATCTTTTCCTATGATTTCCAGAATGAGTAGAAAATAAATTGTTATAGCTATCTTCAAAGTGATCTTTTATATAATCCTGTTGTTCTTTAATAACTACTACTAAGTCAGGAATAATTGGTAATTCATCTTCAGTTTTATATTTTTCAGTTGTAAATCTTAGTCGCCATTGTTCACCTCTTTTTCTTAAACAATCTAACGGTAAGTTCAGTAATTCACCTACTCTGATTCCTGTCGTTCTGATGATTAGCACCATCCTTTGTAGTTGCTCTGGTAAATGATGAAGGTTTTGGTCTAACTGATGCCAAACCTCTTCAGGAATATAATTGATTTCATCATTTTTCGGAGTAGAAACTCCTGTGCGCCTACCATTAAACCAATAGGTATTAATTTCTACCCATCCCTCTAATCGGCAAGTATCAAAGAAGTTTTTGAGAGTGACGTAGTGCAAGGATATTGTTCTTTTTGAAATGTTTAATGACCGTAAATAATAGTCAAAATCATCAAAAGTTTGGTTATCGATCTGGTCAAAGCTATAAACTGAATTAGCTTCTAAAAATCTAGAAAACCTTTTTAAATGACTGACATTATCCTTTAAATAACCTGGTGATAGTTTTAATCGACTTCTGACTAGGATATAGAGTTTAACAACAAACCTGAACCAGTCTAATTTCACGTCACTGAAATTAATTGTTAATGTTTTTTGATGCTCATTAACTTTTAATCCTAAATCATCTACTGTATGCCATATATCTTTTTTAAGCAAAGGATTAGATAGCAGTCCTCTTGTTTCTTGGTTTTGTATTAGATTCTGATAATCATCGGTAAAATCAAACTGATTCATTCTTCTTCCTCTAACTTAATTACTGAGTTTAAATCTGCTTCATCAATAATATGAGAGTATATATCTAAGGTTGTCTGAACTGATGCGTGTCCTAGTAAATATTTAACCCTATCAACTCTCATTCCTGCTTTCAATAAACGGGTAGCGTAGGTATGACGAAAGAGGTGAGGATACACTTTAATTCCTGTCTTTTTACTCAACCGAGTAAACATAGTATTAATGACAGGGGCTTTCATGGGCATCCCTATTGCACCCTCCCAGATGTTGACAAAAACATAGTTGGATTCGACTTCTGGATACTCATAAATGAGGTAATCGTTATACATTTGCAGTAGTTCAGGAATAACAGGAATGGTTCTTTCTTGTCCTTTTGCCCTAGCTTCATTGCCATGACGACGCTTTCTGACATGGATAAAGTAATCGCTACCATCTCCTACATCTTCATGCTGTAATCCCAGTAATTCCCCGACTCTAATGCCTGTTCCATTAAGTAAGAGGATTAGGAATTTATCTCTAAGTCGGTGACAGTTATTAACTAAGGTTTCGACTTGTTCATCTGTTAAACAACCAGGAAACTTTTTAGGTTCTTTGAGTTTGACTAATTTCTGTCTGGTTGGTTTGGACTTACTAATGCCATCTAATAACCCTCTACGAGTATTTCCCCTGGTAGTAATGAGACGGTCAAACTTTTTGGGGTCAATGTTTTTATGAGCGTCGTGGTACTCATAAAAGGTGGTAACAGCCGTTAGTGCCAGATTGATGCTGCGTTCACTACGCTTTGCTTTCACAGGTTGCATGGACACGATGTTACTGGTATCTCCTATTCTTAACCAATGAACGAAGTCTTCTAAATCCGTTAACTGAACTTCTTTCCAGTCGAGGTTTTTACTTTGTAGGAACTCCCACCAAGCTTTTAACCCGTAACCGTAGGATTCGACAGTGTTGGGGGATTTTGTTCCTGATAGGAAGGTTAGGTAACGCTGAATTGGTTCTACCACTTGGTAATCCTCATCAAGCACTAACCAAATGATCTCCTGGGTATGAGGGTCGATGCCCTTCTGAAGACTTAAAGACATTTTACACCATATAGATACAAAAAAGTATTAAGATATAGTGTAACACTGTATAAAAAAAGGGGTCTTTGTTGTTGTTGTTTATTATATATTCTTTGTATTAGATTATTTTCATCCGCTAAATTAAATAATTCTACTCCGTGGGTTCGGTGAAGCCAAGCGATTTCCTGAGCAAACTTTTTAGGGTTACGGTGTCGCCAACGCGCCCAAAAACCCCGTTGACCACAATAGTTACACAGATGAGGACATCCTCGCGAAAATTGGATGACAACAGCTTGTTTACCCCCATAATAGCTATATTGTTTGAGATCCACTAACTCCCAGCCAATGCGATAAGCATCGAGATCCTCGATCATAGTTGCGGATGGTGTTTCTCGAATTTGTCCATTGCTACGATAAGCAATTCCTTCTACCGTATCAAGGGTTTCACCCCTCTCCAACGCATCCATAAGTTTAGGGACAGTGGCCTCACCCTCTCCACGAACAATCACATCAATTTGCGATTCTTGTCGCAAGATGTCGTAAAAGTGATAGGTTGGGAAAACACCGCCATAAACGATGATCAAGTTAGGCATGATTGCACGAATATGACGTGTCAATTCAGCGACAATGGGATGGGCTGAAGTTGAGCCAGAATGACCTATTAATAAGACTTGTGGCTGATGTTTGAGAACTCGATCAATAATCTCATCATGAGAAAGAGGGCCTAGTTCAGCATTAAGTAGGGTTACATCATGACCCGCCTCTAATAGAGGCCCACCGATGCACAGAAGTCCTAAAGGGGGAAGTTGTTCACGGGGAATACGACTACCAATAGCAGGATGAGGTGGGTTGAGGATAAGGACACGCATATTGACCTATTTCAATTTAAAAGCAATATTTTGAAAGGGATGAACATCAAAATAGAGAAATTGGCCTGAACTGTGAATAGTCCAATAGGGATCATGTTGGTTATAATGCTGAGAGCCAATATAACGCTGGTCAATGGAATTATAAATAACCTTGTATTCCCCAATCACCGGCACATATATCTCTACATTACACTCAACCTGATAAGGAGTTTCATTTCGGACGAAAATAATATCATCTTTGTGATCTTTGGGATCACTAGACTCAAAACCAACATCCCCACCCCATCGGATAAAACTAAACCATTTTCGCTCATTATTAGAACCATTCCGAATCATAGAAGTGATTTTATGACTCCTTAATGCTGGTTCATTACGAAGCAGTTGATTAAGATCATGAAAATTGTTAGATATTTGTTGCTGATGAAGGGCTGCATAATCCCCTGTTTTTGACCAGTCAACCCCCTGAAATACATCAAAATAGCCCTCTTCCCCAAACTCATCCCCCTGAAAAATCATTGGTGCGCCCGGTCGAAACCAACATAAGGCAGCTAAACCAATGAGAGGAATATGATTACCCAATTCTGTGATTAGTCGCACCTTCCCATTAGCACATTCATCATGGGTGTTCATGGCGTTAACCATTTTTTCCGCACTGTTATTATGGATTAGAATCTCAATATGTTCAATTAAACGATGTTCGATAGGAATTTTTAAATAATTGCGAACGCGGTGCATTTCTCCCATATTTTGAGCATAGGTAAACCCTAGTCCTCCTTCGTCCACAGGGGCAGCTAGTTTTGGGAATACCCGTCGGGATTCTTCAGCGATGGTGATAAACTTGGGTGCAGTGTGTTGTAAACGGGCGTGTAAGTCCTTGAGAAAACGTAATCCAGCAAAATCAACCGCTTCAGATAACCAGTAGCCTCGTTCTTCAAAATAACGATCGCCGCCTAAACCGTTGAACAGATCCCAGTTTTCTAACTCAACTTGTTCGCGATCGTTTCTTGGCCAGTCCCAAAATCCGCGATCATAATCGAAAAAGATTTGTGACGCGACTGCATCAATACGCGCCCCATCTATCCCTAATTCATGATGTAAATAGGTACACAGGCCAATGAGATAATTTTTAACATAGGGATCTCCCACATTGTAAATGCGAGTATTCCATTGATTATTCCAACCTCTTGACCCAGAATGATGATAAAGATCGGTTCCATCATAGTTTGCTAGTCCACAGTCCCAGTCTTGCACCCCAAACCCCAGAGGAACATCGACAATAACCCCAATACCGTGAGCATGACAGTGGTTAACTAAATATTTGAAGTCATCTATGGTTCCGTGACGTTCATAAATAGCGTAAGGACATCCTACCAAATAGCCCCAAGATTGATGTATGGGAGTTTGAAAGGGTGGCATAATCTGAACATGGGTAAACCCCATATAACCCAGATGATCGACAATTTTATGGGCAATGTCGCGGTAATTTCCATCATGAAAGGTAGACAGGTGCATCTCATAGATGCTCATGGGTTCATGGGGAAGATCAATATGTTTATGCGTCCAGTTAAAATAATTGCGATCGCAGACAATACTATTAAAGTTACGAGTGCCATCGTCTCCCCAAGTCGAAGCTAACTGGGGACTAAATGGATCAATACGCCCCATTCCGTAGGGTTCGCTTAGATAATCACCATTATTCTCAATGTAATATTTATATTCGCTCCAAGTCAGATTTTCAGGAATGGTAATCTCCCAAACCCCGTCTTCATTTTTCGTCATTGGTTCAGCAAAACTATCCCATCCGTTCCCCTCACGCATCAGGCTAACCCTTGTTGCACGGGGTGCATAGACTCGGAATGTGGTTTCTGTCTCATTAAAATGGGCCCCAAAATATTGATAAGGGTAATCTTGTTTGATGGTTTCGAGGGATAATTGTTTCACAAAAAAACTCGCTGTAGGGAGGTAAGAATAAAGAATTTATAATTTATAATTAAATTCATCTTATATTCTACATTCATTTTGTCTATTACTGTTGCTTTTCAGCACTATAGCCTGTAGAAACCCAACATCAACACTTATTATTATTAATGTTCCAGATGTAAGGGAATGTTTATTAAACGAACATTTAAAGCTATTTCTCTAAGGTGGGCAAAGTTTTTTCTTTTAGAGGTCGTCTAGAATAAATTTCGGATTTGCCCACCCTGGGGTCTAAATTTATGAACTATATTGTATCTTTTTTATTCTATCTAATAAGGTTCTTTCTCAAGCTTTTTAAACGATTTTTTGTCTGCTTGCGAAAAATAGCAATTCCCATTATTCTTATTCTAATCTTCGTTAGCTCTATAATTTTCATGTTTTTGTTCAGGATAGATCCTTTTTTTGAACTGTGGAGAACTGGTAATTGTCCTGCATGTGAGTTATTTCAGGCTGAACTAACTTTTAAAAATTTAAAAGGTGCTAATTTTGAACATTCTGAGATAGTCGATGGTGACTTAAGAGGTGCCAATTTAGAAAATGCCAACTTAGACGGTATAAGTTTATGGGGGACAAACTTAAGTGGCGCTAACTTAAAAAACAGTGATTTTGAGCTAGCAAAAATTATGCTTAGCAATTTCAGTAACACTAACCTAGAAGGATCTCTTTTTAAAGAAACTTCCATTGATAAAACTAACTTTCAAAATGCCAACTTAAAAAATGCTGATTTGCGGGGAGCTTATTTTTTAGGTGGAAATAACTTTCAAAATGCTAACTTGGAGGGAACTAACCTAATAATTACTAAGCTCAAATACGCTGATCTCAGAGGCGTGAATTTAAGTGGTGCTAATTTGCAACATACTGATCTAACTGGTGCTAATTTAAGTGGTGCTAATCTGAGTGGTGCTAACCTAGATAATCCCATTCTAACAGACGCTAATTTTGAAAATACCAATTTACGAGGTGCTTCTTTTAAAGGAGTTAATTGGAAAGGAGTACAACTTAGAGGTGCTATTATGCCAGATGGAACGATTCATCCATAAACTATAATTGTATTGTAAGGTGGGCATTGCCCACCCTACTGTCTTTGAAAATAAAATAGAAAAAGCACCATATTCTCTATAAAAATATGGCGCATTGTTGGGAAAGAATATTTAATTTTTAGTGAGACAAATTAGCGATCAACGTAAGCGTAATTCGGTTGTAAAGTAGACTGAACCATGACTTGATTATCCTCAGAAACATCCACGTTTACAGTGTCACCATCTTGGATATTTCCAGCTAAAATTGATTCAGCTAAACTATCTTCTAAACGTCTCATAATGGCGCGACGTAGGGGTCTTGCTCCGTAACTGGGATCATAGCCTTCTTCAACCACTAACCCTTTGAATTCATCGCTAACCGTTAAAGTAATTTGACGTTGTTCATACAATTGTTGAGCCACTTCTCCTAATAAAATATCAGCGATTTCTGTGACTTCAGGTTTAGTCAATTGACGGAAGACAATCATCTCATCTAAACGATTCAAAAATTCAGGACGAAAATGCTGTTTTAATTCATCATTAACCGCTTCTTGAATTCGCTTATACTGAACATTTTCCTCATCATTTTCGGTTTCAAAGCCAAAGTTATAACCGCCTTTTTCAATTACTTTTGACCCCAAATTAGAAGTCATAATAATTAAGGTGTTTCTAAAATCGACAGTGCGGCCTTTACTATCGGTGAGTCTTCCATCTTCTAACAGTTGTAAGAGTAAATTGAAGACATCGGGATGAGCTTTTTCGATTTCATCAAAGAGAACAACACTATAAGGTTTACGACGTACCGCTTCGGTTAGTTGGCCTCCCTCTTCATAACCGATGAAACCAGGAGCAGTTCCGATTAATTTAGAAACCGTATGACGTTCCATGTATTCAGACATATCTAACCGAATCATGGCATCTTTTGAACCGAATAAAAATTGAGCTAATGCCTTGGTTAATTCCGTTTTACCTACTCCCGTAGGTCCAGCAAAAATGAAACTAGCAATAGGACGTTTGGGGTTTTGTAAACCAATTCTTGATCTGCGAACCGCTTTAGATACCGCTTTTACCGCATTCTCTTGACCGATAATCCTCTCATGTAAATTATCTTCTAAATACATCAAAGATTCTGACTCAGTTTCTGTCAGCTTGTTAACAGGAACACCTGTCCAAGCGGTAACAATTTGGGCGATATCTTCTTCATCAACAACAGGAACTAAAGAGTCAGGATTGATGACAGGCGCTTCTTTTTCGGCTTCAAAAGAAGGCTGCATTTTCTTCTGTAAAGAATGACGTAAATGAATGCGAGATCCGGCTTCATCAATGAGATCAATAGCCTTATCAGGTAAGAAGCGATCGCTAATATATCTCTCTCCTAAATTAGCAGCAGCTTCTAAAGCTTGTTGAGAAAATTTGACTTGATGATGAGCTTCGTATTCTTTACGTAATCCTTGTAAAATTTCGATAGTTTCTTCAACAGAAGGTTCTCCTACCATCACCGGTTGAAATCGTCTTTCGAGGGCTGTATCTTTTTCAATATGTTGACGATATTCATCTAAGGTTGTTGTCCCTAAACATTGTAATTCACCCCTCGCTAAAGCAGGTTTTAAGAGGTTAGAAGCGTCCATCGCCCCTCCCATACTTCCTGCACCGACTAAGGTATGAATTTCATCGATAACAAGAATAATGTTGCCGTCTTCTTTAACTTGCTTGACAATGGATTTTAGTCGTTCTTCAAATTCACCTCGGAAACGAGTGCCGGCCACTAATAACCCCATATCGAGGGCAATAACTCTCTGATTCTGTAACAGTTCAGGAATATCCCCTTCTATAATACGCTGAGCTAATCCTTCTGCGATCGCAGTTTTACCCACCCCAGGTTCTCCCACTAAAACAGGATTATTTTTAGTACGACGACCGAGTATTTGTATGACTCTTTCTATTTCTCGCGTTCGTCCCACTACGGGGTCTAATTGCCCTTCTCTAGCTTTTTTAGTTAAATCTGTCCCAAACTGTTCTAAGGTAGGTTTAGGTTGGGAAAAACTATCGAATGGAGAGGTTTTTTGTCCTGCGGTCACAGGTACAGGTTCTTCTCCTAGCCTTTTCACTAAGGTAGTGCGTAATTCCTTAATGTCGATACCTTGAGCGACTAAAACTTTGACTGCTACTGTGTTGGGGTCAGATAGCAGTACCAAAAAGATGTATTCTGGGGTGACATAACTATTATCTTTTCTGGCTACCTCGAAAGATTTTTCTAAAATTTGTTTAACCGTAGGTGTAAACGGTAAATTGTTTGGACTAAATCCCGCCCCTTTGCCCCTTAATCTTTCTATGGCTTGTCTTGTTGTGTTTAAGTTCAGCCCCATCCCTTGTAAAATCTTAGCGGATAAAGAGTTTCCTTGACCCAGTAATCCTAATAACAGGTGTTCTGTCCCGACTAAGTTCTGTCCCATGCGTTGCGCCTCTTCTTGGGCAAGCATAATAACTTTGATGGCTTTATCAGTAAAATTCTCAAACATAAATTTTGGCTTACTTCTCGTTACATTTCTTCATAGTATATTTACACTTTATCGTTTTTTGGCAAGGGATGCAGTGAGGATAGCCGTAATTTATTAAGATGAGGATTAAAAAAGCGGTCAGTATTATAAAAATATAGCTGACGACTGATAACTGATAGCTTGTTAAAACATAAGCTAAAAGTGTGGATTAAGAGGCGGTAAAATGTCTAAGTCTATTGAGTACATTTGACTGGTTTTAGATGCTAGATGTAACCAATGTTTTCTAACTCGATGAATACTTTTTTCCAACTTAGCTCCCGACCAGTTTAAATTGCTATCTTTATTACTATTTTTTCCAAATAAAAGGGCTTCAAGTTGTTTGATTTCTTGAGTTAAAGAAGGATCTTTGACTTGACTTAAAAAATCATTTACAGTAAGAGTTTTAGAATCTTTAGTTGTAGAATTCAGCCATTTTAGCAATTCTCTCCAAGTTTTTTGGGCATTATTATTTAAAGTAGCTTGACGTAAACGCTGAAAAATCACTGGTTCATCTTCACTTCTTTTCTGTTGATAATTTTGATAAAAAAGTTGTAACTTTTGGCGATAGTAAAAAAATATACCCAACAAAAATATAACCCCAGTGAGGCCAATCAACCCTTGTATAAATAATTGTTTAAGAGGTGTTTTTACTCGAATTTTAACCTTAGAAATATCCGTTTTTTCTAAAGATTGGGTTTGAGTATTCCACCAGATAATGGATAAAGAAGGTAATTGGTATCGACCTGGTTCAGAGGCAATATAAGAGATGCGATCGCTTCTAATGGCTGTTAACTGACCTCTTTCAAAACGATTAGTTAATAAAGGTGGATCGGGATAAGCAGCTAAACCGGATGTATCGCCAGGATTAATAGACGGTAAAAATGTTGCTAATGTATCTACAGCAGCGATCGTCACTATGCGTTCAATGGTATCACCGACTTGCAATGACTTTAATTCTGAATTCCCATTTATGTTAACCTCTGTCTTGACCTCCAGATTGGATGTAGCGATAATGGGGTCTGAAGACTCAGAGGCTAGTTTTGAGGGTAATTGAGCCATAAAGCTAGTCTCTTGGGTAGACAAAGTGATGGCTTCTCCTGTGCCTCCCCCTGGAATGATTTTCACCGAAATAGTAGGAAGATAATAACGGCCTGGCAGTTGAGGAAACAGGAAATAGCTGTGACGCTGACCTGCATAAGTTTGATTTTTGATGCGTTTAGTCAGATTTAACGTAGCATTGGGAGGCAGAAAAGCAATAGTATCGTCAATTTGAATGTCTGAAAATTGGGGTGCTTTAGCAAACCAACTGTTAACAAAAACATCAACATTAACGGTAACTTGTTGTCCAACGATGGGATTTTTGGGTTCTAAACTGGTACGTAAAAATACATCAGGATGATCATCAGCTAGAGCATTAGACGTTAAAATTCCACTGCATATAAAGGAAATAAGCAGTAAAATTAAGGCTTTTTTGAGTCTACTTAACCATCTTTTTTCGATTATCTGTTTCATTGATCTTTAGTTTCGAGTTGATATTGAAACTTTTGTTTTAAAAAATCAGCCGGAGTTGTTTGCACATTTTGCAGCCATAAATCAGCGATCGCAGTATTACCGATACCATCTAAATTGGGTCGAGGATGATCATTATCTTGATCGTCGTCTGAGGGAGGCGTATCGTCTTCGACTATTTTGTCAGCTTTTAAATCTCCTGATTGTTCTTCGGGACGTTGTTTGGCTAATTCCTCTTCTTTTTCTAATAATTTTTGAACGAGATCGCGATTATTTTGAGCATCAGCATAGTCTGAACGCATTCCTAAAGCGCGATCGTAGTTTTTCAGAGCATTTTTATAATCTTCTTGTTGAGCATAAGCATTACCCAAATTGAAATAGATTTCTGGTGTTTTCGGTTTAATCTCAGAAAATTGCTGAGTTGCTTGCTCAAAATCCTTATTAATATAATAAGCAATTCCTTTCCAAAAAGGATTATCAAATCTTTCGGCTGCGTCTGCATAATTACCCCGTTCAAATAACCAACGACCTTGTTGATCACGGGTAAGCCAGAGGTTAACGAAAGAAGACGGTTGCTCAGCTAAATAAATGCCCTGATTCCCATAGGGATCAGCTAAAACAGGAGATTCCCACAGGAGAAAACCGACCAAAAACACCGCCAACCATTGAATTGTCCACCCACGACGAAACCATAATAATAACAATCCGGCTAAGGGGTAGACTAACCAATAACCTTCATTACGCCAGCGATCGCTATCTGACTTTTCTATGTCGGTTAGGTGTTTCTGAATATGTTGATAGATTTGCTCGACATCGCTATTATCTAAGCTGACATAGGTTACATAAACCCCTGCTTGACGACTCAACTTTTCCAACCCTTGGCGATCAAGACGGCTATAGGTTGAAGTTGTATTATTAGCATCAGCAATATTACCGCCTTCTAAGGTTCCTATGCCTAAAACCACAATATCATTCTCACTTTGCTGGGAATATTCAATAAATGCTTGAGTTTGGTCAACTCCAATCCCATCAGTAATAAATAAAATACTACCTGGTACAGTGGTTTTTGATAAGGCTGTGTCAGCAACCTTTAAAGCCTGATTAGGAGCATTCCCAGGTATTGGCATCAGATTGGGGGAAAGAACCGTTAAATAGGTTTCTATAATGCGAGAATCCTCCGTTAAAGGCATGACTAAATGGCCGCTACCGGAATAAGCGACTAAAGCAGTTGATCCCGTGCTGCGTAACGCCAAGAGATCCCGAATTTTTTGCTTTCCCCGTTCTAAGCGTGACGGTTGAATATCAGTCACCGTCATCGAAGGAGAAAGGTCTAAAGCGATCGCCAGTGGTGCTTCATCTTCAGCAAAAGGGGAAGGTTCTCGTTGCCAAGTCGGCCCAGCTAAAGCAAGAGTCGCTAGAATAAATCCGGCCAAAAGCAGTCTATAGGGGCGTACTCTCTCTTTTTCTCCCTTTTTATCGATTAAATAAGGTAAAAGATTCGCTGAAATTAGGTTACGCCATTGAGAAGTGGCTTCTTGCTGCCGTTGGAGTAGAAAGTATAGTGTAAGACTAGGAATTAAAGCCAGCAGCCACAGGGGATAAATAAAGTGAAACTGGGAGAGTTCAATCATAATTTATTCTATAATCATGATGGACTTAGACATTTGACCCTAATTGGCAGATATAGTTATTAGGTTTGTCGAGAGGGCAATATTTAAAGCGTTTCTGGGTAGTGTAATTATAGGGTATCTTAGATCGAAAGTTTCCGTTTTGTATTCTATAATCGGTGATTATTCAAAAGGAGTTGGTATGATAAATGGTTTGATCGTCCACGCCTTACTGCAGCTAGGTTCCCCTTTTCACTTGCTAAATTGGTAACAATGGATTCTTGAAAAGACCTCTTGCCCAAAACAGGACTATGAAGAAACGTCGTCAACACTATGTATGGAGACATTATCTAGAAGCATGGGCATCCAATGGAAATTTATGGTGCCACCGTCTTGGTAAAAATGTATTTTCAACCAGCACACAAAACGTCGCCAATGAAAGGGATTTCTATCGCCTTCGCGAGATGTCTGAGTTTGACCTTTTAGTTGTCAAAAAGTTGGCAATAGAACCACTAGCATCAGACCTACGCGAGATCGCTGAGGGGTGGATTCCTCACTTCACATTCTTATTCAAGCTCAAACGCAAATATCAGGAAACTGGATCTCCTGAGTTCAAAGATGTCCTGGATGAATATATCAATAATCTAGAGGAAGATATGCTGGCTGGACTCGAACAGCGGGCAATTCCTTTTCTTGAATCACTTCGTAACGAAGATCCTAATTTGCTTACCGATGCAGAAAAATCTATCTTTCACACTTGGTTTCTAGCTTCACAATACTTTCGTACACCGACAATGTTGGAGAGCATGACGAGCGTCCTTAAGAAAATACCGGATTTCAATGCTGAGGCATCCTTCGGTTTAATGCGCACAATCTTCTCATGCAACGTCGGTCGGTCACTTTGGCTTGGTAGAAAGACTCTGCGCGTAACTTTTCTCCGTGCCAATTCTATTCCTTTCATTACTGGCGACCAACCAATGGTGAACATGAAAGCAATTAATCTTGAGCCGGGCGTATCTCCACAGGAACTTGAACTCTACTATCCAGTATCTCCGAGTTTAGGGGTTCTATTTGACTTTGATGCCCCTTGTCGTTCTTCCACCACGAAGCTTCTCACTACAGAGGAAGTGCGTGTATACAACCAGGTGATTGCTAAAAAATCAAAACGGCAGATTTACGGCATTAACCGTGCTTCAATTGAAGACGTTTAAGTGCGATCGCCGATCTTGTAGATTGGGCTGAGTAGTCGCTAAAATGTCTTAATTCAGCCAAAAGCGTGAGTGACTAAGGGATTAGATGAAGCGATCACTTGCATAATAGTTGGATCAATTTCCACCCAAACTGTTGCGCCACAGGGTTTGGGATTATAAGGATCATAAATAATTTGGCATAAACCGTCTAAAATGTTAACTTGATGGCAATACTTAACTTTACTGCCTTGTTTTATACAAATCACAGGCTCTTTCTCCGTTTTTTTAAGATTATCGCGAATCAGTTGTTGATTCACATGAATATAAGTTGTTGCTTCTTGAGGACGTTTACGCCAAGTTCCTTTTGGACCTCGCTTCCCTGGAATAATTTTGGGCATTTTGCCGTTATACAAAGGAATTTGCCAGCGTCGTCCTTCTTTAAACGCCCCTTCAATTCTCTGGGCGTAAAGTAATTGTTGTACTCGTTGACGGGAAATCCCTAAAAGATATGCTGCTTTGGCCACAGAAACACAGTTCATCTCACCATAAACCCTAGTGCTATAGTTTTTTACTAATATAACCTGAGTTCGGTTTAACTAATCATAGTCTCTAGTTAGCAAAAAATGTCTATTTAAAACTTTTCTTGTGATTTTAAACTCTTCACTGACATGACCAGATGATAGCTTAAAGCAATCAGTAAAAATAGAGCCACAGGAACATAAAATAAATCTCGTCTCGGTTGATAAGACCGACTATTAAACTCTTGGGGTTCTAGTTGATCGAGAATATCATAAATTTGAATCAGTCCTTGGCGATCGCTTCCTCGAAAAAACTGACCACCAGTCTGATCTGCTATTAATTGTAATGTCTCTTCATCAATCTTTTCAGTTCCCTCGGTTTCTGGGTTCCCAATGGCAATAGTATAAATGACAATATTTCTTTGAGCAGCAAATTTAGCAGCCTGATCGGGAGGAACCTGACTCCCTGTATCATTACCGTCCGTGAGTAAAATTAAGACTCGATTCTCGGTTTTGCTGTCCTCAAAGGTTTGAATGGCTAGGCCAATGGCATCTCCTAACATGGTCTGTGCGCCTGCCATGCCAATTTGAGCCTCATCCAGCAGAAATCTGGCGGTTTCTAAGTCTTGGGTAAAGGGAACTTGCAGATAAGCTTTAGTGCCAAAAAGAATTAAACCGATTCTATCTCCTTCTCGTCGTTCGATAAAATCATCCACCACTAATTTAACCGCTTCAAGACGATCAATTTTATTACCTTGTTGGTCTTGAAAATCCTTAGCTTCCATCGACTGGGATAAATCGACCAGCAACATTAAATCTCTAGCTGATTGAACTTGAGTGATGGGTTCGCCTAACCATTGAGGTTGGGCTATGGCGATGACCACTAATAACCAACAGATAGGAACGAGCAGTTTTTGTAACCAGTTAGGCTGGAGTACCGTCGCCCCTCGATTTGGGGTTTTCCCTGTTAGTTTGACGATATCTTGAAAAAAAGGGACTTGAAGACCTTCTTGGGGTGTGGTATAAGGAGGACTCAACCACCACACCAATAAAGGCAAGGGCATTAATACAAACAAGTAGGGTCTGGCAAATTCAATCATTTGAACAAAAATTGTGATGTATTCCCCCATTTTGCAAGCATAAGATACTTTAATAGTTTTGGGGATTCGGTGGTAACATTTCACCTACCTCGATTTTAAGATCAGGAAAAGCTAAGAGAGACACGGTTTCATTTTCTTGAAGAATTGTCTCCTTTTCATAACCTTGCTCTGTCCCATTTCTAAAAAGGTGCAAACAACGATTATTAATATCTAAAACCCAATAATCCTTAATGCCAGAACTTCCATAATCTATAGCTTTTATTTGACAATCCCTTTTTAAGGTACTGTCAGCTATTTCAATAATTAAATACACTTCTGAGGGGAAAGGATGATGATCTAAATAGAGCAATTCATCTGCTACAATTATGGCAATATCAGGTTCAGGTTCAGAAAAATTATTCAGTTGAATGGGTAATTGGGTTTGAACTAATGCTTTTTCTCCTAACCTTTTTTCTAACAAACGACTAACAATTCTAATGGTTGTCGCATGAGGTGTTCCTTGAGGACTCATTTTTTGTATGATTTGACCAGCAACTAATTCTACCGCTTCATCAGGTTGTAATAGTCCTACTTCAACCATACGATGATAGTCTTCAACAGTCCATAATCTTAATGGGATTTCCTTATTTTTAGAAATAATTTGCATCGTTTTCGCTTAATAGGAATTTTGATAGATGGCGTTGAATGGAGAATATTTAACTCAAATATGCTTATCATACTTATTGAATTTAGGATAACACATTTTTGTTCATTGTTTCCAGGGGTATTTAGTATCGGTATTCAACCTGGTATTCAACCTATCCCCGAACCTTTAACTATTTTATTTTAGGTGCAGGAACTGCTCTTGCTTTTGGTGGTGCATTTAAGCGCAAGTTAGCTAAGAAAAAATAAGCTTAATAACTGTTTTTGACACCACTGTAGAGAGGTTTCATGAAACCTCTCTACAAAACAAGGGATAATCGTTAATCTGTGGAAAGGATTCATGAATTTTCCCTACATTTATCATTCTCCATAATGTGTCCACATCCGCAAAACTTTGACAATCTTTTCATCATCAAAAACTTGATAAACTAAGCGATGTTGAATATTAATCCGACGAGAGAAAACAGGTGCTGATGTCCCTTTAAGTTTCTCGAAACTTGGTGGAGATTGATACGGATTTTCCTCTAATAGTTCTAGAATTTTTGATACTTTTCTTTTTAGTCCAGTTGAACCTATTTTGAGAGAATCTTTTTGTGCTTGTTTAGAATATTTTAATTGCCAAGCCATAAATTTATTACCAAGGAAGAGAGTCTGAACAATCCTCAATGGGTTCATTTATTCCTTCTTCAATGGATTCCCACATACCTGGAATTGATTTTAAGTAAAGGGTTTCTTGAAGGGATTTCCAATCTTCTTCACTGACTAAAACAGCGTTACTATTTTTACCAGTAATTGTTACAGGTTTATGGGATTTATTAACTTCTTCCATAAGAGTTAAAAGCTTTCCTTGAGCTTCTATGAAGGAAATATTTTTAGAACTTGACATACTCACTCAATTCCCTTTCTTAAGTATAAAATGACCATTTTTATTATATCATATTAGTAAAATGAGCAAACAAGAACTAACAGGTTATGTTTTAACTCATATAAAGATCATTAATATCAATTCCTAATTCTCTTAACTTATATTCTAATCGGTTGCTTGTTAAAAATTTCGATAGCAGTTAACCCTATTTCTAAAAATCTTGTCCACCCTACAAAATCGGGTTTTATTTTTTCTTTAGTAACAGTCTTTTAAAAGCGAATTTGGTATTACTTAATTGTTAGACATTAGGTTGAGGTTTCTTGATGTTTAGCGAGCCAATGACGAGCAAAATCAAACAAATCAATTACAGTTTCAGACGATAGCTGACTTATCATCTGATTAGATTGATAAGCTAATTGAGTGAGTATTTTTCCTTGTTCTGGGGTGAGCAAGTTTCCTGAATAGGTACTTTCTAAAAAAGTAAGCCATGCTTGACCAGTTAATGACGCAACTTGTTGCCGAGGATAAACAGCTAAAGCCGTTTGTTTCAAAAGGATAGGCAGTTCTTTTAAGGCATTAACTTTAGTTTCTGGTGTTTGCAGAGCTTTCTCTAATTGCCGAAGACGCTTCAATGCTGCTCGACGGTAACGGTTTTTTTGCCAATATTGATAAAATTTAATGACCCAAATAATAACAAGAATGAATATAATTTTTGCCAGTATTGTCCAGCCAATTGTCTGGGGAAAATAACGGGGAGGTTCTGGTAAGGAAATCTCTCTAAACCCGTTGAGCATATAGCTGCCAAAATTAGGATCTTTTAGGGTTTCAGTTGCTTTCATCTGCTACCTCCTAATAATCTGATTAATTGAATCGCCGCATCTTCATCGGTATTAATTTCTAATAAAGGGACTTTTTGTTTTAAGAGAATTTCTTTTCCTATGTTTAATCTTTGTTGAAAATTACTCTGATATTGTTGTCGCAATTTAGAATTACTACTATTAATAATTAATTGTTGTTCTCCATCGCTAACGGTTAAACGTCCAGCAGATGGCAGTTCTTTTTCTAAGGGATCATAGACAAACACAACAATGACATCATTGTGTCGAGCCAGTCGCGTCATCAGTTCCTTACTGGTTTCATCGGCTCCTCTCAGGTCACTAATGAGGCAAATTAAGTAATCATGGGTAGCCGATCGCACTCCATAGGTCAGAGCCTGATTCAGCATGGTTGCATTGGAAGTCATCTCTCGATTCAGACGTAAGGCTTGATTTTGGATGGCAATGGTTTTGAGAATTTGCATCACGCGATCGCGACTTCGATAGGGTCGAATTTGTTCGATCTTGGAATCATTAAAAACAATTGCCCCAACGCGATCTCCAGCATCAACAACTCGCCAAGCTGTAAGGGCTGCTACTTCTGCTGCGGTGACTGATTTCATCGCTTTTTGGGAGCCAAAAAACATGCATACTCGCTGATCAACGATCAGTAAAGTAGGGCGATCGCGTTCTTCGGTATATACTCTCGTATAGGTTTTCCCGGTGCGAGCGGTTACTTTCCAGTCAATGGTACGAATATCGTCTCCTGGTTGATAGCGACGAAGTTCCTCAAAATTCAATCCTCGTCCTCGCAACCGAGAATTATGACGACCTGCGAGTAAACTATTGATAGGCTGACGGGGCAAAAAACTAAAGCCTTTCGCTTGATACCGTAGACGCGCTAATGCTTTGAGGTCAATGGTTACACCAGTTGTCATGATTTTACGCCACTGCTACTAACTTGAGCATTTCTTCAATAACGCGATCGCTCGAAATGCGATCGGCTTCTGCTTCGTAACTTAAGGCAATGCGGTGTCTTAGCACATCTTTGATAATAGCTTGTACATCATCAGGAGTCACATAGTTCCTGCTTTGCATCCAAGCATAGACACGAGAGGCTTTATCAAGGCTAATAGAACCTCTAGGACTTGCACCAATGCGAATCCAGCTTGCCAGTTGAGAGTCATATTTTTCGGGGTAGCGAGTCGCAAAAATTAAATCGGTAATATAAGTTTCAATGACTTCTGAAACATGAACCTCCTGGACTTCTTGACGAGCTTGAAAAATACATTGTTGAGATACAGTTATCTTTTCTCCTGGGGGTACTACTGTTTGTTTTTCTTCCCCTCTCACCAAACGAACGACTTTTTTTTCTGATTCTTGGTCGGGATAATCGATGTAAATTTTCATCAAAAACCGATCCATTTGTGCTTCAGGCAAGGGGTAAGTTCCTTCTTGTTCAATGGGGTTTTGCGTGGCTAAAACCATAAACAGTTTGGGAAGTTCGTAAGTTGTACCAGCGACAGTTACCTGTCTTTCTTCCATTGCTTCTAGTAAAGCTGACTGTACTTTAGCCGGCGCTCGGTTAATTTCATCGGCTAAAACTAAATTATTAAAAATTGGCCCGGGTTGAAACTGAAATTTTCCTCCTTCGGATGTGTTTTGATAAATTTCTGTCCCTGTGACATCAGAAGGAAGTAAGTCTGGTGTAAATTGAATCCGACTTAAACCGACTTCTAGGGTTTTGGCAAGGCTTTTTACAGAGCGAGTTTTTGCTAAACCGGGTAATCCTTCTAGGAGTACATTACCGTTAGCAACTAGGGAAATTAAGAGCCTTTCCACAACGTAATCTTGACCGATTACAGAACGTTCCATTTCAGCCTTAAGTCGTTTAATTTCTTCTAAAGCATTGGCGTTTTCTAAAGGCATAACCGTGTTGCTAATTTTCTAAAATAGAGTTTTTTGAAAAATCTGAAAACTATTACTTCATTGGGATTAAAATAAGACTTATTATGACAATTCAAGAGGGTGGTCATCACACACCCTAACTATTTCTTAATTTTTAAGAAGCTATCAGCTATTTTCTTATAATACTGATTGCTGAGTGCTGAAGACTGATCGCTATTTTAATGATCGACTGAAATTGTTGTAACTAAGGCAACTTTGCCGTAGCGAGAATCTATTTCTAATCCTCGTATTTCTAAAATTTTCTCTGAATTGTTTAACTCATAAGTAACGATTTCATTAGGTAATAAAGGCAAACATTTAGCAAAAATATCTAATCGATATTGCTGAGGAATAAACTTTTCTTCTCCCATTTTCAAAACGAATTGATTGATAAAAGTGAGTTCTCCCATATTATTGATAATAGCAGCAGGGGTTAGAAGATTATCACACCATCTTACTGCTAAAAACCATTTTGCATCACTCAATCGATTATAAATTTTCTCCGAGTTAGGATGGGGCCAAACTTTATAACCAGACTCAACAGCCATAATAGTACCCCCCAAAAACCCAAACATTGTCATCATTTATATTCCTCATTAAACGACTTTAATTTGCTTCGTGAAAGGAAACATGACAAACAATTCACTTGATTTCTGAAGATAAAATTCTCACTCTTGCCTGTTCCCTATTCCTTTCTAAACTTAGAGTTTTTTTGTTAATTTCTAATTATTAATTTTCATTTTACCAGGATTCATTAAACCATAAGGATCAACTTCTTTTTTGAAATTTAACTGTGGAGAATCAATGGTTTTTCGTCCGCCTCCTTCTAATAGATAGGTGTGAGGATTAGCAATGCCAGCACCATTTTCTTCGTGATAACGGATGATTTCATTGACTCTTTCTTCTGTTGTAAAATGAAACAACTGTAACCCGGCAGGAATTACTTTACCCTGAAACTTGATAAACTCTAAATGAATCATTACTTCATCCCCAAAATGCTCATAGAAATGTTCTACCTTATCTAAGGTAAAGTAAAAAGTTTGTAAGTAAGTAATCGTCGGATCAACACTACGAGCATGAAGCGTGGTATGATTCCAAGTGTATTCTAATAAACTGGTTCGGTGACTGGCTTCTTCTGCGGTTTTAAAATAACTTATTTCCCCATTATATTCATAAACCAAATCCCGAAATGCTTCTAAATCGTATTCTGAAACCATTACTATAGCAGCGTGTTTATTCTCAGGTAAATAGTCTTTTAATTGATGTAAATAGCGACAAATCGGTGCAGCGTGAACGGTGATTAATTTTTTAACAATACCATCACTTTCTCCTAACCCTTGACCAAACCTTGCAGCTTGCATAAAATCATCAAAAATAACAATAATTTCGGCCCAAGGATAAGTCGGAGCTAAGGGGATTTCTAATTGTGTAATAATGCCATTAGTGCCATAAGCATGATTAACTTTTTGTACTTCGTCCCCTCGTAACTCAATCAGACAGGGTTCATCTTCTAGGGTAATCACCCGTAAAGCTTGAAGATTACCGCGATCGCGTAGTTGTCCATAGGTAATTGATCCCATCCCTACACTACCACCCCCAATAAACCCCCCAATGGTTGCGCTACGGTAGGTAGAAGGGGCCATCCGCAACTCCCACCCGGTTTGTCTAGCGAGTTTATCAAAAGCGGCCATTTTCACCCCAGGTTCTACACAAGCAACCCCTTGTTCTAACCAAAGAATTTGATTCATTTTGGTCATGTCGAGGATGACACCCCCTTCTAAGGGAATACATTGACCATAATTCCCTGTTCCGGCACCTCTGACAGTTAGGGGTACTTTATATTTAACGCAAGTTTGGGCGACTTGTACGATTTCTTCTTCTGTGGTGGGACGAATAACGATATCTCCCCGTTTATCTTGCAGTTGCTGTTGTAGAATTGGACTAAAATGATAATAATCTAGAGATAGTTTGGTAATTTGATTCGGATCGGTAATAATTTCTAAGTTCGATAAGGCTTCTTTTACTTTATCAATCGTTTGACTCATATTAAATTAATTTATCCTGACGCTAGTAGGTAAGATAAATTATATCAATCGTTGTCTTTCGGGTTTTCTATTCATGGGAATGATTATTTTGTTCTTCAGTGTCTGAATGGTCAGGTGTCAGTATCAGTATATCTCCTCTTACTTCTGTGTGGCGAATAATTCCACCCTGAAGTCCTGTCCAAGACACTAAAACTGTCCCAATAATTGCGATCGCAAGAATAATCATCGTCAACCAGTTTACAGTCTTTTTTGTCCTACTGGAAAAAAACAAACCGACTATACTGAGGGTTCCTAGGATTTCAAGCGTAATTAAAGACACCTCTGCTAACTCTTCATGTTTGTGGACATAAGCTTCAGTAACGTTAGGTACATTGAGTACAATATCAGCAGCTTGCTCTCCATAAATATAGGTGGGAATCGTAAGTAAAGCAACAATAATAAATGTCCAGTAACTCGCTTGTTTTAGGTCATCACTGGTTTTAAATATGCTATAAATTAATAATAAAAGACCAAAAATAGCACCAACAATGGGAAAGTGATTGAGTAGTAGATGAATATGAGCGGAATTCAAATTCATGATCTTTATCGGTTGGTATTGTATATTGCATAAAAAACAGAGAACGCCACACGGATCATTTAGAGTTACCGTTTATTCGTGACATCTTTTTTAATTATGATGTTTAGATTAATTAAAAGTAGTGAGAAACTAAATCTATCTAAAAGTAGAGATAATTATGACTAAATATAGCTAAGTTAAGCTAAAATACCTAGTTACAGTAACACTTTTTTTGATTATACAGATAATGATCTTATGAATTAGACAATTAAATTTACCGTTGTAATAAAAATAACTGAGTAAAATAGTATTCTCCCTCAGAATTTTTTGCAATTCCTATCCCAGTTAAATTAAAATTGCCTTCCATATTTTTACGATGGCCAGGACTATTAATCCATCCTTTAACTGCTACATCAGCTAAGTCAGGATACCCTTTTATATAAGCTAAATTTTCAGCAAAGGATTGATAGGGAATGGTTTTTCCTACAGATTTAGCCCTATTATCAAACCCATCATGACTAAACGTCGCTTGTTTACTAGCCATATCTTGACTATGTTCTCTTGCAACATAACTAATTTCTGCATTCATTGTTAATGGGGGTAAATTTTTCGATAAACGATATTGATTAACCCGACGATTTATTTCTTGTTCTAAAGCAATTAAGAACTGACCATCTTGACTTGCTTTTTCTAACAAGAGATCAGAATTTTTCCAGGGTTCTAAACTATTAGTGATTTCTGGAGAATGAGTAATATTAGAAGGCTTATCTTTTATGAAAATTTGTGTGAAATAGTATTCTCCCCTATTATTTTGTGCTACCCCTATACCAGTTTCGTCGTATTTTCCTTCAATGTTTTTAAGATTTTGGGGATGATTTAACCACTGTTTAATGGTAGCTTCAACAGGATCAAAATTATCTTGATGGGTAGCTAAATTTTCCACTCCCTTTTCATGGGGGGTACTATAACTAATAATTTTTAGTCGTTCTTCTAACTTATCATGACTAATAGGAATAATACCAGAAGCCATCCTTTCACTATGAATTCTTGCTTGTTGGGTAATTTGAGAATTCAGTTTTAATGGGGATAAATTTTTAGATAAACGATATCGATTAATTTCTCGGTGAGTTGCTTCTTCAAGGGCTTCAAGAAAGGCCGGATCGGTTAAACTAGAAGGAGCGTTAGAATTAGAAGAGGGAATCTCAGAAAGGGGACTGTTTTTGATCGGAATAGGTTCAATCGACTCACAACCTATTAAACCTATGATAACCAAGGGAAGCGTTGATAATAGTTGAAAATAAAGATGTCTCATAACACAACAAAAAAAGCCGTTACAATTGTTAGAAGTGTTAATAATAAGTTATGAATAGTTTAGCGTCAGTTGGCATGAAAGCGATCGCACCTCAATTAAAGACTTATCCTATTGTAGAAAGGTTTCACTCCTTACAAGGAGAAGGAACTTGGACAGGGATGAGTGCTTTTTTCATTCGCTTGGCTGGATGTGACGTTCATTGTCCCTGGTGTGACCAAAAAGAGTCATGGAATAGCAACCTATATCCTCAGCAGTCTATCAAAACTTTAACCGATGCAGCTAAAGCAGCTAACCCTGCTATGGTAGTGATTACAGGAGGAGAACCCCTAATACATGATTTATTCCCCTTAACTAAGGGGTTAAAACAGCTAGGGTTAAGGGTTCATTTAGAAACCTCTGGGGCCTATCCTTTAACTGGTGAGTTTGATTGGATAACCTTGTCTCCTAAACCGTTTAAAGTTCCCCATGAAACTGTTTATTCCCAGGTTAACGAATTAAAGGTTATTATTGCTAATGAAGCGGACTTAAATTGGGCAGAAAAACAAGAAAAAAAAGTGCCATCGCAAACCATTAAATATTTACAACCTGAATGGAATTCTCCCGAAAGTAAATCTTTAATTTTTGATTATATTCTAAGTAATCCTCAATGGCGTATGAGTTTACAAATTCATAAGTTTTTGGGAGTTAGATAAAGGAAATGGGGGTGTAGGGTGTAGGGTGTAGGGTGAAAGTTAAATTTACTATTCCCTATTCCCTTTCTGAACTAGCTAATTTAATTGAAGGTACAAGATATTTATTAGTAGTATGAATGATCAAGACTTATATAATAAACTTGTTTCTCTAGATAGACGGGGTTATAAAGCTTATAAAGAGATTAAAGGAACCTATGAATTTCCTAAATTTAGGTTGATTTTTGAACATATTCAAAGTGACCCCTTTGCATCTCCTAGTAAATTAATCATAAAAATTTCCCATACGATTGCTAAATTTTCTGTTGATCTGTATAAAAATAAAAGTAGAAAAATTGCTTTAGAAGACTATTTGATTCGGCAATTTAGTCAAGCTTGTTCACAACTGAGTCGCCAGAGAGGAACAGGAAAAAGTGGAAAAATTAGTATTATTAAAATTGGACAAGAAATTATTAAAAGAACTGCTGCAACGATTCATAAAAATGATCTAGAAATTCGTTTTTCTGTAGGACTTCCTGCTAAGGGAAGAACAATTTTAGGTCATCAGGCAGCACAACTATTATGTGAGGATATTCCAAATATAGTAGACACAAGTTTACTTTATCAATCTCTAAATAGTCAGAAAATTCAGAAACAAGTTGAAACGGCTGAAGATGCAGACTGTATACGAGAAAAATTACCCAAAAATAACTTAATTGCTTTTATTGCTAATGGTTCGATTTTGCCTCGTAAAAGTGGTGTTGACTCTCGTCCTTTAGATAAAAATCCTATCCCGTTTCAATCTCCAAAATCTTTAGAAATTTCATTAAATACTCCCAATAAAGGTATGCTCAAAGGGTTAGGTATTCCCCAAGGCATCACTTTAATTGTAGGAGGTGGTTATCATGGAAAATCAACTTTATTAAAAGCGATAGAATTAGGGATTTATAATCATATTCCTGGGGATGGTAGAGAATTTGTAATCAGTGATCCCTCCGCAGTAAAAATTAGGGCAGAAGATGGTAGAAGTATTGTCGGAGTTAATATTTCTCCCTTTATTAATCAATTGCCACAACACCGATCAACTGATCACTTTACCACTAAAAATGCCAGTGGAAGTACCTCTCAAGCAGCCAATATTATCGAAGCATTAGAAGCAGGTACTAAAGTTTTATTGGTAGATGAAGATACAGCCGCCACAAACTTTATGATCCGCGATCGCAGAATGCAACAATTAATTGTAAAAAATAAAGAACCCATTACCCCATTTATCGACAAAATTAAACAATTATATCTTGATTATGGTGTATCAACTCTATTAGTAATGGGAGGAAGTGGAGACTATTTTGATGTCGCGGATCACGTCATTGCTATGGATACTTTTCAACCCCACGATGTAACCGAAAAAGCTAAAAAAATTGCTCAAGAAAATCCCAATGAACGGAGGAGAGAAGGGGGTGAACAGTTTGGCAAGATAACGCCGAGAATACCGTTAGGTCAAAGTATTGATCCCAGTCGCGGAAAACGAGACGTTAAAGTGAAAGTACGAGACGTGGATCAAGTGGTTTTTGGCACGGAAGAAATTGACTTAACTGCCGTTGAACAATTAATCGAACAGGGACAGTTACAAGCAATTTCTGCTGCTATTATTTATGCTAAAAATAATTACATGAACCGTCAAACAACCTTACCCGATATTTTAGATCGAGTGATAGAAGATATTAATAGTAAAGGTTTAGATATTTTAAGTCACTTTCCTCAAGGAGATTTTGTCTTATTTCGTCGCTTTGAGTTAGCAGCAGCCATTAATCGTCTGCGATCGCTACAAATAGCAGAAAAGAATCCATAAATCGAATATAGGCACAAGGTAATAGAAATATTAACTTGAGTTTACTGATAAGGCAATTAATGAGCTAACATAAAGCAGAATAGATGACAACCGATAGATCAACTAAGTCGGTAGTTCAATACAAAGAAAAGCCATAACCATGAAAAAACTATTATTTCTGATTTTATTTATAGTGGGTTTATGGGTAGCTTTGATGAATTTTAAAGGACTTGCTACCCAAGGAACTTATGAATCAATTATTGTTAATTTTCGTGAGGATGTTTCGACCACAACCCTAAGTGAACAAATAGAAGCGATCGCCACTAACTATGATAAAACCTTGAGTCTTAATAGTATATATGCGATCGACGAACATATTTACACCGTTTCAGGGGATAAACAATTTATCGACAACCTGAAACACTCTCCCTTAAAAAAATACGTCGATTACATCGAACCCAACTATATTTATAATGCCCTAGAAAGTCCCAATGATCCTGACTATAGTAAACAATGGAATTTGCACAATATCCATGTAGAAAGGGCCTGGGAAGAAACCAAAGGAGAAGGCATTACTGTAGCGGTTATCGATACAGGAGTCAGTCGAGTTCCCGACTTACGCCAGACGGAGTTTGTGGCAGGGTATGACTTCGTAAACGATCGCAATGATGCCTCTGATGATAATGGCCACGGAACCCACGTTGCCGGAACCATTGCCCAATCTACCAACAATAATTATGGCGTTGCTGGTATTGCATATCAAGCCAAAATTATGCCCTTAAAAGTGCTTTCAGGCCAGGGAGGGGGAAGTGTTTCCGATATTGCTGATGCCATTCGTTTCGCTGCTGATAACGGGGCTGATATTATCAACATGAGTTTAGGGGGAGGCGGAGAAAGTCAGGTAATGAAAGATGCCATTGACTACGCCTATGATAAGGGTGTTGTCATTATTGCTGCAGCCGGCAACAGTAATCAAAATGCAGCCTCTTACCCTGCTAGATATCCCAAAGTTATTAGTGTTTCAGCCCTTGATGCAACTGGGAAAAAAGCTGGCTATTCTAACTATGGCGCAGGGGTTGACATTTCTGCCCCTGGCGGTAGCGAAAGCGGTAAAATTCTCCAAGAAACCATCGATCCCACCACAGGAGAAGCTGTGTTTTCTGGGTTCCAGGGAACCAGCATGGCTGCCCCTCATGTAGCCGGCGTTGCTGCTTTAGTTAAAGCGTCTGGTATCAAAAAACCTGACGAAATTTTGGCGGTTTTAACCCAATCTTCCCGTAAAGTTGAAGACGATACTTTTAACTATTATGGTGCTGGTCAATTAGACGCTGGAGAAGCAGTTAAACTGGCGTTAAAAGGGCAAATTACCTTTAGAGACTTTTTCAGGTGGTTACGGGATAGTGGCTACTTAAACCCCCGTTTTTGGATAGATGGCGGTATGGTTGCGTTGTTGCCAAAACTGTTAATGGTGTTGGGATCGTATCTCTTAGCCTTTTTATTACGCAACTATTTCCCTTTCAGTTTCACCAGTCCTTTTAACTGGGGTTTATTGTTAGGGAGTTCTGGTTTATTTTTCTTACAAGGGATCTATATCTTTGACTTACCGCAATGGCCGTTTCGAGTCATGGGGAGTTCTATCCCAGAATTAGCCAATTCTGTTCAAGGAACCGCTTCTTTAAATCCCTTTTTAGCCAGCGTGTTAGTTCCCTTTGTCTTAATTGCCATTTTGTTAGGTCATCGTAGCTGGAAATGGTTTGCGATCGGTACCAGTTTGGGGGTAGCAGGCTGTTTAACGGTTCATGCTATTATGTCCCCTGCAGTGTGGGCAATGCCCTCTCTAGACGTTTCTAGGGCTTTTCTAGGGTTTAATGCCTTTTGTTGTGTTGCCTTAGCTTGTTTAGCCAGTAAGAGGTCTTAGAAAAGTGAGTTAGGAGTTCGGAGTAAATTATTACTCCGAATTTCCTTTCGTAACCTCAGACAAAGTTAACCTGAGCTTGAGATAAGCTCGAAATTTGATTAAACTCCAAAAATAATTTATTAGGCTATGTCGAAGAAATAGAAGATTCAAGAGTCCAAAAAATCCAAAAACATCTACTCTAAAGATAGATTAGCCATCACTATATTGGCAGTGTTTGAAGCATTGAAAATAAACTTCACTGGATTCTTGATGTCACTTTTTTTATTTTCTTTTTTAAAGTTTCGGTTGGCTCAACTACTTCTATTTTTAAGATTTTTGACATAAGGTTTTTATCCTGCTTTTTTGTCTTTTACTATTTACTAAGACTTAAGAAAGCCAGATTTCGTTACATATTTTCATAACTAGCAGAAATCCAGTCAGAGCGCATTATTGAGCAAAATTATTTTTTGGCTCTAAAAACGATTTCAAGAAGTTTGAGATACCCTGAAAATAGGTTTAGAGCATTTTTTGTTGTTTAACCCCAAGAAAAAGATGGATATAGATTATTTAATCGTAGGTAGTGGAATATCTGCATTAGTGTTTGCTTCATTGATGGCCAAAGCAGGAAAGCGAGTTCAAATATTAGAAGCCCACGAACATCCTGGTGGGTTTGGCCATAGTTTTACTATAGGGAATAAGTATACTTTTAATGCACAACTTCACTATGTTTGGGACTGTGGAGAAGGAGAAACAGTTAACCGTGTTCTTCAACAACTTGATTTAGATCAAAAAGTTACTTTTAAGCAGTATAATCCTGATGGATTCGATCACATGAGAATGCCAGGTTATGCTGTCGATATTCCTTCAAATTCTCAAGTTTTGATTGAACGATTATCGAACTTATTTCCTGAAAAAAAAGATAATATTGCTGGTTTTATTACTGAGGTTAATACAGTTAGTCAAGGATTAAAGTATTTGACTCAACCTTTAATTATTGGACAAATTTTAAAGAATTTTGGCGATGTTTTTACAACCGCAAAATATGTCAGTAGTACCTTACAAGATGTTTTTGATAAGTTTGATTTACCGAAAGAAGCACAAACTTTATTAGCATTGCAGTGGCCTGATTTTTTATTACCACCAAAACAACTATCATTTTATGCGTGGGTGATTCTATTTACTGCTTATCAAAGAGGGGCCTATTATCCCAATAAACATTTTGAATTTGTTATTGATTCTTTGGTAGAAGTTATCAAAAAAAATAACGGAGAAATTTTATATGAACAAGAAGTAATTGACTTTATTGTGAGTAATAAAACGGTTGAGGGGGTTAAGGCGATTAATCGAAATACCCATGAAACCAAAGAATTTGTAGGGAAGACAATTATTTGTAATATCGATCCCAAAAAAGCAGCTAAAATGATCGGATTTGATAAATTTTCTTGGTCAGTTCAACAAAAATTAAATTATGAATATTCCCCGTCTAATTATGTTGCTTATTGTGTGGTCAAAGATATCGATTTAAGAGACTACGGTTTTGGAGAATGGAATACGTTTCATAGTGAACAAAAGGACTTAAATACAGCATTTAAGCAAATGTATGAAGATAATGATTTTTCTCAATTGAGTTTTGCTATTACTACCCCAACCCTATTAACTAATGAAGAAAGAGACTGTCCGGAAGATTGTCAAATTGTTGAATTTTTAACAGTGGCTAATTATAACTATTTTAAAGAACTCAGAGAAACAGATAAGAAGGAATATTATCGGAAAAAAGAAGAAATTTTAGATATTATGCTCGATATAGTAGAAGAAAAATATGTTCCTAATTTTCGAGAACATCTGGTGTTGAAAATGACAGGAAGTCCCACCACAAATGAAAGATTTTGTTGGTGTCCAATGGGTAATTCTTATGGTTCTAGTTTAACCCCAAAACAGATGACAATTGGTCGCCTGAGTTCTGAAAGCTCCCTCAAAAACTTCTATTTTTGTAATGCTTCTTCTGGATATCCTGGGTTTGCACCTACTTTTTGGACTGGAGCAACTTTATATCAGAAATTATCAGAAGATTCAATCTTATCAAAAAGTCTAGATAAACAAAATCGTTGAATAAACAGGTTGATTTATTGTTTAGTTATTATAAAAAGGAGATGAATACTATGAGATTTGCTATTATTGGTGGTGGTGCAAGTGGAATGGTAACAGCTTATTTACTGGAAAAACGAGGTCATTCTGTAACGGTTTTTGAGAAGAAATCCTATTTAGGGGGTAATATTATTACCTTAAATAAAAATGTTAAACCTAATCGCTCTAATTGTAATTTAATCTTAGACTGTGGTGTTTTAGAATTTCCTACCGTATTTCACAATTTTCTTAGTTTAATGGAAGAATTAGAAGTGGAATTAGAACCGATATACACAGGTTCAGGATTATTTTTAAGAGATGGTCATTATTTTTTATCAGGGGGAATGATTAAAAAGAATTTTCAAGGCTGGAAAAGATGGCTAGAACATTTGAGATTAGATACATTATATGCTCGTTCTGCTGGATTGTGGGCAAAACTTAAGTTTAGTAACCGACAAGAATTTTATGATCATTCTATTGCTTATTATTTAGAGCGTCAATGTATTCGTAATTGTTGGTTAAAATTATTATTAATGTATAGTTATTCTATGTCCTTTGATTTGATTGATCAATTTCCAGCAGTGTTAGGAATACCGATTCTAAAAAATTATGTTTTTGTTGACTGGGTAAGGGTAAAAGGTGGTGTTTATTCTTACATTGAAAAGATTTTAGAGAAGTTAAAAGGGAAAATATTTGTTAATACAGAAATTGTAAAAATTTCCAGACTGGATAACTCAGTAAACCTTTATTTTAATGATGGAACTGATCAAGCATTTGATCGCGTTGTATTTGCTACTCCTCCTGATCAAGTATTAAAATTATTATCTGATCCCAGTGAAGCGGAAATGAAACGATTTTCTCCTTGGAAGGAAAACAAAGCAACAAATATGGCTCATAAAGATACCAGTATTTATGAACCTTATGGAATTAAAGAATTTTCAGAATTTGACTTTTTTGAAACAACAAAATCCTGGGGTTATAATGCTTACTTGAATCAGGTGTGTGGTATTAACTCTTCTGAAAAATATAGTCTTGCTTTTAACTTAGAAGAGTTAATTAATCAAGATAAAATTGTTCATATCCAAGAACATAAAACTCCTTTTTATACGGTAGAAGCACTCAAATACGTTCCAGAAATTATTAAAACGAATGGAATAAATAATACTTATTACGCAGGTGCTTATCTTTCAGATGGATTACACGAAGGAGCGATTACCTCTGCCTTTCGAGTCGCTGAATTAATAGGTAGATAAACTATAATAACTTAGAAGATATAAAAAATAATGTGACATGAAACAATTATCTGAGCTATCTTCAGAACAATTATCTGATTGGTTATCGGAAGCATCTGAACAAGCTAAACAAGGCAAATTACCGAATTATATTCCTCTATTAGAAGAAAGTAAACCTAGTATATTAAGTTTTTGTATTGTTACTCAAAATAATTATCTTGTCAGTCAAGAAGATAGTAATCTTAAGTTTCCTTTGATGAGTATTATTAAACCTTTTTTATTACTGCATTTACTATCACAGTTTGGAAAAGAAGTGATCTTTAAAAAAGTAGGATCTCAACCTTCTAACTATTCCTTCAACTCTCTAGAACAGTTACAATTAGATCAAGGATTTCCTCGTAATCCTATGATTAATAGTGGTGCATTAACCTTAGCCTCTTTACTTCCTGGAAATGATGGAGATAAAAAGTGTAAAAACTTACAACAATGGTTAAATCAAAAAAGTGAATGTCATCTATTTCTAGATGAATCAATGCTAGAATCAGTTGAATCTTTACCCAATATTCGCAATAAAGCAATTATCGATAAATTAACCAAAACAGGACACATTAATGACCCAGAAATTACATTAGATACTTATAATAAAATTTGCTGCCTTTCTGGTACTGTTATTGACTTAGCTCGTTTAGGTTTATTATTAGTTAATGCCCCGAATATATCATCAAGAAATGCTGAAATTGTCCTAAATATTATGATTACTTGTGGACTATATGAAGCCTCAGAAAACTTAGCTAAAAACATTGGCTTTCCGAGTAAATCGGGGGTCAGTGGTGCTATCTTATCTATTGTGCCAGAACAAGGAGCGATCGCTTGTTATAGTCCTCCTTTGGATGCACAAGGAAACTCGGTAGCTAGTTTATATCTAATTGAAAAAATTGCTCGCTATTTAAAGACCTAAAATAAGTCTAGCAATAGAAAAATAAATTAACACCCCAATGACATCTACTGCAGTAGTAATAAACGGGGCCGACATCAACGCCGGATCAAGACCAAACGACCGAAATACAAAGGGTAAGGCCGAACCCGCAACGGAGGCTAAAATAGCGATCGCTACTAAACTAATACCTACAGACATCGAAACTAACCAGTTACCTTGGAGTCCATAGGCCCACACCGTCGCTAAAGCCCCTAAAGCAAGCCCTAATAATGCTCCGGCCATTAATTCCCTTAAAATCACCTGCCCGGCACCAAGATCCATAATATCCTCTGTATTTAAGCCCCGAATGACCACCGTTGAGGACTGGGCCCCAACGTTACCACCAGTCCCAGTTAACAGGGGAATAAACGCCGTCAGGATGGCCATTTGTTCGAGTAAACCCACTTGAGATTTAATAATGGTTCCGGTGACGGTATTGGTCAATAATAAGATCAGTAACCACATTACTCGTTTTCGGGCTACAGTAATTAAACTGGTTTGAAAATAGTTATCGCCGTCAGACTGTACCCCACCCAACGCATAGATATCTTCGGTGGCTTCTTGTTGTAAGATATCAATGACATCATCAACCGTGACAACTCCCACTAATCTTTGTTCCTTGTCCACCACTGGAACCGCTAATAAGTCGTACCTTTGAATCACTCGCGCTACATCTTCTTGATCGTCATTGGTGTTGACCGAAACAATCTCTTTAGCCATGATTTCCCCTAGGGTAACTTCTGGGGAAGATAAGACCAAATCTCTTAACGAAACAATACCCACCAAATGACGAAAGGCATCAGTGACATAGAGATAATAAACAATTTCTGAAGCAGTGGCTAAGGTTCTAATTCTTTCTAAGGTTTGGGCAACCGTTAAACTTTCTTTGAGAGAAATATATTCCGGGGTCATGATGCGCCCTGCGGTATATTCCTCATAGCCTAATAATAATGCGGTGGTTTGTCGTTCTTCTGGGCTTAATTGTTCGAGTAAACGACGGACGACTTTAGCCGGTAATTCATCAAATAAACGGGCGCGATCATCTGGGGACATCTCGTCTACAATATCCCTAACTTCTTGTTGTTTAAATTGTTCAATTAACGATTGTTGAACCATTGAGTCCAATTGTTCATATACAGCGATCGCTTCTTCTTTGACCAATAAACGAAAGGCGATCACTTGCATAGACTGGGGTAACCCTTCAATGGCCTCAGCAATATCAACCGGTTGCACCGGAACCAAGAGGGATTTTGCTCCTTCTAAATTTCCCTGTTCTAATAATAAGGCTAATTGGTTGCAGACTAATTGACGCAACTCTTTACGGGTATTTGATGGTATTGCTGTTACAGGTTCCTTTTGGTTCACTTTTTGATTCGATAAAGAACCCATAGATACATTGATTCTATGGGTCGATTTTGATGACAATCATAATTGATTTTATGTTCATTCATCAACTGATCAATGTTCTTAATAATATACGACTAATGAGCATCGCATTGAGATCCTAGATGTATTAGGATTGTAGAGATTTTTATCTTCTAGAAGAATATAGGGGTCGATCTGATTTGACGAAACACAAGATGAGACAATATAAACATAGAGAAACACTATCGTTATTAGTTCCTAACCTTAATGGCTAACAGCAACTTCCGGCAAGAAAATATGGTTTCTGAACAAACTTGTATCCTAGCTGCTATTGATATTGGCACCAACTCCATTCACATGGTAATTGTGGAAATTGATAAAACCTTACCCGCTTTTACCATTATTTCACGGGAAAAAGATACAGTACGCTTAGGAGAAAGAGATCCCAAAACAGGGAATTTAACCGAAGCAGCGATCGCCCGTTCTTTAGCGTCTCTCAGGCGATGTAAAGACTTAGCAGACAGTTTCAAGGTAGAACATATTATTGCGGCCGCCACCAGTGCCACTAGAGAAGCTCCTAATGGGTTAGACTTTATCTGGCAGGTTGAAGAAGAAATCGGTATTACCATCAATTTGATTTCGGGGTATGAAGAAGCCAGACGCATCTATTTAGGGGTGTTATCGGGGATGGATTTCCAAGAAAAACCCCACGTTATTATTGATATTGGAGGCGGTTCAACGGAGATTGTTCTAGCAGATGCTCAAGAACCCCGATTTTTGAGCAGTACCAAAGTTGGGGCGGTTCGTCTGACTAATGAGTTGATCAGTAGTGACCCTATTGAAGAGACAGAATTGACCTATTTACGGGCTTATGTGCGAGGAATGTTAGAACGGCCCATTGATGAGATTAAACGGAAACTAAAACCAGGGGAAACCCTCCAAGCTGTAGGGACATCAGGAACCATTGAAACCTTAGTCGGTATCGATGCTATCCAAACTTTAGGGGAACTACCGAGTCCGTTACAAGGGTATCAAATGAGTCGTAAAGACCTCAAAGATATGGTTAAAAAACTTGTTTCTTTGACCTATGAAGAACGGGTTGATATATCAGGAATGTCCGAAAAAAGAGCAGAAATTATTGTTGCTGGCGCGGTTATTCTTTTAGAAGCTATGACCATGTTAGACCTGGAAACGATTACTATTTGTGAAAGGGCTTTAAGAGAAGGAATGATCGTTGATTGGATGTTAAGCCACGGATTAATTGAAGATCGACTTAGTTTTCAAACGGCAGTTCGTCAAAGAAGTGTTTATAAAATCGCCCGAAAATATCAAGTTGATCTCGGTTATGGGGAAACAGTTGCTAATTTTGCAGTCAGTTTATTTGAGCAACTGGCTGGTGTACTTCATGACTGGGAAAAAAGCGAACGGGAATTATTGTGGTCAGCAGCTATTTTACATAATTGTGGTGTTTATATTAGTCATTCATCTCATCATAAACATTCTTATTATTTAATTCGTCATGCAGAATTATTAGGCTTTACAGAAATTGAAATTGAAACCATTGCTAACATTGCCCGTTATCATCGTAAAAGTACCCCTAAGAAAAAACATGACGCTTACAGTAAATTACCAGATCAATATCGTAAACGTATTAAACAATTGAGTGCTATCTTACGGATTGCTGTAGCCTTAGATCGTCGTCAAATTGGTGCTATTAAAGACATTCATTGTAAATATGATGAAGAATACAAAAAGCTTCATTTACATCTTATTCCCTCTAATTCACAAGACGATTGCGCCTTAGAATTATGGAATTTAGACTATAAAAAAGTAGTGTTTGAAGATTTATTCGATGTTAAAATTGTCGCTACTGCAGAATCGCAATTAGTTATTAATTAGTAAAAGAGAAAAAAATATACCTGATATCCGAAATCTTCTCTCTAAAAGAGAGAAGAAATTGCTCATTGTTAATTAATAAAAATTTTTATATTAATTGCTTTTTATTGTCTTAATAGTTCAATAAATCCTAACTATTTTTCTTAAGTAATAGATGAGATGTACCCCAACCCCCAATCATGAGTAAAGCGAATAAAGATGTGGGTTCAGGAACTTGAGTATTAGAGGTGATTAATGTTTTTTCATTAGCTAAAATGGAGGTTGTACCAGTCTTGTTAGCATCAGAAATTATCATCATAACATCTTCGTTACGAAGCAAGTTATATTCTTTCTTAAAATCTACCTGGAATAAAACATTTATATCATTAGGAAATCCTGGTATTTTTCTGTCTTTTGTTTCGATCCCAAAGTGCAAACTCTCTGTTTGTCCCACTACATAATTAAATACTTTAATTGATTTTGCTTCAGAGGAGGTAATATTTGCTATTAGAATATTGTCTTTCCTAAAAGTTCCTTGAAAATCTCTTATTTCATCAGCTTCTATAATCGCATTTTGATCCTTATCCTTACCAGTAAAAACTCCTTCTAGTATCCCGTGATCATATTGCCTAGAAAAAGCAACTGTCATGGCTTGAACTTCATTAACTAGAAGAAAATTCAAGACAAATCCTAATCCAACCTTACATAACTTTTTAGAATTCATTGATTGTACTTAATTGCAGTTTGAGGATTATTATTGACTCCGTAAAATTATTTAGCTGTGATCTATATCTCTGTATACCAGTGATTTTAATCCTTGACAATTAAATTATTTGTGTTAAGAATTTTAACCTTATTCTCTACTCTCCATCAGAAAGACCTAGAAATGACAACTTAAATTCTTAAAACTTGATTAATATTGAGGGTAATTTTGAGAATTAATAGTCAATCTAATAATTGTCACTCCCATTTACTCAAAATTGACAACCTTTGTGATACTCCTATAGGGGTAGGAACTCCGTACCCCATAAATCGGTCAACAGATAGCGATGAATAGAATTGTCTTTCGCTATTATTTAATACAAGCCTCCAACATAACCTTATAGTTGAAACCATGAAAATATCTAGATTACCCCTAAAACTCGCTACTCTCGCCACCGTTACCCTCGGTAGTTTAATCCCTTTCAATCTTCCTGTTAAAGCTTCTACCTTTAGTGAAACCGCTTTAGATCAAAGTCGAGTTATTGCGATCGCCAGACCCTACGGAGATGATAAATATGATCTGTTAGTGATTGAGCAAATTCCTGATAAACAAGATTGTTGGGCAGAAAGCGGTTCCAATCCTGTCTTAGTTGACCCCTTATTACTCAATTTTGATTTTACTGGCATTTGTCGTCGTTCTACCGATAGTAACGGCTATTCCATTCGTCTTGATGGTAATGATCTTGGTTTAGATTATTTACTGCGTCTAGTACGTCGTGATGGGGAATTAGTGTTAGTGGGAACTCCCAGAACCCCCGGTTACAGTGAAATTGTCATCGGTAGTACCAAAGGAATGGCCGAAGGGTTCATGAAAGTTCACCTTTATCCAGGTTGGCAATTCACCAAACGAACCTATGAAGAGAAAGTATTAGGACACTTCTATTTTAGCGGTTCTCAAGCTGCGATCGCAGCCGGTGGCGACCTTCCTGAGACTCCTCCTGTCACCACTACTCCCGACACCCAAGCCCCTAAAGTTGCTTTTGTTGATGTCGATAACAACATTTATCAAGTCCAAATTGCTGAAGCGGTTGATATGGGCTTAGTTTCAGGGTTTGATGATAATACGTTTCGTCCCGACCAAGCGGTTACTCGTGAACAGTTGATTTCTATGGCGGTTGATGCCATTGGTACGGTTTACAAAGTTGATTTAGATGCCACACCAGAACAGGACGTGGTAGCCTTCAAAGATGTAGATAGTTCCCGTTGGAGTGCCAAAAAAATCAAATGGGCTGAGTGGAAGTTTCTTAATCTTAGTAATCCTAACAATACCTTACAACCCAGTGAACCCATTACTCGGGCTGAGTTAATGGATACCATGCGTCGTATGGCTATTCATCTCAGAACTCAGTTAGAGTTATCAGAAGAATTACAACCAACTCAAGAACCGCTTGTTTTTTCTGATACTTCTAGTAGTTGGGCTACTGAAGTGATTAGCGAAATGTCTGCTTACTGTGGTGTAGCGACTCCTATCAATGAACAGGGAACTGAGTTTGCCCCTGACGAACCAGCAACTCGTGACTATACTGCGGCCGCTATGGTTCGAGTTTTAGAATGTGTTAAAGCTGAAGCTGAACAAGCAGCGCAACAAAACGAAGAAGCAGAAACCGTTACGGAAAACAAAGAAGTAGAAACCACTACGGAAAATCAGTAATAACTAAACAGTTATCAGTTAATAGTTACCAGTGACTCGTTATTTTGGGTTGCTGGTAATCTTTTTTTATCCGATGAAAAATCAAAATACAAATTCTTCCCTGTTACTGAGCTTGTCGAAGGGTCGAAGTAGACTCCCTACACCCTACAACACCCTACACCCCATCCTCTTCTCTTAACTCCATTTATCTAAGTTATCATCGTGATTGTGAAGTAACCCTGTAAATAAATCATTCAGTTTTTCAGTGCTATATTGAGGTTGCAAGAAAAGTCGTCGTGCATTGATAAAATAACGTTGTATATTTTGTAAGGGAGCAAACTTGGATTGAATCGATGATAAACTAACTTTCGGTGTCTCCATATTCATAACATTAATCCAGGTTTTCACACTGGAAGGTAATTCTTGTCCCATACGAAAGTGCAAATTTTCTTGGGATAATGATTCAATATAAGTTGGAGTTAAAAACATTTTATACTGAGATTTTTCAGGAGTTAACTGTTGAATGAAGGCTAAACTAACCCCTCTGACAACCTCACGAACGGGCTCTGCATCTATTCCCATAACTTCTTTGACTAGGGTACTTTGTCCCATCACACTATTCATACTATTCATATCACTAATACTCATATGAGTTCCGCCCATAGCCATGACCATATATTTTTCTCCAGACAGTTGTTTAAAGGGTTTTAATTGATGGGCAACGGTAGGGGTAATGCCATCATCTGAACCAGATAACATTAAAGTTGGAACTTTAATTTGAGATAAATTATCCCCAAATAATTCGCCAATAATGGGATTAAAAACGATGATTTGTTTAATACGATTATCTTTAAACGTTCGCTGAGGATACGGTAATTCTCCTGCTGCACATTGCAACCAATCTGCTGGCGATCGCTCTAAAGGCGAGTTTTTTTGGCAAAAACGTCTTAACCTTTTTAAATCTAAAGATGCACCTCCTAAGGCTAAGGCAGTATAACCCCCAAATGAATGACCAATAATACTAACTTTTTTAGTATTAAATTTTCCTTGAAAAGATCGATTATTTTTATTGACAAGTGTTAATTGATTTAAGACAAAACTAATATCTTGAGGCCGATCAATGAATTCTGCTGATGGTAAAATTTGACTCAGTTTTATCCCTGTTGCTGTTTTAATTAGTGCGTTAATATCACTCCCAGGATGTTCAACAGAAACCACTGTCAGACCATAAGAGGCTAAATGTTTTGCTAAATAACGCAAAAATCGACGGTCTGAAGCAAATCCATGAGACATAATGATAAGAGGTCCCTGGGTTTTTTTAGCTGTATAAATATCTAGGGGAATATAACGATCTCGACTGCGATCGTAAAGCACACTGGTTTCTATAGATACTCTTTGTTCTCCTGATTCTGTGGGATCAAATTTTGGTAAGATTTCTGTTTGAGATAAGTCTTTAAAACCTTTATCCAATTGAGAACTAATCAATCGGCTGTGCAAAAAAGAACCATTCATCTTTAGTCCTAAAATGGCCATTTTTGAAACATCAATCGTAACAGTTTCTTGGGGATAGACTCGTAAAAAATTAATAATACTTAGATGATTTGTGTTTTTTAAAAGTAATTGTAATGCTTCTTTCAGTTCAGCAATACTACTATTAGGTAAAGCTTGAATTATTTCTCTTAACAATTTTTTGCCGTCGTCACTTTTTAAAAGATCGTTTAAAAATTGTTCTGCAATTAAAGTATCAATATTAAAACTTTGAAATAAAATTTGTTTAACTTCATTGGTTAGTAAAAAATCATAGGGCTTTAAACTAGAAGAGACTTGTTCAGTTTCTGCCAATTTTTGTAAGTCTTCAACAGAAATTTTATGTTGTAGTAATCCTACTTTTAATACAATATTTTCAGCAGCTAGACTAGGAGATATACCAAAAAACAGAGATAATAAAATGGGGGAAAAACCCCCGACGACGTTGAAAACAAAAGGTGAAAGCAGTTTCAAAAATTTCATAGGTGCAAAGAATAAAAAGTAATAAAAATTGACTACTTTTGAGTTTCTCACCTTAGCAATATCTCCTAGGAAATTGTGCTGATTGTTTCCTGACTGGTTACCAACCCGCTTGGTGAGATTCCTTTTAATAATATGCCCAATTATAAAGCTTAACCTAGCAATCTTCCCTGACAAAAAAGACTAATGGGTCTAATTTCGTAACAATCTTTATCTTATAATTCTGTCAGGGTCTAGATTGTAGCTAATTTTAACTTGTCTTGATCAGGGAGGAACTTGTGACAATTGATAAAGTGTCATAACTTATATTGGTCTTGAGTATTTTGCTTGCTATATTATTCTTGTGTGTGAGGAGTAAGAGTGATATGAAAACGCCTTTGGAGTCGAAACACGGCAAGACGCCCGAAGGCTTTTCATTTTTATCTTTGAGACAATTGAATACATAACTAATATCATAGATTTTTTTATAGTAGACGAAGCTATTGAGTATTAGGTTTCTCATAATGGGTGTATTTATCTAATGATTGAGTACACCTATTGTTTTTCGTATAAAGTTTTTTGAAGTCAACTCATAACATATAATAATCCTAGGTAATAGAATAGTATTTCATTTCATGAGTATTCCTGATTATCAATCAATCATGTTTCCTTTACTTCAATATTCTGGAGATGAGCAAGAACATTCTTTAAGAGAGTGCATTGAATCTTTAGCTATCCACTTTAATCTAACTCATGAGAACAGAAAACAGTGATTACCCAGTGGACAACAAGCTGTTTTTGATAATAGGGTTGGGTGGGCAAAAACTTATTTAAAAAAAGCCTGTTTATTAGAGAGTACAAAATGGGGATATTTTAAAATAACCCAGAAAGGGAAAAAAGTCTTAAACGATAATAGTATTCAAGCAATAAATGTTAAATTTTTGAAACAGTTTCCTGAATTTATAGATTTTCAAAATAATAATAAAGAAGAAAATAATAATCGTTTATTGTCTGATTCCAATCAATCATCAGATATAAGAGAAGAAAACAAAACACCAGAAGAACAATTAGAAAGAATTTATCTGGCAATCAAAGAAGATATAAAAAAAGAGCTATTAGAAACTATTAAACAATATTCTCCTAATTTCTTTGAGAAATTAGTCATTGATTTACTGATTTCTATGGGATATGGAGGATCAAGAAAAGAAGCAGGAGAAGCAGTAGGACAAGTCAATGATGGGGGCATTGATGGTATTATTAAAGAAGATAGATTAGGGCTAGATATTATCTATATTCAAGCTAAACGTTGGGAGAATACTGTCGGTAGACCAGAAATACAAAAGTTTGCTGGTGCATTATTAGGAAAACAAGCTAAAAAAGGGATATTTATTACTACTTCTAACTTTAGTAAAGAAGCGATAGAATATAGCACCATGATTGACAGTAAAATTATTTTAATTGATGGTCAAAAACTGAGTGAATTATTAATTGATTATAACGTAGGGGTTTCTCTGGTTGAATCCTATGCTATTAAAAAAATAGATAACGACTATTTTACAGAATAACACCTTTTGATTAAACTAAAAAAAGAAAAGAATTGAGGTTAAATTTATTATGACTGTGTTACTCGCTGGTGACATTGGAGGAACTAAAACCATTTTGCGTTTAGTTAATTCAGAAAATCCTAAAAAAGTTAAAAATTTACCCGAACAAACTACTTTGTACGAAAAGTCTTATTCGAGTCAAAACTATGATGATTTAGTGCCGATTGTCAAAGAATTTTTAAAAGAAGCAAAACAAGAATTAGAACAAAAAATTACCGTCAAAAATGGCTGTTTTGGTATTGCTGGTCCTGTAGTTAATAATACCTCAGAATTAACTAATTTGAGTTGGTCACTAACAGGTGATCGACTAGAAAAACAGTTATCTTTAGAAAGAGTCAATCTGATCAATGATTTCGCTGCTATTGGTTACGGTATTTTAGGATTAAATAAAGATGATGTATGTACCCTACAAAATATAGAACCGAAACTAAATACACCAATGGCCGTTTTAGGTGCAGGAACGGGTTTAGGAGAATGTTTTTTAACCCCTTCAAGCAGTGGTCATTATCATGTATTTTCTTCAGAGGGTTCTCATGCAGATTTTGCTCCACGAACTCAATTAGAATTTGAATTATCAACCTATATTAAAGATAAATATAATTTATCCAGAGTTTCTATCGAAAGAGTTGTTTCTGGTATGGGAATTGGTGCTATTTATCAATTTTTACGTTACAAATATCCTGAGAAAGAATCAGAGAAATTAAAAGAAATTTACGAAACTTGGAAACGAGAAAAAAAGATTGATTTAAGTGCAGAGGTTTCTAAAGCAGCTATTGAAGATAAAGATGCTTTGTGTAAACAAACGATGGAAATATTTATTTCAGCTTACGGGGCAGAAGCTGGAAATTTAGCTTTGAAAATATTACCATATGGGGGAGTATATATAGCAGGAGGAATTGCAGCTAAAATATTAACTTTATTGAAAAAAGGGACATTTATGGAATCTTTTAAAGCAAAAGGACGTATGAGTTCACTCTTATCTCAAATGCCTGTTCATATTATTTTAAACCCCAAAGTTGGTTTAATTGGGGCTGCTTTACGGGCTGCAAAATAACCTTTATATTACTTCTTTTTTGATCATTTATGAACCATGCCCAGACTATTGTTGTAAAAATCGGTACCTCTAGTCTTGCCCAACCAGAGACAGGAAAATTAGCCTTATCTACCATTGCTGCTTTAGTAGAAAGTTTAACAGAGTTACGACAATTAGGATATTTTGTTGTCTTAGTTTCATCTGGTGCAGTAGGAGTGGGTTGTAGTCGCTTAAAACTAACAGAAAGGCCAAAAAAAATCGCCACAAAACAAGCTATTGCAGCCGTTGGACAAGGTAGATTAATTAGAGTGTATGATGACCTTTTTACTGCTTTAAATCAACCCATTGCTCAAGTTTTATTGACTCGTAGAGAATTAATGGAACGTAGCTGTTATGTCAATGCAAAAAACACTTTCGATGCTTTGTTTGAATTAGGGGTTATTCCTATTGTTAACGAAAATGATACGGTTGCCATTGAAGAGTTAAATTTTGGGGATAATGATACCCTTTCGGCGTTAGTGGCTAGTTTAATTAATGCCCATTGGTTATTTATTTTAACGGATGTTGATCAACTTTATTCGGCTGATCCTCGCACCTTTCCTGATGCTAAACCGATCAAAGTTGTTAATCGTTTAGAATTAGATCAATTACAAATTAAAGCAGGAAATAAAGGCTCACAATGGGGAACCGGAGGAATGTTAACTAAACTAACAGCAGCGAGACTAGCAACATCAGCCGGTATCACTACCATAATAACCCACGGGAAGAAGCCAGAAAACTTATTAAAAATAATCAATGGTGAAGATATTGGTACTAAATTTGAGGCACAATTAAAAAATGATAATGCCCGTAAACGTTGGATCGCTTATGGTTTACTACCCAGTGGTAAATTGTATCTTGATCAGGGTGCAGTGAAAGCTATTTCTCAAAAAGGAAAGTCTTTATTAGCAGCAGGAATCATTAAAGTCGAAGGTAATTTTTATTCAGCCGATGCTGTTCAATTATGTGATAAAAACGGTAAAGAAATTGCTAGAGGAATTGTTAACTACAGTCAAGAAGAAATAGAGAAAATAAAAGGAAATCACTCAGATAATATCCCAGAAATATTAGGTTATGATGGAGGAGGTACTATTATTCATCGAGATAATTTAGTCATTAATGAAACTTTTAAAAATTAACCATTAATCTGCCTATCGTATCCTCAGTTTAAAAACAAGAGGTAGGCTTAATTTTACTCTTTTTAATCAAACTTAACTTTTGTTAAAAATGAATTGTTATTAAATTAATTTTTATAACTAAATTGTCCTCATTATGCTGAGTTTCTCATTAAAAATGATAGCCTGGCTAAATATTAAATTATGAGCTTGTCATAGGTAGTTAATCTGAAACTCATCGAAGTCATACTGTAGTTTTTATATTGTGTTCCCTATATCCTTATATTTTGTTCCCTAATAATACTCTTAATGTTTAACGAGAAGATCACCTACATAAGCATCGGAAGTTAATGATAGTCAAATAGGAGAGAAAATCTTATGACTTATAATTCCTTGAACCGACCTACACAAACAACAGGTCGTTATATAGTGGTGTTACCGGAAGAAGATTTGAGTTTAGGAATATCAGCCGTTACCGATTCCACAGGGGTTCGAGAGTCTGATATGTCTGTATTAAGTAATTTAGGGATTGCTGTGGTTTCTCTAGATCCTGATCGTCTACAGTCTTTAAGTTCAGCCGTTGCGGGTTCGCAACCCGTTTTATCCGTTGAACCAGAACAGATTATGTATGCCTTTGGTAACCATAAAATTAGTCAAGATACCGCTCATTATCTTCAAGGGTATAAAGATGGTATTACTCATCTGGTAGACAGTTTAACCACAGAAACAACAACATTACAACAACAAGTAACGGCTGCTGCTTTTTCTGATAGTGCTGCGACTTGGGGCTTACAAGCTACTAATGTCATCAATAGTAAATATAGTGGTGCTGGCATTAAAGTGGCTGTACTTGATACCGGTTTAGACCTAAAACATCCCGATTTTGTAGGTCGTGCCATTACCAGCGAATCTTTTATTGACGGGGAGACCGTTCAAGACTTAAATGGTCATGGAACTCACTGTATTGGAACAGCTTGTGGTCCGCTCAATCCACCTGATCCAGCTTCTCCCATGCGTTATGGTATTGCCTACAATGCAGAAATTTTTGCAGGGAAAGTGTTGAGCAATCAGGGATCGGGTGCTGATGGGGGTATTTTAGAGGCCATTAGTTGGGCAATTGCTAATAATTGTCATATTATCTCGATGTCTTTAGGTGCCAGAACGTTTCCTGGTGATCCTTTTCCCCGATCTTACGAAAGAATTGCTCAACGGGCTTTGAGACGAGGCACCTTAATTATTGCTGCCACGGGAAATGAAAGTAGCAGGCCGGGTTTTATTAGTCCTGTCGGTCGTCCTGCTAACTGCCCTTCAATTATGGGAGTGGCTGCTGTACATCCTGACTTGGGAGTGTCTTTTTACTCCAATGGTGGAATTAATTCGGATGGGGGAGAAGTCAATATTGCTGGACCTGGGGGCAATGCAGGCCGATCGCCTTTGCCTGAAATTTATTCTACCTATTCAACGGATACTATCCCACAAATGACACCATTTGGTATTGATCCTAATCCACCCTCAAGATATAAAGCGATTAGTGGAACCAGTATGGCAACTCCTCACGTAGCAGGAATTGCTGCTTTATACGCTGAGGCAACGGGAAAACGAGGCATGGATCTTTGGAATGCGCTGATAGCTAATGCTAAAACATTACCTTTGCCTGCTACTGATGTGGGAGTCGGTTTAGTTCAAGCACCCATTGAACGTCGATTTTGTTAGCATAATGGGTAGATAGATGTAATCTATGTTTATATTTATCTACTCCTTGGCCTTTTTAAACTTCTATTTAAGGTGAGTAAATGTCAAACGTTCAAGTATCGATATGTATTGACGATGCCCATTTGTCTCAAATTGAGCAAATAGCACAGAAGTTACAATCCTCTGGAATGAAAGTAACACAAACTTTAGCTAATATTGGTATTATCAATGGTTCAATTTCGTCAGAGCAACTCAATCATATTGCTCAAATTGAAGGAGTTGAAACCGTTGAACGTCAACAAACGTATCAGTTAAATCCTCCTAGTTCTCATATTCAATAATATTGCTAATAGTAGATTCTGCCGTGAACCCCTCACAGTCTTGGCGAAAATTATTAAAACAACATCGGGCTATTGCTGTGATTCGCACTGACAATATAGAACAGGGTGTAAACATGGGTAAAGCTGTGGCAACCGGGGGTATGAAAATTATTGAAATTACTTGGAATAGTTATGAACCGGCTAAGATTATTCAACAGTTAAAACAAGATTTACCTGAGTGTATTATTGGCACCGGCACTATTCTAACCCTAGAAGAATTAGAAAAAGCGATCGCAACCGGTATTCAATTTTGTTTTACACCCCATGTTAATCAAACCTTGATTCAAACAGCTATTAATCACCATATTCCTATCATCCCCGGAGCGTTATCCCCCACAGAAATCATCACGGCTTGGCAAGCAGGAGCCAGTTGTGTTAAGGTTTTCCCTGTTCAAGCTATTGGTGGTATTGCCTATATTAAAGGGTTACAAGGTCCCCTTGGTTCTATTCCTGTGATTCCTACAGGAGGGGTTACTTTAGATAATGCAACTTATTTTATCGAAGCAGGGGCGATCGCTGTTGGCTTATCGAGTCAATTATTTCCTAATCATGCCCTAGATCATCAAGACTGGGGTATCATTACGCAACAGGCTAAGCTTTTAATGCAGCGTTTATTAGATGTTCAAAAATAAAAATGCCTACGAAAATGAGGCTCGTAGGCTAAACTTATGTATTGTTAAGAATAATAAAAACTACTTGACAATTACTTTACCAACCATGCCAGCACCACGGTGAGGTTCACAGTAGTAAGTATATTCTCCAGGTTCGTTGAAAGTGCTTTCAAAAGTTTCTCCAGGGGAAAAAACAAGTCCTTTATGGGAAAGTTTGGAACTTCCTTCTACAACAACGTTGTGGGGAGCAAGCTTATTGTTAACCCATTTAACAGTATCTCCGGGGCTAATTTCTACTTCAGTCGGTTCAAATTTTAACATTCCAGAGTCACTACCCATTTTTACTTCAACGGTTCCGGCTGCTGCGGGGTTAACAGCAACGAAGAAACTGGAGATAACGAAAGCAACAGTAGCAATGAGTAGACCTAATTTCTTAGACATTATATTATTCCTTATGAGTTCTTTATGACAAAATATAGTTTTGTCAGTATTTTTTTCCGTCTCTGATTATAAGAAAAAGAGAGACCTTTTACAAGCTGTCTTTGGACAAAAAAGATTTTGTTTGCTAATCAACACCCTAAACTGTGATAGGTTGACAAGTTTGACGTTGTGTCTTTTGACAGACTCAAAACTTATAGCGAAGATTAATAACGGATTGATCTTTGTAAGGAGAACAGAGAACACGATGAAAAGATTATTGTCCCTGATTTTACTGCTTTTTGCCCTTTGTTGTTTCAGTTTTGTTTCCCCTGCCTTAGCTGGTGACGCAAGTGCTGGTAAAGGGATTTTTACGGCTAACTGTGCCTCTTGTCACATGGGTGGCGGTAACGTAGTCGCAGGAGCAAGTAAAGGTTTAGCAAAAGATGCTCTAGAGAAAAATGGAGTGGATACCCTAGAAAAAATTGTCTATCAAGTCACCAATGGTAAAAATGCTATGCCAGCGTTTCAAGGGCGTTTAAATGCTCAACAGATTGAAGATGTGGCGACTTATGTTTTAAGTCAAGCAGAAACTGGGTGGTAAGTAAAAGCCATAGGGTTAGACTATGGCCAGATAGTTTATTTTAATTGATAAAGCCTGCTAATGCAGGCTTTATTGTTACTAGGATATCAGCTAGAGAGACTCTTCTGTTTGTAATTGTTGTAGGGTGTTGATCGCGTGTTGGGCGTTATTTGTGTTACCTTGAGCTTGAAATAATTCGGCTGCTTTTTCTAAATCTGCGATCGCTTTTTCTCTTTCTTCTAGTTTAAATCGAGTCACCCCTCGGTTATGATAAGCATCGGCAAAGTTAGGGTTCAATTGTAAGGCTTTGGTATAGTCTTCAACCGCTTGTAGAGACTTTCCTAAACGATTATAAGCTAAGGCGCGATTATAATAAGCTTTAGGATTATTTTCACTGAGAGCAATGGCTTGATTGTAGGCTAATATGGCTGCTTCGTGCATTTTTAAATCATCTTTAGCGTTACCGAGATAGATATAAAAGTCTGCATAATTGGCTTCTAATTCAATGGCTTGAGAACAATCTTCTATGGCTTGTTCATGATTTTTCAATTGATAATAAGCATAACAGCGATTCCCATAAGCATAGGCAAATTCAGCATTTAATTCAATGGCTTGATCATAATCGTTAATCGCTTCTTCAAATTGCTCTAAAAGTAAGTAAGAATAGCCCCGATTATAATAAGAATCTGCATCACTTTTGTTGAGTTTAATGGACTCTGTAAACGCTTCGATAGCTGCTTGGTAGTTTCCTACATCGATTTGATCGACTCCTTTATTATACCATTGTACTGCCGTTAATGATGGGGTTTCTTCTACCTCCTCTAAAACGGTTTCTTCGGTAGGTTCTGTTTCTTCTTGACCCAAACTTTTTGGAGAATTCAAAGCAATATTAGCTACAGAAAATATACTGCTAATTAGTAAAATGATAGATATTTTTTTGAGTTTAATCATGGTTTAGAGATCAGTTTAAACAATCAATTTGTCTATTTTTTATTAATCTATAATTGAACTAATGTTATAATGTGGCACCGTTTGAGCTATATTATATAGCATTTTTTGGACTCATAATCTCCCTCTGCCTCAAATCGAGAGATGGAAACTGCTATAAATGACGTGGAGTGCAGACGGAAAGTACCCCTAATACTTTTTTTCCTTGATGTTGTAACATTCTCGCTGCTTCTTTAACCGTTGTACCTGTAGTATAAATATCATCAATTAATAAAATAGGTCTAGATACAGAATAATTTTGTAATGATTTTCCTAATTTAAACGCACCTTTAATATTGTTTTCTTTTTCTTCAACAGTTAAACTAAACATCGGTTTTGTGGAACGAACTCTTATTAATCCTCTCTTCTTTAAAGGATATTTTGTCACTTGACAAAATCCTCTTGCTATAATTTCCGATTGATTAAAACCTCTTATTTTTTCTTTGGTTTGATGAATTGGAATAGGAATAATTAAAGGAAATAAATTAGGATTGATTAAAGAATAGTTTTGCCAAGTTTCTGCTAACCAAACTCCCAAAAGTTCACCAATTTGAAGATGTTTATCATATTTAAACGCTGCGATCGCTTGTTTTAATTTTCCGTCGTATTCTCCCCAAACAAATAACGGTAAGTCCCCTTTCCAAAATTTTTGAGGCTGTTTTAATTGAAAACTTTTTAATTGTTTCTGACAATAATCACAAATTTCTTCGGAGGTTGCACGTTCACACAGTGGACAATTGTTTTGTAAGAAAAGTGATAAAATATTGTTCAACATAATTGTTTATACAGTGAACAGTTATCAGTGACCAGTGAACAGGGACCAGTTATGAGCTACCAGTTAAGTTCACTGCTCACTGTTTTAGCTATTCGCTGGGGCTTCAGGATATAACCCCAATTCTTTAGCTAACTCACGGGCAACATGAATTAAAAATTTTGCTCCATCGGGGTTATTTTCGTGAGCCATCATAGTAGAAACTTGTACCAAAGATTCAATAAAACCTTGATCGATTAATTCGCTATTGGCTGTTAATAAGTTAGGTTCTTCTCCATTAGGACAACGCATTAATTGATCGATTAAACCAAAATATTGTTCTTGACGAGATATTGTCATGATGTCTCCTTAAAAAATAGGGAATAAACCTTAAGCTTCCTGGTCTGCCTTCATTGTAGTCGTAGGTTTTAGGTTTCTTCGATAATTCTTAAGACTTTTTTTGGGTTAAATATTCTCTGAGATATTGTTAACATTTGTAGCATAAATCGCTTTCGTGAGTCTCCTTATATTAATGTTGTTTTTGTTTTTCCTTCTCCTGAAACACTTTAACCGTTCCCTGTTCACTGTTTTCTCTTGCTTTAAAATCCTGTAATAACCCCATCAATGCAGGGATAACTGTCGGGGTTAAAAAGGTGGATAAAATTAATCCTCCGGTTAAAGCAATACCTAACCCTTGATATAGTTCGGCCCCTTTTCCTGGAATAATAGCTAACGGTAACATCCCTAAGACGCTAGTACCGGCAGACATAAAAATAGGACGTAAGCGATCGCCGACGGCATAATATAAAGAGGCATCGTACTCTACCCCTTCCTCTTGGAGTTGCAAAGCGCGATCTACTAATAAAATAGCGTTATTAACAACAATACCGGTCAAAATGACAAATCCTAACCCGGTAATCATATCTAAAGGAACTACCACCCCAGGAATGGCATTAGCTAAGACTAAACTTAACAAGGCCCCAGTCATTCCCATCGGTACTGTGGCCATGATCAACAGAGGGTAAATAAAAGAGCGGTACAACGCAACTAAGAGTAAATAAGTGATAACCAAAGAGAGGAAAAACGTTGCACCTAACTGAAACAAAGTTTCTGCTAAAACATCGGCAGATCCCCCTAATTCTAAGCGCACACCTGGGGGTAAATTAGCCCGCAATGGTTCTAAAATCTGTGTTTCAGTTTGATCGACCAACGCTCCTAATGGTGCTTGTCTACCCACACTGACGGTTAGGGTAATGGAACGTTCCAAGTCCACATGGTTAATGGCATCAGGCCCAGTGGTTTCAATAACCTCGGCCACATCTGATAGTTGCACTAATTGACCTTGACCATTGTACATGGCGAGTTGTCGTAATTGGTCAGGGTTGCTTACAAATGTGTCTTTGAGTTCCACACTCACGTTTAATTCCCGTTTCCCGTCCACAAATTCCGAAGCCCTTAAACCCCCTAACGCACTTTGTACCATTGAACCAATTTCTGACTCAGATAAACCAGACTCCGCTAAACGGACACGGTTAGGGATCACTTGTAATTCCGGCGCACCGGTAACAAAATTAGAGCGAACATTCTCTACTCCTGGTAATTGTCGAATTTCTTGGTTCAGTTGCTGTTGTATGTTATTTAATTCGTCTAAGTTTTCCCCAATAATTTTTACTTCAAACTCTTTTCCTGGATCATTAAAAATAGAAGCCCGAATAGGCACCATAAAACGATACCCTGGAAACTCTAAACTTTTGCTACGGAGTCGGTTAACCAAACTATCTAAGGTGTTACCGGTAGCTTGATCCGGATGGACAAAAGCAGCAATAATACGTCTTCCTGGCCGATGAACATATAACGTTCTCATGATTTCTGGTTGTTCACTAACGAACTTTCTCGCCGGTTCGGACTGTTCAATAGCTTCAGGTATGCTGGTTCCGGGAAAGGGTTCAGCTAACCATAAAATCAGGTTACGGTTTCCTTGGGGTAAGTAGTCCGGTGGGGGTAAAATTTGCAAACTAACCACAATTAAGGCCAGAGGAATGGCTAAAATAAGTAAGCGACGTTTAACTTTACCCCTTCCTAATGACCATTTGACAGTTTTGAGCAGAAAATCTTCTAATTTTCCTTGTCCTCTACGAAATATTGTTGAAGTTTGCGCTACTTGTCTCTCTAACCAGTTACCCCCTTGATGGTTCACTTCTGCTAACATTTGTTCTGCTTCAGTCCGGTTTAAAAACAGTCCGGCCAACATAGGAACAAGGGTTAAAGCAGCAAACAGAGAGAATAAAACTGACGCAGATAAGGCGATACCAATATCAAAGAATAATTGTCCGGCTTCTCCTGTTACGAGAACAATAGGTGCAAATACCGCTACCGTGGTTAAAGTCGAGGCTAACATGGCACCTCCCACTTCCTGAGTGCCGTCAATAGCAGCTTTCATAGGGGTTTTACCCTGCTGCATATGGGTAAAAATGTTTTCGAGAACAACGATCGCATTATCCACTACCATCCCCACCGCAAAGGCTAACCCGGCTAAACTAATCACATTAAGGGTTCGGCCTAGTAAAAAGAAGACGATAAAAACAGTAATTAAGGTGGTAGGAATAGCGATCGCAATAACCCCAACGGTTCTCAATGACCCTAAAAATAACAGTAAAATCAAGGCAGCTAAGATAGCACCCATGATTAGATTACTCTGCACAAAGGAAATAGAAGCGTTGATATAATCGTTTTCGTCGTAGGTAATGTCGAAGGCGATCCCTTCTCCTTCCCGATCAAACCGCTGTTCTAAGTCTTGTAATGCTGCACGAATACCGGCGGAAATTTCGGGAACATTACCACCCACCTGGCGCATAATACCAATACCGACGGCTGGCTCATTATTCCTCACCAATGCCCGATCTTGGATCGCTCTTCCCATACGCGCTTGGGCCACATCTCCTAAATACACAGTCCCTGACTCATCTCGACGCAAGACAAACCCTTCTAACTGTTGTACATTATTAATACGACTGAGGGTTCTCACCCGATATTCTCGTCTTCCCAACACCAATGGGCCACCGCGAATATCTCTATTATTGCTACGCAGTGTATTAACCACATCTCCAATAGTAAGGTTGCGATCAGCCAATGCTTTAGGATCGACAATAACCTCAACTTCCCTTTCTCGTCCCCCAGAAATAATAAACTGTCCTACCCCTTGCACTTGACGTAAACGAGGGACGACCACATCATCCACTAAGTCCCGATAATGATATTCATCGGGGGTGTAACCTTCTTTCGGGATTAAAATAACCCACATCATCGGACTACTGCTACCGCTTACCACTTCTACGTTAGACTCGTCTGCTTCTGCGGGGAGGGCTTCGACTTGTTGTAATTTATTGAGAACGTCGATTAAACTGCGCTCAATGTCCGTATTCCAAGTAAATTCGACACTAATGTTACTGGTTCCGTTGCTGCTGGTACTGCTGATCTCTTGTATCCCTTGAACTTCTTCTAAACGTTCCTCAATGGGACGAGTTACCAAGTCTTCCACTTCTGCCGGACTTGCACCAGGATAAGGGGTCGTAATGGTAATTTCTGGGCGATCGCCACCGGGTTGTAATTCTAAAGGTAAATTAAACAGGGATAACATCCCAAATATTGCTAATAAAGCAAACAAAACCCCTGTCCCATGTCGCCAACGAACGGCTGTTTTAATTAAACTCATTTTTTTAGTGATAGTTACTATAATCTGGACTCGATAAAGTTTTTTAAATTTTTAAGATTCTTTTTAAGATTGTAGCAACTAGCTTGATTATCTTAGGTTGTTAATGCAAAATTTTTCTAAATTTCCTCATTCCAAAGATTTTAATCTCACTGCAACACTTTCAGCAGTATCAATCATAGAGTTTTTAGTATGACCTGTAAAGGTTTCAGAATCATAAGTCGGTAGGCGGTGCATCAGTCATAATTAATAGACTTTTTAATGCCATCTCTCCAAACACTTATTTTAGGTTTAGTTATTTTTTCATAGTGATTAAATTAATCATAAAATTTAAACTTAATAAAGCCAAAGCTAAGGTCATCTCTATATAATTATGGGTTGCTGATTTAATCGTAGCCAGGAGAAAACATTTGAGAAATAAATATTGTGATAGTGTAATAAGAAGTTTCGTTATCTAACAATTAAGAATATCTTATTTGAATGTTACCAGAAAAAATAAAAAAATGATCACAGCATAAAATATGAATATTTATCCCATCAATTTATAAAGTAACAAGACGACAAGACAAAAACCTGTTATTATGTAGTAGTTTTATAATTGATAATTATGATTTATATTGACTCAGCTATTATCGAAGATGTGAAAGCTGCCATAACATATGGATGGGTAAAAGGTATTACCACAAATCCAACTATATTGGCAAAAAGTGACTTTTCTCCAGAAGAAACCTTACAAGAATTAGCGTATTTGAGTCCTGGAGAACTGTATTATCAGTTAACAGCAACTGAAGTTGAAACCATGATCGCAGAAGCACAAAAAGCCTATGAATTAATAGGAGAAAAAACCGTCTTAAAAATTCCTGCAACAACCATCGGGTTTCAAGTGACAGCCACCTTATCTCCTAATATTCCTTGTGCTGTTACTGCTATTTATAGTACCGCACAAGCTGCCATTGCTAAAGAAGCAGGAGCTAAATATGCGATCGCGTATGTCAACCGCGCAACTCGTTTATTAGGGGATGGTTTAGCTTTAGTTGAAGAGATGGCCAAAGTATTAGAAGAAAGTGACACTGAAATTTTAGCAGCGAGTTTAAAATCACCAGAAGAAGCGGCCGCAGCTTTAAAAGCAGGGGCGCATCATTTAACTATTCCTTTAGATATTTTAACTGCGATGACCACTCATGAATTATCAGAAAACACTGTCATCGAATTTAATGAAAAAGGAAAAGGAATTACACTGAAATAGCTTATTTAAAGTAAAACAATAAAATTTAATTTCAAAATATGAAAAATGAAAAACAAATAATTATATTTATCACTCTTTTATTTACAACAGTTTTTGTTAGTTCTTTCTTTCTCTTAATAGGGGGAACTAAAACTGCTATTATGGGAGCTTTATTAGTTCCTTGTCTAGTATTATCTTATTGTTTTCCTCGATGGGGATTATTAGTTTTTTTAATTTATCTTCCTTTAGGAGGAACCATTACTTATGCTTTAGCGGGTGCTTTCCAGGCATTTGGTAAGGGTGTTATTTATACAGGCTCTTATTCTTTGTTTCATTTAGCTAAAAATGTTTTTTATCTACCTGCTTTACTAGGAATTTGTGTTAGTTATCGAATCTGGACTAAGAAACCATTAACATTCAAACCTTTATTAATTGCTCTTGCTTTCTTTACATTAACTTGTTTTTTAACTTTCTTTTTTATCAATTTTCCTCAAGATTTTGCTAATTCTGAGGATAGAATTATTTTAATGGGATTAGTAGGTTTAAAGGTTTGGTTAGGTTACATTCCCTTAATTTTTTGTGCTTATTACTATCTAAATAATCAAAAAAAATTACTTTGGCTAAATCGAATATTAGTTCTTATAATTAGTATCGCTTGCATTTTATGTTTAATTCAATATTTATTATTAGTGTATGGTATTTGCCCAGGTAATAGTGAATTGCCTGTTCCTTCTAATACTTCTGCTAGTTTACGCGCCCAATGTTTTGTAGGAGGTTCTTTACTTTATAATCCTGGAAAAAACTTAATTCGACTACCAGGAACTTTTGTGGCTCCTTGGCAATGGGCTTGGTTTTTGATCGCTAGTAGTTTTATCACTTATGGTGTTACTTTAAGTGACCCTTCTCGTTTTTGGAAAAGTGTAGGTTGTACCTCTATTATTACTGTCCTGGTTGCTACATTAATTTCAGGGCAAAGGGCGGCCTTATTATTAGTGCCTATTATTTATTTACTGCTTTTTCTTTTGACACAAAAGAAAAATAAAAACTTCTTGATTAAATTAGCCATTATCTTTATTTTAACTGCTATCATTACGACTCAAATTGGTTTAATTGATGAAAGAGTGGCTAATTTTGTTCAACGTTGGCAATATGCACCTCCCCACGAATTTATAGCCAAACAAATACAATGGTTAACTCACGATCGCATTACTTTATTAGGTCATGGACTAGGAAAAACTCTTAGTGCTGCTCGCCGTTTAGGATCAATTCAGCTGGTAGAAACTTTCCCTGTTCAACTAATTTATGAAATAGGGATTTTAGGATATTTGGCATTTTTAACGGTTGTCACTACTATAACTGTTCTTACTTTTAAAGCTTATCGTTCTCTCAAAACCCCCCCATTGCGAGGTCTGGGACTATCTTTATGGATTTTTATTTTATTTATTAGTTATAATCCTTATTATTATCCTCTGGCTGTTGATCCAGTTGCTGTTTACTATTGGTTTGTTGCAGGAATATTATTAAAGCTACCAGTTTTAGAAGAAGATACTACATCTACATTTTCAGAAAAAAGTCATTGCTAATATTATTATTTAAGGCAAAATTAATTACTTATCATATCCGAGTTAGTGCCAATTATTTTAACTTAACAGAAACTTATTAAAAAGCTGCGATAAGAAATAGAAAAGTTACAGGTCAGTAAGAATTTAAACTCTCAAATTCAACCAACCCTAAATATCTGACATCGTATCATAACGCAAATAAGCTTCAATAAAGGAATCTAAATTACCATCCATCACCCCAGTAACATCTGTTGTCTCTACATTCGTTCGTAAATCTTTTACCATCTGATAAGGATGGAAAACATAATTACGAATTTGATTCCCCCAAGCTGCTTCTACCATATCCCCACGAATTTCAGCTATTTCTTGCGCTCGTTGTTCTTGAGCAATAATTAATAATTTTGCCTTCAATAAAGCTAGGGCTTTTTCTTTATTTTGGAGTTGAGAACGTTCTTGAGTACAACGAACTGCAATACCCGTAGGAACATGGACAATTCTCACTGCTGTTTCTACCTTATTAACATTTTGGCCTCCCTTTCCCCCAGAACGAGAGGTGCTAATATCTAAATCTTTATCTGGAATATCTACCTTAAGATCATCCTCTTCTAACATCGGCATGACTTCGACCCCAGCGAAACTGGTTTGGCGTTTTCCATTAGCATTAAACGGAGAAATTCTTACCAGTCGGTGGGTTCCTTTTTCTCCCTTTAAATAACCAAACGCATAACAGCCTTCTATTTCTAGGGTCGCTGATTTAATTCCCGCTTCGTCTCCTTCTGATAGTTCCGTTAAATTCACCTTGTACCCCTGTTGTTCTCCCCAACGAGTGTACATTCTCAGGAGCATTTGCGCCCAGTCTTGAGCATCTGTACCGCCAGCACCAGCATTAATGGTTAAGACGGCCCCTTTAGTATCATAAATTCCCGATAATAACTGTTGTAATTCCCAGCGATCAAGATTATGGTTAAGTTGAGTAATATTCTCTTGAGCCTCTCGACGCAGAGTCGTATCGTCTTCTAATTCCAATAATTCAGCGATCGCCTCAGTGTCTTCCAACTGCTCACACCATTGTTGATACTGTTCTAATTGTGATTTGAGATCATTTAATTTTTGTAAAGTTTTTTGAGCCGTTTCAGGCTCATCCCAAAATTGAGGTTGTGCTGCTGTATTTTCTAGATTTTTAATATTTGCTTTGAGCGCAGGTAAGTCAAAGATAGTCCTGGGTTTTCCCCAGGCGCGAACCAATCAATTCAATCTCTCTTTTCAGTTCCGTTGTTTCCATAGACTCCTAACTATCTAAAATCTAAAGTCGTTGCCGTTATTACTATTACCACCAAAGACTCTATTATTAGGTAAACTAATAATAAAGTTACTCAAGCCTAACACATCTCGAATTGGCTGAGTAATAACTCGGAAAGCAGCTAACACCTTACCTAATAGGGTTCTACTGACAACAATTACATCTTCATTTTGAAGGGTAACATATTGAGTTACGTCGAGATTTTCTACTGTTTGAATGGGATTTAAGCCTTGTGTTACCACTTTACCTTGTTCAGGATCAAATCTCAGTAACGTTACTTCTTCTTTAGTGATCAAAGGACTACTCGGTGGTAAAGCAGCAACTGCATCTAAAAAGGTACTTCCATTGGGGAGGGTGATATTGCGAACAGCTAAGCCAATGGGATTAGTTGGCAGTAAGACACGGACGATAATTGTCGGTTGTGCTAAATTGGTTTTAGAAATTAACGTTCGATCATAGTCTTTTTGTCCTGCATCTAGTTTAGAAACAATAATGGTGTCCCCTCCCTGTAGGCGAAATGATGGTAAACGAGAGCCTTCAATTAAGGGACTATACAAATCAACCCGTTCCTCTAGTATGGTGCCATCTACTAAAGGACGGCGAATAATAATTGATCGCAAGTCCGCTTCTGGGGTACTACCCCCGACCCCTGTGATCACATTATTCAAGGTAATCCCTGGAGCAAAAAAGTAATAACCAGGACGACTGACTTCTCCTAAAATCGTTAACTGTACCGGACGTGGTCCCGATAGAACAGCAATCACTTCTGGCGGTTCTTGTAAATAACGCTGTCCTAATTCGTAAGCCATTTTAGTTTCTACTTCATCTAGAGTCAGTCCCACAACAGAGATTTCCCCAAGAAAAGGAACGCGAATTTTACCTTCAGGGTCGATCGCCCCTGAAAAACTAAATTCATCAAAATCTAGAACTCTAACGTTAATCGCATCCCCAATGGCTAAACGATAGAGATTAAACTGTTCTGAGGTTCTAACATCAAACAAAGGAGGTTGCTCAGTGCCTGGGGGAATATTTTCATCTCCAAAGGTAGCCGGGGGCGATTCTGGAACCTCCAGAGGCTCAATCCCTTCTTGATTAACTTCTTGCGCTAAACTAGCAGGTATCAAGAAACTTTCCATTAAACTCCAACCAACAATTCCCTGAGAACAACCGTAAACTATTGAAGCTAACAAAGGTAACCTCAATATTTTTTTTCGGGCTGCTTTAGATCCCTTTTCACGATTTACCATGATTTTCCTCACACCAGACACACAATACTCAAATTTTAGGATAGATCAAATCTGCTTTGATTGGTGAGTTATCAGTCATCAGTAACCTCAGTGAAAGACTAAACAAGATAAGAAAATACTGTTGTCTGTTGCCCGTTCCTTTTCTAAAACACAAAGTTTTCCATGCCCATCGGTGGAACTAAACGATCAACATCTAAAATGAATACAGTTAATAATTGCTCATTTTCTTGCACTCTCGTCACATGACTCGCTATCTCTAAGGTATCTCCACTACGATACGAATTAGGTAAAGTGCGAATCTGACTCAGAGGTAATTCAACGAGAGATGGGGTTTGAGGGACTAAAATTCCAAACAATTCGTCAATACTATTTTTAGCTAAGATTAGAAACTGTCGCCCTGACATTGGCGGTTGAGAGATGTTAAAGAGACGTTTGTGAAGATCAATCGCTGTAATTTCCATTTCATCAACATGAATTAATCCTACGTCAGTGATGCCACTCCCTTGCATAGGAATATAGTGAGTGATTTTTTTGACCGATTCTACAGATAATGCTAAATGAAGTGTCCCTATTTTAAAGATCAACAACTGACGGCGACGGGTTTCGACTTCCTCTAAAGAGGGATCAACGTTGGCTGTGTAATAAGAAGTGGTTTTAGTAGTCATAGTTTTTAGGATAATAAATACTGATTAGTGTTAATCGGTAATCATATTTTTAATCGTTTCGAGGAATTGTTGTTCGATATAAGGTTTAGTAAAGTAAGCACTTGCTCCTAAACGGGTGGCTAACTGACGGTGTTTTTCACTGCTTCGAGATGTTAACATTGCCACAGGAATTTTCATTAATTCAGGGTCACGACGACGCTGCCCCAAAAATTCAAATCCATTCATATTAGGCATTTCTACATCACAAATTACCAGTTGAATCCCTGGCTGTTGCAATTGTTCTAAGGCTTCTCTACCATCCCTAGCTTGTAGAACCCGATACCCCGATTTTTGTAAAGTTAATGCTAAAGTCCGTCGTAAGGCTGCTGAGTCATCGACCACTAAAATAGTAGGATTTTGTGCAATTGGTGTGGGAGTATGAGATTTATCGCCAGAAGCTTCTACTATGATACCTGCCGATTTTCCTAAAGCATTGTAAGCCTCTAAACATTCTTCGAGTAATACCGTTCCGTTGACTACAGGAATTAAAGTTCCATCCCCTAAAATGGTGCAACCATAAATGTAAGCAGGGACTGCGATCGCTTTACCAAAGGGTTTAATTACTAATTCTTGTTCGGTGACTAAACGATTCACTTCTAGAGCGTATAAACGCTCTCCTCGTCGCAAAATTAACAAGGGTGAACCCCAATTATCTGGAGTCATGATTCCTTGCAGGGACTGAGATGCAAACCCTTCAGGACAAGGACTATGATACTCAAGTAAATTTTGTAGTGGATAAATGGGGATAATATGTTTTTGCCAAGCCAGAAACCGTTGGTCTCCTGACGTTTTTATCTGTTCAGGTTCTGGCATAATGATTTCTTCAATGCTATCGGAGGGTAGAGCAATGGCTGATCCTTGATGATAATTATGCTGTTGAATCAGACAAACTAATAGTTTGGAAATGGTTAAAGTAAAAGGTAAACGGAGGGTAAAAGTAGTTCCTTTGCCAGAAATAGAACTCACCGAAACCGTTCCTTTTAAAGCCCGTAATTGTTCTCTGACCACATCTAAACCAACCCCACGACCAGAAAGCTCACTGACTTGACTCGCAGTAGAAAATCCCGGCTCGAAAATGATATCTTGTAGCGCTTCTTTTGTCATCACAGCCACCTGTTCTGGGGTTACTAAGCCTGCTTCAACGGCTTTTTTAGCAATTTTTTCCAAGTCTAAACCCCCGCCGTCGTCTTGCATTTCAATGATGGTTTGGTTACCTTGGTGATAGGCTTGAATTTCAATTTGTCCCTGTTCTGGTTTGCCCAACTTGCGACGAATTTCTGGGGGTTCAATGCCATGATCGAAGCCATTTCTTAGAAGATGTTGCAAAGGATCATAAAGTTTTTCTAAAGCTGCTTTATCGACTAAAACTGAAGTGCCTGTTAACTTTAATTTAACTGGTTTATTGTATTTATTAGATAAATCTCTGAGGACTCTAGGAAAACGGTTTAATACTTCCCCTAGAGGTAACATTCTTGCCCACATTAATTCATCACGAAGTGAGGTGAGCATTTGCCTTTGTTGTTCTAAGGTTTGATTAGAGGAACGAGCAAATAGAACAATATCATCTACCGATTCCTCTAATTGCATCATTTCTTCTAGTAAACTCTGTACAATAGAATAAACAGTGCTATAGGAATCCATTTCCAAAGAATCAAAATCAGAAGATTCAGAAGGAGGAGAAAAGGGGGAACGAGCAAAAACATTCTGTCGATTTACAGCTTGTCCCGTCACTCGGATAGCCCCATAACGTTCAGGGGCAATTACCATTTGGTCTGATAATTGTTTAAGGGTATTGGTAATTTGTTGAAAGTAAGAAAATCGATTTAGTAAGTCTTTTACTTTATTTTGTAATTGATCATTTTGTAGCGATAAACTATTACGATTAATCACTAATTCCCCAACTAAGTTATTCATTCTTTCTAATCGGTTAAAATCGACTCTAACCGAGAGGGGGGGAGCCGTTTTTTGTGTTTCTGATCCTTCTTGTTGCCTCGAACTTCTGGTTTTCGTATGATCTTTAAAAGAACGAGTTGAACGAGTATTATGAAAAGATTGTTTGACAGTTTTAGGAGAAAGTAGTTTTTGTGAAGCGGATTGGTTATTCTCTTCTTCAACAGTAGGTAAAGTGTCAAAAACATTTTCTACCGACTCAACAAAAGTATTGAGATTTTCTTGAATATCTATTTCATTAATTTCTAAAGATAACGGTTCTTCCGTTTCTTCCGTTGGGGTTTCTACTTGATCAAACAAATCATTGAGAGAGGCAGCAAACGGCATCTCTTCAACTGACTCCGATGGCTCATGAGAGGGTTCTCCAAAAACATCATCTAAAGCCGGAACCCCTGCCCAGTCTGGTTCTTCTATTTCGGTACCAGTTGAGCCAAAAATATCATCTAATGGAGGCGCGTTGGCAAAATCTAGAATGCTCTCGGCTGTCTCTTCTAGAACTTCTTGATGATCGACAGTATTTACCTCATTCACAGTCTCATTATCAGAGAACAATAATGAGTTTGCTTCCTCTTCTGGATCTTGGAAAAGATTATCTAAAGAGAGGACAGAATTGTCTTCTAAAGAAGGTTCTGGAGAAGTTTCTACGACGGAGGGAGATAGGGCTGATGTGGGTGTCTCAACCAGATTTCCATTAGCCAAACTTAACAACTGTTCAGACGGTTGACCCCCCGAAATGCGATCGCCTTCCACTAAAACTAAATGCTGACTCTGTTTTAAATCCCCTAAGGCCACTTGAGCAATGGTTACAGCCTCTGATGGAACAGCATTGAGAGCTTGTAAGATTGTTTGGACAATCTCTCCAAACCCTGGTAATGCAAGGAGTTCAGCGAATCCAGTAAACACTTCTCCTTGATCTCGTAAGGTTTGAGCAATTTGTTCATTATTCCCAGAAGCCAAGGCATTTTCAATATCTGCTAAACCCTGAGCGACATCCACTTCAAACAAAGAAGAAACAATATCGATACCCAAATCTGCTGAAGAGGGAATGTATTGTTCTCCTTGAGCCATACTATCCCCTAAAATCTCTTCAATGGCTGCAAACACAGGAAGAGCGGTTTCTATAGCCTGCTCTTCGTCAAAACTCCCTGTTGTCATTTGTTCTTCTAACGGATCACGCAAGCGATCAAACGCCTCTAACAACAAGCTTTCTAAATCATCATCAATGATCACCGTCTCGTCATACAAGGCTTTAAAAATATCTTCAAGACGATGAGAGAGGATTTTAATGGTATTGAGTTCTACACTAGCAGAGCCACCTTTAATAGAATGAGCAGCCCGCATAATTTCATGAACCTTGGATTTATCACGCTCTTCTTTGAGATTGAGTAGTCCAGTTTCAATGATTTGAAGAAGTTCAGGGGCTTCTTCAATAAAAAATTGATAGGCTTGATCGCGGATATCAGAGTTCATCATGGTTTTTGAGGGAATTAGGAAGCAGAAGGGAGTAGGGGAAGCAAAGGGAGACATTAATGATTGTTAGAATGCTTATTGCCTATTCCCTGTTGCTTATTTGACTTTAAACTGTTCAACATTGGCTTGTAACTGTTGAGCAAGGGCAAGAACTTCTTGGAAAGAGTCAGCAAGATGAGTAGCAGAAACAGAAGTATTGTGAGTAATGGCCGAGACTTCTCCCATAACCTCGTTCATAGATTCGGAGGTTAAAGATTGTTCTTGAGCAGCTTGAGAAATGGCACTAACTAACGCATTAATCTGCCCAGAAGCTACGGTTATTTCTTGAAGACTATGGCGAGTTTGTTCAACTAATTCGGTTCCCCGCAACACTTGGTCGGTTCCCGTTTTCATGGTTTGGGTCACTTCTTTGGTTTCCGTTTGAATACTATTGACCAAGGTTTCAATTTCTGCCGTAGCTTCAGCTGAACTGGTAGCCAAACTTCGCACTTCATCGGCAATCACTGCAAAACCTCGTCCCTGTTCCCCTGCACGGGCTGCTTCAATAGAAGCTTTTAACGCTAATAAGTGGGTTTGGGCAGCAAAACGACTAATTAAACTAACCACTTTAGAAATCTTCTGAGATGATTCTCCTAAGTTTTGTATCTTTTTAGTGGTTTCTGATACCGTATCTTTAATCGCTATCATCCCCTCTACGGTTTCATTCATGGCATTTTCTCCCACTGTCACTGTCTCAGAAGCTCTTTGAAAAGCCATAAGGGTTTGTTGAGCATTTTCGGCGACTAAATTAATCGAATGATTCATCGCCATGAGGCGATCGCCAGCTACAGCAATTTTTTCAACTTGTTTAAGAGCTTGCTCAGCGACCGTTTCAATCAAATGTTCATTATTTTCGGTGGTGCTAGAAAATTGTTGTGCAGCAGTTTTTACGTTCAAGACCAAACGACGCAAGTTATCCACTGTGACGTTATACGAGTCAGCGATGGTACCAATTTCATCTTCAGTAATTTTAGCCCGAATTGTGAGATCGCCGTGACTAATGGGTTCTACTTCTGTAATCAGTTCCATTGCTCTTGCTTGTAGCATTTCTTTAGCAAGACGTTGTTCTTCTTGGGCAATTGCTTGTTGTTGAATCAAGTTAGCCCGTTCTAAAATTACCCCGACTTGAATGGCTGCCTGAGTCATAAAATCAATTTCAGGCTGTTGCCAATGACGGGGAGATTCACAATGATGGGCAATGAGTAACCCCAACAGTTCCCCGTTAACAACGATGGGGGTAACTAAATTAGCCTGAACTGCAAACGGTTCTAACTGTTGAAGATGGCATTGGGTTAGACCTGCATTATAAATATTATCTGTGGCTTGAACCCTTCCTTGACGATATTTATCTACATAGTTTTCGGCAAAACAAGGGTCTTCAATAGATGCGCCTAAAGCTTTAGGATAACGTTCATCTACAGATTCAGCTATAATTAACCCTTGCCAATTTTCATCAAACTCATAAATAATTACGCGATCGCATTGAATGGCTTGACGAATTTCTTCCACAGCCGTATCAAAAATAATGTGAGTTTGAGATAACCCAATCAATTTCAACACCAAATCTTTTAACACTTGGGAGCGTTTATTTTCAGCAATTTGGGTTTGTAATAAACTGACCCGATCAAGAACAGACCCTAATTGGGCTGCTAACTGGCGCATGAAGTTAATTTCCTCTTCTTGCCATTGATGGGTCGTCCGACAATAATGGCCGATTAATAAACCAAACAGTTGACCTTGATTGATCACAGGAACAACTAAATTAGCTTTAATTTTTAGTTGTGTCATTAACTGTTGATGATCAGGGTGAAATCCTGCTGCAAACACATCCTCAGTGGGAACCACTCGCCCTTTTTGGTACGCTTCGAGTAATTCTGTGCTAATACAAGAATCGTTAATTATTTCATTGAGAGCAACAGGCCAACCAGGAGAAACAGCTTCATTCGCAATATAACCGCTCCAATCGTCGTTAAAACGATAGATAACAAGGCGATCTAACCCTAACATTTCTTTTGCTTTGCTTAATATCTGATCGAACTGTTTTCTAACTTCCTCTTCATTGGTAGCAACCATGCCATTGATTTTAACTAACCAACGGGATTTTTCAACTAAATCCGCTTGTTTTTCACTGAACTGTTTAAGTTGTCTGGACATTCTGTTGATATTTGTTCCCAATTGTCCTAATTCGTCGGTTCCTGAAACTTTTAGACGAGTATCCCATTCTCCCTGACCAATTTTTGCTAGAGCGTTTGTTGCCTGAACAATAGGAAGAGTCAAACGATTAGCTAATAAAACAGCAATTAATGCCCATAAAAGACTGGCAGCCGATGTTCCCAAAGCAATTGTTAATAATAACTGTCTTTGAGCAGCTAAAACTGTTTTTGTGTCAGCTTCAATAATTACGCCCCAATTCAAATCAGGAAAATTAGCCACATTACTGATAGGAGCGTAGGCACCTAAGATTTTTTGACCTGTGATTTGACTGATATCTTTCCAAGTATGAGCTTTGTGATCAAAAGACTTTTGAGAGAAATATTGAAATTCTTGTTTGGGGTTTTTACCAATATATTTAGCATCTGGTGCGATAAAATAAGCATCAAAATTGTCAATTAATTTATAATCTTTTTTGAGTAAAGAATAAGCATCAACCACTTTGTCTAAATTACTAACAGGCATTCCCAAGCGCATAACCCCAATCATTTTGCCAGTAGTTTTATCTTTGACTGGAGCGACAATTTTAATCGAACCTTTTGGCAATTTAGCAGCACTAGGTTTATAGATAAATGGTTTACCCGTTTGCAAAACCTTGCTAATATAAGGAGAATCTTTATGGTTGGGAATACTTTTCCCTTGGGAATGAACAATGGCATCCCCATTAAGGTTAAACAAAATAGCGTCTTGATAAGTTCCTGTTGATTGAATATATTCAGCTAATAGTTTTTGTTTTTCTTCAGTAGAAGTAGCAGCAGCAATCCGAGGATCGGTAAAGACAGGAAGATTAGCCAATAACTGAATATCGTCATACCGTTCTGCTATGAATAATTTAATCTGTTCTGCTAGGGTAATGGCATCGTCTTGACTTTCTTGTTTAATTTGCTGAACCATAGACTTTCGAGCAATGAAATAGTCAATAGAACCAATGGCAAAAACGGGAACCACACCAATAGTTACGGCGATGATAGCTGCTTTTGCCCTAAGACTTAACCGTTGCCACCAAAAAGTTTGGGGTTCAAAGGTTACTGTTTCTGGGGAGTTAGGAAGAGAATCTTGTGGTAAGTTTAATGGACTGGCAGAAGAACTGGAGTCGGTATTAGGGTTACTCCAATTATCAGCAGTTTTTTGGGTCGTGGGTTTGGAAGGGGTCTGAGTCATGGGATAAGTCTTGTTGGGATATGGAAAGGACAAGAGTGAGAAGAAAAATGTCAATGATCTTCTCAAACTTTCTTTGGCAACTACTGGACTTTAAATTGACGAATACTATCTTGTAAGGACTGAGCAACAGCTAAGAGTTCTCCGAATGAGTCGGACACTTGTGCTGCTTCACTGGAGGTTTTATCCGAGATGGCTGCCACTTGAGTCATGGTTTGGGTTACAGTTTGACTGGTTTGGGACTGTTCAATGGCAGAACGGGTAATGGCTTCAACTAATTCGCTAATTTGAATACTTGCGGCCGTAATTTTATTAAGACTCTTACGGGTTTCATCAACTAATTTTGTTCCAGTTACTACCTGTTCTGTCCCTGCTTCCATAGCAGCCACTACTTCGTTGGTTTCCGTTTGAATACCGGCAACGAGGGCTTCAATTTCTGCTGTCGCTGAAGCAGACTGACGAGCCAGCGATCGCACTTCCTCAGCTACCACCGCAAAGCCTCGTCCTTCTTCTCCTGCGTGTGCTGCCTCAATCGAAGCATTCAACGCCAATAAGTTAGTCTGATCAGCAAAACTACTAATTAAGTTCACCACTTTAGAAATTTTCTGGGATGACTCCCCTAACCGTTTTACTTTTTTGGCGGTTTCTGCTACTGTCTGTCGAATAGCCATAATCCCGTCTACTGTACGGTTCATAGCATCTTCTCCGTGTTCTACGGTTTCGGTAGCTTGTTGTACGGTAGCTTCAGCTAATTCAGCGTTAGCAGCAACGGTGCGAATAGAGTCGTTCATGGCTTGCAGTTTATCTAGGGCTGCAGAGATATCCTGCGCCTGTTCAAAGGCTTCTTGAGATAAGGAACGAATAGCAGACTCGTTTTTGTTGGTGGTGTCTGAGAGTTGTCCGGTAGCGTTTTGTACCTGGTTTACAATTTTTCTTAGGTTTTCAATGGTGGCGTTATAAGAGTCGGCAATCGTACCAATTTCATCCTCTGTTACTCTTGCCCGAATGGTGAGATCCCCTTGGGAAACGGGATCAACTTCCATGAGTAATTCTAATGCCCGTCGTTGTAATTGTTCTTTTGCGGTTCTCTGTTCTTGTTCAGAAATTCTTTGTTGTTCGAGCAGATCAGCCCTTTCTAGAGCAAAACCGATTTGGGCTGCGACTTGGGAGAAAAAGCTAATTTCTGAAGGATTCCAGTTTCTTGGTCCCGAACATTCATGGGCAATATATAACCCTAATAATTTTCCGTTGCAAATTATAGGAGCAACTAAATTAGCACGAACTTTAAAGGGTTCTAGTTCCTTAAGGTGACATTCGGTCAGTCCTGCATTATAAATATCCGGCGTTGCCTGAACTCGACCATTGAGGTATTTATCGACGAATTTAGTGGCAAAACAAGGGTCCATAATCTTGGCATTTAACGCCTTGGGATATCCATCTGCTACGTTTTCAGCCACAATGGTTCCTATCCATTGCTCATCGAAAGTATAAACAACAACTCGATCAGTTTTCAGAGCGCGACGCATTTGTTCAACAGCTATCTGCATCACTTCTTCGGTGTTGAGGCCGGCCGCAATTTTAACGCTAATATTCCGTAACATCTGGCCCAGTTTAGCATCGGCTCTTTGTTGTTGTTGCAGGGTAATACGGTCAAGGATAATGTTTAACTGTTCGGCTACACGCTGCATAAAGCTAACTTCTTCCTTTTCCCATTGATGAGTTCCTTGACAATGATGGGCGATTAATAAGCCGAATACATCTTTTTGTTTGATAATAGGAACTACTAAATTGGCATCGATATGCAACTGTTCCATGAGTTGATGGTGTTCAGGATGAAAGCCAGCTTCATGGACATTATCAGTAGGCACTACTCGTCCTTGACGATATTCTTCCATAATTTCTGGAGGAATACAGCGATCGTCGATTTGCAATTCTTTAGCACTGGGATAAGCTGGATTGACCGATTCATAGGAAATAAAGGCACTGCCATCAACATTAAATTCATAAATTACCACCCGATCAACCCCTAGAACTGTCCGAATACCCTCTACAGCTTGATCAAGAATCCGTTGTAAGGCAAGGCGATCAGTAATGATGCTACTGGCAATTTCGGCTAAAAGGTTCGCTTGTAGAGTCGATGAGATTTGTTTATCTACTAAGCGATGAATTCGTCGGGTCATGGTGTTGACATTTTTGGCTAAAGTAGCGAACTCATCATCACCTAATACTTCAACTTCTACGTCTAAGTCCCCTTCTCCAATTTTCTTGACAGCAGAGATGACACGGTGTACAGGACGGGTCATTTGTTCAGAAAGCAGAAGGGCTAAAGCCCCTGCTAACCCGGCAGTTACTAAGGTTCCTAAAAAGATGGCTGTTAGTAGTTGTCGTTGAGCAGCAAAGGCGACAGCATTATCGAGGGTAACTACGGTATTCCATCCTAGATCAGGTAGCTTATCAACCTTAGTAAAAGGGGATAAAGCCACTAAGTCTTCTGCACCTAGCTTTGCTGCTGGTTTTTGTCGCTCCTCAAGGATAGAATAAACAGAAAATAATGAGGAAGCTTTAACCGCTTGGTGTTCAAACTGCTTGCTTCTCTCATCAGCTTTACCAGCAGTATTGGTCTGGGTTACTTGAATTCCGTCTGGAGCGAGAAAAACCTCTTCATTCTTATTGACTAAGTAAATATCTTCTCCTTGTTTCATTCCCTGTTTCACCACTTTTTGCAGGTGTTGAACGGGCATTCTTGAACGAATTACGGCAACAATATCCCCTGTCTGACTATCTCGGACAGGGGCAGCAAAATAGACGTTAAATGTCCCTTCTGTGGCGGAAATGAGTGGTTGAGTAACAGTAGCTGATTTGGTATTAAGAACTTCTTGGAAATAACTACGATCTTTATAATTTTTCAGAGGAGTTCCTTTGGATTGACCAATGACATTCCCTTGTAAATCAAAGACAGCAATACTGTCATACAACTGATAAAGATTAATATAATTATCTAAGACTTTTTGTTTTTCTTGAGGAGAAACCTGATTTCTTAACTCAGCTTTAGTAAAGGTGTCTAAGGTGGCTAACGCTTGGATATTGAGATAGTGATCGTTCATAAACCGAGACAGTTGATCACTTATCCCAACTGCACGGGAAATTTCTGTTTCTTTGGCCTGATGGTAGGTAATCTTATTAGAAATACTATAGGTTAAAGAACCCACTGCAATCACTGGAATAATACCAATAGCTGTGGTAGCGATAATACTTTTGGAACGTAGGGTTAAATCTTGCCACCATTTAATGACTGGCCAATTTTGCGAGGTAGGGGTGGCGGTGTTTGGTTTTTCTCTAGGCGGTTCAGAGGGAAGGGTAACTTCGCTTTCAATGGCTAGAATTTGGGATTCGTTGCTTTCGGTGTCAAGGGTGTCTGAGGATTGATTGTTTTCTAGTGAAATGTCTTGAGAAACAAAACCGTTGCTTTCGTTATTATTCTGGGAATTTGGGTTAGGAGAAGTCTGAGTCATAACGTTAACCAAAGAGTAAATTTCAATAAAGAGGGACTAAGAACCTAAATTCGGTGTTAAGAGTTAGAAGTAGGAAGATAAATAGCAAAGAAACCAAGAATAAAGCACCTAAAAAATGGTTAAACTGTTGAAATTAAGCAATCGGCCATTGATACAATTGGCAAAATAAGCGAGACAGATATTGATGCTTCTGTTGTTTAGTCTTTTGTAAAGACTTTGGATTAAATACTTTAATCATTAGGTTTAGGCATGGCTGCGAGAATGGCTTCTCCATCGAGAACCACTAACATATCTCCACGGGGTGGTAACCAATAACCTCGCAGAAAGGCCGCTAAGCCAGAATTCGCTGCTGATCCCGAAGGAGATTGAATCTCATTAGGATTACACCATTCCATATCATCGACTTGACTAACTACCGCCCCGATATGCTGACGATGGGCTTTAGCGACTTTGTGGGAAGTTTTACCTGAATGAAGGACAATCGTTCGATAAATGGGAGTCACTTGGGGCTGTTGATGCCAAGGGGTTAACCCCAATAATTCTCCTAAATCGATAATCCAGAGAATTTCTCCACGCCAGTTATAGACTCCCATTACCCAAGAGGGGGTTTGAGGAATGGGAACAATTTGACCGAGGGGAATGGTAATAACTTCGGTTAATTGGTCAACGGGTAAGAGTAAGGTGGTATCTGGAACTAACTGGAATCGTAAAAATTGCTCTAATTGATAACGTTCTTGGCTTTCTAGGGAGGTTGTTGTCGAGTTGATCTGAGAAAATCCATGTTGAACCACAATACTTGACTCCTGTGATGAGGCTTACTGAGTAAATTTAGGGAATAAGTTGTTTAATGGTGCTGAGAAAGGTATCTTGATCGATGGGTTTGGGAATGTAAGCATCTGCGCCCTGGCGTTTGCCCCAAAATTTGTCCATATCAGTATTTTTGGTGGAACAAATAATGATCGGGATTTTACTGGTACGTTCTTCGGCTTTGATCGCTCGACAGATTTCAAAGCCACTCACTCCGGGTAAAACGACATCCAATACAATGAGATCAGGCAATTCTCCATTCAATTTTTCTAGGGCTTCTTCTCCACTACTGGCAATAGCAGCCGTAATACCTGCAATTTTTAAATATTGAGTAATAATTTCTCGTTCGGTTAAAGAATCTTCAATGACAAGGACGGTTCCCATGATAATTTTTGCCTCTATTAATGTTTGATTAAGGTGGTTCTATAGTCTTACAATTCCCTAAAACCCTAAGGAAAGTAACATTTTGAATGGATAGGGTGCGTAAAATTTACAAAGGAAAATGTTTCAATTTCCTTTAAGCGACGTTTTCTTGTTTAAGATATTTGCGAATGGCACTTAAAACTAAGTCAGGATTAACGGGTTTACTCATAAAATCCGTTGAACCCACCATTTTGGCCCGAACTCGATCCACAATGCCATCATTACCAGTAAGAATAATGATGGGTGTATTACGGAAAAAGGAAAGTTTTCTCAGTTGTCCGCAAATTTCGTAGCCGTTGGCGTTGGGCATAACCAAATCTAGGAAAATAATGGCTGGTTTACGGGCTAATAAGATAGCGATCGCTCTTAAGGGATCGTTAATGCCTAAAAATTGGTAATTAGCCCCTACCAGAATTTTCTCTAGGGTTTGACACATCAAGGGACTATCATCTACACAAGCCACCAATGGACCAACGGAAACCTCTGGGGTGGCGACGGTGGCGGTGGGAGTGGGAATAGAAACGGGAGGAGATAAGTCTTCGATGGCGATTAATTCTACTAACCCCATCTGGACATAGGGCAGTAGGGAACTGGTAACGGTAACTACATCCCGTTTCATCCGTACCGAGAGATCCCGTAGGGTTTGATTGCCGTCTAGGAGTTGTTTTAAGGTTTGATAGACTTGGGGAGAGGTACGCTGTTGTAATTCTTCAGCTTGTCTAATGATGGGAGCGGAGTTGGGGGAGCGATCGGCGACTTTTGCCTCTTGCCAAGCTTGCCATTGTTTATAGGCTTCGTTAATCAATTGATCGGCATCGATTAACACCAAACGAGTTGAAAGCAAGTTATCTTGTCTGAGTTCACAAGTCACTTCCATCGTTTGGGTGATATCAAATAGCACTTCGATAATGATAGAACGAATCATTCTAGCTGCTTGTTCGCGACTAATTTTCTGTTGTTCTACCCACAAACACAACAGTTGATATTCCCAACATAAGCGAAAGTCTTGATTCCCTAAACTGGCTAAATCTAGCTGCAAGGAGGATAATTTAGAGGCAATTTCGGGCAAATAACGGGCAATATGTCTTCTCCACCGTCTAACGGGATGGGTTCCCCCAGTGGCGTACATAATTCGCCCTAAATATAAGTAAAAAAACCACTTTTCTCCTTTACTATTGGTCAGGATTAGTTGACCACTAAATCTAGGTTGTTTGAGGGTATCAAAGAAACTGGTTTGTCTTGAGGGTGTAAATTCTGGTATGGAAATTGGGTTTTGAGGGGGATAGGAAGCTGTCATCATTGCATCTTCAATAAAGTGACTAATTACAGTGTTACAGTTATAGGATTCCCTAAATTTCGAGAAAAATAACATTTCAGGGGGGTTCAGTCTGAGGATAGGATGAAAAGTTAGGGAGGATGATGAGTCACTAATTATCTTGATCTTCTTCTAGTTCTTGATAGGCGACAGCCCTCAATTTTCCATAAAAATTTGAAGCATCGCAATGGGGGGTAAATTGGTTAATGGTACGAGAGGTCTTTTCTTGAGTTAAGGTGGTTTGAGACTTTAATACTTCCTTGGTGATGGCAATATTTTTTTGATCTACTTTTTCAGCAACCGCACCGTTTAACTCTTCTTTTCTCTCAGTTTTGTGATTTAGTTTCTCAGTGGCGATCAAAATAGGAATCTCTATTTTTTTAACTAATTCTTGAATCGGCGTTAAGGTAATATTATTTTTTGGAGCAGGTTCTATTGGTTTGTCTGGAGTGGATGACTTTTCTTCTGGTTGTTGCTCTTCGATTATTTTGTGATTGCTGATATCTTCAACAAAAAGATTACGGGTAATAAATCGTTCAAACTCGTAGGTAAAATGATAAGTAGGATGTCCCAGGCGTTTCCAAAGAGCAAGAATATGCTCAACAGAAATGGCTTTATAACGTCCTTGATAGAGAGCTTCGACAATAGCCAGACGAATCCAATAAACTGAGTAAGATGCTACCCATTTTCGATTACCTCAGAAATGCTAACTTCTTTGATCTCGAATCCGTAGCGACTCAATAATGCCTCTATTTGATTTAGGTTTTTGTTCCTGCACTGGTGCATAGCATCTTTAAATCCCCATTGCCACTCTTTTAGCACATTTTTGGTTTAACAATATAGCAATTTATACTTATTTTAGAAGAGGAAAGCTTAATCTAATCAAGTTAAAGCTAGTATAGAGGATAAAATTAAATAGAAAATCTTTTATGATTAGGATAACTTTTTATCAATTTAAAATTAAAGACCATGACTATAATTTCTGTTCAAGAAGCCCAAACAATTATTTTAAAGTTAGTAGAAAGTTTACAAGAGACAGACAGTATTTCCCTTGATGAAGCAACGGGAAGAATTTTGGCTCAATCTATTAGTAGTCCCTTGAATTTTCCTTATTGGGATAATTCCGCCATGGATGGTTATGGGATTCGTTTTGAAGATGTTAAACAGTCAAACTCCGACTATCCTATAACTTTAGATATTGTAGCAGAGATTCCTGCAGGAATTAACCCGAAACAATCAATTCAATCAGGGGAAGCTTGTCGCATTTTTACTGGAGCGATGTTACCTGATGGGGTTGACACGATTATCATGCAGGAAAATACTCGCAAGGAAGGAAGAAAAGTTACTATCTTATCCCCTCCTAATTATCTCGGAGAATTTGTTAGAAAACAAGGCAGTTTTTATCAAGCTGGTAATATTTTATTAAATCCAGGTAGTTATATTAATGAGTCAGAAATGGCTATTTTAGCAACGGCACAATGTTCTACTGTAACAGTTTATCGTCGTCCTCGTGTGGCTATTCTCTCGACTGGAAATGAATTAATCGCCCCAACTGAAAAGTTAAATCCTGAACAAATTATTGATTCTAATCAATATGCACTTAAAGCATTTATTCTTAATAATGGGGGAATTCCTATTTCTTTCGGTATTGTTAAGGATGAACCTGAAATAATTAAACAGAAAATTAGAAAAGCTATCAATACAGCAGATTTTGTTCTTTCTACCGGTGGGGTTTCTGTTGGTGATTATGATTATATTAATAGTATTTTAGCTGAATTAGGAGGGAAAATCATGGTTAATGGTGTTGCGATGAAACCAGGAAAACCGTTGACAGTGGCTAAATTTGATAACGGATGTATTTATTTTGGACTACCGGGAAATCCTGTGTCTGCTTTGGTTAGTTGTTGGCGATTTGTTAAACTGGCTTTAGATAAATTATCAGGAATTCAAGGGGATTATGAACCTAAATTAATCACCGTCAAATCTCAAGATAATTTATCTTCTAAAGGTCAAAGAGAAACTTACATTTGGGGTCAGTTAAAATTAATTAATGGTGAATATGTATTTACCTTAGCCCAAGGCAGTCAGAATTCAGCGAATTTAATTAACTTAGCCTTAACCAATGCTTTAGCTATTTTACCAATAGGAGTAACCAAAATTGATCGAGGAGAAATAGTTAAAGTTCTTTCTTTATCAAATTGAAAACAATTATTTACATTGGTTCACAAAACATAAGAATATTAGCTTGATTTATTTACATTTTTTTTAATCCCCATTAAGACTATTATGATAGGCTAAAAAAGTATCTTATTTGATTTAAAATGTATGAAAAATAAATATATATCTTTGATAGGATTGTTAACTCTTTTTATCGTCATTATTTTAATCAATTTTTGTCTATTTCCTATTTCGGTTTTAGCTAAAGGGGAACATAATCAAAATAAAAATAAGGAAGTAGTGGAAAAAATACAAGAAGCAAACAATCAATTAAAAAATGATATAAAATATGAAAAATATTGCCGTATTGCGTGTGCTGCTTTTCCTTTTTATCGAGCAACTAATTATTTATTTTGGGATGATTTTTCAAAAGATAATCGATTCAGTAAATTTTCTAGTGAACAGACGAATATCTGGATATCTGGTGACTTGCACGTAGATAATTTTGGAGCCTATCATAATGATGAAAATGAAGTGATTTTTGATCTTAATGACTTTGATGAATCAGTTATTTCTAACTATCAATATGATGTATGGCGTATGGCTACCAGTATTATTCTTTCTATAAGTAATAGTCATACCACCACTTTAAATTTAGATGAAAAGAATCAAATTGCTGATGTGATTGATAAATTTACTGAATCTTATCTAGATACTTTAGCTGAATATCAAGGAAATAACGACGAAACCAAAACTTATTTTACTAACAAAAATACTGAGGGAGAAATAAAGGAACTTATTGAATATGCTGAAAAAAAAAGTCGTAACAAGCTACTTGAAAAATGGACAATAGATGAAAAGGATCGAAAACGCTTTAAAACACCTAAAGAAAGAGATATATTAGGTATCGCATCTCTAGAAGAAAAAGAAGCCATAACCTCTCAAATGAAAGCTTATGGTAATACTTTGACAGGTAAACTTGAGTACAATGAAAATTATTTTAAAGTTAAAGATATTGCCCCAAGGTTAAAAGCTGGATTGGGATCTTTAGGCACTCCTCGTTATTATATATTACTTGAGGGAGAATCAGATTCTTTAGAAGATGATCGCATTTTGGATATTAAGCGTCAATCTAAACCAACACCTTACCATGTCTTTAATTCAACAGAAAAAGCTACTTATGATAAGTTTTTTGATAATGATGCACAACGTCATGCGATCGCTTATCGTGCTTTAACAAAACATACTGATGATTTCTTAGGATGGATGTATCTTTCTGATAAAAATGGCGAGTTTTCTGGTTACTATTCTGTTAGAGAAATGTCTCCGAATAAAGCATCATTAGATGATCTTGAAGATAAGGAAGGTAATGCTTTTACTTTTGCCAATGCAAAGCAATCTGATTTATTGGAAATTGCGAAACTATGGGGTAAAATTTTAGCCACTGATCATGCTCGTGCTGATAAAGATTTTGAAGAAAAATATATTCCCTATTCGTTTGAAAAGGAAGTAACACAACTGACTAATGGAAAACATAAAGAATTTCGTGAATTAGTTAAAGAAGTAGCTTTTGATTACGCTAATCAAGTGGAAAGCGATTATGATAGTTTTTTGCAGTTTATAACGAAATTGAAGCTAGAAAAACAACTAATCAATTGTCCTAACTGTGACTAAGAAATCTAGATTTTTAGCTAATAACAAGCTTATACTCTCTGATAAAGAATTGTCAGAGATTCTCTATTTTTATAAAATGATTAAAAATTAATTTTGTTTAGGAGATATTATTATGACCAATGCTTCAGGTTCAAAAACAGTTTTAGCTCAAATTCCTTCGATTATTCTAAGAAATAATCAGGGGGAAATTTTAGGTCCTTTCGAGTTAACAAGAGATTTGCATCGTTTAGGAAGAAATGCTGAAAAAGCTGATCTTGTTGTTCCTGAAAGTAAGACTTGGATGCTAGTTAGTGGTTGTCAAGCGTCTTTTACTACAGAAGGAAATGATTACCGAATTTATGATGGTGATCAAGTTAAACCTAGTAGTAATCGCTTATTTTCAAATAATACTTTAATTACACCTAAAGAAGGATTATTGTTACAAGACGGGATGGAAATTACTATCGGAACAGTTACGGGTAATCATATTATTATTACTTATTCTAATCCTAGTGCTAATCAAACCTTAAAACCCTTAAAGACAACATCTATTTCTCTTAAAAATAAGTCAGTTGTTATTGGTCGAGATACTCAAGCTAATTTACGGTTAGATGCACCAACTGTTTCCCGTTATCACGCCATAATTGATAGTAATAATCAAGGTAAATATATCCTAACAGATCGTAGCACTAATGGGGTATTTGTTAACGGGCAAAAAGTAACTAATCAAGCAATTCTTTTTAATGGTTCGACTATTCGTATAGGACCTTATACATTAATTTTGCAAGGAGATGATTTACTGATTGCAGATACTGGTGATAATATTCGTCTTGATGCTAAAAATTTACATCGAGTTGTTAAAGATAAACAGGGTAAAAATATTACGTTATTAACTGATATTTCTTTACCTATCGATCCTGGTCAATTTGTTGTCATTGTTGGGGGAAGTGGTGCTGGAAAATCAACTTTAATGCGAACTCTATTAGGACTTGAACCAGTCAATAATGGAATCGTTGAATTAAATGGAGAAGATTTACGAAAAAATTTTAATATTTATCGTAATCTGATCGGTTATGTGCCTCAATATGATATTGTCCATTCTAATTTGACAGTTAAAGAAGTTTTAGACTATGCAGCTAAATTACGCTTACCTTTTGACATCAATATTGAACAAGAAAGAGAGAAAGTATTAACACAAATTGAGTTAAAAGAAAGAGAAAATACTTTAGTTAAAAATCTCAGTGGAGGACAACTTAAACGGGTGAGTATGGGGGTTGAATTATTAGCAGATCCTAAACTTTTCTTCTTGGATGAACCAACTTCTGGCCTTGATCCAGGATTAGATAAAAAAATGATGGAATTACTTAAAACATTATCTGAAGAAGGACGAACTATTATTTTAGTCACTCATACCACTTTAAATATTCATCTTTGCGATCGCTTAGTTTTTTTGGGAAAAGGAGGAAATCTCTGTTATTTTGGACCTCCCCAAGAAGCTATAACTTTTTTTGGACTCAAAAGTAATAATTTTGCTAATATTTATATTCATCTTGAAGATAAAAATAAAGTAGAAGAAGAATCCATACGCTTTAAAGATGATTCTAATTTTTATGATAAATATATTACTCAACACTTAGTACAAGTATCGACCCAAACTAATCAAAAATCTAAACCTAAAAAAGTAAACAGTTCTTTCTTACAACAGTTTTCTATTTTATCTCAAAGATATGGTCAATTACTATTACGAGACCCTTTGAATATTGGTTTAACTTTAATCACTGCACCTTTGGGAATTATAGCTATGAGAATTGCCTTATCCGATATAATTCCCTTCAATTTAGCGGATGACAATGACCCAAGTTTTGCAACTTTATCTTTAAAAGTTTTGTTCGTTTTTACCTGTGCAGCCATTTGGGTAGGATTAGCAAGTTCTTTACAAGAAATCGTTAAAGAATCCAAAATTTATCAACGAGAAAGATTAGTTAATCTAGGAATTTGCGCTTATTTAGCATCCAAAGCTTCTATTTTAGGAATCTTAGGATTTTTACAAAGTTTACTCATATCTCTAACAATTTTAATTTGTTTTAAAGCACCAGAATCTAATCAATTTACTTGGATATTAGGGACTGAAATAACACTATTCTTGACGCTGTTTTCTACTATTGGTTTAGGAATTATGGTGTCTGCATTTGTAAAAAATATTACTCAAGCTAACAGTTCGTTACCATTATTATTATTGCCTCAAATTATCTTTTCAGGGGTTTTGTTTAAAATGACAGGTATTGGCAAACTATTCTCGTGGTTAATGATTAGTCGTTGGTCAGTAGGTGCATTAGGTAGTTTGGTAGATATTCCCTCTATGATTCCTGAAGCTAAACCTATTTCCCCACTAAATCCTGCTCCAGTGGAGGTTCCTGTTGATATTCCTACGGAAGTTTATGCTGCTGATTCTAGCAATTTATTAATCAATTGGGGCTTATTATTATTACATAGTTTTCTTTATTGGGGTGTAACTTATATTTTGCAAAAACGTAAAGATATTTTATAAAAAAATCAACAATCTTTTAGATTTTAACTACAAAAAAAGGTTACAATAAGAAAAGAAAAACTAATGCTGATCTAAAAATATGGGTAACACCTTTGGCCATCTATTTCGTATCACAACCTTTGGAGAATCTCACGGGGGAGGAGTTGGGGTGATTATTGATGGTTGTCCCCCTCGTTTAGAATTATCAGAAACGGATATTCAAGTAGACTTAGATCGCCGTCGTCCCGGACAAAGTAAGATTACTACACCCAGAAAAGAAACGGATATTTGCGAGATTATTTCAGGCGTGTTTGAAGGGAAAACATTAGGAACTCCTATTGCTATTTTAGTTCGTAACAAAGACGCGCGATCGCAAGATTATAACGAGATGGCTGTTAAGTTTCGTCCCTCCCATGCAGACGCAACTTATGAAGCAAAATATGGGATCAGAAACTGGAAAGGGGGTGGTCGATCTTCTGCTAGGGAAACTATCGGAAGAGTTGCTGCTGGTGCAATTGCAAAAAAAATCTTAAAAGAAGTTGCTAATGTTGAAATTGTTGGCTATGTGAAACAGATCAAAGATTTAGAAGGAAATATTAATCCAGACACCGTTACTTTAAAAGAAGTTGAAAGTAATATTGTGCGTTGTCCCGATCAAGAAATGGCGGAAAAAATGATCGATCTCATTGATCAAACCCGACGAGATAAAGACTCTATTGGTGGTGTAGTTGAATGTGTTGCCCGTTATGTTCCAAAAGGGTTAGGAGAACCAGTGTTTGATAAACTAGAAGCAGATTTAGCTAAAGCTGTCATGTCGCTTCCTGCGAGTAAAGGTTTTGAAATTGGCTCAGGGTTTGCCGGAACCCTATTAACAGGAAGTGAACATAATGATGAATTTTATATTGATGATAACGGAAATATTCGCACCAAAACTAATCGTTCTGGAGGTATTCAAGGAGGAATTAGTAACGGAGAAAATATAATTATTCGTGTTGCTTTTAAACCTACTGCTACCATTGGTAAAGAACAAAAAACCGTTACTTCTGATAGTGAAGAAACAACATTAGCAGCTAAAGGAAGACATGATCCCTGTGTTTTATCCAGGGCTGTTCCTATGGTAGAAGCGATGGTTTCTTTAGTATTGTGCGATCATTTATTACGTTGGCACGGACAATCTAAAGTATTAACCTAATTCTTTATGCCACCAAGAATTAATAAGAGTAATCACTAAAAATGATAAGAAAAGCACTTGGGAATCTTGCCTAGTTTCGACACCAAGTGCTTTCCTGATACGGCTCTCACACCACACAATCACTCTTTCACACCACAATCGAACTCAATCGATTAGTAATAAAGATAGAAGTTTAATTCTGCAATTTCAACCAACAATAGACAGTTTTAAAATTGTCACTTTATAAAGTTTAAATAATGAAATTTTCCTAAAATTATTTTTTGAAATTTTATAAATTTTTTATAAATTTCCCTTAATTAATACTATATGTACAAAGGAAACTTTAAAGGGAAATAAAAGAATTTTTTGAATGATACAATAGACGTAAAGGTGAAGTAATAAGTTTAAATATCTCATTACACATTAAGGTTAGGAGATTATTAAAATCTTAAATTTACATAAAGAAGTTTTGCCTTTTGTGTAGGGATCTGGTTCGCTTCAAAAACCAATATTGGTTTCAATATTGATAGCCTTACTTACTATCCAAAGGAGTCTTAAATTATGTTTTGTGAACAATGCGAACAAACCGCTAGTGGTAACGGATGTCATCAATGGGGAGCTTGTGGAAAAAGTCCTGAAGTTAATGCTGTACAAGACTTATTAGTGTACTGTTTAAGGGGCTTAGCTCCTGTTACTATTAAAGCCAGAGAATTAGGCATTTCTTGTCATGAAGCGGACGTTTTTACAGGAGAAACGTTATTTGCGACTATGACCAATGTTAACTTTGAGTGCAAACGGTTTAATCTCTATATTCATCAATGTATTGACATTCGAGAAGGGTTAAAACATAGCATTGAAAAGATAAGTCATGAACCCATAAACTGGTCTAATATTTCTAACTATCAACCCGATTTTTCAGAAAGTTTAGCAGAACAAGGAAGAGAAAAAGACTTAACCTTTATTAGCAAATCAACCAATAATGTCGATATTTTTTCCTTGAAATTGACGGTTTTGTATGGCATTAAAGGAGCAGCTTCTTATAACTTTCATGCCCAAGAATTAGGACAAGAAGACGAAAACGTTTATGCTTTTATTCAAGAAGCGTTAGCATCCCTTGATCGCAATGATTTGAGTTTAGAAGACTGGATTAATATAGCCCTAAAAGTGGGGGAAATCAATCTACGAGCGATGGAATTATTAGATAAAGGTCACACCACTACTTATGGACATCCTACCCCCACCCAAGTACCTTTAAACCCCAAACAAGGTAAAGCTATTTTAGTATCGGGGCATGATATTAAACAATTAGCAGCTTTACTGGAACAAACCCTTAATAAAGGGCTAAATGTTTACACTCACGGGGAACTATTACCGGCTCACGGTTATCCCATTTTAAAACAAAAATACTCTCATTTTTACGGTCATTATGGTACAGCTTGGCAAAACCAAACTAAAGAGTTTGCTCATTTTCCTGGGGCAATTATTGTTACGACAAATTGTTTAATGCCTCCCCATGAAACCTACGAAGACAAGTTGTTTACTATTGGACCAGTAGGTTATTCAGGCATTAATTATTTATCTTCAGATGATCAAGGTATTCCTGACTATAGTTTAGCTATTCAAACTTCATTAGAAATGCCAGGGTTTACTAAAGATGAAGAACCCCGTCATGTCATGGTTGGATTTGCCCATAATACGGTTTTAAGTGTGTCTGAACAAGTTATTGAAGCAGTCAAACAAGGTAAAATTCGTCATTTCTTCTTAGTTGGAGGGTGTGATGGGGCAAAACCTGGACGGACTTATTATACAGAATTTATCGAAAAAGTTCCTCAAGATTGTATTGTTTTAACCCTTGCTTGTGGTAAGTTCCGCTTCTTTGATAAACAGTTAGGAGAGATCGGAAATCTACCTCGTTTAATGGATGTTGGACAATGTAATGATGCTTATTCTGCTATAAAAATTGCGTTGGGATTAGCCGAAGCGTTTCAAGTAGGTGTTAATGATTTACCATTATCAATGATTTTATCTTGGTACGAACAAAAAGCAGTGGCAGTTCTTTTGACTTTACTTTATTTAGGTATTAAAGACATTCGTTTAGGACCAACATTACCTGCATTTATTACTCCCAATGTCCTAAAATTTCTCTCAGAAACTTACAACTTACAACCCATTACAACTCCTGATCAAGATTTAGTTGCTTGTTTATCTTAAATATGGGTTTGCTAGATAAATTTTAAGACTTTAGGGTGAGCAAGTATTTCAAATATCTTGATATTTTCAGATCAATTTCTAATTTGCTTATCCTACTGTTTTCCTTAAACTACTTAAGGAGAAATCGGTTAGAATAAATTAAATTTTCTCTATTTTTGATTACTTCTTCTAAAATAGGTAAATATTTTTCTACTCAGTAGTCGGACATAAGTAAACAGCAATAACTATACAAAAAATATTAAAGGGTACTTGAATCTAAACTTTCGGCTGCTTCGGGAGACAGAGGTAAATGTAAACCACACTCTTGTTTAACGCCATGAAAACGACTATCCCGTTCGCTGTCATCATCAGCAGTAACAGGACGACTAGAATGCCAGTCTCCTACACTAACATAACCTTTATCAAAATAGGGATGATAAGGTAAATCGTGTGCCGTTAAATAATGATAAATATCGCGAGAATTCCAAGTTAAAATAGGATAAACTTTGTATTGTTCTCCTTGTAACTCAACCCGTTCAAGAGACTTTCTGTGTTCGGTTTGCTGACGACGTAACCCGGCTAACCATGCTGTTGCTTGAAGTTCTTTTAATGCCCGTTGCATTGGTTCTACTTTACGAATAAGATCATAACGGTTGAGGGACTCTAAATCGTGTTGATTCCAGAGCTTACCATAGAGGGCTTCCATTCTAGCAGGGGTAAGAGGAGATTGATAAACCTTTAAATTCAGTTTGAGGCGTTCGCTTAATTCATCAGCAAAGCGATAGGTTTCAGCAGGAAGATAGCCGGTATCCACCCAAATAACAGGAATATCTGGCACCACTTGAGTCACTAAATGTAACATGACTGCTGCTTGAATACCGAAACTGGTACTCATAACTAATCCTTCTCCAAAGGTGTCCCTAGCCCATTCTACAACCTGTTGAGCATTGGCATTCTCTAGGGTTGGGTTAACTTCTTCTAAAGATAATTCAGGTTTATACAGTTGATGAGTCTGGGTAGTGTAGTGATGTTCAGCAACCTGATGATTATCTACATGGGAGTTGACGATATGTAGATTAGATTGGGGCATAAGGTAACGTTTCCCTTGTGTTCAGTAATCTTGCTTTGAGCGAGTGACGGCACAATAAGCAATAAGCATATTTATCTTCGCCATCTTACTCCTATTGTATCGTGGTTGATTTCTAGAAATTGTATCAATTACGATGTTAATCTTAAGTTTATGCTTAAATTTGAGTTAGGACATAAATTCACCTATATTGTTTGAATGTCTAATATAACCTGAGTTTTGGATAAGGAAATCCAATTAAAAATAGGGAATTGTTAATAGTCAATTATTAATTAATTTAATTTTAAGTAAAGATAAAACAATGTTACTAGAGTTAAAACGCTTAGAAATCTCCCCAGGAGAAAGAATCTTATTAAAAGACGTGACTTGGGATGAATTTGAACAAATTTTAGAAGAATTAGGAGAACATCGAGCAAGCAAAATTGCTTATCATTATAATACTTTAGAAATTATGAATCCGTTACCAGAACATGAAAGCAATAAAGAAACTATTAGTGATTTAATTAAAATACTTTTAGAAGCGTTAGACATTGAATTTTATCCATTAGGTTCAACGACATTTAAAAATAAATTGATGCAGCAAGGAATTGAACCTGATAATTGTTTTTATATTGAAAATGAAGCCAAAATAAGAGGAAAAGATCGGTTAGATTTAACGATTGATCCCCCTCCTGATCTTGCTTTAGAAATTGATGTTACTTCTCGTACTCATCGAGAGATTTATAGTTTATTGGGAGTTCCTGAATTATGGCGATTTGAAAACGAAGAATTACAAATTAATGTTTTAGAAAATGGTAATTATAGAGAAGTTGAATATAGTCCCCATTTCCCTAATTTTCCCCTTAAAAAAGTTATTCCGAAATATTTAAACCAAGTAAAAACAGTGGGACGAAATAAAACAATGAAAGCTTTTAGAAAATGGATTAATGAACAATTACAATCCTAATAACTTCAGTTAGAAGTTTGTGTTTCATAACTGATAACTGTTCACTGTTCACTAATAATTGAAATGCCACTGCTAGATAACTGAGTAACCCAAAATTCTAAACTAGGATCTTCAATCTTTTGTCTAGCTGTTTTTTTGATAGTTTCTGCTTCCGTTTGAGACTGACATAAAGTAAATACAGTAGGACCCGATCCTGACATCATGGTACCTAAACCGCCTGCTTGTTTTAAAACCTCTTTTAATTGAGCAACTTGGGGATATTCAGGTAAGACAACTTTTTCTAAATCATTTTGTAATAATTCTCCTATTTTTTTTCCATCTTTATCACTAATAGCTTGTACAAACGATCCAGAATGAAGTTGAGACGTTCGAGACTGAATTCCTGCTATATCATTAATATAAGTATGGCCAAATTGTTGCTTATAAGTTTGATAAGCCCAAGGGGTTGAAACAGCAAGATTATTATATTTAGCAAGAACAACCCATAAATTGTCTAAATCTTGAATCGGATCTAATTTTTCCCCTCTTCCAGTAGCGATCGCAGTTCCTCCTCGCACACAAAAAGGAACATCTGAGCCTAATTTTTCTCCTAACTGTTGTAACTGGGGTATGGTTAACCCTAATTCCCATAATAAATTTAAGCCTAATAAAACTGCAGCCCCATCCGTTGAGCCACCAGCTAATCCGGCAGCCACAGGAATTTGCTTATCAATGGTAATATCAACACCGCCATAATTAGCAAACCGTTCGGGAAATTGATCCACCATTAATTGAGCAGCGTGATAAGCAATATTGGTCTGATCGAGAGGAACTAAAGGATGATTACAATGTAAATTAATAGCTTGAGTTCCATTAGAACGAATTTCAATGCGATCGCTCAAAATAATACTTTGTAAAATCATCACTAACTCGTGATAACCATCGGGGCGATCGCCGATAATTTCTAGATATAAATTAATTTTAGCAGGGGCAATTAATTGATAGGTTCGCATTTTCAATTCCTGGGATATTGAATCATTTTAACGTTTGTGGGATAGCACTAAAAAAAGCAAAAAACTTCTGACTTCTAACTTCTGACTTCATCAACTAGCTCCTGCCTTTTTTAACAATTCAATGACATCAGGATAATTATTATATTGGGCTAAGGACAAAGCTGTATAACCGCTATTATTTTTTTCATCTAAATTAACATTTTCTGCTTCTAATAAGACCTTAACCACATCCACATAACCACGATGAGATCCCCACATTAAAGCCGTTGCACCGGTTTGATCTTTTAAGTCCACATCAGCCCCGGTTTGAAGTAATAAATGTACTAGAGTAAGATTACCTTCATCGGCTGCCTTCATTAGTCCGGTGCGTCCATTAGGAAGCCTGGTATTGGGATCGGCTCCACCATTCAATAAAGTGTGAATAATGGCTAGATTACCGTTAGCGATCGCTAACGTTAAGGGGGTTTCGCCGTAATTTTTTCGATTAGGATCAGCACCGTATTGTAGTAATTCTTGCACAATTTCGCTATGCCCCTGCACTACAGCTAAAATGAGCGGGGTATCTCCGAATTGATTGGCTAAATGAACATTAGCCCCTCCTGCCAATAATGCCCGTACAGCCTCTAAATGCCCTTCTACGGTGGCATAATGCAAAGGAGTCTCTCCCTCCTCATCTCTTTGATTAACAGCTTCTCCCGCAGCTAGTAAGGCTTGAATGATGGCTGTTTGACCCTCAGAAGCAGCTAAGGATAATAAAGTTTCTCCTTCATTATCGGGGATGTTGATGTCCGTCTCAGAGGTTAATAAAGCTCGAAAGACTCTTAAACTACCACAACGAATGGCAAACACCAAAGCTTGTCGATGGGTTAGTTCGCTTTTTGTATTGGGAAGTAAGTCAATGACTTCGGGATGATCTCCTTTGATGGCCAATTTTAAAGCCGTATCACCCTGTTTATTTCGGTGATAAACATTAACTCCAGCAGCAATGAGATGGGTGACAATCTCTTTATGTCCTTTATAGGCAGCAATCATCAAGGCTGTGTTGCCATCATCATTGGTTTGGTTAATTTGTGCTTGAGCTATGATTAAATCTTGGACAATTTCAACCCGATTAGCAGCCACAGCAAACATTAAGGCGGTTAAGCCAGAGAAGGGTCGTTGTTGATTAACGTTTGCCCCTGCCAATAATAAGCACTGTACAACCTCTCGATGTCCCCGTTGGGACGCATACATCAAGGCACTGGTATTTTGTAAATCGGTACCATTTACGTGCGCTCCTTGTGCTAATAAGGTTTCTACGGTTTGACAGTCTCCTTGTCGGGCTGCGTTAACCAATTGGAAATCAAGCGGTGAAACCATACAACCCTTTCCTAAGAATCTACCTTTATTATGATCGGCTCAGGGCATTCTAGGTCAATGGGTTAAGTCAGTGAACCGTGATCACTGACCAGTAATCACTGATTCTGATGTCGTGAAAACCGTACATAGAATAGGTTGATAACTTTTGCAATATTTTGTTACATTTATTTACATAAGTTAAAAATAAGTTTGTAAAGGAGAAAAAATTTATGTTAACTCTTGTTATTTCCTTATTAATTGTCGGTTGGGTCGCTGCTGCTGTAATCGGTACACAAGCTTACTTTCGCGGTGAGCAAACCAAAACCATTCACGAAAGAAACTGGAACTCTGAGTCCTTTGAGAAAGTAGCCAAATCAGTAACTGGGAAAGAGGTAGATAGCGATCGCGTTCCTGCCTTTGAAATAGATGCTTATGGAAGCAATAACCTAGCTCAATAGATAATTCTAGGGTTGACTCCCCCTTTTGACCCCCTAAACCCCATTACTTACATCAAAAATAAGTTATCTGACCTTAACTTTTACTTAAACTTATAAATTAAGGTCAGAATTTTTGTTTTTGGGGCGGTGCTTTGGTAAACTCAGATAGAAACTTTGTTAAAGAAAATGTAACAATGTAATATTTTACTATTCATAGTAAGCTTTGATATAGTAAATCATTTTATAGATCGACCCCTAATCGAGGTATTAATAAATGGTACTGTAGATTAGGTCAATTTAGATTATCCTAAATTCTTGAACTCAAATAATTAACCCCCGCCAATTAAAATGATTCTTAGTGATAAGCTAACTCTTAATCATTCCAGCCTCAATAACACCGAATCTACGGAAACATCCAGTGCTGTCGATAGTTATCAGCGACAAAATAGCACTGCCCCTTTTTCCCAAATGAACGAACCTCCAGAAAATCCTGGAGAAGACAGTAGGAGAAATGTAATTGTGCCAAATAACATTGCGAGAATCAAAGTCATAGGGGTTGGTGGTGGCGGATGTAATGCGGTTGATCGCATGATCGAAAGTGCCTTAATGGGGGTTGAGTTTTGGACAATGAACACTGACGCTCAAGCCCTAACCCAATCCTCTGCCCCTCATCGTTTACAAATCGGCAGAAAGTTAACTAAGGGTTTGGGGGCTGGTGGTAATCCCAATATTGGCAAAGAGGCTGCTGTAGAGTCCCGCGATGAAATCGCTGAAGCCCTTGAAGATACGGATTTAGTCTTTATCACTGCTGGTATGGGTGGAGGCACAGGAACTGGTGCTGCTGCTATTGTGGCTGAGATTGCTAAAGAAAAGGGCTGTTTAACTGTTGGTGTGGTGACTCGTCCCTTTACCTTTGAAGGGCGACGGCGTATGGTACAAGCCGGTCAAGGGATTAGTGATCTACAAAATAACGTCGATACCCTAATCGTTATTCCCAATAACCAATTATTACAGGTTATTTCTCCAGAAACTCCTTTAAAAGAAGCTTTTCTTGCTGCTGATAATGTTTTACGACAAGGGGTTCAGGGCATTTCCGACATTATTACCATTCCTGGTTTAGTGAATGTAGACTTTGCTGATGTTCGCGCTGTTATGGCTGATGCTGGTTCGGCGTTGATGGGGATTGGTGTGGGTTCTGGTAAATCTCGCGCCAATGATGCTGCTTCGTTGGCTATTTCTTCGCCCTTATTAGAACATTCAATTCAAGGGGCAAAAGGAGTGGTGTTTAATATTACGGGTGGTAGTGATCTGAGTTTACATGAGGTGAATACTGCAGCCGAAACGATTTATGAAGTGGTTGATCCTGATGCCAATATTATTTTTGGTGCAGTGATTGATGAACGAGTTCAAGGAGAAGTCATCGTTACAGTGATTGCGACTGGGTTTAGTGCTGAAGCTGAAAACACCCCGAATAATCAGACAACCTCAACTCCTACCCGTAATGTTTCGACTCCTAATCCCCCGAAAAAAGAAGAAGCACCACCCCCTAAGCCCACTGGATTAGATATTCCACCTTTTTTGCAGGATCGACGTTTTCCTCGCGGATAAACCAACAATTGAAATGCGATAATAACGAGTAGGGGTCAACAACCGTTGACCCCTATTAAGTGAATTAGTGTGTATTATTATGAATAATTTTGAGACTTAATTATTAAATATTAATGTTTAAATGACTAATGAAACTTAATTTCTATGAAAATTGTTAATATAACCTATCCAAAAATTAACATTGAATTATCACTTCAAGAATTAACAATATTGAAACATATTATTAATGAAGTTTATAATGCTTTAGACGAATTTGAATTTGAAATACGAGTCGGTTTAAGTTTCAGACAAGCTGGAAGTTTTTTAAATTCTTTTACTCAAGAGTTAGATCATGAATGTGACAAGTTTATTTTAGTTAACTTGTCATTGTCAGAAATTTCTGTATTAAATAACTTGTTTAATGAAGTTTGCTATGGAATAAAAATACAAGATTTTAAGAAAAAAATAGGACTAAATAAAGAAGAAGCAAAGCAATATTTGGCGTTAGTTAATCAAGCTATTAAAGAAATGGATTTGATTGGCCAAGAAAGAAAACAGTTGAAAATGCCCTCACCGTCTGACTTTAGAGAAGTTAATCATAAATGTTCTCTTGAAGCTGAAGGATATAAAGTCACTTTTTACTTTAAAAAATTGATGCAAGATATTAATAATATAGGATTATTTATTGTTTTAAATTTTACCTCTTTTAATGATGTTGAATTAACTATAAGTTCTCTTCCAAAGCCAATCACTATAGAAAAAATAGAGAAATTTATCAACAATTTGGAAAACTATCTTAAATTGTCACAAAACGATTTAAACAATCCTTTTCAAATTTTTCAAAGTAATATTTTTCAAGTTCAGGCTCTCGGAAAAAGTATTATTAACGATAATAAAAAATATGTGATTTTGAATTTTATGATTAGTTTAGCACCAGCTAGAGGTAATATCATAAAACCTTCTATGGGCGTACAAGCACCTGTTATGTTTAAAAATGTTAAAAACTTCATATCATCAATGCAAAAAGTGATAATCGATATCAAAAATTAACAATTAGTTATGTTTACGTAAAAAATTTAGATTTAATTTCTATTTATTTAGAATATTTTATGATTTATCTTTATGAATAATTGTAAAATATTGATTATCAAAAATTAATGTTTAGATTATTAGCAATAGCAAAACGATTATCTCTTAAAATGAAAAACTGTTCAAGTACAATCGATACAGATTTTCTCTAATCAAGTAATTATATTCAATATATAGAGAGGAAATAACTTCGACACTTATTCAATTTTCTTGTTTTTAATAACTTGAATCTCGATTCCATCTGTTTGTTTTAAGTATACACAACCTATAAGGAGTCTTGATTATGGCTAAAATTGGCATTTTTTACGGAAGTACATCGGGAATCACCGAAGAAATTGCCATGACCCTACGGCAAAAATTAGGAGAAGATCAATGCGATATTTATAGTATGGAAGAGGATTTTGACGAGTACGATCAACTCCTCGATTATGATTATTTATTATTAGGCTGTTCCACTTGGGGAGCCGGAGATGTGCAGAATGATTGGCGTGATCCCCTCTTTGAAATGGAATTGGATAAACCTGATTTTACTGGCAAAACCATCGCTTTATTTGGTGCAGGAGATCAAGTAGATCACGGAACTGAATTTGTCAGCGCATTAGGTAAAATGTATAATCACTTCCAAAAATTGGGAGCTACCTTAGTGGGGGAATTTCCCAATGATGGCTATACTTTTCAATATTCTTCAGCCCTATTAAACGATAAATTTGTGGGACTTCCCATTGATGAAGTCAACCAAAGCGATCAAACCGAAGGCAGAATTAACCAGTGGGTTGAATCTATCCGTCCTATTTTTTTGAATAACTAACGGATACTTTGATTGAAAATCGAGTAAGATGGGGACTGAAGAGAGGTTCTTGTAAAGAATTGATTTTCTTGTCCCTTTTTTAGTGATTTTTTGATTTATTTAATCATAACCTGTGTTATTTAAAGTTCGTTGTCGTCCTGCTTTTGCTGCCTTATTTGTTACTCTTAACCCAGGAGAAAAAATAACCGTCAAAACGGGTTCTCTCGTCAGTATGGATGGAGAAATAACCGTCAAAACTGGATTTTGTGGAGCTTGGCAATCCGCTTTACTGAGGAAATGTTTTGGGGGAACTGATATTTTTGTTGATTCTTTAATTAATGAAACGGCTGAACCTATCACAGTGGTCTTAAGTCAGACAACCACGGGAGACATTGAACGCATTGATTTATCCCAAGGCTCGATTTGTTTACGACCAGGCGTGTTTTTAGCCTATACTAAAGGAGTTAAAATTGAAAATCGCTGGGCTGGATTTGGGAGTTGGTGGGTTGGAGACGGATTATTTCAAACTCAATTGAAAGGCAAAGGACGGGTATTTATTGCAGCTTATGGCGGAATTATTAAAAAAACAGTTTATCAAGACTTGGTGATGACTCAGGAACATTTATTGGCTTATCATCCTAAAACACCATTAAAATATCGCAAAGAAGAAGCAGCAGTTAAGATTACTGTGTCAGGAATGAAAACTAAAAATAAACGTACTAAAGGAACCTTAATTTATTGTCAATCTCGTACTTTTCAGGGATTAATTAATTATCTTCGTTCTCTTGTTTAGGCTGTTAAAATATTTTATTGAAGATTTATATGTCTAAAGGCCGATAACCTTTTTACCAGTTAATAAGAACATAAGATAGATACTTGTTTAAAACAATTAATTGTATGAGCCTAGATAAGAGTTAACGTTTATAATTGACCTTTTTGATCGCTGAGTTGATAAACTCAGATAAAATCTATTATCATTATCATCAGAATTAACTTATAAAATAGATATAGCTATCAACTTTCTAGATAACTAAAATGTTGACTACAGGAGACAATAAAAAACTTATGCAAATCTGTATCGACCATGTTCATTGGTATGTAAAAGATGCAAGTTACTGGCAACAGTGGTTTATTAATGTCATGGGGTTTTACGCTGTTGCGGGAGGAAAGAATGAACATACTCATACTGAAATTGTCAAAACTGGAAGCAAGAAAAATCCTATTATTTTTGTCATTTCTTCTCCTTTATCTGCTCAAAGTCCTGTAGCTAAATTTCTAAAAGTTCATCCTCCTGGTGTTGCCGATATTGCTTTTAGAGTTAGGGATTTACAGATTTTTGTTAAAAATATAAAGAATATTAGCACTGTAATAAAAGAGCCGATCAAAGAAAAAAAACATACTCGTGGTTATCTAAAATGGAGTCGAATCATTAGTAAAACAGGATTAATTCATAGTTTATTTGAACGCCGAGGAGAAACCTCCATCTTACCTGAAGATTGGATTAAGGAAAAATCTGATAATCAAGAAAATAATAATCACTTTTTAGCCTTAGATCATCTAGTTTTGAATGTTCCTCAAGGGGAATTGAACTCAGTAATAAATTGGTATAACAAAATATTAGGATTTCAAAAAAAACAGTTCTTTAAAATAGAAACACCAAAATCAGGATTATATTCTCAAGTTATGTTTCATCCTATTGGTAATATACAATTACCGATTAATGAACCTATTTCTAAAAGTTCTCAAATTCAAGAATTCTTAGATATTAATAATGGCTCAGGCATTCAACATATTGCTTTGAGAACAAATAAAATTGCTGAAGTTACTGAAAAATTACGTAAAAATGGCTTAAATTTTTTAAAAGTTCCTACCACTTATTATGAAAAATTAATAGAAAATAATTACAATCTAAAATTCTCTGATAAAGAATGGCAAAAAATTGTCAAACAAAATATTTTATTAGATAAAGAAACAACTAAAAAAGATCAACAAAGTAATCAAAATAATCCTCTACTATTGCAAATATTTACTGAGCCAATTTTTGAGCAACCCACCTTCTTTTTTGAAATTATTGAAAGACGAGAGCAAGCGCAAGGGTTTGGAGAAGGTAATTTTAAAGCATTATTTGAAGCCATTGAAAGAGAGCAAATAAAACGAGGAAAATTGGTGAATTAATTGTTAATAACTCTTGAAAAAACCTAAAATTATCACAGTTGGAAGAATTTGTTATACTAAAATAAAAGAATAATATTGATGCTCTCTTTTTAGCCCTAAAATGCCAGCAAAAACGACAAAAAATACCTCGGTTATTACCTCGATTAATTCCTTATCAATCTCTCCAACTCAAGTGGTTCAAGGAGAGGGTAGTTTATCAGAATCAGGACAAGTGATCGCTCGTTTGGGTAAGCGTCCCCTCGTGGTAGGGGGAAATCGTACTCTTGGACTGATTTCATCCTATTTAAACCCTATTTTTAAACAATTTGAGCTAACAGGAGTGTTTGAGAGTTATACTCCCGACTGTTCGGAAACCTCCTTAGAAAATCTCAACCAAGCAAGCAAAGATCATCAAGCTGACTTAATTATCGGGGTTGGTGGAGGAAAAGCCCTAGATACAGCCAAATTACTCGCCTATCAGCAAGAATTACCGATCGTTACCATTCCCACCTCTGGAGCAACCTGTGCAGCCTGGACAGCCCTTTCTAATATCTATTCTAACCAAGGTGCGTTTCAATATGATGTGCCATTATCCCGTTGTCCTGATTTATTAATCTTAGATTATAAGCTTATTAAGACAGCCCCGAAACGTACTTTAGTAGCAGGTATTGGGGATGCGATCGCAAAATGGTACGAAGCGTCTGTCAGTAGTGGTAAATCTACCGCAACCCTCACCATTGCTGCAGTTCAACAAGCTAGAGTCTTACGGGACATTCTCTTACAAAAATCTGTGAAAGCTTTGGATAACATAGGCGGAGAAGACTGGCGAGAAGTAGTCAACGCCACTGTCTTATTAGCTGGTGTTATTGGCGGTTTAGGAGGGGCAAATTGTCGTACTGTGGCTGCCCATGCTGTTCATAATGGCTTAACTCACATTGCAGCTGCCCATGATGCCTTACACGGGGAAAAAGTAGCTTATGGTATCTTAGTGCAATTACGGCTAGAAGAGATGATACAAGGTAACCAGTTAGCAGCTAGTTCTCGGCAACAACTCTTAAAATTTTATGAAGAAATTGGCTTACCTAAAAGTTTAGAAGATTTAGGTTTATCTAAAGTTAGTTTAGAAGAATTACGTCACGCTGCAGTGGTCACTTGCCATCCCAAATCCGATATTCATCGTTTACCCTTTAAAGTATCACCCGAACCATTATTATCAGCAATGATATCTACTCTTGTAGAGAAATAAATCACTTAATTAAATTATTGGATAAAAAGCCATGAAATAGGAAGAAGTTTTTCACAAGTCAAAAGATCAATCTGTATTAGTTCCTGATTTTCCCAAAGAAATTAAGCGATAAACTCATACAAAATACCTGCGATCGCTCTTTCCTCAACGGAATAAGAATCAATCACAGGTAAAAGATTGCCTTTTCAGGTTGTTTTTAGAATAAGCCTAAAGTTAGAGACTCATCAATGGGGAAAGTCGCACCCGCGCCTAACCAGATGGTAACAACAGTTCCGAAGAGGAACACAGCAGTCGCAATGGGACGACGGAAGGGGTTTTGAAACTTGTTGACACTTTCAATGAAAGGAACCAACAGTAAACCCAAAGGAATAGCACCTTGACAAGCAATTCCTAGTAATTTGTTGGGAAGAACCCGTAAAATTTGGAAAACAGGATATAAATACCATTCAGGTAAAATTTCAAGGGGAGTTGCAAACGGATCAGCCGGTTCCCCAATTAAAGCGGGATCGAGTACCGCTAAACCGACTAATAAGCCAATGGTTCCCAGGATAACCACAGGGAACACATAAAGTAAATCGTTAGGCCAAGCGGGTTCACCGTAATAGTTGTGACCCATACCTTGGGCTAACTTAGCACGCAACTTAGGATCGCTTAGGTCTGGCTTTTTTTCAATGGCCATTTTATAGATTTCTCCTTATCGAAATAGAGGATCAGCAGGATTTTTATCCGAATACGGATGATCAGTGATTAATTATGCAATATTTCCTCATAATTAACTGTTCACTGATCACCGTTTGTTACTTCAGATACGCTTTACAAAGGACCAGAAATCCCTTGCTTACGAATCATTAAGAAGTGGGCTAACATGAATACGGCAATTAACCAGGGGAACACAAAGGTATGGAGACTGTAGAAACGGGTCAAAGTTGCTTGTCCAACGCTTTGGCCACCTCTGAGAAGTTCGACCATTTGATCTCCAACCACTGGAATCGCAGCAGGAACACCGGATACAATTTTAACCGCCCAGTAACCAACTTGGTCCCAAGGTAGAGAGTATCCTGTTACGCCGAAAGAAACGGTAATAACCGCTAAGATAACCCCTGTCATCCAGGTTAACTCACGAGGCTTTTTGAAGCCACCAGTTAAATAAACACGGAAGACATGGAGGATCATCATTAATACCATCATACTGGCTGACCAACGATGGATAGAACGGATCAACCAACCGAAGTTAACTTCGTTCATGATGTACTGAACAGAAGTGAAAGCTTCAGTTACTGTAGGTTTGTAGTAGAAGGTCATGGCAAATCCAGTAGCAAACTGAACCAGAAAGCATACTAGGGTAATACCACCAAGACAGTAGAAGATATTAACGTGAGGGGGAACGTATTTACTGGTGATATCGTCAGAAATGGCTTGAACTTCTAGACGATCATTAAACCACTTATAAACTGGGGAATCTGTGACTTGTTTAGAGAACATTGAAGCTATAATCCGCTATCGAATGAACGATGGATAATTGAATGGTATGGATAGTTTACTATGCCGTTGCTTATTTCAAGCATCTCAACTGAGGTTGAGATTACAGTAAGCAGAGTACCTCATTAGAAAATTTAACACAATCATTGCCTGAGTTCCAAGGGGATTTTGTACCCATCGCTGATCTTTTCTCAATAGACTCTCAGAGACAGATAGGGATAATGCTACAAAAATTGTGTTGAAAACCAACAAACTGAATTTTTTTAATTAATTATTCCTTAATACAAATTCTTCTAAAATGGGATTCACTAATTCTGGAGCTTCATCTTGAGGACAATGGCCGATGCCTTCAAGAGGAATAAATTGATTGACTGTAGGATAATTAGCCCATTCTTGCCCTATTTCAATTTTCTCCCAAGGGTCTTTAGTCCCCCATAAAAGGATGGTGGGACAGGTTAAACGGGGTAATAGGTCTTCAGGTAAAGGGCCTTGAGAATAAGCTGTAAACGCCAAAAATACATCCACTGCGCCCTTATCTTGAGCCGGCTTAAGTAATAGTTCAATTAATTCTTCTGTCACCGCTTCTGGTCGATGATAGGCTTGTAAAAGAATATTTTTTACGGTTCGAGGTTTAGCAATTTGGGCAAAAAAGAAAGAACCAATCGCTTTATTGGTTAAAATGCGTTGCATGGCATTGGCACCGACACGACGATACCAGGGTAAATTCCCTTGTTTGCGTTCGTGAAGTAACCTTAAAGAACAATTGAGAGCAGCCACTCCTAGAACCCATTCAGGGTAATCTACCGCCGTTTGCATCACCACAATACAACCGATAGAGTTACCCACCAAAACCGCCGGACTTCCTACTACTTCTCGACAAAAATCTGCTAACTGTTGGCCCCACGTTTCAAATGTATAGTCAATTTCTTGTTTTGGTATAGGTTTGGCTGAACCACCGAATCCAATTAAGTCTAGAGCATAACACCGACAAGTTTTGCCTAATACGGGAAGATTTTTCCGCCAATGTCTCCAAGATGCGCCAAACCCATGAACTAAGACCACAGCAGGTCCTGTGTCCCCACAATGACTATAAGTGATAGGATAGCCTTGCCAATGCCAAGTTTTTTCATCCTCTGGGATGATAGGATTTTGGGTAGATGACTGTACCATTAAGTTTGTATGTTAAAAAATGCTTTTATTTACTAAACTTAACATACAAGACTGACCTTAATGGCTGACGCTACACTCTGCGATCTCCCGAATTAGCAAAATCCTTGAACTAAGATAAGCGTTAATCGCACCACAGTCTTCTGAAGATAGCTTTTGTTTAGCACTAAGTTTCTTTAATATCTGATTGATCAAATCTGAGTCATTTAACCCTACTAAGGTCTTTCCAGGACTTTCATCAATAATTGACCAAAGTTGTCGCATGATCTTTGTATTCACTATTGTTTCCTCATCTAGTCGTTACATTTATCAAGGGAAGAATTTTTATCCTTGTTTCCATCAGACTTGTTGAAAATCCTAAGCAATTTATCCCTGGTTTGCCATCCCCCAAATGACAAATTTATCATATCTATAAAAAACTTTTGTTTTCCTTACATCAATCTCAGTAATCTCAAAACCTTTCTGAGAAATAGGCTAAGAAGCTAGATACAAAAGTTTAAAGAACGCAAAAAGTTAAGCTTTAGTTAAGAGATATAAATTTAATATTTTTCTAAGATTTTAGAATACAAGATATTGGGAATAATGACAAGCCATCTTATTTTGATTTTGTTATAATTTGAAGCAACAAGAAACTAACCGAAACGTTACAAAATATTAACAAAATTTTACAGATAATGAGGCATAAACTATGGATATGCACGAATACCATTTAGGATTTTTGAACGAAGCTGTACAGCTATCTGTTGAAAAACAAATTGACGTAGAAACTGCATTAGAAATGTTGCTACAACAGAATCAATCACCAGAATCAAACTTAACAGAAAACTATATCTCGACAAAAAAAGATAGAGATATAGATAATGATTTCAGTGGTTCTCAATTAGAAAAGCATTTAGCAAAGTTGAATGCTGTTTTTTCTGTTATTCTTCTCTCTAATTGGTTTTAGACTCAATAGCTAATTTTTTTCGGCTCCCTAGCTGATGAGTAAATAGTTACTTCTCTTGTTAAGGAAAAGAAGCAAAAAACTGTGCAAAAAGAATATTTTTATTGTCTTTCTTCTTAAAAAAAGAGGTTGTTAAACTGATTTAATAATTATTGGTTTTTGACTATTGGACTAGCGTCTTTTTTGCAAGAACCTAGTTAACTGATTGACTAATTTTTCTAGCCAGTGAATAGCTGAATCCAGCCATTCTAAAATCCTAACTAAAGGATGTTTAACATAGCCACTACTTTTTGCTTCTGTGTCTACCCAATTTGATGATTGTTTTTCTATTTCATAGTTAGACTGAAGAAAATCAGAATTATTTGATTGTTGAAAGTTATCTCTTTTTTGTAAATTAGCGGAAGATTCAATCAAAAATTTGCGATTGCTTTTTTTTCTTTTTTTGAAAGACTTTTTTGCTTGATAACGGGAAGAATCACCTTGAGATAAAAAAGCAGAAGAAGACGGAACAGAAGCAGGAACATTGACAGAAGACAGTTCCTTATATGAATCATTCCAAGATAATAAAGGATTATCTATATTGTCAAATGATGATTGCAAATTATTCTGCTTTGAAATTGAAGTTAACTGTTGGTGAGGAATTACCCGATTTAAAAAGTAGTCAATAGCAGCATAAATAAGAAATTCTATACGGAAGGGATCTTCATTATCAATATTTAAAGACTCATTACTTTTTTGTTTAATATATTCTCTCCATTGGTGTAATTTTTGATGGACAGAATAAGATGATTGTGAAAATTTTATACTATTTTCTTGTTGAGAAACTTGTACTTTTTTTGATAAATTAGTAATGGTATTTTGTTGAATAACAGGAACTAAAGAAGATTCTCCAAAGAAATCTAGAGTCATCGCTAATGTTCCTGTTTGCATCCAACCCATCACTTGCCAAAACCAACGAATCGGTGGTAAGACATGATATTCTTCTGGGGAAAATGTGTGAATTAATCCTAGATTGTCCTTTTGATTTTGTTTAAAATCATACCAATAATTGGCCGTTTCTAAGCGAATATATTTCTTTAAATGATTTTGTTGTGTCTCAGAGAGAATATCAACAATTGTATTGTTTTCAGCCACTAAAACAAGGTCATGACTCTTAATCTCACTAGCCACTCCTTGAATCATAATAGGAGAGGTTTGTGTTTTATTTTTCGTCTTTTTTTTGTTTCCCTGTTTGCTTTTACTTTGAGTTAAACACTGTTCTGTTTCTTGGAAAACTCGGCTTAAAGGTCGATCAACTTTAAGAGTAGAAGAAACCGTATTATTTTTATTTGTTGGTAATACTTTTTGAGTAAAACCACGTTTTAACTGTTGGCGGGTTACTCGTCCTGCTTGTACCATTGAATAAACAGGGTAAATTAGGATTTGTAAACTCCATTCTACCCCCACTCTAAGATATTGCACGCTACGAATTAAGCGATCGCGCCATCGTAAAGATTGACGGTTGACAAAGTTAAATAGTTTGCTTTTGTACGGTTGATGATTAGATGAGTCCATTATTCAGTTATCAGTTAAATTTATTGGCCACTGTTTACCGATCACTGTTTTAGTTTGCCTTGATTTAATTTTAAAACTTGTGTTGTAAATTTTTCTACGAGTTCTAATTGATGGTTTACCATAAGAACGGTCATTTTAGTGTTTGTTGTTATAGTATTTAACACTTCGATGAGTTGCAAAGCTTTGTCACGATCTAAAGCAGAAGTCGGTTCATCTAATAATAATAATGTAGGTTGCATCATTAAACCCCTGACAATAGTGATAAGTTGTCTTTGTCCTAAAGATAGTTGTAACTCATTGCGTTCTAACCAATCATCAGGAATAGATAATTGCGATCGCCAGTATTCCAGTCGTTGATTAATTTCAGTTTTGGATAACTTCTGTAATTTTAGGGGATAAGCTAGGGTTTCGTGAACTGTCATCCCTAATAATTTCGGTTCTTGGGGAACTAAAACAATTTTTTGACGTAAAGGGATAACCTGAAATTGTTGTAAGGGTTGAGATTCAAATAAAATTGATCCCGTAGTTGGATCTAGTAAACGATTAATCAAACGTAATAGAGTCGTTTTACCCGATCCTGACGGGCCAACAATAGCCAAGCGATCGCCCTTATTAACGGTAAAAGAAATATTTTCTAATAACTGATGTCTGCCTAAAGGATCACTTAAGCCTAGGTTAGATAATTGTAATAATGGTTTCATTGATCCTTGCATTGGACTTTGATCATGTTTAATTAATTTAACCTATATTTTCTAGCAATTTTCTGACATAGATTGTTATCTAAAATAAAAGTAGTCCCCTGGCGGTCACCAAGGGACATCATCAAACATACTACTAGGAGTATAACTCATGAATGAACCATCTACCGTTACTTATACCACAGCAGACATTCTCAAGCGCATTGAGGACAAGTTAGATAAGCTTGATGACAAAATAGATAAGCAATCAGAAAAAATAGGGGGTATTGAGGTTAAGATGGCTACCTTAACGGAGAAAGTCGAGGGGATAGATAACCGGTTGAAGGTGGTTGAAGGAACCCAAAAGAGTCAAGTTTGGGCATTGATTGTCCTTTTGGGTGGTGCGATTGTCACCGCCGGGGCTAGATTATTTTTTACTAATAATCCTTAACTATTTTCGCCGATGGCTACCACTTTACATAATCCCTACCATTCGATTACCTTCTTTGTTGTTGAAACCCTCACCTATTGATTCACTCATTCGACGTTTGACCATGTTCTCGTCCTGGAACATTTTCTAAAGACGCTAAAATGGCTTGAGATCCTGCAATAATGTCTCTTTCTTCTCCTCCTAAATATAACCGTCCGAAACTACCAATAGCCGAAACCTGCAAAATATTGATAAAAGCAGCTTTTTCGGCTTCGTTGGCAGCTAAAGCTGCATAGGCCGCCGGTTGTACTTCCAGGACGTATAGTGTTTGTCCTGCGAGTAACATTTGTCCTCGTCGGTTGCGATTGACTAATTGTGCTTGATAAGCGTCGATATTGCGAATGATTTGGCTAGAAACGACCCTTGGTTTGAGACAGTCTCGCCGTTTAACTCCTAAAGCAGCTAAAATAGCTTGTCCTGCTGCTTTGGTTTCTCCTTGGTTAGTTGAATGAATTTCTAAGAGGCCATAAAGTCGTTCGACAAATTGAACTCCAGGACGAACAACAGCCGATTTTAAAGCCACATCAGTAATACGATTAATTTCTATTCCTGGAGAAATTTCTATCCATAAAGAAGCATCCCCTGGCAACGGCAAAAAGCCTAATGCAACGGTTCCAATGTAGGCCGCGTGTTGAGATTGTAACCGATCTAGATAAACGTAACTTCTTAATTCAACGCCCAAGATTTAACTCTCCGATGCTTATTCAATAAGCTTTCATAAATTTGTCTCCTAAAACAAATTACCATGTTTGACTTTTGAACTATCAACAATAATCTATATTACCCGTAATGGCGAACATTTGTTTGCCCAGGTTTAAGCAAACAAGTATTACAGTACACATTGTTTTTTTTAAATGAAAAATAAAAATTACATAGATTAAAATCAATAATAATCCTAGAAAATTTTTAAGTAACATCTCTTTTCAAATCGTTACAAAAGTTTATATAATAGTGGCAAGCAAATCTGAGTATTTATTACCAGCTTATGGTTATTACCGAAATTCCCTGGCTCACAGCAATCATTCTTGTCCCTTTAGTGGCCGCTTTTGCCATTCCTTTAATCCCCGACAAAGAAGGAAAAACCGTCCGTTGGTATGCTTTAGGGGTGGGTTTATTCAACTTCGCGTTAACGATATACGCCGTTTTCGACCAATACAACTTTAATAACAGCCGTTTTCAACTACAAGAAACCTATCCTTGGGTTCCTCAGCTAGGTTTAAATTGGTCAGTAGGTATCGATGGGTTATCGATGCCTTTAATTGTATTATCAGGACTGATCACAACTTTAGCGTTACTAGCATCTTGGAGAGTCGAGAAAAAGCCTCGTTTATTTTATTTTCTCATGCTGGTGCTGTATAGCGCGCAAATGGGCGTATTTGCTGCACAAGACTTACTATTGTTCTTCTTTATGTGGGAACTAGAGTTAGTCCCCGTCTATATATTAATTTCTATTTGGGGTGGCAACAAGCGTCTTTATGCAGCCACAAAATTTATTTTATATACAGCCCTTGCTTCTATCTTTATATTAGTAGCAGCCCTCGGTATGGCGTTCTACGGTGACGCTGTTACCTTTGATATGGCGCAGTTAGGAATGAAAGACTATCCTCTGGCACTAGAAGTATTGGCTTATGCAGGATTTTTAATCGCTTTCGGTGTGAAACTTCCGATTTTCCCCTTGCATACTTGGTTACCCGATGCTCATAGTCAAGCTTCGTCTCCAGTGTCTATGATTTTAGCTGGTGTTTTGTTGAAAATGGGTGGTTATGGGTTAATTCGCTTCAACATTGAAATGTTACCGGATGCCCATATTAAATTTGCTCCCTTACTGCTTATTTTAGGAGTGGTTAACGTAGTTTACGGGGCGTTTACCGCTTTTGGTCAAACCAACCTTAAGCGTCGTCTCGCTTCTTCTTCTATATCTCATATGGGGTTTGTTCTTATTGGAATTTCATCTTTTACCGAGTTAGGAATGAATGGGGCTGTTTTACAGATGGTATCTCATGGTTTAATTGCAGCAGCCTTATTCTTCCTTTGTGGTAGCACTTACGAACGCACTCATACCTTAATGATGGACGAAATGGGTGGTTTAGCTAAGAAAATGCCCAAAACTTTCGCTTTATTTACCGCAGCCTCTATGGCTTCTTTAGCATTACCTGGAATGAGTGGCTTTGTGGCAGAATTAACCGTATTCTTAGGTGTAGCTAATAGTGATGTCTATAGTTCCACTTTTAAAACAGTGGTTATCTTTTTAACTGCGGTGGGCTTAATTTTAACTCCCATCTATCTCCTATCAATGTTACGGGTTGTTTTCTACGGAGAAAAGAATGAAGGGTTAAAGTTAGATGGCTTTAGCTTAGATGCTAAACCTCGTGAAGTTTTGATCACTGCTTGTTTGTTATTACCTATCATTGGTATTGGTTTATATCCTAAGTTAGCCACTACAACTTACGATGTGAAAACTGTAGAAGTTGCTTCTAAAGCTCGTTCTGCGTTACCTACCATTGCTCAACGACAAGAAATGTCTCGTCAAAATAATATCGAGGAAGAGTTAGCTTCAACGGCGTTTGTTGCACCAGAAATTGATTAAACTTTTAAAGATTTAGAGTTTGATTGAACATAGAAAAAGGCTGCTTTTCGCAGCCTTTTTTGTTATTGATTTAGTTATTTTTTTGTTTATTTCTTAATTTCCTCAAGCTATTGAGAGAAGTTTGTGCTTCAATAGAAAGCTGCGCTTAAATAAGTAGTGAGAATTGTTATCTTAATAAAAGAGCAATAAATCGGAGATAATATCATGAGTGAAAAAAAACGAAAACCTTGGGACTTCCGACGTTTTATTACAACATTAAACGACTTTGAGTTAATTCCTTTTATTAGTGATCTGCAAAAACGATTCAAAAAAAATAATCGCATCTCACCAAAACAAAAAAATAGCACTATGGGTATGATATTAGTTACAGGAGCAACAGGGGGTGTCGGTAAGCGTGTGGTTGCTCGTTTATTGTCACAAAATTATCACGTTCGCGCATTAGTCAGGGACAAAGAAGCTGCGAAAAGTCTCTTTGATGAAAGAGTAGAACTGGTTCAAGGAGATGTTACCCGTCCCGAAACTTTGACCCCCCGACTGTTAGACAATGTTTCAGCAGTTATCTCCTGTGTAGGAACCCGTGTTCAACCAGTCGAGGGGGATACCCCTAACCGTGATAAATATTATCAGGGAACTAAGTTTTATATGCCTCAAGTAGTAGACAGTCCCCAAGAAGTTGAATATTTAGGGATGAAAAATTTAACCGAAAAGGTGAAAAAATATATAAGATCCGATACAAAATTATTATTCGATTTTACCCATCCTACAGAACAAATAAAAGACACCTGGGGTGCAGTGGATGACGTAGTAATGGGAGGAGTGAGTGAAAGCAGTATTCGCTTAGAACAAAATAAAGCAGTGTTTTCTGGTAATGTTTCAACTGCTAATAATGGGGGGTTTGCCTCCGTGAGAACTAAAAATTTAACCCCACCCTTAGACTTATCCCATTATGAAGGCATAGAATTAAGAGTGCAAGGAGACGGCAAACGGTATAAGTTTATCATTCGTTGCGAAGGTAAATGGGATGGTGTGGGTTATAGTTACTCCTTTGATACATTTAATAATACGCCGACAACAGTTCGCATTCCCTTTTCTGAGTTAATTCCCGTTTTTCGGGCCAAAACCGTGCCAGAAATGGGTAACTTTGATCCCAGTTGCGTCTATTCTATGCAGTTAATGCAAACAAAATTTGAGTATGATGGAGCGTTAAACCCTAAGTTTTCGCCTGGTTTGTTTCGTCTAGAAGTGACTTCTATTAAAGCTTACGGAGGAAGTGCAAATACACCACAATTTATTTTAATTAGTTCTGCTGGTGTTACGCGTCCGGGTCGATCTGATCTTAACTTAGAAGAACAACCTCCTGCCGTAAAAATGAACGACAAACTGGGTGGTATTCTCACCTGGAAATTAAAAGGGGAAGAGGTACTGCGTGAAAGTGGCTTGAACTATACGATTATTCGACCTTGTGCGTTGACAGAAAAACCTGGTAATAAAGCTTTAATATTTGAGCAAGGGGATAATTTAAAAGGCCAAGTCAGTCGAGAAGCGATCGCCGATCTTTGCTTACAAGTATTACGGTGGCCAGAAGCGTGTCAAAAAACCTTTGAAGTATGCGAAGATGAAAAACCAGACAAAGGACAGACCAAACAAGCGATCGCAGCTTTAGAAACAGATTAACATGACAACTCTCTTAATCGTTGGAACCGATACAGAAGTAGGTAAAACGGTGATTACCTCCGCTTTAGCTGCTTATTGGCAAACCTATCACCCCTCTGAGTCCTTAGGGGTGATCAAATTAGTGCAAACCGGTACAGGGGACTTAGAATATTATCAACGGTTATTGCCTGATGTGGAAGTGGTCAACCCCTTACTATATGATACTCCTGTGGCTCCTCCTGTAGCTGCTGAGAGGGAAAACCGCTTAATTCCTTTAGATCAGGTCTGGCAAGGGTTAAATGACCTACAACAGCGCAAAAACTTCGTTTTAGCTGAAGGACTTGGGGGTTTAGGCTCTCCTGTTACCTGGGAGTTAACGGTAGCTGATCTCGCAGGAGAGTGGCGTTTACCAACAGTTTTGGTGGTTCCTGTGAAGTTAGGAGCGATCGCTCAAACCGTTGCTAATGTTGCTTTAGCCCGTCAGTGTAAAGTTAATTTAAAAGGGATTATTTTCAGTTGTCCTCGTCCCCTTTCTGACGAAGAAATTGTTAATTTTGTCCCCATAACTTTAATCAAGTCTCTAACACAAACTCCTGTTTTGGGCATGATTCCCTACTTAGAAAATATCAAAGATATTAGTAAACTAGCTCATGTTGCGTCTAATTTAGATTTAGAAATGTTGTTTTAAATCCGTTGTAGGGTGGGCAATGCCCACCTTACAGTAATGTTCTAACTTAGTTCTCTGTGTACCCAACAAATTAGAGTGGACGCGCTAGTATATTGGGTTGAAGAATGAAACCCAACATGATTCTCTTGGACCGCGTTTTCTCTGTTGCAAAGGGAATTCTGTCCGACATTAGGTTAAAATCAAGAACCTGAGTTCGACGAAGGGGGACAAGGTGCTTTGAATTTCCCAAAATAAAGTCAAGTCATGAGGATTTGTAGCGAACACGAATAAAGTTCTTACGGTGAGCCTTTTCCAACTCTTGTCACCCTGTCAACATCAGCAGTTATTAAATATGTTGATTTTTTAGTCAACTCAAAGTCTGAAATCTTGATTTGCTCAGTTTTTCCCGATTCTTGTCACCCCGTCAACCCTGCAGCAAAACTTCCAAACCCCTCTTTCAAAAGGGGTTTGGGAAGATGTCTCTAAACTAGCTAGTTTGATCGAAGGTGCAAGATATCAGTCTCCTGTTCCCTTAGAACTTAAAGGTTGTTCGTAAAGCCCCTACCCAGATACTATTGTTATCTTCATCCCCTTCAGGATTAATAACCACATAGAAACCAGGAGTTAACAAGATATTGTCATTGAGAGGGTACTGATATTGAGCTTCAATGATGTAAGGAGTATCCTTATCAATTGACTGTAAATCTCCAGGAAGCGTCTCAACCCGTTCAGCAGTAACATATTGTCCACCACCGACAGAAAGCACAGCACCTTCTTTAAACAAATCAACCATAGACAAAATAGCTGTCCAAGTCCATAAATCAGCCCCTAAACCACGACGATCATCTCCATTCGCAGGATTTGCATATCCTTGAGCGCGAGCTAAAGCGTAGGCACCAGTAGCATATAGATGGAATGTATCATTAATGCGCCAGTCCCCTGTGATACCGTAACTATCCCGAAGGGTAGCTGCATCGAAGAAAGGATCACTTGCTACACGACTACCGTTACTAGAAGTGGTATTAACATTACCCTCTGAAAAATAGGAAAGAAGATAGGTAAAGCTAAAGGAAAGACTATCTGTAGGATAAACCCCTAACTGACCCCCAGCACTATAGGAGCCATTAAATAAACCTTCTCCTAAGTCTGGACTATTACCATCTTCCGATAAATATAGACCCCTGACTACAAACAAATCGTCAAATAGTTTGTATTCAGCACCAGCACCAATCCCTTCAGGTCCACGGAATATTAGAGGATTACGACGTACAAAGCGAGATAACGCACCCGTACCAGAACTAGCTAAAAAGGGGTTTCCTACATCGAAAATATTGTCAATGTCTAATGCACTGGTTCCCACAAACCCACGGAAGTTGCCAATGGGGAAGCGGTAGTAAACATCATCGAATTCAACATCAGCATCTGTAGAAGCATCATGTCCTAAACGGGCCATGGTGGTTCCGGTTGCCCGATCCCATCTGGGAATGGTTCCTGCTTGAAAACGAACCCTTAAACGGTCTTTTCCATAGAATGCAGTGTCAAAATTGAGTCGAGTCCGAAAGGCTAAAGTGGCATTATCATCAGGTCGTCGGGTAGCATTGGGCATAGCTCGTCCAAAGTTATCAATCGCATCGCTTTGACGAGAATCAATCGCCCTTTCCCCTGCTGCAGTAGAGAAGGTAAAGAGGACTTCACCGTTCAATTTGGTGGTAGTAGAAAATTGGTGTTCTTCTAAGAACGCGACCCGTTCTTCTAAGTTACTCACCCTTGCACCCAAAGCAATCAATTCTTGCTCAAATTCCTGTGCCAACCGCTTCAATCTTTCAATGTCTTCCCGTAAAACGGCTACATTCTCTTGGATCAACCGTTCCATGGTGTTTAAACAGGCATTCAAACCGGCTGCAAATTCCCAACGAGAAGTAGCGCGGTTGCCTCTAAAGGTGCGGTCAGGATAACCCACAATACATCCATAACGCTCAACAAGGCTTCTTAAAGCTTCATAAGCCCAATCCGTTGGAGAAACGTCCCGTAATTCAGAAATACTGGTGACTTGAGACATTCCGTTGCCTGTAGTTCCATCGCGAAACTGTTTACTGGTATCTCGGTTTAAGGGAGTCTTCAGAGTAGGACGATTTTGTAGGATGCCTAAGGCTTCGTCAGGGGACATAACATCCCCTTGGGTTGTATTCATTTGGTTTTCATCGGGAGCAGCGATCGCACTTTGGGCTGCGATGACTGATAGGGCTGCTACCCCTGAAGTCATTTTCAAACATTGGGAAAATAATTTCCACATTTTCACTTTCCTCACACCTAAGAAATAATCTCGATTGTTTTGAGTCACAATCTCAAGCAAAATAGAGAATTTTATTGGGCAGCTATAGATTATAGCCTTTTTAGCTTGATTCCTATTGACATAAGATAGCAAGATAGTTATGATTATGCAATTCTCGTCAACGTCAGAATCTCTAAACAATAAACAGAGTTCATTTTAGAAGCTTATTTTTAATAAATGGTTAAAAATTGAATAAAAAAAGGTAAAAAAAGAAAACCCTCCCATTTATGGGAAGGTTTGACAATTTCAGTCGTTTAAACTGTTAGTTTATTATCAGTTATTAGGGACTGCTTAGTGTTCCCTTAGAACTTAAAGGTTGTTCGTAAAGCCCCTACCCAGATACTATTGTTATCTTCATCCCCTTCAGGATTAATAACCACATAGAAACCAGGGGTTAACAAAATATTGTCGTTGAGAGGATACATATACTGAGCTTGAATGATATAAGGCGTATCCTTATCAGGAACTCTTAAGTCTCCTGTACGGGCATCAATGCGTTCTGCTGTAACATACTGACCACCACCAACGTTAATAACAGCCCCTTCTTTAAACACATCAACGACAGATAGGTTAGCACTCCAAGTCCATAAGTCAGCCCCGTAGCCACTGCGATCGTTTCCATTTCTATCTTGTCCTTGGGCGCGGGCTAAACCATATCCTCCCCAAGCCGTTAGGTGGAACTTATCATTAATTCGCCAATCTCCTTGAATCCCATAATTATCGGTTAAAGTGGGTGCATTGAGGAAGGGATCACTGGCGACACGGCTACCATTACTTTGTGAGGTATTAACGTTACTATCTCTTTGAGGATCACCGGTTCCTGCATAGAAGGTACTCACATAGGTAAAGGTAAAGTCGAAATTATCAACGGCATAAATCCCTAACTGACCCCCAGCACTATAGCTACCGTTAAACATACCTTGTCCGAGATCAGGACTATTTCCATTGGGAGCTAAATACAGACCTCTGACCACTACTTTACTGTCGAATAAGCTATAGTCAAAGCCTCCTCCAATCCCTTCATTTCCACGGAATACCAGAGGATTGTAACGCATGAAGCGAGACAAAGATCCTGTTCCAGATTCTTGCAGAAAGGGGTTTCCTACATCAAAGATGTTGTCAATATCCATAGCACTGGTTCCGATGAAACCTCGGAAGTTGCCAATGGGGAAGCGATAGTAAACATCATCGAATCGAACATCTGCATCGCTGGGCCCATCGTGACCTAAGCGGGCCATAGTGGTTCCGGTTGCCCGATCCCATCTAGGAATATTTCCTGACTGAAAACGAACCCTTAAACGGTCTTTTCCGTAGAATGCCGTGTCGAAATTAAGACGAGTCCGAAAGGCTAAAGTAGCATTATCATCAGGTCGTCGGGTGGCTGCTCGTCCGTCTGCTCCAAAGTTAAAAATGGCATCTCTTTGACGAGAATCAATCGCCCTTTCCCCTGCTGCAGTAGAGAAGGTAAAGAGGACTTCACCGTTTAATTTAGTGGTGGTAGAAAACTGGTGTTCTTCTAAGAACGCTACCCGTTCTTCTAAGTTACTCACCCTTGCACCCAAAGCAATCAATTCTTGCTCAAATTCTTGGGCCAACCGCTTCAATCTTTCAATGTCTTCCCGTAAAACGGCTACATTCTCTTGGATCAACCGTTCCATGGTGTTTAAACAGGCATTCAAACCGGCTGCAAATTCCCAACGAGAAGTAGCGCGGTTGCCTCTAAAGGTGCGGTCAGGATAACCCACAATACATCCATAACGCTCTACCAGGCTTCTTAAGGCTTCGTAAGCCCAATCTGTAGGTGAAACGTCTCTTAACTCAGAAATACTGGTTACTTGAGACATTCCATTGCCTGTAGTCCCATCCCGAAACTGTTTACTGGTATCTCGGTTTAAGGGAGTTTTGAGCGTCGGACGATTTTGTAAGATGCCTAAGGCTTCTTCGGGGGACATAACATCCCCTTGGGTTGTATTCATTTGGCTTTCATCGGGAGCAGCGATCGCACTTTGGGCTGCGATGACTGATAGGGCTGCTACCCCTGAAGTCATTTTCAAACATTGGGAAAATAATTTCCACATTTTCACTTTCCTCACACCTAAGAAAGAAATAAGTTTGATTGTGTTGAGTAATCATCTATGTCAGAAAACGTGGCTTTGTCGATGGGCTGCAAATTATAGCTTTCTTGACTCGGTTAGTATCGACATAAGATAGTAAGAGGGGTATTGCATTGCTAACCTTGAGACGAGTAAGGATCTTGCAATAGCAAATAATACATATTATAAAATACTTTTTTCAATAAAGGGTTAAAAATTCGATAAGGAAGAAATCAAAAAGAAAAACCCTCCCATTATTAGGAAAGGCCAACACTTGAAGTATTTTAATTAAAATTTAGAACTTGAAGGTTGTCCGCAGCGCACCTACCCAGATACTATTGTTAAATTCATCCCCTTCAGGATTAATCACAACATAGAAACCAGGGGTTAACAAAATATTATCGTTGAGAGGATATTGATATTGAGCTTCAATGATGTAGGGAGTGTCCTTATCAGGAACTCTGAGATCCCCAGGGTAAGCGTCAATACGTTCAGCCGTAACAAATTGACCACCGGCAACGGAAAAGACAGCTCCTTCTTTGAAAATATCAATAACAGATAGGGCAGCACTCCAAGTCCATAAATCAGCCCCATAGCCACTGCGATCAACACCATCTTCATCTTGCCCTTGGGCGCGAGCTAACGCATAACCCCCCCAAGCTGTCAAGTGGAACATTTCATTAATTCGCCAGTCCCCTTGAATACCGTAACTATCCCGAAGGGTAGGTGCTTCTAAGAAAGGATCACTTGCTACACGGCTACCGTTACTAGAGGAGGTATTCACATCTCCTTCAGGGAAGTAAGAGAGAAGATAAGTAAAGGTGAAATCTAAGCTATCGGTGGGATATAGTCCTAACTGACCCCCAGCACTATAGGAACCGTTAAATAAACCTTCTCCTAAATCAGGACTATTACCATCGGCTGAGAGATATAAACCGCGAATCGCCACAAGGTCATTAAACATATTATAGGAGAAACCACCCCCAATACCTTCAGGACCACGGAATACTAAAGGGTTACGACGAATAAACCGAGACAAAGCCCCAGTTCCAGAACTAGCTAAGAAAGGAGTCCCTACATCAAATATATCGTCAATGTCCAGGGAGCTAGTTCCTACCCAAGTGGTTAACTCGCCTACAGAGAAGCGGTAGTACAAGTCTCCGATCGCAACATCGGCATCATTAAAAATATCGTGTCCCAATCTGGCCATTACGGTTCCTGTTGCCGGACTGTAGTTGACGATATTTCCTGTTTCAATCCTTGTTCTTAAACGGTCGTTTCCAGTAAAACTGGTATCAAAATTAAGACGAGTTCGGAAACCAAGGGTTGCATTATCATCAATACGTCTTCTTGCTGCTGGATCGAGCATCCCTTGCTCAAATAAGTCTCGTTGACGTGAATCAATGGCTCTTTCACCAGAGGCCGAGGAAACCGTAAACAGGACTTCACCGCTTAATTTGGTGGTGGTCGAAAACTGGTGGTCTTCTAAGAACGCGACCCGTTCTTCTAAGTTATCTACCCTTGCACCCAAAGCAATCAATTCTTGCTCAAATTCCTGTGCCAACCGCTTCAATCTTTCGATGTCTTCCCGTAAAACGGCTACATTTTCTTGGATCAACCGTTCCATGGTGTTTAAACAGGCATTCAAACCGGCTGCAAATTCCCAACGAGAAGTAGCACGGTTGCCTCGGAAAGTCCGATCAGGATAACCCACAATACATCCATAACGCTCGACAAGGCTTCTTAAAGCTTCATAAGCCCAATCCGTTGGAGAAACGTCCCGTAATTCAGAAATACTGGTGACCTGAGACATTCCATTGCCTGTGGTAGCGTCAGTAAACTGTTTACTGGTATCTCTGTTTAAGGGAGTCTTCAGAGTAGGACGATTTTGTAAAATGCCTAAAGCTTCGTCAGGGGACATAACATCCCCTTGGGTTGTATTCATTTGGCTTTCATCGGGAGCAGCGATCGCACTTTGGGCTGCGATGACCGATAGGGCTGCTACCCCTGAAGTCATTTTCAAACATTGGGAAAATAATTTCCACATTTTCACTTTCCTCACACCTAACTAATAAGCTTGATTGTTTTTGAATCACAATTCAAGCTTTAATCACAATTTTAGTTTATTCGTTAAGAGAACATGACCATATCATTATCTCCCAATTAAAATTCTACATTAAAATTCCAGTAATTAGTACCAAAATTAGTACCAACTTCCTTAACCACGATGACCGGTCACAATATAAGAAACACGCTGAGCAATGTTAGTAGCATGATCAGCCATTCTTTCTAAGTGACGAATAATCAGAGCAAGCAGTAAAAACGGCTCGATTACCCCGAGGACATCTCGCTGATAAGCTAAGTGATGATAAAGATGATCATAAGCATCATCTACTGTATCATCTAACTTTTTCACTCTTTTTCCTGCCCCTGCATCTAAGTCTGCTAAAGCCACTAAACTAGTCGCTAACATCATTTGAGCATGGTTCGACATCACAGCAATTTCTGTCATGCAATTGTGGGTTTCGTAGGGAAACAATTTAACTGCTATTTCTCCTAAATCTTTGGCATAGTCTCCAATTCGTTCTAAATCTCTGACCAACTGCATAAATGCACTTAATAGACGTAAATCTTGAGCTACAGGAGATTGTAAGGTCATTAATGTAGCGCAGTCTAACTCGATTTTTCGATAGTAGCGATCAATTTGTTTATCTAAAATAGCAATTTTGTGGGCTGCATCAATATCTCGTTCAAAAAGGGCATGATGACTCAGTCGAAAAGATTCTTCAACCAAAGTTCCCATACGCAAAACTTCTTGTTCAAGTCGTTTAAGACAACGTTGAAAATGAGTGTTTTCGGGATAATTATCTGGGGACGAGATATTCACAACACTATTCTTAACCTATACCTAATCATCGTTTGTTTAAAAATTAGTTTAATTCTATTTTTAGCATAGCTCTGTTTCTACTATAACGACAATAAATTGCAACATAAATTTAGTTCTAAATTTTATAATCTAAAATAAAAAAGTTAAGAAATCACCAAAGGTTTAATTGCTTTTGGTTAATGAAATTTGTATCCAAGCCCCTCCAGTATCAGGATGATTTTTTGCAGTAATTGTTCCCCCGTGAGCCTGTATAATTTCTTGAGCGATCGCTAGTCCTAAACCGCTCCCTGAACGTAAAGAATCGCTGTCAACTCCTTGTCGGGTTCGGGAGGGATCTCCCCGATATAACCGATCAAAAATATGGGGTAAATCCTTTTCTGAAAAACCGAGTCCTTGGTCTAAAATAGTAATTTCTATCCTTTGCTTTTCGTAATTATCAGTTAAAGTTACGATGATTTCAGTTTGAGTCGGACTATGTTTAATACTATTATCAAAAAGATTAATAAAGACCTGCATTAAACGAGAGCGATCACCCGAACATTCTACTTCTTCTAATCCTTGAGTGTTTAAATTAATTTGTTTTTGTTGTGCGAGGGGATCTAACACTTGCCACGCAGCTAACAAAATTTCTTTTAATTCAACTGGTTCTAAGAATAAATTTTGATGTGGATTATCTTGTAATTGACTTAATTCTAACCAATCTTCAACTAAACTAATCAGACGATGGGTTTCCTGTCGCATTTGGGTCGCTCGACGACGTTCGGGATCATGTAAACGACCTTCTAACCACTCAGAAACCAAAGCAATTGAAGTTAGGGGAGTGCGTAACTCATGGGTCAGATCAGATAAAGCACGATCGCTCGAACGGGATAAGTCCACTAAGGGTTGTTGGTTTTCAATAAAAACAACTATTTGTCCTTGGGGTAGGGGATAACCAAAGCCTTTTAAAGCCACAGAACTACTATTTAGGTATTTTGCTTCATAATTCTGGTTTTTGGGGCTTTTTGCTACATAATTAGGGGGATAAAATGTCCATTCACTGACTTGAGGGGTTTGGATTTGTCTCGTTTGTTCAATGAGTTGATCGAGTTCGTAAGAACGAACCAATTCCAGCAGTAAACGAATTTGTCCCGATTGCCAGCGATCAATCTGCAATAAGGTCTGAGCTTGTCGATTACACCATAATAATTGATTTTCTTCATCGACCCGTAAATAAGCAATAGGAGCAATATCTAAAATATGCTGTTTGAGATTTAATTCTTGTTGCTGTTGGTCATATTGTTGTTGAATATAAACAATTTCTCTTTTAATGAGCGTTAATGCGGGTAAAGCACCCAATAAATCTTCTGTATCAGGAGATGCGGTTAAAACGTCTTTTAATTGAGCTTTTAGGCGATAACGGTTCCAAAGAAGGAGGATGATACCTAATAAGAAGCCGAGAATAAATGAGTACAAAATTACATAAGGGATTTAAAATACATTGCACCTATTGTACTGACAGATGAAATTTTAGTACAAGAAAATAATAAATTAATCAAACAAAAACTCTACAGATAATTGATAATACTTATAATTTACAAGACTTATCTACACGAACATTATTATTAAACATGATTATTAAAACAATGCCTGCTTTGAGAAACAAAAACAGTATTAATCCTGTTGGTTTATATAGAGAGTACACAAATATATGGATAGAAAGGAATGATTGGTGTTCTCAAATGACTTCTGAAGGAAAAAAATCTTTATGTGGGAAATAGCTAGTAAAATGTTTAAATTAGGTAGTAACTTTTCTTTACATTATTTAAAATTTGATAAGGCGAGTTTGCGATTGTATTTCTTGCTCAAAATATTCGCTAAGGGAGTATTTTATGCTTAAACTTGTCATTGTGATTGTCAGTATCTATAGTCTCATCAATTAGCTCAACAAACCCAACAAAAAAGCACCCCCAAATTTGGGAGTGCTTTTTGTATTATTTAGTTAATTTCAAGGAATTAACCATTGATGACAGGAGCAGATACAGGCTCAGCAGAAGCTAAGTCTAAGGGGAAGTTGTGAGCGTTACGCTCGTGCATTACTTCCATTCCGATTCCTGCACGGTTTAATACATCAGCCCAGGTTCCGATTACACGACCTTGAGAATCAAGAATGGACTGGTTGAAGTTAAATCCGTTTAAGTTGAAGGCCATGGTAGATACACCCATTGCGGTGAACCAAATACCAATTACAGGCCATGCTCCTAAGAAGAAGTGCAAGGCACGACTGTTGTTGAAAGAAGCATATTGGAAGATTAAACGACCAAAGTAACCGTGAGCAGCTACGATGTTGTAGGTTTCTTCTTCTTGTCCGAACTTATAACCGTAGTTTTGAGACTCGATTTCAGTGGTTTCACGAACTAAAGAAGAGGTTACTAAAGAACCGTGCATAGCGGAGAATAAAGATCCACCGAATACACCAGCAACACCCAACATATGGAAGGGGTGCATTAAGATGTTGTGCTCAGCTTGGAACACGAACATAAAGTTGAAGGTTCCGGAGATTCCTAAAGGCATTCCATCAGAGAAAGATCCTTGTCCGATGGGGTAGATTAAGAATACTGCAGTCGCTGCGGATACAGGTGCAGAATATGCAACACAGATCCAAGGACGCATTCCTAAACGGTAGGAAAGTTCCCACTGACGACCCATGTAGCAGAAGATTCCGATTAAGAAGTGGAAAATTACTAACTGGTAAGGACCGCCGTTGTAAAGCCACTCATCAAGTGAAGCAGCTTCCCAGATGGGATAAAAATGTAGACCGATAGCGTTAGAAGAAGGTACTACCGCTCCAGAAACGATGTTGTTTCCGTAGAGTAAAGAACCAGCTACAGGCTCACGGATTCCATCGATGTCCACGGGAGGAGCAGCGATGAAAGCAATGATGAAACAGGTGGTAGCAGTTAAGAGGGTGGGGATCATTAAGGTACCGAACCAACCGACATAGATGCGGTTGTTGGTGCTGGTCACCCACTGACAAAACTGTTCCCACAAAGAAACGCTCTCGCGTTGTTGTAGTGTAGTAGTCATGGTATAATTCCTATTTGATTTTCTAGGTACAGATAAATCAGGCTTTCTTGCCTTTCGGCGTCTGCCTTTTGTATGTATATATCTATAATAACGAATCTGTAACGGTTTGTAAAGGGTTGTAACGAAAGGAATACTTATATTAGGTATAAATACAGTTTATAGATTGGGCAACTTGATAGTGTAAAAATACAAGCGACTAAGGATTTGTTCTAAAAAAGTATCATCACTTTTTTGGGTCGTAAGTTGGGCTTTAATGCTAAGTTGTTGTGCATTTAAACAGGATATTTAATTTTTTAGTACAAAGGCTTAAACATCTTCTCCCTTTATTGTTTTGTAATCAAGCCATACGTTATTCAATACTAACTCAGGTAGAATACTCAAAAATCAGAATTATGGTGTTAAGGGAACAAAGTCGCTAAAATCAAAGATAACGATAAAACAGATAGAGACTCCATGATTCCAACCGTTATTGAAACTTCTGGCCGTGGTGAACGAGCCTTTGATATTTATTCTCGTCTCTTACGGGAACGTATTGTCTTTCTGGGACAAGAAGTAAGAGATGAAAATTCTAATTTAATCGTTGCTCAGTTGTTGTTCCTCGAAGCAGAAGATCCTGATAAAGACATTTACCTTTACATCAACTCTCCTGGGGGTTCCGTGTCGGCTGGCTTAGGTATTTTTGATACGATGAATCAAATTCGTCCTGATGTCTGTACTATTTGTATTGGTTTAGCAGCTAGTATGGGAGCATTTCTCCTCAGTGCTGGGGCAAAAGGTAAACGCATGAGTCTTCCTAACTCTCGTATTATGATCCATCAACCTTTGGGTGGAGCGCAAGGTCAAGCGACAGATATCGAAATTCAAGCTAAGAAATTCTGTATCTCAAGGGACTCTTAAATAACCATTTAGCTATCATACAGGCA
>NZ_AAXW01000006.1:0-12500 GCF_000169335.1 Crocosphaera chwakensis CCY0110
TAAAATAGATAAAGTAAGAGTTAACCTTGTAACTTGACATCTAAGTATTGTGGTTGATAAGTATAAACATACTCCAATACTTGGTCAAGGTCAGGTTTATTGGTTAGGGCAATACATCCTTCCGTTCCATCTTCCCCGTTGTTTTTTTGGTAAGAAGGGTCATAATGAATTCCCAAAGCATACCTTTGTGTGGGAAAGAGGGGTTCAATGGGGAGAAATCTCCCCCCAACTTCTGGATGAGTTCCTGCCACCTCAGCACTAGCTACTTGATATTGACCATCAGGTAATGGTGCTTCTGTTCCTGATTGGTGGCGATTTCTGTTTTGACTGTTGGCTCTTCCTGTGACGGTTTGATAAGTACCTATTAACTGGCCATTAGCATACAGTCTTAGTTCATAAATAGGGTTTCCCAGGGCATTTTTAGTCTGGGTTGGGGTTAAAGTCATGTAATTACCCTGAGACATTCGGGCGTTTGTGTAGGGCCCGGAATCATCATTATTTTGTGGTGGCTCAATATAGGGTTCTCTTTCCCAAGTAGTTATTGTTTGAGGATAAGTTTCTCTTGGACTAGAATAAGGGGAAAAATTTGGAGCAGTAGAGGATTCTAAGGTTGTTTCTGGATTAAGGGTAGGGGTTAACTGTTCGGGTTGTTCGTGAGAAAAACTATTTTCTTGTCTTAAAACCACGTTATCTGTTTCTAATGCTTCGATGGATTGGCCTTGTTTTTGTTTCCCATGAGAAACATAGGCAAACATCACCAGACAAGTGAAGAGGGCTAAAGTAAGTTTATATTTCATCAATATTATTTCCTCTAGAATTTTAAAAATAGCGGTTTATTAACTATCAACTGATTAATAAATAAGGTTGCAAAATACTGACAGTCGCTAATATCAAATGTCATTTTGACAACCTATTTACCGCTTTGCACTGTTTCTCCCCACGCCTCTGATGCTTCTTCCCGTCTTAATCTTTGTCAGATTTAGAGGCGCATTTTGACTAAATTTGGTACTATACTGACATATTTAATACATCTATTTTAACCAAAATACACGGATTTTTAGAATTTTTGTCACTTCTTTCGATTTTCTTTATTTTTTTAACAACTCACCATTGATTAAATGAATACATCTCCTAAGTTATGAGACATTGCGTTTAATTCTGATACTGATAAATTAAACAATTTTTGACAGGCAATCCCTTGACTTTCTGCCATTTGTCCATAAGAAAAGACCCAAGGTATGTCTAAACTCATTTCTGTTTGAAACCAGTCTAAAATATAAGGACTTCCATAAATAATTAAGGCTTTTACTATTGACTTTTTTAATAATTTATAGTACAAATTTTTGGAAATTTCGTTAAATCCTGCACTCCCTCTAAAAGGATTACCTCTTAGGAAGATTTGTAATAAGGTTTCTCTGTCATCTTCTAAGACATGATTAAAAGTATTTTGATCAACTAATTGCAACTGATATCCCAATAAGTTTGGAATAGTAAAGGCTGGCATTTGTCGATCTAAAAAGTCAGCATTTAAAATATCATCTACTACAATTAAATTTCGTTTCGGGGTTTCTATATTAACTTTTAATGGTAAATTGTCACTATGTTTAAGGGAACTTCTAAGAACATTTTTTACAATTTCTCTATCTTCTTTTTGAGATAACTGATAAATTGAACTATTGTCCTGTTGATGATTAAATAATTTTTGTTTAGCTTGCCAAATTCTCTGAAGAGATTCATCTATTCTTTCAGTCGTCAACCTTCCTGTTTCTACAGCATCGTAAACCGCATTAATAGCAATTTCTGGATCATCTGGCATCAATAAAATATCTGCTCCTGCTTCTACCGCTTTAACGGCAATTTCTTGGGAATTGGCCAATTTTCCTACACCACCCATAATTAAAGCATCAGTAACAATTAAGCCCTTAAACCCTAATTTTTCTCTTAATTTACCTGTTAAAATCGTTTTAGATAAGGTGGCAGGATTATCTTTATCCCAAGCATTAATTAATAAATGTGCAGTCATAACACTATCAACATTGGCATTAATAGCAGCTTGAAATGGAACTAATTCTAACTGTTCTAATCTTTCGTTATGATGACTAATTATAGGTAAATCTAGATGAGAATCATTATTTGTATCTCCATGGCCTGGAAAATGTTTAGCGGTGGTTAAAGCAGGATAATTTTTTGCTCCTTCAATAAAGGCTTTAGCTAACTCACCCACGGCTTTAGAGTTATCCCCAAAAGAGCGAATATTAATAACAGGATTATCGGGGTTATTATTAACATCAACAATAGGACTTAATATCCAATTAATACCTATTGCTAAAGCTTCTTTTGCTGTCACCTCTCCCATTTTATAGGCATATTTTATAGCAAGAGGTAAATCATATTTAGCAATTTCTCCTAAGGCCATAGGAGGGGGAAACCAAGTTGCTCCACTAAACCGTTGTCCTACACCTTCCTCGATATCAGCTGCAATAAATAGAGGGTTTTTAGACCATTGTTGTAACTGTTTAGTTCTTAATAATAATTCTGCTGCACTTCCCCCTAATAAAATGATACCGCCTAGATTTAATGTTTCTAACCAATTAGATAATTGATAATTAGAAGCTTCCCAGACGGGATAACGAATTTGGTGATCAAACAAATAACCAGAGGTACGAACCACGATCATTTGTCCGATCTTTTCTTTTAAGGTAAATTGAGTCCAGTCAGGTAATAAATTAGTCACAGAGATTAATAATTTTATTCATCTTCTGCATTATAAGACTCATCTTCTGGTGGTATGGTTTCTCTAATTTTGTTAAGAAGATGTAGCATTTTATCCCCTCTTTCGATACCATGATCCTCAAAAAATCTAACTTCTGGTGCGCGTCTTAAACGGATACGTTGTGCTAATTCTTTTCTGACATATCCTTCTGAAGATTTTAATCCCTCCATAGTTTCCATTTTGGCTTCTTCTGTGCCATAGATGCTAACAAAAATTTTAGCGTGTTGTAAATCTCCAGATAGGTCTACATCGGTTACACTAACCATTCCGGCACCGACACGGTCATCTTTAATATCAAATAAAAGCATTTGAGAAACTTCTCGTTTAATCAACGAGGAAACGCGAGAAACTCGACGACTATTAGCCATGTTCGCCCCCTTTCTTTGACTAATGTGGGCAATCAATAGGGCCACATCAACCCTATCGCTAATATAGTATAGCAATCAACGTAATTTTAACGACAGGATAATGAGTTCTTTTCGTTCTTAGTTAGCCTCTATTTATTAATATTTGCCAACTTTGTAGTATTTTCTGATCGCTTCTTAAACTAGACTGTACAGTTTTATTGTAAGGATAAGTTAGTCTAGATTATTTGAATAAAATAAGTTCTATATTCATACTTGAAAACCAATCTAAACATTATCTTATCTAGAATTAGGTTACTCTTATTCTCTTTTCCATCTCAAAACCTTAAAGGAATCTTAAAAAAACTAGAGTAAATGTAAGAAGATCCCGAAAAATTCGTTAAAATCAAAATCCTGTAGTATAAATTGTCTTAAGAAATACCATAGATCAAATACTCTCAGGTTCGATAGCATAGGAAGTAGAAGGCCCGTTGATTCAGCAACAGCACAATACTTGTTCCCCTATAAACACAGGTTAAACAAAGACCCTTTGAGCGAATCGATACCTTAACCATTCCTTAAGCTAAGGTTTAGTTGCAGACTGAACCTCTCTTAAGTAACTCCGTAACCCTTAAATTTTGACTTGTATGGATGAGCGTACCATAATGAATATGACCCAAAATACCCATAACCAACCTAACGCAACTTACATGGGAATACCCTCCCTCGTTGAAGAAAGAGACGCTTGTGGGGTAGGATTTATCGCAGATGTGAAAGGAAACGGCAGTCATAAACTGATCCAACAAACTCTAACTGCATTAAGCTGTATGGAACATCGAGGGGGGTGTAGTGCCGACAATGACTCAGGAGATGGATCGGGGATCATGACAGCTATCCCCCGTGAGTTATTATCCCCCTGGTTTGCTGAAAAAGGGATCACTATGCCTGCAGTCGAACAGTTAGGGGTGGGTATGGTATTCTTACCTCAAGATAGTAGTAAGAGACAAGAAGAGCGATCGCACGTTGAAAGCATCGTTCAATCTGCAAATTTAACAGTATTAGGATGGCGTGAAGTTCCAGTTAACCCCAATGTATTGGGTATACAAGCAAAAGAAAATCAACCCCATATTGAACAAATAATGGTCACATCCCCAGAAGGGTTATCAGGGGATGAGTTGGATCGAGTCTTGTATATCGTGCGATCGCAGATCGGGAAACGCTTAGCAGATGATTTTTATATTTGTTCCTTTAGTTGTCGTACCCTTGTTTATAAAGGAATGGTACGCAGTGCCGTTTTAGGACAATTCTATCAAGATTTAAACAATCCCAACTATATCAGTCGCTTTGCTGTCTATCATCGTCGTTTTAGTACCAATACTATGCCTAAATGGCCCCTGGCTCAACCCATGCGACTATTAGGTCATAATGGAGAAATTAACACCCTCATCGGCAATATTAACTCCATGGCCACCAGGGAAGTCAAGTTAAAAGTACCTGGTTGGACAAAAGAGGATCTCGACGCATTAACCCCCATTGTTAACCCAGCTAACAGTGACTCCTATAACCTAGATAGTGCCTTAGAATTATTAGTTAGAACCGGTCGCAGTCCCTTAGAAGCGGCCATGATATTAGTACCAGAAGCTTACAAAAATCAGCCAGACCTCAAAGAGTATCCCGAAATTACTGATTTTTATGACTATTATAGTGGTTTCCAAGAGCCTTGGGACGGTCCGGCTTTATTAGCTTTCAGCGATGGTAAAATGGTGGGGGCTTGTTTAGACCGCAATGGGTTACGGCCAGCCAGATACTGTATAACCAAAGATGATTACGTAGTCGTGGGTTCAGAAGCAGGAGTGGTAGACCTTCCTGAAGCAGATATTGTCGAAAAAGGTAGACTCGGACCTGGACAAACCATTGCGGTAGACTTAACCACCCAAGAAGTGCTAAAAAACTGGGATATTAAACAACGTATTGCAAAAACACACCCTTATGGAGAATGGTTAGAAAGTCACCGTCAAAATATTACCCCCCAAGACTTTTCTGATACCGTCTTATTATCAGACTCAGGGCAACTGCTACAACAACAAACTGCTTTCGGTTATACCGCAGAAGACGTAGAAATGATCGTGGTTCCCATGGCCACCCAAGGAAAAGAACCGACTTTTTGTATGGGGGATGATATTCCTTTAGCGGTACTATCCGACAAACCTCACCTACTCTACGACTACTTCAAACAACGGTTTGCCCAAGTAACCAACCCTCCTATTGATCCGTTAAGAGAAAGTCTGGTGATGTCTTTGGAGATGTTACTCGGATCAAAAGGTAACTTGCTCGATCCCCAACCAGAAGACGCTAAACTACTGAAAGTAGAAAGTCCTGTTCTCAACGAAACTGAACTAGAACAGATCAAAAACTCTGATTTTAAGACCACAGAGTTGTCCACACTGTTGGATATTACCACAGGGCCAGACGGGTTAAAAGTAGCCTTAGATAGACTGTGTGATGAAGCCACCCAAGCCGTAGAAAACGGGGCAAAAATCCTGATTTTAAGCGATCGCTTCTCAGGAGTTGATAGTATTAACGAAACCAACAGTTATATTCCTCCTCTGTTAGCAGTGGGAACCGTACACCATCATTTAATTACACAAGGGTTACGTCTAGAAACCTCCTTAGTCGTAGATACGGCCCAGTGTTGGAGCACCCATCATTTCGCTTGTTTAGTGGGTTACGGGGCTTCTGCAGTGTGTCCTTATCTTACCCTCGAAACCATCCGTCAATGGTGGAGTGATGCCAAAACCCAAAAATTAATGGCCAACGGGAAACTAGAAACCATTACCCTCGAAGACGCATTAGGAAACTATCGTCACGCAGTAGAAGCCGGCTTATTAAAAATTCTCTCTAAAATGGGAATATCACTCTTAGCTTCTTATCACGGGGCCCAAATTTTTGAAGCGATCGGCCTCGGTATGGAATTAGTTGACATGGCCTTTAAAGGAACAACCAGTCGTGTCGGTGGTTTAAATATAGCAGAACTGGCTCAAGAAATTATTGCCGTTCATAGTCGCGCCTTCCCCAGTTTGACCGATAAGAAACTGAAAAACTTCGGCTTCATCAACTACCGCCCAGGGGGAGAATACCATATGAACTCTCCAGAAATGGCCAAGTCTCTCCATAAAGCAGTCAAAGCCTATAAAATTGGTGAAAATGGAGCCAATAAAGAGGCTTATAATCACTACGAACTGTATCAAAAATACCTTGAAGAACGTCCTATTACTGCGTTACGAGACCTATTAGAGTTTAAAGAGGATCGCCCGTCTATCTCTGTTGAAGAAGTCGAACCCGTCGAAGACATTGTTACCCGTTTCTGTACCGGTGGAATGTCTTTAGGGGCTTTATCAAGGGAGGCACACGAAACCTTGGCGATCGCCATGAACCGTTTAGGGGCTAAGTCCAACTCTGGAGAAGGGGGAGAAGATCCCACCCGTTTTATTCCCCTCTCTGATGTAGACGTAGAAGGAAACTCACCTACATTCCCCCATCTTAAAGGACTACGAAATGGTGACACCGCCAGTTCTGCCATTAAACAGATCGCATCGGGACGGTTTGGAGTCACTCCTGAATACCTAATGAACGGTAAACAGTTAGAGATCAAAATGGCCCAGGGGGCAAAACCAGGAGAAGGTGGCCAGTTACCTGGTAAAAAAGTTAGTTCCTATATTGCCATGTTACGCCGTTCAAAAGCTGGTGTGACCCTCATTTCTCCCCCTCCTCACCACGATATCTATTCTATTGAAGACTTAGCCCAGTTAATCTTTGACTTGCATCAAATTAACCCTAGTGCTAAGGTATCGGTTAAATTAGTGGCTGAGATTGGCATCGGAACCATTGCTGCTGGTGTGGCTAAAGCTAACGCAGATGTCATTCAAATCTCCGGTCATGACGGTGGTACAGGCGCATCACCTCTCAGTTCCATTAAACACGCCGGTTGTCCTTGGGAACTGGGTGTAACGGAAGTGCATCGGATGTTAATGGAGAATAAACTGCGCGATCGCGTTGTTTTACGGGCTGATGGTGGCTTAAAAACCGGCTGGGACGTAATGATGGCTGCATTGATGGGTGCAGAACAATATGGCTTTGGTTCTATTGCTATGATCGCCGAAGGCTGTATCATGGCAAGGATCTGTCATACCAATAACTGTCCTGTTGGAGTCGCTACGCAACAAGAAAAGTTACGTAAACGGTTTACCGGGGTTCCTGAAAATGTGGTCAACTTCTTCTATTTTATTGCAGAAGAGGTGAGATCAATTTTAGCAAAATTAGGCTATCGTTCCTTAGATGAGGTCATCGGACGGTCTGATCTACTGAAAATGCGGAAAAACGCCAATTTAACCAAAACTCAGTCCATTAACCTCGACTGTTTGTTGAACCTTCCCGACGTGAAAAGCGATCGCAGTTGGTTAAACCATGAAGACGTACACAGCAACGGCCCCGTATTAGATGATGAGTTATTAGCTGATGCTGCTATTAGTTCTGCTATTAATACTCATGGAACAATTGCAAAAAATGTCAAAATTGTCAACACTGATCGCACTGTTGGGGCGCGTATTTCTGGAACTTTAGCGAAAAAATACGGCAATACGGGCTTTTCTGGGGAGTTGAAATTTAACTTTACTGGCTCTGCGGGTCAAAGCTTTGCAGCCTTTAATCTTCCTGGTATGATTATGTACCTAGAAGGAGAATCAAACGACTATGTATGCAAAGGAATGCACGGAGGAGAGGTTGTTATCGTTCCTCCCAAAGATGCTACCTATAAGGCAGCAGACAACGTTATTGTCGGTAATACCTGCCTTTACGGGGCTACAGGCGGTGTTTTATACGCCAATGGCCGGGCTGGTGAACGGTTTGGGGTGCGTAACTCTATGGGGAAAGCGGTTATTGAAGGGGCTGGAGATCACTGTTGTGAATACATGACCGGTGGTGTCATTGTTGTTCTCGGTTCCGTTGGCCGCAATGTGGGCGCAGGAATGACCGGAGGTTTAGCTTATTTCTTGGATGAAGATAACAACTTCCCCGAAAAAGTTAACCCCGAAATTGTGGAAATTCAACGCATTTGTACCGAAGCTGGAGAAGGCCAATTAAAAGGATTAATTGAGGCTCATTTTGAACGCACTGGTAGTAAAAAAGCTGAACATATCCTCAATAACTGGGGTGAATATGCGGGCAAATTCTGGCAAGTGGTTCCTCCATCTGAGGCAAACAGCCCTGAAACGAATCCTAACCCCATTATGGTTGAGGAAAAAACCTTAACCCGTACTAAATAATTAATTCGTTGGGTGGGCATTGCCCACCTTACTTTTTACTTAGTATAAACAAAATGATAAAGAAGTGATATGATTTAATTATCAAGAGGGATTTAGTAACTTTAACCTCCTGACAAAAGAAAGGAGTAAAATGTGGAGAAGAAGTAAAATTAAGGCTTGATTTAAACAAAATTGAAAATGGGTGATCTGTTTTAAAAACTTGGATGAAACAAATATTACCTAAGTTTGAAACAGTTAGAGAATGTGTAGATGCTGCCTTTAGAAACTGTCCTAACGTTTTTGCGTAGTGCTATAGTTTATAATTATAACAAAATAATTTATTAATAAGTAAAAATTATCAAGAACTGTCACAAAATGATTGACCATTGTGACAAAATCATTGAACATCGTTACATAATTGTTTATTGGTGTTGTTTTTTTTGTCAGACCAATAATTTAATAGTTTTTTGTTGTTTCTATTTTCCACTCTTTACCTTTGAGAAAGGTTACTCATTTTGTTGTGACTTCAAGTTAATTTAATTTAGACATAGAACAATGACACCCTCTTTTTGGAAACGACTGTTAAGTATTACAGTAACTGTTACATTAATCTTTCAATCAACTGTATTACCTGCGATCGCAGAAGAATTGTTACCTCAACCCGATCCCCAATTTAACGGTAAAATTGGCATAACCTACAAACAATCAGAACTTGATCCTAGCTTATTAAAACCCATAGAAGCACCCAAAGATGCCCCTAATATCTTACTGGTTTTAATTGATGATGCTGGGTTTGGTTCTGCGAGTACCTTTGGGGGTTCTATTGCCACTCCAGTCTTTGATAAATTAGCAGACAATGGGTTACGGTATAACCGTTTCCATACCACGGCCTTATGTTCCCCCACTCGTGCAGCGTTATTAACGGGACGTAACCATCATTCTGTCGGTTCAGGAACCATTCAAGAACTCGCCAACGGCTATCCTGGTTATACGGGATTAATTCCTGAAAGTACCGCAACCGTCGGACAAATTTTACAAAAGAGTGGTTATAGTACCGCTTGGTTTGGCAAAAATCACAACGTACCGGATAATCAAACCAGTCAAGTTGGTCCTTATCAACGGTGGCCAAACGGCTTAGGATTTGACTATTTTTACGGCTTTATTGGGGGAGAAACAGATCAATGGTATCCAACCCTATTTGAAAATCAAAACCCCGTAGAACAAAGTTCTTTCCCCGAAGACGGCTATAATTTAACCCATGATCTCGCCGATAAAGCGATCTCCTGGATACGTTACAATCAGTCTATTGCCCCTGATCGTCCCTTTTTTGCCTATTTTGCCCCTGGTGCTGTTCATGCCCCTCACCAACCCCCTCAAGAGTATATTGATAAATACAAAGGGAAATTTGATCACGGTTGGGACAAGGAACGGGAAATTATTTTTGAAAGACAGAAGAAATTAGGAGTTATTCCTGCTGATGCTAAGTTAACACCCCGTCCCGAAGCCATGCCCGCTTGGGATAGTTTTAGCCCCGAAGATCAAAAAATTCTCGCCCGTCAGATGGAAACCTATGCCGGTTTCTTAGAATATACTGACTACGAAATTGGTCGGGTGGTCGATGCCATTGACGAACTGGGGGATCTTGATAATACCCTGATAATCTATATTAATGGGGATAATGGTTCAAGTGCAGAAGGTAGCCTTATTGGAACTTGTAACGAAGTGCTAAACCTGAGCGGTTACAACTTAACTATGGACGATAACCGTCGTTGTTATGAGTATTGGGGTAGTCCCGAAACCTCTCCCCACTTTGCTGTTAGTTGGGCCTGGGCGATGGATACGCCGTTTCGATGGACAAAACAAGTGGCTTCTTATTTTGGAGGAACTCGTAACGCAACAGTGATATCTTGGCCAGCTAAAATTAAAGACACCGGAAAAGTTAGGGATCAATTTCATCATGTAATTGATATTGCCCCAACCCTGTTGGAAGTTGCCGATATTACAGAACCCCGTTTTTATAATGGTATTCCCCAGAAACCCATTGAAGGGGTGAGTATGGCTTATACTTTTGACAAGGGAGCAGATAAAGCAGAAGAGCAACGCAAGACTCAGTATTTTGAGATGTTTGGTCATCGTGCCATTTATGATCAAGGTTGGATGGCTTCAGCGTTTCATAACCGTTACCCTTGGGTAACATCAGGAAGCGTTCCCTTTAAAGAAGATAAATGGGAATTATTTAATCTAGAAGAAGATTTTACCCAGTCTACGGATCTTTCCGAGGAAAATCCTGAAAAGTTACAAGAATTAAGACAATTATTCTTTTTAGAAGGGGATAAATATAACGTCTTTCCCCTCGATGATCGCTTTGCCGAGAGATTAGATGTAAGTTTACGTCCTAGTTTTACCAGTGGACGTAACCATTTTGATCTTTATCCTGGTATGGCACATATTCCCGAAGGAACCGCCCCTAATACTAAGAACGCTTCTCATACTATCATTGCGGATCTCGTTATTCCCGAAGATGGTGCAGAAGGAACCATTTTGGCCATGGGAGGAACCACTGGGGGTTATAGCTTGTATGTGCAAGAGGGTAAGTTACACTATCATTACAACTGGTTTGACTTAGAACGCACAGATATCGCTTCTAATACTCCGCTTCCCACCGGTAAGGTTAAAGTACGTTTCGACTTTGACTATGACGGTGGTGTGGGTAAAGGAGGAACCGGAACCCTTTATGTTAATAACCGCAAAGTGGCACAAAATAGCATTAATAAAACCGTTCCAAGTCGCTTTGGTGTCGACACAATGGATGTTGGTGCAGACTTCCAAGCACCCGTCAGCGATAAGTATCAACCTCCTTTTAAGTTTACAGGAGAGATTGAAAAAGTGGCGATCGATATTAAGTAGATAGAACTTGTAGGGTGGGCAATACCCACCTTATAATTGACTAATCAACATATTGTATTAACGTGAGTTCGGCAGAAGTAAAAATTAGTAAAATGTGGATATAAAGTGTAGTTATAACGTATCTTTATCTATCAATTTTCATACCAAAGGTCAAAATAAAGGCGTTGCACCATTGCGGGATGATTTATAATCAAGGATAATTTTTTATGATTAGCGATCGCCAAATAAAAAACGAAAATGAACTGTCCTAAATGTAGCTCAATTAGATGAATTACAAACATTTGTAGGCAAAAAAGCGGTGCGACCCCAGCGAGGTTTCCTCGCTATGGGAACGCGCACCAAGATAAAACCCACATTCCGCACTTCAGAAAGTGGTATTGAATACTACAGATACCCCGCATTTGATTAAGTACAATTACTTAAGCAGTCGGAGACAAAAGGTGGGATAATTGTTTAGGTTGTTCCCCAGAAAAAAAGGGCGAAAAGTGTCTTATTTAGAAGAAATAGAAGTTAAAAATTTAGACCATTTAGGAATAGTAGCTGGGCTAATTGATAAAATAGGAATAGTCGAAATAATTAATAATAAATTAGGAATAGATATTAGAGAAAAGATATCAGCAGGTACAGTAGTTAAGTCTATTCTCATCAATGGACTAGGATTTGTCTCAAGACCTCTATATTTATTTAGTCAGTTTTTTAAAGATAAAGCTATTGAGCAATTATTAGGAGAAGAAATTAAACCTGATTATCTTAATGATGATAAAATTGGGAGAGTTATGGATGAATTATATAAATATGGGCTAAATAATATCTTTATAGAAGTGATTTTAGAAGTCATTAAAAAATCGGATAAAGCCGTATTTGGCAAAATTTTAGTAGAATTCAAAAACCAAATAAAGTTTGACAGTATCATCTCACCGTTCGCTCATTTTTTGAAGTGAGAATTGTCCAAATAGGGAAAAAAGCTTGCCCAGTAAAAGGTTGGGCGAAAAAAAGTCAACCGATTTTAGCCAGAAGCAAAATAGTCAGTAGTATAAATACACTCCTCTACATTCATTAACCTTAAGATTTGTTGTTGTAGGAGGTTCAATCCAGAAATTTCTATTGAGTCATCTTTATGTATGTATAAAGTGATGTTATTAAAAGCCCTTAACATCTTTTCAGCTGTGGGACGGT
>NZ_AAXW01000006.1:17500-174185 GCF_000169335.1 Crocosphaera chwakensis CCY0110
GCTTTCTCTTCCTCGGGTTACTAAGATGTTTCAGTTCGCCCGGTTAGCTTGTGTTACCCTATAGATTCAGGTAACCATTCTTGGGGTTGCCCCATTCGGAAACCTTCGGATCATAGCTTGCTTCCAGCTCCCCGAAGCGTATCGTCGGTAACTACGTCCTTCTTCGCCTCTGTGTGCCTAGGTATCCACCGTTAGCCCTTTGTAGCTTGACCTTTTTGGTCTTTTTTTGGACTTGATTGTTGACTCTTTTTTTCTGCAGTTTTCAAGGTACTGACTGGACATTCCATCCAGCATTCTGTCTTTTCTAAAAAGACTAGGTGCTGAACTATCCTTTTTTTTGGAAATTAAACAGGTGGGCTATTCTGGACTTGAACCAGAGACCTCACCCTTATCAGGGGTGCGCTCTAACCAGCTGAGCTAATAGCCCCTCTTCCCAAACCTTTTCTTAGTTTGAAAGCTGTTCACTTTTCCCTTGTCACGACCTTGGGATTGATTCTAAGGAAAGGTCTATTTTAATAAGCTCAGACTCTCTTGGTGAGCATTCCCTTGCGCCGTAAGACGACGCGGGGTCTCAACGCTTTTGCCTTTTGCCTTCTGCCTTTTGCCTTGAATTGGGTCTCCCTATAAGGAGGTGATCCAGCCACACCTTCCGGTACGGCTACCTTGTTACGACTTCACCCCAGTCACTAGCCCTGCCTTAGGAGTCCCCCTCTCGAAAGTTAGGGTAACTACTTCGGGCGTGACCAGCTTCCATGGTGTGACGGGCGGTGTGTACAAGGCCCGGGAACGAATTCACCGCAGTATGCTGACCTGCGATTACTAGCGATTCCTCCTTCATGCTCTCGAGTTGCAGAGAGCAATCTGAACTGAGGCTGGGTTTGATGAGATTCGCTTTCCCTCGCGGGTTCGCTGCCCTTTGTCCCAACCATTGTAGTACGTGTGTAGCCCAGGGCGTAAGGGGCATGCTGACTTGACGTCATCCCCACCTTCCTCCGGTTTGTCACCGGCAGTCTCTCTAGAGTGCCCACCTTAATGCTGGCAACTAAAGACGAGGGTTGCGCTCGTTGCGGGACTTAACCCAACATCTCACGACACGAGCTGACGACAGCCATGCACCACCTGTGTTCCGGCTCCCGAAGGCACCTTTCCCTTTCAGGAAAGTTCCGGACATGTCAAGCCCTGGTAAGGTTCTTCGCGTTGCATCGAATTAAACCACATACTCCACCGCTTGTGCGGGCCCCCGTCAATTCCTTTGAGTTTCACACTTGCGTGCGTACTCCCCAGGCGGGAAACTTAACGCGTTAGCTACGGCACGGCTCGGGTCGATACAAGCCACACCTAGTTTCCATCGTTTACAGCTAGGACTACAGGGGTATCTAATCCCTTTCGCTCCCCTAGCTTTCGTCCCTGAGTGTCAGTTTCGGTCCAGTAGCGCGCCTTCGCCACCGATGTTCTTCCCAATATCTACGCATTTCACCGCTACACTGGGAATTCCCGCTACCCCTACCGAACTCTAGTTTCCCAGTTTCCACTGCCGGCCCAGAGTTGAGCTCTGGTCTTTGACAGCAGACTTGAAAAACCACCTGCGGACGCTTTACGCCCAATAATTCCGGATAACGCTTGCATCCTCCGTATTACCGCGGCTGCTGGCACGGAGTTAGCCGATGCTTATTCCTCAGGTACCGTCAGATCTTCTTCCCTGAGAAAAGAGGTTTACAACCCAAAGGCCTTCCTCCCTCACGCGGTATTGCTCCGTCAGGCTTTCGCCCATTGCGGAAAATTCCCCACTGCTGCCTCCCGTAGGAGTCTGGGCCGTGTCTCAGTCCCAGTGTGGCTGCTCATCCTCTCAGACCAGCTACTGATCGTTGCCTTGGTAAGCTCTTACCCCACCAACTAGCTAATCAGACGCGAGCTCCTCTTCAGGCAAAATAATTTTCACCTTTCGGCATATTGGGTATTAGCATTGGTTTCCCACTGTTATCCCCATCCTGAAGGCAGATTCTCACGCGTTACTCACCCGTCCGCCACTAAGTCCGAAGACTTCGTTCGACTTGCATGTGTTAGGCATACCGCCAGCGTTCATCCTGAGCCAGGATCAAACTCTCCGTGGTGGAAAGTTTGAAGCATAGGCTCCATTTTTTTCCTTGACTCTATACTCCGATTACTCGAAAAATAGAGGGTGAATTGATTTTTTTCTACAGTTTCCTAGACAACTAGGAACAAATAGAATATAATTGTTTCAATTAACAAGGGCTGTGTTTTTTATCAGCTTTCAAACTATAGAATTTTCCAGGTTCGGAGCGCGTCGTTTGCGTTTAGCTCTCAACCGCGCATTTACAAATATAACCAATCCACCAGGTAATGTCAACCCTTTTTTTGAAAAAAATTCTAACTTTTGTCAAAACCCAGTCTCAGTAAGGGTTGGGACTCATATCATAATTTCAGAATCTCTAGAATTTAACCCCTCTTTAATCAATTAACGATCTCTCAAGTCAAAAATAAAATCCTAATGTAGGGTGGGTTGCTATGAGTTATTAGACTGGGATTAAATTTTAAGTTATAGCTACTGCTTAGGCGTATACGTACCATGTAGAATTTGTCATTCATTAACAATTGGGATATGTTAATCTTCCATAAATACTGTTACTGGTATTTTCACAAGTTCTTCAAACTATTGAGCGCCAAGAAAATATTGAACTTGATTTTCAACGTCTTCTACATAAGCACTATTTCTTTCTAGGGTATATCGTCTGCTTAACATACAATTCTGAATAGCAGCATTGACAATTTGTTCGCCAGTAATATCACCTGATCTAAATTCTGTTTTAAATTTGACATAACCAGGAATGCCTTCTTCCTCGAAAGCTCCACGATAAGCCATCATGGCTAACATATTAGGCTCAACATAATCTTCAGTATCCATTAAACAATCCTCTTGCCAGTCAGATTGTTTATTTTGTGCGTTGACATTTGAATTTGAAGGAAAGACTGTCAGGGTTGCAACTACTATTAAGGATAGCCAAGATGCAGATTTGTTCATCAGTGATTTCATGATTAATTCTCTTTGTCGTTTGTTAACCTTATCTATAATCTCAAGATAAAAATTTTTTGTTGGTCTTGCTTCTACTAAAATGAATAGATTATTGATGTTGCACAGAGTGTACAAAAGGAATGATTTCTACCCATAAAACTATGTCAAAAGTGAGGCTCTATGGCCTGATTGATTGATCAACGTTTTGGGAAAGAGTCTTAAATCTACTCCTACTCTGTAATTTATGCTAATCTCCAAATAATGTGATGACCAAAGTATGCAGAAAATAAAGCTAGTATCCTATGGCACAATAAGAGAGATTGACCAAGTAAGCGATCGCATAGCAAAATTAGATTGAGAACAAACCGAATAACATAGATGACTGCAACCTTACAAGCACCCCCAAAAACCCATCGCGTTGTGTTTCCCTTTACGGCCATTGTGGGTCAAGAAGAAATGAAACTAGCTCTACTTCTCAACGTCATTGATCCAAAAATTGGTGGTGTGATGATTATGGGCGATCGCGGAACAGGAAAGTCAACCACGATCCGCGCTTTAGCTGACTTACTCCCTGAAATTGAAGTAGTGGAAAATGATCCGTTTAACTCTCATCCGTCTGATCCTGATTTGATGAGTGATAATATACGTCAAGTATTGGAAGAACAAGGATCGTTACCTGTTGTTCACAAAAAAGTAATGATGGTAGATTTACCCCTGGGTGCAACGGAGGATAGAGTCTGTGGCACCATTGATATTGAAAAAGCCTTATCAGAAGGGGTCAAAGCTTTTGAACCTGGGTTATTAGCTAAGGCAAATCGAGGTATTTTATATGTAGATGAAGTTAACCTCCTTGACGATCACTTAGTAGATGTATTGTTAGACTCTGCAGCCAGTGGTTGGAATACAGTAGAAAGGGAAGGTATTTCTATTAGACACCCAGCTAGATTTGTTTTAGTGGGATCAGGAAACCCCGAAGAAGGAGAGTTACGACCTCAATTATTGGATCGTTTTGGAATGCACGCAGAGATCCATACGGTTAAAGAACCCAACTTACGAGTACAAATTGTAGAACAACGATCAGAATTTGATCGTGATCCCCAAAAATTCTGTGAAACTTATCAATCTCAACAAGAAGAGTTACAAAATAGTTTAGTAAAAGCGCAAAATCTCCTCTCTTCAGTTAATATCGATTATGATTTACGGGTCAAAATCTCGGAAGTCTGTTCAGAATTGGATGTAGATGGATTACGGGGAGATATTGTAACCAACCGTGCATCTAAAGCGTTAGCAGCGTTTGAAGGACGTACAGAGGTAACAGTAGATGATATTCGACGGACAATGGTGTTATGTTTGCGTCATCGACTCCGCAAAGATCCATTAGAAACCATTGACTCAGGTTATAAAGTAGAAAAGGCTTTTAATCGGGTTTTTGGCTTGGAAAATGAGGAATGATATAGCTTATACAAGTATGATACTTGTGTTACAAATAGGGTCAATTGCATCAATTGACCCTATCTTTTGTCTAAGAGGCTGCACCAGCAGTTTCTTTTTCTTCTTTAGCTGATCCTTGAGTTCTGAGTTGGATTAATTCTATTTTATAACCGTTGGGATCTTCCACAAAGGCAATAACAGTTGTCCCATGTTTCATGGGACCAGGTTCTCTAGTAACATTCCCACCCTGTTGTTTAATTCTTTCACAGGTTCCATAAATATCATCCACACCTAGGGCAATATGTCCATAAGCATTTCCTAGATCATAAGAATCAACCCCCCAATTATAGGTCAATTCAATAACTGCGGTATCGGACTCGTCACCATAACCAACAAAAGCAAGGGTAAATTCACCTCCTGGATAATCTTTTTGACGAATTAGTTTCATTCCTAAAACCTCGCAGTAAAATTTTAAGGATTCTTCTAGATTTTTAACTCGAAGCATGGTGTGTAAAATACGCATAATTTCTTAATTGAGTTAAACAACAATGTGATCATTGTGATCTTTATTGTTCATGTTATCATTTGTAAACCAAACTTTCTGCTGAGGCACAGGTAAGGGTAAACCTTGTTTATCAAATTCAACTTTGAGACGACGACGAAATTCTCTGGACACATCCCATTGTTTGAGAGGTTTGGTTTTGATCCAAACTCGAATAATTAATCCTCGTTGCTCAAAGTTATCAACCCCTAAAATTTCAGGTTTATCTACAATATAATTGCGCCACTGTCTATCCTTTGCCATGATTTCAGCTACGTCTTTGACAATGTGTAAAGCTTTATCGATATCAGCGTCATAAGAAACAGGAATTAATAAATCTGCTCGTGACCAATTACTAGAATGATTGGCTACGATTTTTACTTCACTATTGGGAATAGTAATTAATCTGCCTTCTGGATCGCGTAGTTGAGTAATTCTTAAATTGATATTTTCTACAAATCCACCAAAGTTTTGAACTTGAATAACATCACCCACAGCATATTGATCTTCGAGAATAATAAAAAAGCCGTTAATTGCGTCTCGAATTAGGTTTTGAGAAGCTAAAGAAACCCCAACCCCTAAAATACCTAAACCTGCTAATAAAGGAGCCGTATTAATTCCGATTAAAGATAAACCAATCAGGACACCTGAGCCTGTCAAAACGATAGTCATAACACTACGAAACACTACGGTTACGGTATTAATTCGTAGTTGTAAACGTTGATTTTCCTGAAAATCTAAGAGGTTACGAATCATTAAAACAGATGTTACCTTAGCAATCAAAGCATAACTTAAGCGGATTGCTAGATAAGTACCGACACCAACAATTCCCAATCTAGCAGGAATTCTCAACAATGAAATCAACCAAATTTGAGCAATTCTTGTGTAAGGGAAAAGTCCCACAATAATTAGACTTGAACCTACCCAAATACCAGCTTGAGCTAATTGTAATAGTCGATATTGAACTTCTTTAATGTTCCAATGTTGACGATTAGTTAATAACATGGACATGGGTTGATCGCTTCTTTCTTCTCCAATACTTTCTTGGGAAGTTCTTAAACGGTTAATTTGACGACCAATCAGTTTATTAATTATAAAAGCACCGCCTAAAATGCCGATAGCAATCAATCCTCTAGAAATTAAAGATTCTAATTCACGCTCTTGTTTAGCTTTTTTCAGTCCCTCTTGTAACTGTTCACTAATATTATTAGCTTTCGTTTCAGCATCAATTCCTTCATTTTGTAAATCAAGATTTCCAATTGTAATTAATTGTACGGTTTCATCTCCTACAGTGACATAAATTTTAGGATTTTCTTGACCTCGTTGTGTAATTTCTAATTCAGGGTTTTCTTGAGAAAAATAGAGATTACTAATTCTATCTAATCGGTTTTTAATAACCTCAACTCGTTCACCGATTTTTGATTTTGGATAAGTTATATTGAATAAACAACGACCGTCTAAGCGAATACAAGTCGTAACATTTGTTTCTTGAGAATTTTGAGGTAACCAGCTATCAGTATCGCTAATTTCTGGTAAAAAAGGAAGAATTTGTGGTTGTGCTTTTACGGGTAATGTCCCTTGAAATGTGGTGACGAATAATAGGGTTGTTGTCAAAAGCTTGTGATTGACAAAACGCGTGAGTGAGGATTGATTTTTCAAGGATTTAAGCATAAATTACAATAAACAAAAACAATTACTTCTTTGGTAATATTCCTCTTGATAGAGTGGACTGTACTAATAGAGACGACCATTAATCGTCTATAAATCTAATCTTAGTATAACTTAACATTGAAATTTTGCAATAAATAAAGGTTGATAATGTAAATTTTTTTGTGACTAATAATACATTATCAACCTATTGGAAATTTATAACTTTTTAGACTGGTTTATGCTTTTAAAGCTGGTTTATAATTTAAGACACGAATTAAAGTACCTTCTTTCGGTAAATCTTCATATCTTAAGCGAATTTGATTGTTATTTACTTGCTTGACATTCATCTCTTTAACTAAGTCTAAAAAGTTACCTAATGGTTCAATGTCACAGCTTTGTTCATCAGCAGCGGAAGTTCGATAATGGGTAGGTATCATTACTTTAGGACGTAAAGTTTCCATTGCTTGTTTCCCTTCGACAGAATTATAGGCTTTAGGACCTCCTCCGACGGGAATACAAGCGACATCTGGACTACCTAATAAAATTTTTTGTTCTATGTTAATTGGGGCTGCTGCACCCCCTAAATGAACTACACGGATACCCCCTTGAGTCCAACGCCAAGCGACATTGGTTCCGAACCGTTGACCCCCTTGGCGATCATGATCAATACCAACTCCTTGAAGTCGAAAGCCGTTAATTTCATAAACTCCAGGTTCATATAATACTTTGGGGTTGCCAGGTAAATTTTCGGCTGCTCCTTCGTCCCACATTTGACTACTAATAATGACTAAGTCAGCTTCGACTTTAGGTAACCGATAACCAGCCGTACAGCCAATAGCACGGAACGGGTTCGCTAAAATTCTGATACCTCCTCCAGTAAATAAAAAAGCAGTATGACCTAAATATTGAATCAATATAGAATCTTTTGATTGAGCTGAAGCTGCTTGAAAACGAGAACTTAAAGAAATACCTGCAGTTGCTACAGCACTAGCACCAGCGTAACGGATAAATTGTCGCCGTTTCATTATCACTCTTAAAAATAAAATTTATCGCGCGTTTAACATTATAAGAAAGTTTTGCAACAGGGTTTTTCCTGATGTGGTTAAGATACTTTCTGGATGAAATTGTACACCTTGGAGGTGGGGATAGTCTTTATGTTGTAGTCCCATAATCGTTCCATCTTCAGTCCAAGCAGTAATTTCGAGGACATCGGGAAGAGTTTCTCGTTCTACCACTAAACTATGATAACGGGTAGCTTCAAACGGATTATCTAATCCCTTGAATACCCCTTGATTATTGTGATAAATGGGAGATGTTTTACCGTGCATCAACAGAGGTGCAGAAATAACCTTTCCGCCGAACACTTGCCCCATACTTTGATGACCTAAACAGACCCCTAAAATGGGATAGGTTGAACCCAGTTCTTCTAGCAAGGCTAAGGAAACCCCTGCATCTTCTGGACGGCCTGGCCCTGGAGAAATAACAATGCCATCCGGGTTAAGATGACGAATTTTAGAAAGATCGATTTTATCATTACGGTAGACTTGAATATCTGAAGCCACAGGCAAATTAAAGCCCAATTCTCCTAAATATTGCACCAAATTATAGGTAAAACTATCGTAATTATCGATAACGAGAATCAATGCTTATCTCCTCGATGATGGTGATGAATGCGATCGCTACAACTGTCTACACAGGAAAAACCATAGCAAATAAGGGGGGAGCAATAATAAACCCTGCTACCAAAACTGCAGCCAGGGCTGAAATCATAACGGCACCAGCAGCGCAGTCTTTAGCAACTTTGGCTAATTCATGATAAGACTGGCCAACAGTTAAATCTACCACTGATTCTAAGGCGGTATTAAGTAATTCTAGAACCATGACCAAAGCACAAGTCAAAGCGACGATCGCCATTCCTAGGGCATTGACGTGGAGAAACAGCCCAAAACTAATGGCTGTGGCTGTCATGGCAGTATGAATACGGAAATTACGTTGAGTGACAAAAGCGTAACAGATACCAGACCAAGCATATTTAAAGCTCTGAAATAGATTAGGAGCAATATGCCAAGCTGAGTTATTTCTAATCTCTGAGGGGCTTTTTTCCCTTGCATATTGGGTAATTTGGGGCTGTCTTAGGGTTGCTGCACTGGAGAAAAAGCTAGTAGCGGAGGGTTGGCTCATTTTAAAATCGGCTTTCATAATCTTAAGTTTTACTAAGTTTGGTACAGAATAATTAAATATTTTTACGAAGTCTGTTCAATTAGAACATATAGTTTAGCAATTTTGCATTCAAAGACCGATAATTTTTAACAATGTTTCTTGTTGTTGTAGCATTTTTTGTAAACTTTGTTCATCAGGGTGGTCCCATCCCAAAAGATGAAGGAAGCCGTGAGAGGCTAACCAAGGGAGTTCCCGGTTGAGGGTGTGACCTTCTTTTTGTGCCTGTTTTTCTGCGGTTTCTATTGAAATAACAATATCTCCGATATATAACGGTTCTAAGAATTCTGGTTGATTAGTAATTTTCGGAAAATTCTCTTCTAAAGTAGCAAAGGCAAGTACATCAGTGGGTTGGTTTTTGTGACGATATTGAGCGTTTAAGCTTTGAATTTCTTGATCTCCCGTTAATCTTAGGGTTAATTCATAATGAGAGGCTATCGGTAGATAAGAAAGGAGGCTGTTCCCCCATATTTGAAACCAGTTTTTCCAGGTTTGACACGAAATAGGGTAGGAAATTTGTGTTTGATCTGAACTCACCACAAAAGCATCTTGAACATTTAAGTCAATCACTGGGTCAGAAGCTATCATCATCCTGCGTGTGCTAACGGGTTAAATAGGAAATTCCAATAAAAAAAGCGAGCAGTCCCACTGTAGTGAGAAAAAAGTGTTTAAGAGAGGTTCCTCCTTTCCTAACCATGTTACGCATAGCCAGTTTAGTGTAACTAGGTGGAAGTTCCTCTGTGGGGGATTCGGGGGTATTTTCTTTAGTAGATGGGGGTGTGTTAGTCATCAACGTTTTCCGTATTTTTCCATAAGTCTGCTTCTTAATGTAACAGTTTGTTACTAAAGATCAATGATTTTTGACAGCTAACTTACTGATCGAGATCACCCCTCCAATCATAAAGGTTCCCAAATTCGGTAATAATCCTATCATCAGGAATAAGTAATCTCTCGTATTTTTAAGTAATTTTCTATCTTCGGTAAGATTTATGACTCTTGATGCACAACAGTTAATCGAATTAGCCCTAAAAGCTGGTGCTTCTCACGCAGAAGTTTATCAGTCGCGATCGCAATCTCGACCTGTGTTTTTTGAAGCCAACCGTCTCAAACAGCTAGAAAGTTCTAACTCCGAAGGAACGGCGTTACGGGTGTGGAAAGGAGGATCACCAGGGTTAGCAGTGGCTTACGGAGACGTAGAAAGTGAAGCCTTGGTGGAACAGGCGATCGCTTTATCTAATCTCAATGATCCTGAAACCATCGAATTACATGAACCCCGTACAGATATTCGGCCTTGTGTTGGTGAAAAAATAACAGTGGAAAAATTGATAGAAATGGGCAAAGAGGCGATCTCAAAGTTACGTCAAGACTATGCAGAAGTGCTTTGTAGCGGTGAATTTAGCTGTCAAGAGGATTTTGCTTATTTAGTCAATTCTTTAGGTCTTCAGTGTGAATACAGTGAGGTTTCTACGGATTTTTATCTAGGGGTGGAATGGGTTAGAGGGGAGGATTTTCTGGCTATTTATGATGGGGATCATAGTTACCATGAATTAGGGATTGATCCGATAGTAGAAGGGATTTTACAACGGTTAGCATGGGCAAAGGAGACAGTTACCCCGAAAACGGGGCGTATTCCTGTGTTATTTACACCCAACGGCGCAGCCATGTTGTGGGATACGGTGTCTGATGCACTGAATAGTAAAACAGTCTTAGAAAAGGCTTCTCCTTGGAGTGAGAAACTAGGGGAAACAGTGATTTCTGAGAAGTTAAGTTTATTCCAACAACCCAACCTTGAACCCTATACTTGTCCGTTTGATGATGAGGGGACAGTGACGCAAGAATTATCTTTAATTAAACAGGGAAAGTTAGAACAATTTTATAGTGATCGCACTAGAGCAAGATTATTAGGTAATAAAAGTACAGGGAATGGTTTTCGTTCGAGTTTAGGGAGTTATCCCACTCCTAGTTTAGTTAATTTAATTGTTGAACCTGGAAACAGTCATTTTGATGCCTTAGTTAAACAGTTAGATAATGGTATTATTGTGGATCAAATTTTAGGCGGTGGGGCAGATATTTCGGGGGATTTTTCTATTAATGTTGATTTAGGCTATGGTGTAAAAAATGGAATAATTACGGGAAGAGTTAAAGATACAATGGTGACAGGTAATGTGTATCAAGTGTTAAAAGAAGTTATTGCTTTAGGGAATGATTCTCGTTGGATAGATTCTTGTTTGACTCCTTCTTTATTGGTAGAAGGGTTATCAGTGACGGGTTAAGAAAGTTAGGTGTTAGATTTTTTTAATCGAGGAAAAATTTATGATAATGCCACATTCTTAACCAATTTTTAATTGACTTACTCTATAGGATATTTTTGAAGAAAAGTTTATGAATAACCATAATAGCGATAATGACTTAGACCAATTAAAAACTAATTTATTTAACCTTGGTTGTGGATTTTTAGCATTAACTTGTCTTGTTTTTGTTTTTATGTGGGGTGGTAATATAGCACCTATTTTGTCTTTAGAAACATCTTTGGATTCTGAAACTTTTTATGAATTAAAAAATGAAGGAACTGAATCAATTATTAAATCTTTGCAATTTTTAGCCACAGGTTTTGGTGGGGTTACTATTTTATTGAATGTTTATTACGCTGCCAAACGCGCAACCGCATTAGAAAAGACAGCACAAGCAGCAAGCAGCGTAAGGATTCAGGTGGCAAATATTGACAAACAGGCTGACTGCGCTAAAGTAACGGTATGAGTCAAACTGAACCAGGAGTACAGTTAAATCCAGACGAATTAAACCAACTGTCAAAATCTGGGTTGGTACAAATTATCTTGGCTCAACAGAAACTTATCGAGCAGCTACAAAAAGAAATAGAAAAATTAAAGCTCAGTCGTAATTTAGATAGCCAAACCTCATCAAAACCCCCATCAACAGACTTATTGAAAAAGTCTGAGAAGGCTAAAACAACTGAAGACGATAAGGATAAGAAAAGAAAACCAGGGGGACAACCTGGACATAAGGGAAAAACAAGGAAAGGCTTTGGGAGAATTGACAGAATTCAAATCTTGCAACCATCAATATGTAGTCACTGTGGTCAAACAGAATTATTAATAGAACCAGTGAAAGTTGATTCTCAGCAGGTAGCACAACTGGTAGATAAACCCATTGAGGTAGTAGAATATCATCGTCATCATTGTCGCTGTGGGCATTGTGGTGAAGTGACCAAAGCGAATTGGTCGCCCAAGACCGTCCCAGGACAAGATTTAGGAGTGAAGTTACAAGCTTTTCTGGGATGGTTAGGGAATTATGGACATCTACCTTATGAAAAGCAACAAGAGATGTTGTGGGAGTTAGGGCAAATTGAGATAGGTATGGGGACCATCGTAGCCACCAATCAACGAGTAGAAACAGCCATTAATCCGTCGGTTGAACAATTATCCAAGTGGGTCAAAGTAGAACAACCCCCAATTCATGTTGATGAAACACCCTGGCCAGTGAAGGGAGTCAAAGAATGGTTGTGGGTATTTACCAATCAACTTTTCTGCCTGTTTCGGGCTGCTGATACTAGGGGGCGTAAGGAATTAGAAGATCAGTTAGGCCATGAATATGGTGGTGTTTTAAGTAGTGATGATTTGGGAGTTTACAATGGTTATACTGTTGTTGCTCAACAGAAATGTTTGGCACATTTACGCCGTCACTTTCAGCGATTAATAAAAACTCCAGGTCAATATAACAAAACCATCGGTCAAACTTTTCTCAAATTAATTGATGAAGCTTTCCGTCATTATCGTATTTGGCAAAACGATAAGAATAGGCATGGTTATCAAGTTTGGGCAAGACAATTCAAAGATAAGATAAAGATAGCCACAGAAGAATGGAAGCCTAAAGCCGGTTATGAAGCCGGAAAACTTTTGCGAAACCTTCGGCAAAAGGCAGAGCAATGGTGGTATTTTCTGGAGCATCCAGAGATCCCCCCTGATAATAATCTTGCTGAAAGATCCTTAAGATTAGCCATCACGAAACGGAAAGTTAGTGGGGGTTCAAGAAGCATGGAACGATTTAAACAAACAGCTAACTTATTGACGGTTATTCAAACTTGTCGTCGTCAAGAACGTTCGGTGATTGATTTTTTCGAGAAGTCATTAATAGCCAAAGTCGGTCATCCGAATTGTTTGTTTCCTTCCCTAATTCCTAACTTCTAGACCTGAATCCTTACGAGAAATGTTGTTTCAAAAAAGCAAAGCTAGACGCTACAAATGTTACTGATACAATTTTTTTAGAGTGTAACCTAAAACACGCAGAATTCAAAGTAGAAAAAGGACTTGATAGTTCATGTTTTTCTTTGCACAAATCAGAAATACAAGGAACAGTTTTTCCTATTTCTCATTCGTTTACTGATGAACAAATATTCTTAATTCAAAAAAAGATAGAAGATGCTATTGGAGACGAAACAACTATATTGTCTAGTCACTTAAAAATGCCTGAGAGTTGGAAGAAAAGTAATAAATAATAATAATCTAATTATGATCTTTTTCCTTGGAATATTTGATTAATCGTTAACTCTAATTCAGGAAAAGTTAAAGATTTAATTGGCTCATTATCTCTAAAATATTTAACTTAATATTCACCATCAATCAGATTATAAATAGAAATAGTCGGCTTTTTAGGATTACCAATATAACGAGAACCACCAATCCCTAAATAATCTACAATCCAATATTCATTAATGCCAATTTCCTCATAATCTCTTAATTTTGTCAGATAATCGTCACGCCAGTTACTACTCACAATTTCTATCACTAAAGGAATTGATTTACCTTTAGTTAACGTTGAATATTTTTCCCATAATGGTTCCTCTTCCAATACATTTCTATCCACAACTAAAACATCAGGTAAATAACCAGTATTTTCATTTAAAACTTTTACTATTGCTTGTTTAGGTAAAAAATAATCTAAGTTTTTTTGTCTAAATAAACAAGCAAATTCAACTGCCAAAAAACCTGAAATTTCTTCATGTTTTCCCTTGGGTTGTATTTCAATAACAACTCCTTTGTGTAATTCATAACGACTGTTTTCTGGTTTCCAGTCTAGAAACTCAGAAAAAGTCATTAAGTTAGGTGCAATTTTAGCTTCTATCATCTTTCTAAATTATCTCATCAATAGCTTTAGGAACCGCAGAAGTTAATACTTCATGACCTGTTTCTGTGACTAAAATATCATCCTCAATTCTAATACCAATACCGCGCCATCTTTCAGGAATTTCAGGTTGTCCTTCTGCTGGTTTAATATCCTTACCGATGTAAATTCCTGGTTCTACCGTCAAAACATGACCGGGTAGCAACGGATGCCAGTTTTCTTCGTCTTTTTTATAAATCCCTGCATCATGCACATCTAACCCTAACCAATGACCGGTTTTGTGCATATAAAAAGGTTTATATTTTTCTTCTTTAATTATTTCTTCCAAGTCACCTTTCAATAACCCTAAATCAATTAATCCTTGAACTAAAACACAAACAGCAATATCATGAAATTCATTATAGGGGTTTCCAGGTTTGACTTCTTCAATGGCTTTTAATTGCGCTTCTAAAACTAACTCGTAAATTGCTTTTTGTTCCCCTGTAAATTTCCCATTGACTGGAAAAGTTCGAGTAATATCTCCATTATAATAATTATAGGAACAACCAGCATCAATTAATAATAAATCGTTCTCTTGAATCTGACGATTATTTTCAATATAGTGGAGGATACAAGCATTAGAACCGGAGGCAACAATAGAAGGATAAGCCGGGCCTATTCCTCCATGAAGTTTAAAAGTATGCTCAATTTCTGCTTGAATTTGATACTCGTAATGGCCTACTTTAACAAATTCTCTAGCGCGGTTGTGTGCAGCAGCAGAAATGTCCATCGCTTGACGTAACATTTTTAATTCTGAGGCACTTTTAACCTGTCGCATTGGATGTAAAATAGGGTTTGTATCTTCAATGGCAACTGGTCCAGTTCCTCGCTTGGGATAAGTGGCCATTAATCGTTGCCAATGAGATAAAATAACTTCATTAAAATGCTTATCTCGTCCTAAATGATAATAGATACGGTCAGCTTTCTTGAGATAGTCAGGTAATTTTTCATTTAATTCTGTGATGGGATAAGCAATATCTGCGCCATACTTTTCTTTGGCCGCTTCTACCCCACACCGATAACCAGTCCATGTCTCTTTTTCGGGGTCTTTGGGTTGTACAAATAGGATAAAATGGTGTTCTTCGTGATGAGGGGCAAATACGGCCACTGCTTCGGGTTCATTAAACCCTGTTAAGTAGAAAAAGTCACTATCTTGGCGAAATATATACTCTACATCATTGTGCATTACTGCTGTGGGTGCGCTGCGAAAAATGGCCGTTCCTTGGCCTATCTTTTGCATTAATTTTTTTCTACGCTGGCGGTATTCGCTGCTATCAATTCCCATAACACTCTATTTTACATTTTCTATCTTATTAGCATAACTTAAAAACTTCTGAAAAGGTAGGAATTTGAGTTTGAACTTATCCCTGAGTGCAGTCCAACGGATAATACTGAAGTTTGATATACTCTTCAATAAGTTAATAGAAAATATTTATCATTGAAATAGACATGATTGCGTTCATAAAAGTTAACGGTAACTAATATTAATAAAATCTTAAACAATTAATATAAATTTATCCTAGCTTTTTTTTAGTGCTTGTATTATCCTATGAAAAAAACATTACTAATTTCTGGTTTTGAAAAGAAAATGAATATCACTACATTGTTCAAATCTATTCCTGTATTTGCTTGTTTTACTATTTTTTTTTTATCTCATCCTTCTGTCGTAAAAGCTTCTCCTTTATCCCCATCTAATCATACGAAGCAAATTAGTGATAAGGCAATGCCTACCCATGAAACTAATGGTATTTGTTATCAGTTTGGAGGGTGTAAACAGTCAGGGGAAAATTTAAGTTGTGCTGTTTTATTAACCAGTTTAACACAAGACTATGGTATGCACGTTAGTCAAATTTCCGCAAGAATAATTGATTTAGGAGGCAATCAATATTCTCCTAGTTATTTTCAATTTGGCGACTATGGAAAAACCTTTCATAGTACTTATCTTAATCTTGTCGAAGGTGTACCTTTAAAGATTGTTATTCATTTTCAAGGCGTTGGTACTAAAATGAATGGTGCATCATTAATACAATTTGGAGATGGTAGATTAAAAAATTTGTCTTTCTAAAATTTCTAAAGGTAAGTACTGCCTACCTTACTATTTTTTTGTAGTGCATTCTCCAGAAGAAACTAAATAGACTAATATCCCTATAATTGAAGTAAATAAAAGATTATTATATTAACAATTAATATTAATTCTGACTCCTGACTCCTGACTCCTGACTCCTCACCCATTAATAACCTAATGCTAAACCATCAGCACGAGGTTCTGAACCTGCTATAAAAACACCGTTATTTTTTAAGATCATTTGACCTTTTCCAAACATAGTTTCAGGGGCCAATTTAACATCATGGCCTCTTTCCCTTAACCCTTCAATTATTTCAGCAGGTGTACCCCTTTCTAAAAGTATTCTATTTCCTTCTAAAAATCGCCATCTAGGGGCATCTAAGGCAGCTTGAGGATTCATTTGATAATCAGTTAAATTAACAACCATTTGTAGGTGTCCTTGGGGTTGCATAGGCGCACCCATTACGCCAAACGGTCCGAGAGGTTGATTATCTTTGGTTAAAAAACCGGGAATAATGGTATGAAAAGGACGTTTATTGGGTGCGATTTGATTAGGATGACCTTTTTCTAAGGTAAAAGCTGATCCTCTATTATGTAAAGAAATTCCTGTTTCTGGAACTAAAATTCCACTACCGAAACTATCATAATTCGATTGAATAAAAGACACCATTAAATCTGCATCTGCGGTACATAAATAAACCGTTCCTCCTTGTGGGATTCCAGGATTAGCTAAAGGAATAGCTTTATTTGTAATTAATTTTTGACGTTGTTTTGCATAATTTTTATCTAGTAAGTTTTCATTAGAAATGTTCATGAAATCAGCATCCCCGACATAAATATAAGCATCAGCAAATGCTAATTTCATAGATTCTATTTGATAGTGGAAACTTTCGACAGAATCACGATTATACTGTTCAAGGTTGAAATTTTCTACAATATTTAAAGCCATTAATGCAGCAATTCCTTGGCTATTAGGGGGAATTTCCCAGACTTTTAATTGTTTGTATTCAGTGGCAATAGGTTCAACCCATAAAGGGGTATAATTAGCTAAATCTTCAGCCGTTAAATAACCTCCTGTATCGGCTGAAAAATTGTTTATTTTTTCTGCTATTTTTCCTTGATAAAAACTCTCTCTTCCCGTCTTAGCAATTTCTTCTAAGGTTTCAGCATGGAGAGAACTGCCCCAGATTTCTCCTGCTTTCGGCGCACGATTTTTAGGAAAGAAAACTTGTTGAAAATATTGATATTCAGGTCTTTTTTTTGTGAGATAAACTGCTTCTTTGCGTCGCCATATTGCTGCGGTAACGGGAGAAACAGGAAAGCCATTTTTAGCGTAACGAATGGCAGGAATAAACAACTGTTCAAAAGTTAGTTTTCCCCACCGTTTCCAAACTTCATACCACACAGAAACTGCACCAGGAACCGTTACTGTTAACCAGCCTAACTCTGGCATTTTTTCTAAACTAGAAAAAGCTTCTAATGATAAATTTTTGGGGCTTTTTCCTGACCCATTAATACCTTGTAACTTTCCATCCCAAACTAAAGCAAACGCATCTCCACCGATACCATTAGAAGTGGGTTCAACCACTGTTAAAGTAATAGCGGTAGCAATGGCTGCATCGACCGCATTTCCTCCTGCTTGAAACATTTCTATTCCTGCTAGTGTAGCTAAGGGTTGACTGGTAGCAACAGTACAATTTTTAGCTAAAATAACACGACGTTGAGACGCATAAGGATAAGCATTAAAATTAAATTGCATAATAATTTGATCTACAGAAGATTGCTTATTTTAAAAACTATTTTTTTATGAGTATTCCTTGTTTAAGAACGATCTAAAAAAATTCTAATAATTTATCTCTGCTCTTAACTCCTACCATAAAATTGATAGCAAATGAAATATAAATTATCAAAATTGATGGAAACCACCATAAAAATTAACCCTACTCCTAAAACTCCTGATAACGAAACATTTATTAATATACTCTCTCCTCAAGGTGCAAATATTATCCTCGGTGAACAAACAGTCGAAAGTTTAGTTATGCCTCTTGAACCCTCTCCTACCACCATGTTCGGTCCGAGAGGAGCCTGTTTAGTCTCTGAAGAAGGCCCATTATGGGTATGTGATACCGGTCATCATCGTTTGTTAGGGTGGAAACATCGCCCCGAAACCGATGGTCAACCAGCAGACTGGGTGATTGGTCAACCGGACTTTTATCACGAAGGCCAAAACGCCAAAGGGACCCCCCAAGCGAATACGGTGAGTGTTCCCACAGGTATCTGTGCTTGTGGGAAAGGGTTAGTGGTAGCCGATGCTTGGAATCATAGGGTTTTAATTTGGAAAAAATTACCCCAAGATAATAATATTCCTGCGGATATTGTTTTAGGACAAGCCGACTTTCACCATAACCAAGTTAACCGAGGAGAAACAGATACCGCAGCCGATAGAATGCACTGGCCTTATGGAGTCATGTATCATCAAGGACGCTTATTCGTAGCTGACACAGGCAACCGTCGGGTGTTGGTGTGGAATGAACTACCTACTCATAACGGACAACCAGCAGACTATGTTCTCGGACAAGTTGAGATGAACCGACGAGACGAAAATGGGGGAGGAAGTCCTACTGCGAGTAGTATGCGCTGGCCCCATGCTTTGGCTATTTGGCAGGATAACTTAGTGTTAGCTGATGCTGGTAATAACCGTTTGATGATTTGGGAGGGAATACCTACGGAAAATAATACCCCTTGTTGTCTAGTCTTAGGACAAAGCAACTTTCAAGGGTCTGAGTTAAACCAGGGTGGTTATTTTCCCACCTTTAGCAGCCTCAGTATGCCCTATGGAATAGCAGTTATGGAAAAATGGTTAATAGCTGCGGATACAGCTAATTCTCGCTTGGTAGGATGGACTGATGAGTTAACAATGGGAAAAATAGCCCAGGGGTTAACGGGACAATCTCATTTTCGTAGTAAGAGTGAAAATCGTTCGTATGGTAGGCCGACTCGTCAAAGTTTGAGTTGGCCTTATGGTATTACAGTTTGTGGTGAAATGGCGGTTATTGCTGATTCTGGTAACAACCGTGTCTTGTTGTGGGGTTTTTAAAAAGAAGAAATTCAATTGAGGGCAAATCGCTGAAATTACTACACCATAAGGTATTTAGCGATTGCTCTTGCCGAGAGTGATTGAAGAGGGTTATTAAGACCCTACATAATATTAACCCCCTGCAACCGCAGGAACGATACTGACTTCGTCGCCATCTTTTAACGCGGTTTCGGTATTGTCCAAAAAGCGAATATCTTCACTATTCACATAAAAATTTAAGAAGCGACGGGGTTTACCATCGTCATCGCATAAACGGGCTTTTATCCCAGGAAAACTGCTTTCCAAGGTTTCAATTAATGCACCCACATTATCCGCACTACATTCTAGGGTAGCTTGGTTGTTGGTGTATTTTTGCAAAGGAGTGGGAATTAATACTTTTACAGCCATAGTTATCCAAAAATGAACCAATTATCAATTATGATGGCTAAGAAATTGCCAAAAAAACAGCCGTCAAGGATACAATAAAGGAAACCCTGACGGCTTTTAAGGGGGACTAAACGAGAACTTGTTGCCAATCTAGACGATCTAAAGTGCGAGAACGTTCCAATGCACGCTCAAAACTGTCTAATTTTGGCTCAATGGTTAAAGGTTGACCAATGTATTCTTGTACCGCTTCTTGGGTTTTCAATCCGTTTCCAGTGATGTAAACTACGGTGGTTTCTTCAGGATCAATTTTTCCTGCTTCTACCAACTTCTTGAGAACAGCAACGGTAGTTCCGCCGGCGGTTTCGGTAAAGATACCTTCGGTTTCCGCTAATAACTTAATCCCTTCGACGATCTCTGCATCGGTGACACTCTCAATATTACCATTTGTCTTGCGAGCAATATCTAAGGCGTAATAACCGTCTGCGGGGTTGCCGATCGCAATGGATTTTGCGATAGTATTGGGTTTAACAGGAGTAACAAAGTCCCGCCCTTCTTTGAAGGCAGAAGCGATAGGGGAACACCCCTCGGCTTGTGCGCCACTGAAACGGACTGCTTTATCTTCTACTAAGCCGGTTTTAACAAACTCTTGGAACCCTTTATAAATCTTGGTGTACAAAGAACCAGAAGCTAACGGGGCAACCACATGATCGGGTAATTTCCAGCCCAACTGTTCGGCAACTTCAAACCCTAATGTCTTAGAACCTTCAGAATAGTAAGGACGTAAATTAATATTGACAAAGCCCCAACCGTAGGTATTGCCTACTTCGCAACAGAGTCGGTTAACTTGGTCATAGTTACCTTTCACTGCCATCACAGTAGGGTTATAGATGAGGGTTCCTAGAACTTTTCCTGCTTCTAAGTCCGAAGGAATGAACACACAACAGTCTAAACCAGCATGGGCCGCGATCGCTGCGGTAGAATTGGCTAAATTACCGGTACTGGCACAGGAAACGGTGGTAAACCCTAATTCTTTAGCACGGGTTAAGGCAACGGAAACCACCCGATCTTTAAAACTAAGGGTGGGCATATTCACCGCATCGTTTTTAATATAAAGATTCTTTAGACCCAGGCGACGGGCGAGACGAGTAGATTTAACAAGAGGTGTCATTCCTGTGCCGACATCAATAGGATTTTCGCTGTTTACAGGCAAAAATGCTTTATAACGCCAGATGGAATTAGGACCAGCTTCGATGGTAGCGCGACTCACTTGAGCGCGAATAGCATCATAATCATAAGCGACTTCTAGCGGAGAAAAGGTTTCTTCACAAACGTGGAGGGCTTTGAGAGGATATTTAACTCCACCTTCTTTAGAAACTAGGTGGGTGAAGGTAGGGGCTAAGCCTGTGGTTGTTTGGGTTTGAGTTGCCTGGGTCATAGTTGGGTACTGAGGTAACACTTTGTCAATCTTTTTGGATAGTAACACGGTGAAAAATCCTCGTCAAACATACCCGACTAATTTAGTCGGGATTAAAATTTTCAGGGTTTATACGGTTAAACAAGCAGGGTAACCCTACAATTTTGGTCATCAACAAGATTAATGTATATTAATGAGCGTTAAAGTTTATTTAATGTGATTGGGGAAAATCTGAACTTTGTTAAATAAATTTAACCATCTAATTTATCCAGTTTTTGCTATTATAATGTCTTTAATAGTAGGGGCAATTTTAATTATATTAATTGGCGAAAACCCCTTAGCAGCATACAAGATTTTATTTCAAGAATCTTTATTTAATTATTATGGCTTTGCCAATACATTAACAAAAACAAGTCCATTATTATTAGCCAGTTTAGGAATTTTAATTGCTCTCAAAGGAGGACAATTTAATATTGGAGGAGAAGGACAAATTTACTTAGGAGCATTAGGTAGCACTTTAGTTGGTTTGTTTATTAATAATTTGCCCAGTTTGTTGCATATTATTTTTGCTTTGACTGCTGCTTTTTTATTTGGGGCATTATGGGGAATCATTTCTGGTTATTTGAAAGCTTATCGAGGTATCAATGAGGTCATAACAACTCTACTACTAAACTATATTGGGATTAATTTGATTAGTTATTTAGTACATTATCCCTTAGCCGATACCAACGCCCCTAGTGCTTATTCTCCTTTGATTGCTGAATCAGCTAAACTACCTATTCTATTACCAAAAACCTTAGCTCATGCTGGTATTTTTATAGGAATTTTAGCGATGGTTTTTGTTGGCATTTTACTACAGAAAACTATTATTGGCTATCAAATAGAAGTGGTTGGATTAAACCCTAAAGCTGCTACTTATGGAGGAATTTCTGTTAGTAAAATAATTCTCGTAGTGATGGGATTATCGGGGGGATTATGTGGTTTAGCAGGAGCAACGGAAGTGATAGGATTAAAATACCGTTTATTTGAAAACTTTTCCCCTGGTTATGGATTTAATGCTATTGCGATCGCTTTTTTAAGTCGGGGTAATATTGTGGGTGTTTTGATAACTTCTTTATTTTTTGGAGCCTTATTAAGTGGGGCAAATGTAATGCAAAGAAGCGCGGAAGTCCCCACGACTATTGTAACGATTATTCAAGGATTAACGTTACTATTTATTGCCATTAGTATCCAATTTAAAAATAATCAGAAGTAAAAGAGTTAAAATTATTCCTATCTTTTTGAGATAAAGATTAGTAATTTTTATGAAGGAGTAAATTTTACACAAACCGAAAAATAAACAAGAAAAAAAGCCTTTAAGAGTCTGGCCATGTTTCGACCTCAAAGGCTTTTGTCTTTCGTTCTTACTCCTCACACACACTCTTATTGTGACGCAAGCCCGATAAATAAGTTTCTTAGAGGTGACGCTTTTTCAATTGTCATCAGAAAAAAAGGGGCCACAGTAGTGTAATCTAAGAACGGGGAGGAAATAATAATAAATTCGATCAATAAGTTATCATACCATGATCATTTCTATTACTGCTTTGAAAGGGGGCGTAGGGAAAACTACCACTTCTATTCATCTGGCAGCTTATTTACAAGAAAAAGCTCCTACTTTACTCATAGATGCTGATCGCAACCGTTCTGCGTTAATTTGGTCTAGAGAAGATAAGCTACCATTTCATGTGGCTTCCCAAGCAGGATCAACCAGTATTATTCGCAAATATCCCCACATTATTGTTGATACTAGAGCTAGGCCCGAACCGGAAGAATTTAAGGATCTAGCTGATGGGAGTGACTTATTAATTGTTCCGACAACCCCTAATCATTTGGACTTAGACGCAACCTTTAAGGCCGTTGAACAATTACAGGCTCTCAATGCTAATTTTAAAGTGTTGTTGACTAAAGTGGATGGCCGTACCAAAAGCGGACAAGAAGCCAGAAAACGGCTTAAAGAAGCTAACTTACCTCGTTTTAAAAAATCTATTCCTTTATTGGTGGTCTTTGAAAAAGCTTCTCAACGAGGTGTTATTACCAGAGATTATCCTGATCCTCGGTCTAAAATGGCTTGGTCAGCTTATGAAGCAGTAGGCAAAGAAATTTTACCTTAAACATAGCTCTCCCGTAGTTATGGTGATAAGTGAAGCTTATCTAAAAAGACAAGCTAATAGCTTTTCTTTCATCAATTGAAAATTTCTAAACCCATAACTCTAATTATTTTTTACTGTTTAATCAACTCAGCTTAATATTATGCTGGTTGTTTTAAAGTACATCTGTTTATACAAATAGTTCTGACGACGAAGTAATACCAAATCCGCTTATTTTAGTAGAGTAACATTCTTGCTCCCTGCTCCTTCTCCCTGCTCCTTGCTCCCTGCTCCCTGCTCCCTGCTCCAAGACTTAATACTATACTATCTAAAACGGATCTAGTATAACAAGCCATAAATTTTTATACTACGAAAGATGTGTGGAATGTGGGGTTAAATATCGCAAATCTTAGAGTCACATTTTTTCTTAGTTTTTCTCTCAGCAATAATTGTTTCTAAGTTCGGTCTTCCCGTTAGGGGAAGTCTTAAATTTGCCCAAATGCTATATAACCAGTTTGCCAATTTTCCTACTATAGGAAGCTTTGTGATAGCATAAACCCAACCCATTCCTAAAACTTCGTAAACATAGCGAAATGCGTCAATATCTGTGAGAATTGTTCCGTCAGGTAAAATAGCATGAATTCTTCCCATTGCCGACTTATAATCGATGTTACTATGTTCACTTCGATCATAATGCTCATCAGCAATATCGACTAATTTTATTAAACCCCTTCCTTTATCTTTTTTCTGTAAAAATCTTACTTCCCGCATACATAAGGGACAATCCCCATCGTAAAGTAACTTAACTTTCCAAGAAGAGTCTAAAGAATTTTGCTTTATATTTGATGTAGAAGTATCCATGATAATTATATTAATTGGGACAAGTGTTATAGTGAAGACGAAAGAAACTTTTGCGGGGTGTAGGACGTGCGAGCATTGCTTATTTATCCAGTATTTCCGCCCACTTTTTGGTCTTATGACAAAAGCTTAGAGTTAGTAAATCGCAAGGTTTTATTACCACCCCTGGGATTAATTACCGTTGCTGCTATTTTACCCCAAACCTGGGAATTTAAACTATGCGATCGCAATATTCGAGAGGTAACCGAAGAAGAATGGGACTGGGCAGAAATCGTGATTTTCTCGGCCATGATTGTCCAAAAAACAGACTTACTCACACAAATAAAAGAAGCGAAACTGCGAGGTAAATGTGTCGCCGTGGGGGGTCCTTATGCAACCTCTGTCCCCTCAGAAGTGCAAGAGGCAGGGGCGGACTTTTTAGTGTTAGATGAAGGAGAAATTACCCTCCCTATGTTTGTAGAAGCTTTACAACGGGGGGAAACCCAAGGAACCATACGCACAGAAGAAAAACCTGATGTTACCTCAACTCCTATTCCTCGCTACGACTTATTAGAGTTAGATGCGTATGACTCGATGTCAGTGCAGTTTTCCAGGGGATGTCCCTTTCAATGTGAATTTTGTGACATTATTATTCTTTATGGACGTAAACCTCGCACCAAAACCCCGACGCAACTGTTGAAAGAATTAGACTATCTTTATGAGTTGGGATGGCGACGGGGCGTATTTATGGTGGATGATAATTTTATTGGCAATAAACGCAATGTTAAATTATTACTCAAAGAATTAAAAATATGGCAAAAAGACCATCAATATCCTTTCCGTTTTAACACAGAAGCATCGGTGGATCTCGCTCAAGATTTGGAGTTGATGGAGTTGATGGTAGAATCTAATTTCGATGCGGTCTTTTTAGGCATTGAAACCCCCGACGAAGAGAGTTTAAAGTTAACAAAAAAGTTTCAAAATACCCGTGACTCCTTAACTGATACCATTGATATTTTAATTCGTGCCGGGTTACGTCCGATGGCTGGTTTTATTATTGGTTTCGATGGGGAAAAAACTGGGGCTGCAACTCGAATTATTCGCTTTGTGGAAAATGCAGCTATTCCTACAGCTATGTTTGGAATGTTGCAAGCTCTTCCCCATACTGCTTTATGGCATCGTTTAGAAAAAGAGGGAAGATTACGAGTTGACAGTAAACAAGATATTAATCAAAGTACCTTAATGAACTTTGTTCCCACTCGTCCAATAGAAGACATTGCCCAAGAATATATAGAAGCCTTTTGGACATTATACGATGCAGAAAATTTCTTAGATCGCACCTATCGTTGTTTCTTAAAATTAGGAACCCCTAAATGTCATCCCCCGTTTAAGTTTCCCAGTTGGGTTGATTTAAGGGCTTTAGCTATTGTGATTTGGCGACAAGGGTTTAAACGGAACACCCGTTGGAAATTTTGGCATCATTTCTTTGGCATTCTTAAACACAATACTCCTGTGTGGGAACATTATCTAACGGTTTGCGCTCACAACGAGCATTTTTTAGAATATCGTCAAATTGTTCGCCAGGAAATTGAAGATCAATTACAAGAATTTAAGGCTAGAGAAAAGCAAAAAACCTTGCAAAAACTGGAGTTTAATCCAATGGCTGAAAAAATCTATGACTGATGAATGATAACTGATAAGTGAATAATTGCTTATGATAGATAAAGTAACAAAACTTTACTTATCTTCATGAGTGCCACCCTTTCCCCTCTCACACGAGTCAAAAAGACGTTTAAAGAGACGGTATTATTCGGTAACGAACCTACTCCCGAACTCTTTGCCATCCTAAGCGTCTATTTTGTGCAAGGAGTCTTAGGTTTAGCCCGTTTAGCGGTAAGTTTCTTCCTCAAGGATGATCTGGGGTTAACCCCAGCACAAATGGGAGCGTTAACGGGTATTGCTGCCATTCCTTGGATAATAAAACCCTTGTTTGGCTTTATTTCGGACGGTTTACCAATTTTCAACTATCGTCGTCGTCCTTATCTGGTGATTTCGGGGATATTAGGCAGTTTATCATGGATATTATTGGCCACAGTGGTGACAAATGCCTGGTTAGCTAGTCTTACTTTACTGTTAACCTCCCTTTCTGTAGCCATTAGTGATGTTATCGTTGACTCTTTAGTGGTAGAAAGGGCCAGAAAAGAGTCTTTAGGTCAAGCCGGTTCGTTACAATCTGTTACGTGGGGAATGTCTTCTTTTGGAGGCTTAATTACTGCTTATTTAAGTGGTTGGTTATTAGAAGAACTTAGCAATCAAACGGTATTTGAAATTACCGCTATTTTTCCTATTATTGTCTGTGTGGCTGCTTGGTTTATTGCAGAAGAACCAGTTAGTCAAGATGAATTAGTTTCTCAACAAGAACAGTCGTTAGTTAAACAGCAAATTAAACAATTATGGCAAGCGATTAAACAGAAATCTATTTTATTACCTACTATCTTTGTTTTTCTGTGGCAAGCAACCCCTCATGCGGACTCTGCTTTCTTTTATTTTACTACCAATGAATTAGGGTTTGAACCAGAATTTTTAGGGCGAGTTCGTTTAGTCACTAGCATTGCTTCATTATTAGGAGTATTTCTTTATCAAAAGTTCCTTAAAAATGTTTCGTTTAGAAATATCTTGGGGTGGAGTGTGGTTATTTCTGCTGCTTTGGGGATGACGATGTTATTATTAGTTACCCATACCAACCGAGTATTAGGAATTGATGATCATTGGTTTAGTTTAGGAGATAGTCTAATTTTAACTGTTGCGGGTCAAATTGCTTTTTTACCCATCTTAGTTTTATCGGCCAGACTATGTCCTAAAGGTATCGAAGCGACTCTCTTTGCTTTATTGATGTCTATTGTTAATCTAGCCGGTTTATTATCCCATGAACTAGGGGCATTAATTACCCACTGGTTAGGAGTTACAGAAACTAATTTTGAAAATCTCTGGTTACTGGTTATTATCACTAACCTCTCAACTTTATTGCCCTTGCCGTTAGTTGGATGGTTGCCTAATACTGATCCCCAAGTTCAGGAAGAAAAAGCAAAAGAAAATATAAAATATATGGCTGAAGCTTATGAACATCATACTTTAGGTGCAGTTCCCGATGATGCTACAATACCTGAAGTTTTACCTGAATTTGTCACTAATAACAATAAGTAAACTCTGTTAAAACAATCAATAGCCATGACTAATTTAATTAACGAAGACAAACAAACTTTATCCTATAACCCTCAGCAATGGCAAAAAGGTTATCAATCTCAGCCCGATGAATATGACTATTTTATCGAGGATATAGAGGGTAATATTCCTCAAGAATTACAAGGAACTTTGTTTAGAAACGGGCCAGGATTATTAGATGTGCAAGGAACGCCATTAAAGCATCCTTTTGACGGCGATGGGATGATTTGTGCTATTTCTTTTTTACCCAATGGAAAAGTTCATTTTCGTAACCGTTTTGTTCGCACAGAAGGTTATGTTAAAGAACAAAAAGAAGGTAAAATGATTTATCGTGGGGTGTTTGGTACTGAGAAACCAGGCGGATGGATTAATAACATTTTTGATGTTAATGTAAAAAATATTGCTAATACAAATGTCATTTATTGGGGTAAAAAATTATTAGCACTTTGGGAAGCAGCCGAACCTTATCAACTCGATCCCAAAACATTAGAAACCATAGGTATCGATTATTTAGATGGGGTATTAAACCCAGGTGATTCTATTTCTGCACACCCTCGTTTTGACCCTACTTCTGAGTTAGATAAGGGTCAACCTTGCTTAGTTAATTTCTCTATTAAACCTGGTCTTTCGAGTAAAATTACTATCTATGAATTTGCTTCAGATGGTAGATTACTACGTCGTCATTCTCATACTGTTTCTGGGTTTTCTTTTATCCATGATTTTGCCATTACACCTCACTATTGTCTCTTATTACAAAATCCTGTTACCTTTAATCCTTTTCCCTATATTTTAGGGTTAAAAGGGGCGGGTGAATGTGTTAATTTCCATCCAGAAAAACCCAGTAAATTGATTATTATTCCCCGCAATCCTTCGGATAAACAAATGAAAGTTTTAGAAATAAATTCGGGGTTTATCTTTCATCATATTAATGCTTTTGAAAAAGATGATGATATCTATTTAGATTCAATTTGTTATGATTCCCTTCCCCAAGTAAAACCTGATACTGATTACAAAGAAACTAATTTTGAAAATTTAGATCCTGGACAAATATATCGGTTTAAAATTAATCTGAAAAGGGAAACTATCGAAAAAGAAATGATAGAAAGTCGGTGTTGTGAATTTTCTGATATTAACCCCGATAATGTCGGGAGAAATTATCGGTATTTGTTCATAGGAAGCGCACATAAAGATCACGGTAATGCACCCTTACAAGCTATCCTAAAACTAGATTTATTAACGGGTAAAAAACAATTACACTCTTTTGCCCCACAAGGATATGTCAGCGAACCTATTTTTGTACCAAAACCTAATGCAACCCATGAAGATCAAGGATGGATTTTAGTGATGGTTTATGATGGAGATAAACATCGTTCTGATATTGTTATTTTGGATGGGGAAAATATAGAAAAAGAAGCGATCGCAACTCTACATCTTAAACATCATATTCCTTATGGACTTCATGGAAACTGGACATCCGAGGTGTTTTTGTAATTAACAGATTTAGAAAAAATCGGGATAATTAATAACTATCCCGAACGATTAATTATTGAATTTAACGAGAAAGTTATACTTCTTGTAAAACTTTATTTTTTGCCTTTAACTTAAGCTCATATAGTTCTTCTAAAAGATAACTAATTTTCTTCAAGTTATAGGGAAAAGGTGGTTTCATGGGTCGATAATCTAAAGGATGAGATTCTCCATGACGCAATACAGCATTCACCATAACACAACCTTCGGAACTTAAATTAATCGCTCCATGAGGAACCCCCGGCGGAATAGTAACCACTTGAGGATTATACTCACTTAAAGGTATATAATGATACCGTTTATTGTGGAGTGCAACTAAAATAAAGCTACCTCGAACCACTAATAATTGATCAGTTTGATAATGGTGTACAAATAGTTCATCAATTGTTCCACTGGGAACTTCAACTAACATGGTTTCATCACTGGATTGCGGGGTATAAAATTGTGCCATTCCACCTTGTATTGATTCGAGTTCGCGTAGCGATATTCCCTCTTTTAAACTCATATTATTTTCCTCTTTATTAAGCTTTTTTTATTGTAACAATTCTTATCGTAAAAATATGTAAAAAAAATTACATAAGATTTTTATCCTATGATAGAAAGACTAAAACTCCATAAACTTTTGCCTCATAAGTTTTTAAAATCCCTCTTTAGCCTAACCTCTAACCTCCGAAAATAAGCTATGGTAGAAGGGAGGAATTTTGGCTTGAATTGTAAAAATAAGTAACAAAAATCAACCATTGAGGAGGATTTATGCGTGCAGTGCTGATGGCTGGGGGATCGGGAACTCGGTTACGCCCATTGACCTGCGATTTACCTAAGCCTATGGTACCTATCTTAAATCGGCCTATCGCAGAACATATCATTAACTTACTCAGACGACATAATATTACGGAGATTATTGCCACTTTATACTATCTTCCCGATGTGATGCGAGATTATTTTCAAGATGGCAAAGATTTTGGCGTAGAAATGACCTATGCTGTAGAAGATGAGCAACCCTTAGGGACTGCGGGTTGCGTGAAAAATGTTGAGGATCTTTTACGCAATACTTTTTTAGTGATTAGCGGAGATAGTATTACCGATTTTGATCTACAAGCAGCGATCGCTTTTCATCGTCAAAAAAAATCTAAAGCGACGCTTGTGCTAACGCGAGTTCCTAACCCTGTAGAGTTTGGGGTTGTCATTACCGATAAAGAGCAAAAAATAGTCCGTTTCCTTGAAAAACCCTCCTCTAGCGAAATTTTCTCCGATACCGTCAATACAGGAACCTATATCTTAGAACCGGAAGTGCTGAAATACCTTCCTCCAAATGAAGAAAGCGACTTTTCTAAGGATTTATTTCCCCTTCTCTTGGCCAAAAATGAACCCATGTATGGCTACATTGCCGAAGGATATTGGTGTGATGTGGGTCATTTAGATGCCTATCGAGAAGCCCAATATGATGCCTTAGAAAAAAAAGTTAAGCTTGAGTTTGCTTATCGGGAAAAGTCTCCGGGGGTATGGTTGGGACAAAATACGTATATTGATCCCACTGCCAAAATTGAACCCCCGGCCCTCATTGGAGATAACTGTCGCATTGGTCCAGGGGTAATGATTGAACAGGGGTGTGTCATCGGTGATAACGTTACCATTGGAACCGCCTCAGACTTAAAACGCCCTATTATTTGGAATGGTGTTACGGTAGGGGATGAATCTTATCTCGCAGCTTGTGTCATCGCCAGAGGAACCCGAATTGATCGGCGATCGCAAGTTTTAGAAGGGGCGATTATTGGCCCGTTATCTATCCTCGGAGAAGAAGCACAAATAAGTTCTAATGTTCGAGTTTGGCCCAATAAGCGTATCGAATCAGGGGCTATCTTAAATATTAATTTAATTTGGGGAAGTACCGCTAATCGTAATCTCTTCGGTCAACGGGGAGTTACAGGACTGGCTAATATTGATATTACTCCAGAATTTGCGGTGAAGTTAGGGGCAGCCTACGGATCAACCCTAAAAGCAGGGGCGCAAGTAGTGGTATCACGGGATCAACGGGGTTTTTCTCGTATGATTAGCCGTTCTTTAATTTCTGGGTTGATGTCGGTGGGGATTAATATTCAAAACCTTGAAGCCACCGCTATTCCGATTTCTCGTACCATGACTCCCAAATTGGGCGTATCGGGTGGGGTTCATTTACGGGCCCATCCGGATCGCACCGATCACATTTTAATCGAATTTTTTGACGATCAAGGAATCAATATTACTAAGTCCCAAGAAAAGAAAATTGAAGGGGCCTATTTTAAAGAAGATTTACGACGAGTGGGTATTGCAGACATAGGAAATATGTCCTATCCAGCACAAGTTATCGACACTTATCGTGAAACCTTTGAAACTCAACTGGATCTTGACAGCATCAGTAACAGTGACCCAAAAATTGTCATTGACTACGTTTATGGGGTATCAGGGGCGATTTTACCACAACTATTAACTAAATTTGGTTGTGATGCCATTGTTCTCAATGCAAGTTTACGTCAAACTACAGTCACCACAGAGGAACGGGAGTCTTTACTACATCAACTTGGCCAAGTGGTTGAAGCGGTGAAAGCCAATTTAGGGGCCCAAGTTTCGGCTAATGGAGAACAGTTTATCTTAGTTGATGAATCTGGCCTATCCATACGGGGAGAATGGTTAACCGCTTTGATGGTGAATACGATTTTTACTGCTTATCCTCGCAGTACGGTGGTTGTCCCGGTAGAAGCGTCTAGCGCAGTTGAACAAATTGCCCGTCGTCACGATGGTAGAGTCATTCGCACTAAATCTAATCCTACTGCGTTGATGGAAGCAGCGCAAATGAATCCTAATGTCTCTCTAGGAGGAAGTGGGGACACCGGGTTTATCTTTCCACAGTTGCATCCGGGGTTTGATGCCATGTTTAGTTTAGCGAAACTATTGGAAATGTTGGCGACTCAAGAGCGATCGCTGGTACAAATTCAAGCAGAATTACCCCGTATTTGCCATAAATCCTACGTTTTACGCTGTCCCTGGAAGGTGAAAGGGGCTTTAATGCGTTATTTAGTTGAAATTCATAATCCTGAACAACTTGAATTAATTGATGGGGTGAAAATTATCAATCCTCAAAATGATAACTGGATCTTGATTTTACCCGATGCAGGGGAACCGTTTGTGCATATTGTCGCTAATAGTGATGATCGAGAATGGGTCGATGTTAATATTAGGGAATATCGTCACAAAGTACAATCTTTTATTGAACAACAACAAGGTGATTTAATTAGTATGTAGGTTTTAAAATAGGGCTAAAAATAGTTTCAAATCTTCTAAAATGGGATGATCAAAGTTCCATATATCTTGTTGTTTATCCATTATTATTTTAAAACCTTTTTCATTAAATCCATATTCTTTATTAGAAATATCATAATAAATATAATTATAAACCCAAAGTTTGTCAAAGTCATTATCACTAAGAATAATTTTTTTATTATCGTTAAGAGTATTAATAATACAAGTTTTCCAACTTTCTATACAATCAGCATAAATTGACTTTTTTGTTTTAATTTTTTTCAAAACAGTTGCTAATTCTCCTTTTCCGTTAACATTCATAAAATAACAAGCTGCTTGAATATCTTGTTGATCTATTTTTGTGATTTTTACTAATTGGTTTATATTTATTATTGTTTCAGCTTCACTAAAAACAGTTAACATAGCTTTATTAACTAAATCAAGTCTTTCTTGTTGTAATTTTTGATCCATATCGATAATAATACCAACTTTTTCTATAGGTTCTTTTTCTAATCGTTTTTTTACTCTTTTTAAACTATTAGTTAAAGATGCTTCACTTAATCCTCTGTATGTTTTTTCTGGAGTCTTATCATTTAAAGTGGTGTAACCTTTTTTATTATCAATATTAATATTATTACCCTTTCTTTCATTCATGTATTTAACAATTCTTTTAATAAACGTAGCGTCATTTTCAGCTTCGACAATGATCACATTACTCATATTATTCTCCTCTTATTTCCTCGCTACGTTTTAAGGCATAATCTAACATTTCTAATTCATGTTTTATCCCGATAATTTTATTAGTTCTGGGATTTCTTGCCATTTCAAAATATGCACCACTATCAGCATAATAGTTAAGTCCAACATCCCTAAATGCTTGAATCATTTCTAAACTATGAGTTGTCGCAAAAATTTGTACATCAAGTTCTTTTGACAGTTCAAATAATGCTCTCCAAAAGTCTCTATGATTTGTATAATGTATTCCGTTTTCTATTTCATCAATCAAGATTATACTACTTTTATTATTTAGTATCTTTACCATAATTTCAGTCACTCTATTAATAGCATCTCCAAAAGTTGAAATCGGTAGAAAGTTTTCATTTTCTCGTCTTAAATACAAAACTGGATCTCGAATACTAAATATTTTAATTTCCTCTATTTTTGGATCTATTTTTTGTAAGATATTTAACAAGTAATGCCCTCTATTTTCTAATTCTGCATGACTATATTCTTGAATTATTTCTTTTTGATTAAGTCTAAAAGAAGCTGATATATACTGTGTTATCCAATTAAAATGATATTGATTTATAAACCTTATAAATCCCGATTCACTTGTAATAGTTTCTAAAGCCCTATCCCTGTATTTTCCTACATATTTTATATCACATCCTCCTAGTTTTATCCCTTCATTAGTTGAATCTATATAAAATTTATATCGACTAAATTTTTCAGATATTAATTCAACTGTTAAACGGTATATTTGATTAGACTGTTCAAAAAATTTATTAGACATTAATGAATCTTTTAATAATTTAATAGTATTTGAGGGGTTAAAAAAAAATAAAGATACTGATATTATTAGGTTTTGTGGATTTGGAGAATTTTTATTAATTATAATTCTTATTGAATCTTTAGTTATGTTATTAAAAAATAAATTATTCCAAACTTTTTCAGGATAAGATTGAGAATAATATAAAGAATCATCTCTTATTTTTGTTAATAATAATATAATATCAGGTTGAGGAGATTGATTAAGAGCAATAGCTTCTAATAAAGCAGTTTTGCCTGAATTATTTTTACCACCAATTAAATTAACTCGTTCAAACCCTTCAATTTTCGTATGCTCAAAACATCTAAAATTTTCGATTTCAATATTTTTAATCATGGGTTTTTAACCTCCTTAATAATTTTAGATTAGGGATTTTCATCTAATAATTTTTCCAGCTTATTATAAACATCTTTACGACTACCTTCTTGTCTTAATTCTACTCCAATAACATAGACAGTTACCTCAGAATTAACAACTTGATATATAATACGATAGCGTTGACCAACTGCTCTAATACTTTGATATCCTTTTAATTTATTAGTTAATGGTTTTCCTTGTTTTTCTGGACTTACTTTTAGTTTATCAATACGTTTACTTAAAAGTTGTAAATGTCGTTTATCTTTGATTTCAGTTAGCATTTCTAAAGCCAAATCTGTCAATTTTATTTGATATTCTTGCGTTTCATTCATAATCCTAATTTTTCTTTTACAGATTCCCAAGAAATTGTTTTTCCTTCTTTTACTTGTGTCATACTTTCTTGTAATTTTTGACTGAATGCTTCATCTGAAAGAATACTTAAAGTTTCTATTAAAGATTCAAATTGTTCATAACTTATCGCTGTCATTATAGGTTTACCTTCTTTTGTAATAATAAGAGGTTCATCATTCAAGTCATTAGATAATTCTAATAATTTTTGTTGGACTTCGGTAATATTTATATATTTAGTCATTAGTTAGATGTTTTGATAAGAAATGTTGGCTCTTTTATTATATCTTATAGTCTAGAAGTTTTTAAACTATTCAGGTAAAAAGTCAAAAGACAAAATATCAGTTAATCGATAAGGACAAGTTTCAGGAAAAACTGATAAACCTGTTTCTCTTTCTGCACTTAATGTTGCTAAGGGATACACTTTATCAATAGCTGTCTCTAAACTAGGTTTTTAACTGGGATTTTCTGCAATTAATTTATCAAGTCACAAACGTTGTTCTTGAATCGTTAATTGCCAACTGCGAGAACGTAAATTAGGCTGAAATTGCCATTTTAGTAAGTACATAATTAACACCTGTAAACTACTTTCTAGCTGTCTTTTTTCTGACCTTCCCATTTCTTCAATTTCATCAGCTAAATTTTGCCAGTCAATGTTATTAATTTGTTTAGTTCTCAATAATTCTGCTTGTTCTTGTGTCCAAGCATAATAATCCTTATCTATATCAATATTATTCATTAACTTATATGCTTATCATGAAAAAGTAGGGTGGGCAACGCCCACCATCAACTTAAAACAAATTCACGTCAGTAACTGCCCCTAAACTACTAGAAGAAACTAACTTGGCATACTTACCTAATACCCCTCTTTTATAACGAGGTTCGGGAGCTTTCCAATTAGCCCGACGTTGGTTTAATTCTTCTTCAGAAACATTGACTTGAAGGAGTTTTTCTTTAGCATCAATGGTAATACTATCCCCTTCTTTTACTAAGCCAATAGTACCCCCTACGTAAGCTTCTGGGGCAACATGACCCACCACTAAACCATAGGTTCCCCCAGAAAACCGGCCATCGGTAATTAAGCCCACGGAATCACCTAAACCAGCCCCAATAATTGCAGAAGTTGGTGCTAACATTTCTCGCATTCCTGGGCCTCCTCTAGGACCTTCATAACGGACAATAATGACATCACCAGCGTTAATTTTTCCTGCTAAAATTGCCTCTAAACATTCCTCTTCCGACTCAAAAACTCGCGCCGGACCTGTTATTTTGGGATTCTTTACCCCACTAATTTTGGCAACTGCACCCTCAGAGGCTAAATTACCTTTTAAAATGGCTAAATGTCCCTCTTTATAAACAGGGTTATCCCAAGTCCGAATAACATCTTGATTCGCTGGAGGTTCATCCGGTACATCGGCTAAAATTTCTGCTATAGTTTGACCGGAAATCGTTAACGCATCCCCATGTAATAATCCATGATTTAATAATAGTTTCATCACTTGAGGAATGCCACCCGCTTCATGCAAATTAACCGTTACATAGCGTCCCGATGGTTTTAAATCACAGAGTACAGGAACCCGTTGACGAATGGTTTCAAAATCGTCTAAAGTTAGGTCAACACCGATGGTATTAGCGATCGCTAAAAGGTGTAATACAGCATTCGTAGAACCTCCCACCGCCATGATTACAGAAATGGCATTTTCAAAGGCTTTTCGGGTTAAAATGTGACTGGGTAAAATCTGGTTACGAATGGCATTAACTAAAGCAAAAGCTGACTTTTCTGTACTGTCTGCTTTTTCTGCATCTTCTGCTGCCATCGTAGAAGAATAAGGTAAACTCATTCCCATCACTTCAAACGCTGAAGACATGGTATTTGCGGTGAACATTCCCCCACAGGAACCGGCACCGGGGCAAGCATTACGTTCAATAGCCAATAATGTGCTATCATCTATCTTACCTGCACTATGTTGGCCGACCGCTTCAAAGGCACTGACTACTGTTAAATCTTCCCCGTTGTAATGGCCGGGTTTAATGGTTCCTCCATAGACAAAGATTGCAGGTATATTCATTCTTGCCATGGCTATCATTGCCCCTGGCATATTCTTGTCGCATCCACCAATAGCGATCACTCCATCCATGCTTTGACCATTACAAACGGTTTCGATAGAGTCGGCAATAACATCCCGTGAGACGAGGGAATATTTCATGCCTTCGGTTCCCATAGAAATGCCATCACTGATGGTAATGGTACCGAATATCTGAGGCATCCCACCAGCGGTTTTAATTCCTGCTTCAGCACGTTTAGCTAGGTCATTAATCCCCATGTTACAAGGGGTTATGGTACTGAAGCCATTAGCTACCCCAACAATAGGCTTATTAAAATCATCATCTCCGAAGCCCACAGCACGCAACATGGCACGGTTAGGGGTTCGTTGACTTCCCTCGGTAATGAGGCGACTTCTTGCATTCTCAGACATTATAGCGTTCTCCTTATGGCTCTGGCAATGTTTCTATTGTCGGTTGTTCTTAGCCTTATAAAGATGAAAAGATAACAAAAATTTTACAATTGATGGTATGTGGTTGAAACAAAAAACCTTACAGATGCTTAGTTATAATTAGTATAAAATAGTAAGTTACTTATTTTCTTTTTTTTAAAAAGTGATTAAATCTCAAGCTTTATTAACGGGTCAACTAAAAAAAAATTTAAACAAAATAAATAGTTATTTAAAATCTCTGTACGGAAAGGAATTAGAGACTGTTATTCTATTTGGTTCACAAGCTAGACAAGAAGCAGAAAAAGATTCAGATATTGATATTTTGATTGTGTTGAAAACAAAATTTAATTACTATGAAGAGATAAAAAAATAAGTCAATTGATAAGTGATTTATTTTTAGAGAATAATAAAGTGATTATTTGCTGTTTTGCTACACTTGAGCAATGGGAAAAAGAAAATAGTGCCTTTTATCGTAATATTAGAAAAAAGGGAATTAAATTATGAATGAAATTCAACAAAACTATTAAAAAACCTGAAAAAGTTTAATTGTTGCTAAACAGATTAACGAAACAGATACCCAGATTTTTCTGTTTCACGCGCTTACTATGCTATGTTTTTTTTGCTCTGCTTTTTAGAAGGTGATAACTATCTATAGCAAACATTCAGGGGTAATTGCCACATTTGGACAATATTTGCTAAACTGAAAGAGTACCTAAAATTTATCATCCTTATCTCATTGAAGCAGAAAAACTTCGTATTGGGGCTGATTATAATTTAGATATTCAGATTAGTTGCGAAGACGCAAATCAATTAATCTAACAAGCTGAAGATATGTTGAATTTTGCTATTAATTATCTTTAGTATTCCAAAAAAATAGTTAAAAATAGAATGTTAACCTATTTTTACAATCAATTCAGTAATTTTACGTAAGTTCAAAATTAAACAATAAATATAATGTAATTTTTCAGCGATTTTACTGTTTCTCATTCGGTAGATACTTAGAGATAATAAAAATAATAAGTTGTTTAAAGGTAGTTAATTCTACTTTTACTTGTTCCTAACCTTCATTCTTATTCAATTTTATCCTCTATATTGTGTTATTGAGGAAATAAAGCATTGCAATTTCATCCTAAATCCTGTCACAATGAAAGGGAAGTAGAGAGTAAGCTAATTGTTCAATATTTACTCCCAAAATTAGGTTATTCTCCTGAAAATTGGTATCAAGAAGTTATCTATCAAAATATTCGCTTAGATTTTTTGACCGTTGCTTCTAAAAAGATAAAAAATCTTTCTTCTTGTGTTGTCATCGAAGCAAAACACCCTCAAGAAAATTTAGATCATCATGTCCGTCGTTTAGGACATTACTTGATGAAAACCAAAAGTTTTTATGGGGTGTTAACCAATGGCAAAGAATTCCGAATTTACCAACGAGAAAAAGATAAGTTAAAGTTTATCTTTTATTGTCAAGGAGAAAACATTGCTAACAATATCGACAAAATTAATTCTTTGATTGGTAAAGAGAGTTTAAGTCAAAAATTCTCTACTTCTCCATCCCTTTCTGTTCCTAAAGTTTGTCAACCGTCTATTAAGGAGTTCAAAAAATTACCCATGAAAGTTATTGCTATTTATCATCATAAAGGTGGTGTCGGAAAAACTACCGTAGCGACTAATTTAGCTGCTGCTTTTAGTAACCAAGGAAAACGAGTTTTATTAATTGATATTGATGCTCAAGCAAACACCACTTTTGCCACTGGTTTAATTAAATTTCAATTTGATGATGATGATGATTTAAAAGATAAAAATGTTTTTCATTTACTTGAAAGTAAACATACACAAATACCTGATATTGTAAGAAAATCTGAAGGATTTAATCAGAAAGAAATTGATGTAATACCATCTCACATTACATTAATTTCAAAAAGACCTAAACTAGAAGCATCTTTACCTAGTCGTTCTCTATTAGTAAAACAATTAAAAGTAGTAGAAAATCAATATGACTTTGTGATTATTGATACCCCACCTTCTTTAGATTTATATGCACAAGCAGCATTAACTGCTGCTAATTATTTAATGGTTCCTTCTGACTTAAAACCATTTTCTAATCAAGGACTAACAAGTGTTAAAAATTTTGTCACAGAAGAAATTAATGAATATAGAGAAAGTTTAAGTCTATCTAAACTTAAAATTATAGGTGTTCTTCCTTCTAAAATTTCTACTCATCATCAATATCTTAAGCATACATTTCCTAGACAAAGAGAAGTAATTTCTGAAGGTTATGGTTTCCCTATTATGGATAACATGATTTCAGAAAGAACTGCTTTATCTCATTGTATTAATCAAACAATACAAGTAGGAGAGTTAGAAATACCTGCACCTAAATCAATCTTTCATTATGCAGATAGTGTTTCTTCTGCAAATACATCTGCTGCTGAATTTGAATCATTAGCTATTGAAGTTTTAGAAAAAATAGGAGATTAATTGTTATGAATTTTTTCTTAGTTGATATTGATACTATTGCTAACAATATTCCTTTATCCGAAGATAATGAAAGTTCTGTACAGAGATTAGCAGATGCTATTTTAGAGTCTGAATGTCTTATTAATCCTTTGGTAGTAAAAAGACTAGGAGTTGATTCTTATGAATTGGTCTATGGAGAAATAGAATATTATGCAGCAGTAAAAGCTAGTAAAATTGATCCCAGAAAAGGGGAAATGGTTGGTGTATTCATTCTAGAAAATGAAAAAGAAGATTCAATCAAAACTCAAGTCAATATCTTGAGAAAATCTTTATCAAATGGAGGTAAGAATCATCAAACAGTTTGTAAAGCGAGTGATAACTATAATAAGTTGAACTCAGTACAAAAAGACATTAATCAAATCCATGAAAAATTAGAATCTCTCATGGAATTAAACACAGCAAAAGGATTGAGAGATTTACTAGGAAAACAGATAAACAGTATAATTTCTGAATCTGAAAACAAAAGTAAAGAAGAAGCAATAAAATACCTGAGAACTTCTAAAGCTGAATTACTAGCTCAACAAAATAAAATTGATGCTCAAATTTTAGAATTAAGTAAGGTTAATTTAGCTGATACAAGTTATGAACAATTATCTACACTGATGAAACAAGCAGGAAGTAAAAGCAATCAAATTAAGGCGAGTTGGAAAGCTGTTGAATATTGGCGAAAATCTGATCAAGAATTAACTTGGGAGAATCTTAAAAAATCTACGGTTAAATCCAAAGAAAAAATCAAAGGTTTTGCTAATGCAAGCTATCAAGTATTAAAAAAAGTTGCTTATTTGTAACTCTTTAACCCTCGAATAAGTTGAATAAATAATAACAGGGACTTAATCCATTATGTCCCTAAATTTTGCTATATAATAAAAAGAAGTAGAGAGTTTTTAAACATGATGAGTTGCAAAAATAATGACCACAACCCCCAAACCTGAACCCACTTTAACCGATGTCATCCAAAAATTAGATAAACTCGCAGCAGATGTAGAACACTTATCCTCTGATGTAGAACACTTATCATCCGAAATGAAGCGGTTTGATGAACGTTTTTCTGACTATCGACAAGCAACACAGTGGGTTGTGCAACTTGCTTTTACTTTAATTGCCAGCGCAACCATTACCGTTATTATTACATCAGTTTTAAAATAGAGAATTTTCTATAGATAGCTATTGTTACGAAATATGACTAAATTTAAAGCTTGATTGCAATTCGACGTATTTTCTCACTCTTTAGGCCGAGAGAATGTTACGTTTGACCAACGTTAAAAATATTCTGTCAAGCGATCGAGTCAAATTTATGTATAAGAAAAACACCGATAAAGACTACGTCAGTGCTGCTTTAACTGCTGGTTTAGGTGCAGGTATCGTTACTTCCTTCGCAGTTGCTCAAGGCCAAAACCCGTTTCTTGCTCTAGGAATTACAGTATTAGCTGCGGTGTGTGGGGTAATTTGTCATCAGTTTGATTTAATTTAACCCTCACTGTATGATTTAAGAAATGACCGCAACACATTCAATCTCGACTAAAACATCCTTAGGAAGACGGGATACTTCTACACAAGCTCGAGCCGGTGCGGTCGCTTCAGGGAAATATTGAGCATAAACTTGGTTCATTGGGGCAAAATTTTCTAAATTGCTCAAGAAAACAGTTGTTTTCACCACACTTTGCCAATTTGCCTCGGCTGCTTTTAATATAGCTTCTATATTCTTCATGACTTGTTGGGTTTGTTGACTAATGTCATTGTCCCCAACCAGTTGCCCCGTTTTTGGGTCTAAGGGTATTTGTCCAGAAATAAATAATAATTGTCCTTGTGCTGCGATCGCTTGATTATAAGGACCTACAGGTGCAGGTGCGTTATCTGTAGAAATAACTCGAATATTACTCATTTTCTTTAATTTTAACGGGCTTGGAGGGACTCGAACCCCCGACCTTGTGGTCCGTAGCCACACGCTCTAATCCACTAAGCTACAAGCCCTTGTTTTTCTCAACGATTAATTATCGTAGCACAAGTTTCTACGACTTGGCAAGTAGCATAAAGCAACTTCTATTAATTTCCTTTCCAGACTACCAAAATAACACCACAAACAATAAAACCTAAGCCAAACGCGCGATGAATGGGGATGGTTTCTTTAAAGACGAAATAACCAATTAAAACAGAAAACACATAAATAATTGAAGCAGACGGGCCTGCAACGCTCAAATTAACACTGGTTAATAAGAGAATATAAGCGATCGCACCTAACCCATAGCAAGAGAGTCCGAGCATTAATTCTGGGGTCAACACAATATTTAAAATATGACTCACTGCGTTACCACTGTCCACTTTTCCTAACTTAGTGGCTCCCATTTTCAGGAATAATTGCCCCATAGCACTGGTTAGCACTGAAAACAACAATAAACAAAACTCTTGTAAATTCACAACCCTGTACTCCCTGAAGAACAGCTATAGTTTATTAAGATATAATAAGTCCCTTAAGAAAGTTATCACAATTTAGTCAACACTCGTTACTCCTTATCAATTATAAATTACTGACTTCATGGCACTTGCAAGAATTCGACAACTAGGCACCTATATCCGTCCCCATTGGCGCGTTGTTACTTATGGTATGGTAGCGTTGCTGGTAGTAAATGGGTTAGGGGTCTATATTCCCCTTTTAATTCGAGACAGTATTGATAATCTGAGACAAGCCTTTAGTTTCGAGGAAATATTACGGGCTGTTATTCTTATTTTTATTTTAGCTTCAATTTCTTGGGGAATTCGCATGGCATCTCGTCTCTTTATTTTTGGAGTGGGACGAGATGTGGAGTTTAGTTTAAAACAAGGTATCTTCGAGCATTTATTGACCCTAGAACCAGCTTATTTTTCAAGAAATACATCAGGAGACTTAATTAACCGTGCTACGAGCGATGTGGACAATATTCGTCGTTTGGTGGGGTTTGCTTTACTCAGTTTAGCGAATACTATTTTTGCCTACGGACTAACTCTCCCTGCCATGTTAGCCATTAATGTACGGTTAAGTGTATTAGCTGTGGCCGTTTATCCCTTAATGTTAATTACGGTACAAGTCTTTAGTCGAAAACTACAAAAACAACAGTTAGACGTACAAGAAAAACTCTCTGAGGTTAGCCAACTCATTCAAGAAGATATGAGTGGCATTGCTTTGATTAAAATTTATGCTCAAGAAGAGAACGAAAGACGAGCATTTGCTGATAAAAATGATCAGCTTCTCAGAGCAAATTTAAAACTCGCTCAAACCCGTAATTTATTATTTCCATTAATTGAAGCATTATCCTATATCAGCCTTTTATTACTGTTAGCCTTTGGTACATCAGCCATTAATCAAGGCATTATTAGTATTGGGGATTTTGTGGCATTATTGATATTAGTAGAAAGATTGGTTTTTCCGACTGCTTTGTTAGGGTTTACCATTACAGCCTATCAACGGGGAGAAGTGAGTGTTGATCGAGTACAAGCTATCTTTCAAACAGAGCCTAAAATTCAAAATTCAGACGATAGTCTTGTCTTACCGATAGATTTAATTGAAGGAAAAATTACTGCTCAAAATTTAACCTATACTTATCCAGGAGAGCAAAAACCTGCTATTCAAGATATTAACTTTATCATTAAACCAGGAGAAATTATTGCCGTTGTCGGTCCTATTGGCTCAGGAAAAACAACCCTAGCTAATAGTTTGCCCCGTCTATTAGATATTGATAAAGGAAAACTTTTTTTGGATGGTCATGATATTACAAAATTAGACCTAAAAACCCTACGACAAGCCATTGCTTATGTGCCTCAAGACAGCTTTTTGTTTAGCACCACTATTTTGAATAATGTTCGCTATGGTGATCCTCTAACAGAAGCTTTTGAAGTAGAAAACGCAGCTAAACAAGCACAAATTCATGAAGAAATTTTCAACTTTCCTCAACAGTATAAAACCATTGTCGGTGAGAGAGGCATTACCTTATCAGGAGGACAACGTCAACGCAGTGCATTAGCCAGAGCTTTGTTGATGAATTCTCCTGTATTAATATTAGATGATTCTCTTTCTAGTGTGGATAATAAAACAGCTACTAATATTCTAAATCGGCTTTCTCAAAACAGACAAAGAACTATCATTTTTATTTCTCATCAACTGTCTGCTGCTGCACAAACTGATCGCATTTTTGTTATGGATCATGGGAGAATTTTACAAATAGGAACCCATCAAAGTTTAGTTAATCAACCGGGTCTTTATCAACAACTATGGAAACAGCACCAACTAGCAGAAACCGTTAGTTAAGACAAGACAGTTTAATAATTCTTGACGTTCAGTGTTAAATTGCTCCCTAATTTGGGGAACCTTAACAGGAGATAGGTAAATCCTATGATTTTTTTATGTCAGTTGAGGACTTTAACTTAATATGAACAGTCGCCAAGAAGAATTTTCTGTTACTTTTGTCAACCCTAAAAATCAAACCCAAAGAACCATTAAAGTTGCATCTGATCAGATCATTCTAGATCAAGCTAAACAAGATGGAATTGATCTTCCTGCTTGTTGTTGTGCTGCAGCTTGTACGGTTTGTGCTGGAAAATTGCTTGAGGGAACGGTTGAACAAACCGCTCAAGCGATTCAATTTTTAGGGTATCCTTTAGTTGATGCTGGTTATGTTCTTACTTGTGCTGCTTCTCCTACGTCTGATTGTACAATTTTGACTTATCAAGAAGAAGAAATATTCTAAATTTTGTCAAATAATTAAGAGGTGGAATTTTTCCACCTCATTGATTAAACGGTTTGATAGGTTATGAACAGTTGCTTTACCCATTCCGCACAGGACATCCACTTATACGGTTGAGTGGGTATTTGACACACTGATATCCCTTCTTGTTCTTTATCGCTGGGAACTAACATAGAATCTGATGAGCGAATCATTAGTTCCCCTTCTTGTAGTGCTTGACGCAACTGACGGCCGGTTTTCCAAGCACGAACTTTACTGACACTCCAGCGAGGATTAATCGGATAACCCACAAATCCTGATCTTAAGGCCGCATGGTTGTCTAAAGGGATAGTAGTACGCAGTAATATGTCTTGGGTTAAGTCCACCACTATGGGGTTGGAATTTTTTTCTTTTCCTTTCATATACCTCACCCCCTATTGTATTAGGTACTACAATTCCATAGATTTTTTTCATCTTATTACAAAATATTAATTTTGCCTACATTTCTCTATTAAATTTTTATATCCTGGAAGAATTATTATTCTCCAAAACGATAGCCTTTTCCGTACACTGTATGGATTAAGGGACTTTCTTCTTCTATTTTGCGCCTTAGTAAACGAATTAAAGCAGCTAAGACGTTACTATTTGGTTTTTCGGGTTCTTCCCACAAAAACTGATAAATTTGCTTATGGGTCAACAATTGGTGGGGATGCTGCATGAAATAGGTCAGCAACTTCACTTCTTTGTCCGATAGGCTAACCATTCTTCCTTGACGATAAGCCACTTGGTTCTCTGGATCTAACTCTAAATCTCCTATTTTTAACCGACCTGTCCCAGTCCCTTCTAAACTAGGAAAACGTCGTAACAACGCTCTAACTCGAGCCATTAATTCCCTTAACTCAAAAGGTTTAACTAAATAGTCATCTGCACCAGCATCCAAACCCATTACTCGGTCATCTAGGGTGTCCTTAGCGGTGAGGAACAAGACCGGAGTGTTTTGACCTTGCGATCGCAATTCTTGGCAGATAGACAGTCCTGGTTTACCAGGTAACATCCAATCTAAGATTAACAAATCATAATTATTTTGTAAAGCTAATTCATAACCTTTTTGACCATTATCGGCCACATCTACGTCATAACCTTCGTGGGACAACACATGATAAAGGGGTTCGGTTAATTCCGCTTCGTCATCAACAAGAAGTATTTTCATTGATTATTAGGATAGGAAATGTCTTGATTTTGATTTTCTTTCTATATCATAATATTATGACCTTTAAATGGATTTCTAAAAGCTTTTACAATAACATTGTCCAACCTCTAAAAAAGTTAAATTATTATTAATAATCAATTTATTATTCTATTAAATAAATCTAAAGAAAACACAGCCAAACTCAATGAATAATCTATGATGGGGGCGAAGCTATATCAACAAAAAAAGTAAACCAATTGTCAAGAAAGCGTAACTGAATCAATCTGATTACGTTGCAAAATAGTATATGCTGGCCTAAGTAGCACGACACATAAAAGGGAAGGAAATCCATAAAAGTTAAAGCCACAGATGAAGTGATTTTTATTTTGTTTCCTTGTACTTTTCGTTTTGCTTATGGTGACATAGTTGCTATTGAAATCTATAGAAAAGTTTGCATAGCCCACTCAGGATTAATTTATGAGTAGATTAAGTTCCAAAGTCAAAGACCCTAACGCCAAAAGCTCCAACATTCAAATCGAAGATGATCGCACAGGAATGAGCAAAGAAACCCTAAAACGGGCATTTCTGGATCATCTTTTTTATATTCAAGGGGTTGATCGTTCTAAAGCATCCCTAAGAGATTATTATGTTGCTTTATCCTATACCATTCGCGATCGCCTATTACATCGCTTCTTAAAAACCATCGAGACTTACAAAAAAGAAGAAGTTAAAATCGTCTCTTATTTCTCAGCTGAATTTCTCATGGGTCGTCAGTTAGGGAATAACATGGTGAATTTGGGATTATACAACACCATGAAAGAGATCATCGAAGAGATGAACTTAGACATGGATGATATTATCGAACAAGAACCCGATCCAGGACTAGGAAACGGAGGATTAGGTCGTTTAGCAGCTTGTTTCCTGGACTCCTTAGCCTCTTTAGCTATGCCAGCCATTGGTTACGGTATTCGCTATGAGTTTGGTATTTTCCATCAAACCATCCAAGACGGTTGGCAAGTCGAGATTCCTGATAATTGGTTACGGTTTGAAAACCCTTGGGAAATAGAACGTCCCAACGAAGCAGTAGAAATCAAATTGGGGGGACATACCGAGAAAACCCATGATGATAACGGTAATCTCAAAAGCTTCTGGGTGGCTGACCGTACTATCTTAGCTGTTCCCTACGATACGCCGGTTCCTGGCTATAAAACCAACACCGTTAACCCTTTAAGACTCTGGAAAGCAGAAGCCAGTGAGTCCTTTAACTTTGAAGCCTTCAACGCCGGTCACTATGATCGCGCTGTAGAAGAAAAAATGGGAGCAGAAACCATCTCTAAAGTGTTATATCCCAACGATAACACCCCAGCAGGGCGGAAATTACGCTTAGAACAACAATATTTCTTTGTTTCTGCGTCTCTACAAGACCTGATTCGTATTCACCTGAGTAATCACGATAACTTAGATCAGTTTCCTGAAAAAGTTGCAGTACAACTCAACGACACTCACCCGGCTGTAGCAGTAGCTGAGTTAATGCGCCTTTTAGTGGATAAACACGATTATAACTGGGATAAAGCCTGGGACATTACCACTAAAACCCTAGCTTATACCAACCATACCTTAATGCCAGAAGCGCTAGAACGCTGGCCTGTAACTATTTTTGGTGAATTACTGCCTAGACATCTAGAAATCATCTACGAACTCAATTATCGCTTCTTAGAGAATGTTCGCACTTGGTTCCCCAATGATGACGAATTAGTCAGCAATATTTCCTTAATCGAAGAAAGATCCGAAAAATTAATTCGGATGGCCAACTTAGCTTGTTTAGGTTCCCACGCCATTAATGGAGTAGCAGCCTTACACACCGAGTTACTCAAACAAGACACCCTCAAATACTTTGCCAGACTGTGGCCAGAGAAATTTTACAATAAGACCAATGGTGTGACTCCCCGTCGCTGGATTTTATTAAGTAACCCCAGACTATCCTCATTAATCACCGAAAAAATCGGAGATGGTTGGTTAAAAAACCTAGACGAAATGCGTAAACTGGAGCAATTTGTTGATGATGCTGAGTTTCGTAAGCAATGGTTAGAAATTAAGCAAGCCAATAAACGGGATTTAGCTGATTATTTACTCAAATATCGCAACATTGAAATTGACCCCAACACCATGTTTGATGTACAGGTCAAGCGTATTCATGAATACAAACGTCAGCATTTAATGGTTCTCGAAATCATTACCCTGTACAACCGCATGAAACACCAACCCGATGGGGATTATGTTCCTCGTACCTTCCTATTCGGTGGGAAAGCAGCTCCCGGCTACTTCATGGCTAAATTAGTCATTAAGTTAGTTAACGCTGTGGCTGAGGTAGTTAACAATGATCCCGATGTTCGCGGACGCTTAAAAGTAGTCTTTATGCCTAACTTTAATGTCTCTTTAGGTCAACGGGTGTATCCTGCTGCTGATCTCTCTGAACAGATTTCAACTGCAGGTAAAGAAGCCTCCGGAACGGGTAATATGAAGTTTGCTATGAATGGGGCATTAACCATCGGTACCTTAGACGGGGCTAATATTGAGATCCGCGAAGAAGCTGGTGCAGAAAACTTCTTCTTATTCGGTTTAACGGCACAAGAAGTTTATGATCGCAAAGCACAGGGTTATTCTCCTAGTGACTACTACCACAACAACGGTAACTTAAAAGGTGTTATTGATCGCATTTCTAGCGGTTACTTTAGTCATGGCAACTGCGAGTTATTCCAACCCATTGTGGATCAATTAATGAATGATGATCCTTATATGTTGATGGCTGACTATCAAGCTTATGTTGACTGCCAAGATGCCGTGAGTCAAGCCTATCGGGATCAAGATAACTGGACCAGAATGGCTATTCTCAATTCTGCGAGAATGGGTAAATTCTCTTCTGATCGTACGATTGCTGAATATTGCGAACAAATCTGGAATGTTGAGCCTGTAGATATTAAGATTGAGGAATATAATCCTAACGCCTCTATCAACTAATATTAAGAATAGGGTTTGAAATTTAGATTTCAAACCTTATCTTCAACTATTAAAAAAAGAAGGGTTCATATCCCTTGAAAAACTTTGTTTACTTGAAAAATGTTTAAAATAATCTTCTCTTCTTCCCTTACTCGCCCGTTCCCTTTCAGCCCAAACAAGTAAGTTTTTGATCTACTGAGTCTCCGAGTTTTAAAAATCAAATAATTAAATAAAATAACTATAATTTAAAATTATATTTTATAAATATTCTAAGATAAATGAGATCGCAAACTATTTTCAGCATTGTTACCTTATGGGAAAAGAAGCATTAATTGAACTCAGAGGGGTTTCTAAATCCTTTGGAAATCAGATTATTTTAGATGAAATTGATCTCACCGTTTATCGAGGAGAAGCTTTAGTTATCATTGGACCATCAGGTACAGGAAAATCTACCATTTTGCGACTAATCGCTGGATTATTACCCCTCGATACTGGAGAAATCTACATAAAAGGAAAACGACGCAAAGGCATCATCGAAGACGGCCATCAACCTATGCGTATTGCCTTCGTGTTCCAACAAGCAGCCCTATTCGACTCCCTTACCGTCGACGGCAATGTGGGCTTTTTCCTCTACGAACATTCTAAATTGCCTCGTCCTCGCATTCGGGAATTAGTCGAAGCAAAACTCGCTATGGTGGGTTTACAGGGAATGAGCGATCGCTACCCCTCCCAATTATCAGGAGGGATGAGAAAACGGGTCAGTTTTGCTCGGGCCCTCATTGCCAACCCAGATGATCCTCTAGATGACCCTGAAATTGTCCTCTACGATGAACCCACCGCCGGCCTTGACCCCATTTCTTCCACCGTTATAGAAGACCTAGTAAGAAGCTTACAAAAAGCGCCAGGAGGCTGTGATACTTACGTTATGGTATCTCACCAAGATAGTACCATTCGGCGCACCGCCGATCGCGTTATTTTCCTTTATGGGGGCAAAATTCAATGGGAAGGAAAGGTTCATGAGATTGATCGAACGACTAACCCAATTGTCAGACAATTCTTTAATGCCAGTGTTAAAGGCCCTATTCGAGTCATTGATTAACCATAATTGATCGCTCCCAACTTCAGTTGATTAAGTTATGGTAAGAGGGGAGTTAATTGATTTAATCCCTAACAGAGACAGTGTGAGGCAAGACTATGTTACGAATGCGAACCCTTCAAGAAGGCTCAGTGGGACTCTTTGCCCTCTTTGGTTTAATTATATTTGGGGGCTTAGTGGTTTGGCTACGAGGGGGTATTATTGGCCAAAAAACCTATCAATTTTTTGCTGAGTTTAAAGATGTCAGTGGTTTACAAATTGGGGCTCCGGTTCGTTATCGAGGGGTTGCAGTGGGTAAAATTTTAGGACTACAACCCAGTAGTAACGGTGTAACCGTTGCTGTAGAAATTTCTTCTGCTCAACTACGCATTCCCAAGGGTTCGGAAGTCCAGATTAATCGTTATGGTCTCATCGGAGAAGCGTCAGTAGATATTACCCCCTCAAGGGAGTTATCTGAGGATGCGTTAAGTATTGATCCTACCAGTGAAGATTGTGAACAAGCAGGGAAAATTCTTTGTAATAACGATCAAGTGATGGGACAAACAGGATCACAGTTAGTTGAAGCCTTAACCCGTTTGAGTAATGCTTATAGCGATCCTGAGTTTGTTGGTAATATGAACGCAGCACTGCAAAATGTGGCTAAAGCAGGGGGCAAAGTAGCAACTTTGTCTGAAGAGGTCACTAAATTATCAAAGGCGACACGGGGAGAAATTGGAGGGGTTAGTGATGTTCTTCGGAGTGCTGATCAAGCAGCCCAAGATGCGTCTCAATTAATGCGTAACGTCAATACAGTAGTAGCAGAAAATCGCACCGACCTTAATCGAACTGTAAGCAGTGCTGCTAATTTAATTAGTAATTTAGATGGGTTAGTCTCAGAAAATAGAGGCAACATTGTTAATACCTTAGACAGTATTCAAAGAACCAGCGATCAAGTCCGCTTCTTAGCGTTGAACTTTAACACGACAGTGGATCGACTGAATGAAGGGATCGATGAAATTGATATGGCAAAATTAGCCAACGATCTCGAAACCTTGATGACTAATGCAGCCCAAACATCAGAAAATTTACAAAATTTATCCCAATCTCTCAACGATCCTGAAGTGCTACTGACCATTCAAAAAACCTTAGATTCTGCTCGTGTGACCTTTGAAAATACTCAAAAAATAACTTCTGATGTAGAAGAATTAACCGGCGATCCTACCTTTAGAAATAATATTCGTAAGTTGATCGATGGATTGAGTAATTTAGTGGCTTATACTGAACAATTAGAACAACAGGTTTATGTCGGACAAGTGATTGAATCAGTGAGCGATCGGGTTGAATATAGCTTATTGCCAAACCATACCTTAAAGTCATTTTCTCCTGACGAGAAAGCAGGTGCTAGATTACCAAAACGTCTTTCAAATATTAAGAAACCTATCTCTAAAACAGAGACGAATATAACTCCGACTTCAGTGAAAAACCAAGGGGAGTAAGAAGAGTAAAAAATTACTTGATTACTTGAAATGTGAACTCCGTTAGGAAAAAAAATGTTATTACTCACGAACAAAATTGTGACTGAAATCATAACTTTGCCATTAGAAGATGTATAGTAACTAATCGGGGAGACAAGTTTGTCAAAAGGCTTGTTTAAAGGTATTTCCAGAGGTTGAGCTACCCTAAACAATTATCAGGCACTTTCCGCTTATTGAGAATGGACGATCATGAGAATGATTTGCTAGGCATTGACTTTTTAGTCAACTTTTGAATGCAGTGGTTTACAACAAAAGATAAATATTGGTAAGTTGGGAATAGTTATCTCTAAAAAAAATTAGGTGAAGATTTCTTATTTAGGGTTTGCTGAATATGAGTGTAACCCTTGTTATCAAAAGGTTACACTCATATTCGATGACAAAAAAAGATCAGCTAGTGCAGCTAAAAACCGCTAAAATTGGTAGGGATACCTTGCAGTTGTTAGTCAAGAACAAATGTATCGAAAAGAGGAGCAGCCTTCACCCGCCCCAGAAAATTTTGAATTGCCCTTCGAGGGAAAATTATCCCCAAGTAATCGTTGGGTAATCATGGCAGAACTAATACCTTGGGATGATTTTGAAGAAGAATATGCTAAACTTTTTTCAGCAGAAAAAGGTGCGCCAGCTAAACCATTTAGAATGGCATTAGGGATATTAATTATTAAGGAAAAGTTAGGAACAAGTGATAGAGAAACAATAGAACAGATTAGAGAAAATCCTTATCTACAATACTTTATAGGTTTAAATTGTTATCAACAAGAGCCACCAGTGGAAGCTTCAATGCTAGTTCATTTTAGGAAAAGGATTGATGTAGATTTGGTGAATAAAATAAATAAAGAAATAGTGAAAAAAGAGAAAGAAAAGCTTGATAAAGAAATAAAAAAAAAGGATTTACCCCAAGAAAAAGGAAAAAAACTAAAAAATCGAGGTAAACTAATACTAGATGCAACTTGTGCGCCGGCCGATATAAAATATCCGACAGATTTAGGAATATTAAATCAAGCTAGAATTGAGACAGAAAGAATAATAGACAATCTTTATAAAGCTTTAAGAGGAAAACTGAGGAAAAAACCGAGAATTTCTAGACACATTGCCAGAAAAGAATATTTAAAGGTAGCTAAAAAAGGAAAAGTTTCTTATCAAGAAAGGAGAAAAGCTATAGAAAAACAGTTGAAATACGTTAAGAACAATCTAGGACATATAGAAGACTTGAATCAAGCTGGGGCTTCCCTCAAAAATCTGAGTAAAAGACAGCAAAATCTTCTAGAAACTATCAAAAAAGTTTATAAACAACAACGAGTAATGTGGGAGAATAAAACCCAGAGTGTTCCCCAAAGAATTGTAAGTTTAACTCAACCCCATATTCGTCCTATAGTCAGAGGAAAAGCAGGAAAACCAATAGAGTTTGGAGCTAAGCTCTCGGTTAGCTGTGTGGATAATTATGTATTTTTAGACCGAATAAGTTGGGAAAACTTAAATGAATCTTGTCATTTAAAAGAACAAGTAGAAAAGTATAGAGAAATGTTTGGCTATTATCCCGAATCTGTTCATGTTGATAAAATTTATAGAACTAGAGAAAATAGAAATTGGTGTAAAGAGAGAGGAATAAGAATTAGTGGTCCGAAGTTAGGAAGACCTCCGAAAAATGTCAGTGAAGAAGAGAAGAAACAAGCTCGCTCAGACGAAAGTTTCCGAAATGCTATTGAGGGAAAATTTGGACAAGCTAAATCTTCGTTTAGCTTGAATCTCGTCATGACTAAACTCCCTGAAACCTCAGAAACTTCTATTGCCATTACCTTTCTAGTTGTCAATCTTTCCAGACTGCTTCGGCAGTTTTTGTCGCTTTATTTGTGGTTATTCATTAATATTAAAACTGATGAACTATTCAACCACAATTATATTAATGAAAATTATATTTATAGCAAATTTATAGAAAGAAAAATTATTAATTGGCAGGGAAATTATCGGCTTTTGGCCGCATAAATTTTGGAGAAACTTTTTCAGCAAACCCTATTTATTAAGATAAGATGGAGGGATTAGGCTACTTTATCTAAATCAGTTAGTATATTTATTATAGTTTAATAATTTCATAATTGTATTTAATCGGTTTTCTATAAATTGACCATCTCTTTCATCAATGAATTCTGTCCAGTTTTTAGTGCGTTTATTAATTGTTCCAAAAAGATCAGGATCAACTTTCCAGTTAATAGAGTCAGATTGATTTTGTACTAAACATTGTTCTTCAAAAGATTCATTGATAAAATCGCAAATTTCAGTGATGGTTTTTTGAGGATATTCTACAAGGGATTCGTAAGCAACCATCATAAATTGTTGAGAATTTTTATTTTTTTCTTGTAAAGCAAGATTGATACTTAATTCATAATCTTCACAGAACTTTTCTTTTGTAATCTTTAACCATCCTAGAGATGATTGACTATTATTTAACTGTTGAGTTATTTTAAATCTTTTTTTATAAGAACTAAAAACATCAATAGGATGTCGATAAATAAATAAAAGCTTAGCTTGTGGAAAAGTCTTTTTAATTTCAGGAAGCATGAAAATAGATTGTGGCGTTTTTTCTATAATTCGTTTAACATTTCTAGCTTGTTTAGCGTAGTAAAAAAATGTAGCCACCAAAAAATGAGTCATTGTGAGTTGCCAAACAATTTCTTTAATCAACGATGAGTTACTTTTTGCTAAAATTTTAGGAACTATTTTTTGAGCTAATACAGTGTTTTGATATTTTCTAATCCATTCAGTAGAATTCAGAAATTCATTATACTTTTCCTTATTATTGAGCATATAATCTAGTTGTTCAGAACCTAAAATTTTATAGGGATATTGAAAAATTAAAGATTCTGTTAACTCAACTTTAGATGATTTTTGATAGTGTTGTAATTTAAAGCTAGAATGATGTTGAAGTATACGATAAAGTAGACTAGTTCCACTGCGAGGCGCACCTACTATAAATACAGGAGATTCAATTTTTCTGAAATTTAAGATATCTGATAATGTTAAGCTCATATTTTTAATTAATAATGATTATAATTATGATTTGAAATATTTAATAATTAAAATTATAAATCATTATTTAGGTTTTGTAAAGATATTTGTTTTTTTTTCAATTACTAATAAAATTTCATCAGGATGTCTCTCAAAGTATTGAATTTTACTCCATATTTTTTGTAACCAATAACGTTTAATTTTAACTTGTAACTTGTCTCTAGAAGATAATTGCTGATAATATTGATCAAATAAATTTTTCATTCTTTTTTCCCCTTGTCCACTTTCTCGATCATTAAAAGTCTTTGTCCCTTCAATATCTCGATAGTTTCCCCAAAGTTCGTCTTGATAATGAACCTTAGCTTTTTGCACAACTCTTAACAAAAAATCCACATCCATTGTGTAATGATCTTCAACATCATATAAACCAATTTCATTATGTAAAGACTTATGATAAAAATAAGCAGAAGGATTAATCGGATGAGGATTAATTGACCAACCTAATAATAGTTCTGTTAACTTTAATTTTTGGGGTTTATTAATAAACTTTACCTTACCCTGTTCATCCCACACCTTACAATTACCCACCAAAAAACTATTTTTAGGTAACGTTTTAAAAATATCTAATACTCGATTTAAAGTATTTGGCTGGTAATAATCATCAACATTTAAAATAGCAAGAATATCACCTTTAGCAAGATTAATCCCTTTATTCATAGCATCAGATTGACCTTGATCCGCTTCAGAAATCCAGCGAAGATGAGGATATTTTTCAGCATATTGTTTAATAATGTCAACGGTCTTATCTTGAGAACCACCATCGACAATAATATGTTCAACATCAGAACAATTTTGCTCAATAACCACCTTAATACAAGATTCAATAAAAGCCTCACCTTTATAAACAGGAGTGATAACACTAATCATCGTTAATTCAAGATAAATTCCAACTTATTTTAACAGAGTTTTAGACGAACTTCCTATCTAATATAAATACCACAAACTTAATAAACATCTTAGTAAAAAAAGGGAATAGAAAATAATAATTAAACCGTCTACTCCCCCGTTCATTACCTAATTTAACCAGAGACTAAAGTAATAACAGTTAATTCTGGGGGACAGAAAAACCGTCCCGGAAAATAAGTGCCTAAACCTCGATTAACATAGAGTTGGTTTCCTCCAATATGATGCCATCCTTGATGCCATTGCCAATTTTTGAGAATTCCAGAACAATGATTGACATAGGGGATACAGTTTTGTAATTTTTGCGGAATATGCTCACGCACTTGTTGCAGTAACATTAAGCCTGGCCCAAAACCAGGAATAACAATTTGACCTCCGTGGGTATGTCCCGATAATTGTAAATCAACCCGCCACCGTTGTAGAATACTAGCCGTATCAGGGTTATGGGACAAAACTAAACGAGGTTGAGATTCACCCAGTTGAGCCATAATAGGTTCAGGGTTAAACTCTCCTGACCAAAAATCCGCTAATCCCACAATGGGTAAATTATCCTCAAAAGGGCTAACAATTTCATTGCAGAGAACTTTAATATTAGCTTCAGTTAAAGCTTCTGTAACGATAGGTTTACCCTGACGAGACAAAACGTCATGATTTCCCAAAACAGCATAAGTTCCTACTCGACTTTGCAATAATTTTAATTTAGGGGCTAGACTATAAATTGTGTTGGCTTCATTAGTAATATAGTCCCCTGTAAGTACAACTAAATCAGGTTGCTCTTGATTACTTAGAGTAATCGCGTGAGTAAGTAATTCCGAAGATAAACAAAGTCCATCATCATGCAAATCTGAAAGTTGCACAATTTTTGTTCCTTCTAGGAGAGAGGATAAACCCTTTATAGGGATAGTTAACCTTTCTACCCTCAAAGGTTCGCTTAAAAGAGGAGCAAGCATGGTTTAATAGAGTGTGTGATGAGTAATCTTACTTCTCACCATAGCCAGAAATTAAAACAAACCCTTAAATTTACGGTATTTTTATAAGGTTTATCGTTAAGAATATCTACTTAATAATCACATCTTAACGTCAATATTTTCTGAAAGTTAAATCAGATTATTTTATTCTAAGAATAGAAAAACCAGCTTCTAATTGATTGGACTAACATCAATATGTTTCAAAATTGCTTAATTTGTACGGATTTTAAGGATGGCCTCTATCGTTTAGTGGACTTTGTTTCTAACTTAGCTAATAATGGCCTCAAACGAATTATCTTTCTTCATAGCATCTCTGTATGGGAAGATGAAAGAATCGCTAAAGTAGATGAAGAAAAAATTGCCCAAGCCAAAGAACGTCTTGCCCCTGCCTTAGATAAGGTTCCGAATGGAGTAGAAGTAAAAATAGAAGTTCTCTCAGGAACAGTAAAAGATTGTGTTCTACAATTGATTGAAACCTATGAGATAGACGTTGTTTTTACAGGAATGCCCGTTCGCAATGCCCTCGAAACCAAAATTTTTGGCAGCCATACCCTAGACTTAGCCCCGGCAACCACCACTCCTTTGATGGTGCTTCGTCCCCAACTCATTTCTACTTACACCTACGAAGAACTAAGTTTACGTACAAAGCATTTCTGGCGTTATTTATTGGTTCCTTATAACGATGGTGACTCAGCCAAGTATCTTCTAGAACGAATCAAACAAATGGCTCAAAACCAACCCGATGGGTCTTTTGAACAATGTTTATTGTTATGGGTTATTGATGATGGTGGCCGTTCTCACGAATTAAGTGAATATCATCTACAACAGGCACAAGAAAAATTAAATCAAGTTCAACAACAACTTGAAACCCTTAATCTGAAAGTAAACACAGAAATACGCCAAGGAAACCCGTTAGAGGAAATTTTAGACGCAGCCATTTATTATGATATTAGTGCGATCGCTACTGCTTGTCAGTATCGTTCTAATTTTCTAGCCTGGACAGCCCCTAGTTTAGCCAATGATATTCTTAGTCAAAGTTGGTTTCCTGTCTTATTTTTTTCTCCTGAAAAATGATATAGCTTCGTTTTAAAAAGGAGATAAAACCCGATGGTCGATTTCCCTTCTTCACTAAGAAGTTAAAAACAAAAGATAACACCTAAACACGGGAACCATTGCGAGAGGTTGTATAAGCAACCTTAAGCTTATTTTCAATAGTCGGTTTAAGCTTCTCGAATTCTTGTTTTAACATCCGTTTGGTAATTTGAGGTTTACCCCCTCGCAATAGTTGACTTTTATCAGCCCATTCCTGTAAATTTTGACATTGGTTGGGGGCAATCGTTGTTGTCAAAACGTGCTGACACGCCTTACCTTTCTCTAAGGAAAAAAATAAAATCCAATAAGAGCCAGATTCTCCTAATAAACGAGCAAACCGTTGACCAGAAGAACTTTTAAGATCGAGATAACAAGGTAACCATCTTGGTCCATGTTCACGATGATAAAGTACAGTGATCCATAAAATCATCGGATGAGGACTGGTGATAAAAACAAATTGATTGTAACGAATACTCGAAAGACGATTTGCAATATCTTGTTCATTAAGCATCACCCAAAGACTGGCAAAATTACCTTCTGGGGCGCGAATGATATGAGGAAAAACGATTTTTTGTTGAGGTTTGTCCTCAGGCCAAAACATTTTTAAACAGATATCATCCCCTTTCGGACAAGTTTTTCTTAAAGTGGATTTAGTGAATTTACTAGACTTAGTCGACCTATCGATCCCTTGTTTGGGATTAGCCACCACAGTTTCTTGTTGCGATTCTAATTGAGTCGGTTCTAATTTTTCTAACTTTTGTAAAATTTCCGTTACTGTTTGAGGACGATCTTTAGGAGCTTTAGCCATACATTGGAAAATCAAGCTTTTCAACTCCGAAGGAAGACGGAGTTTAGCCGGGATGGGTTTAGGTTTGGTATAGTGATGGGCTTCATACCAACCCCCGAAAGAAGAATTTTCTGGGAAAATGGGCATTTCTCCCGTGATCATTTCATACATCATCACTCCCAAACTGTAGATGTCAGAACGACTATCAAGTTCTTTGCCTTCAATTTGTTCTGGAGAACAATAAGCCAAGGTTCCCATAAATGACTGGGTTTGAGCTTCCCCTGACTGAATTAATTTAGCAATTCCAAAATCTAAAACTTTGACTAACTCACCTAAAGCCGGATCTTGAACTAAAAAAACATTACTAGGTTTAATATCTCTATGAATAATAGGACACATTTCTCCTTCAAACATAATGCCTTTATGGGCACATTCAAGACCAAAACAAATTTGCCGAGTGATCTTTAAAAATCTTAATAGAGGTAGAGGACGAAATTTGATCACCTCGCTGAGACTTTCCCCTTTGAGAAATTCCATTACATAAAAGGGTATCTCTTTTTCGTCCACGCCGTAGTCTCGTACTCTTACAATATGATTACTTTTTTCCCCTAATAACGCAGAAACTGTGGCCTCTCGTTCAAACCGCTCTCGCATTTTACTATTAAGTAAAGCTTGAGATAAAAATTTAACCGCAACGGTGACACCACCCAGCAGTTTATCTTCAGCACGATAGACTTGACCCATCGCACCACTGCCAGCAATATCGACGAGTTGATAGCGGTTTGCCAATAAACGACGTTGATGAGGTTCTTTCATGGTAACTGGGGGATTCATAATGGTTCATTAATGGTCGGAATATCAATAAAAAATTAAGGCTTAGGAACAATAAATTTGAGAATAGAAAATAATAATCATAATTGACGTTCAAAAATAGCTTCCATGGTGCTAGTGAGGTAATGGCCACTGAGCAAACCTCCAGAGAAATGATAGGTATTGTTGTTAAGACGGTAAAAGGTTTCAAAACCACTGCGTCTCTGACGATCGCCAAGGACCCAATAACGTTGAATAATCGAGTCGGGTCCGATCCATCCTTCCCCTTCTACTTTCCCTAAAACGCTTTGCTGGAGAACATAGGTATATTCTCGTTCTTCCCCACTGAGATGACCTCGATATTGAAAGGCAATTTCGGGACGATCGCTTCGGGGAAATACCAATTTAGTCACCATAGTGAACCAATTATCATTACTCCAAGCCACGAGACTCTTCCCTTTGACAGGTTGGGGCATTTCATTGCGTTCGAGCCAATTTCCCTCAATTGTCCAGCGTCCGGCTTCGATTAAAAAGCTATGAGCCAAAATACCACTCCTTAATCTCTTTAACTATAAAATTTAAGATCCTAGGTGGGACAAAGTTAGAGTTCAAGTCAGAAATGACTCTGACCTTCGGGTTGGCCAGTTGACGAGGGACATCGGCGAGGTTGCAACCAATCTATGGGGGACGCAGGTTACGCACCCACGCCTCCTTTAATTGGGGAGACCCCAAGTGGAGCAACTGCACTCACCGTATAATGACGGAGTCGGCTCTGACCATTGGTCAAAAATCAAGGAAAAGGCTATGTTTGCACTAACTCATTATTAATAAATGGGTGTGTTTTCCTTTTTATACTCTGACTCTTATCACTCTTAGGTTTCTCTACTTTAGATTTCCCTAAATTTACAGAAAACTAACAGGTCTTTATATTTTTTATGTGTTTGTTTCTGGCTCACTGGTTGATCAATATTTCCCCACCCCATCACCACAGAAATAACTTTAATGTTACCTATTACTTTGAAAGAGGAAGATGAATATCACCAAGTAACCTGGCTCCTTTTGCTCCAGTTACCTGGGGTAAATTGCCTGGTATGTTACTGACATATCGCCAATAGGCTAAGACAGCAAAAGCGATCGCTTCTTTAAAATCACTGTTCATTCCCACGTCGTCAGTGGTTTTCACTATAGTTGTAGACGGCCAATAAGATTGAATGCGTTCCTTTAAGTGTAAATTATGAGACCCTCCACCACATAATAAAATTTCGTCAATGGGGTCTTTTAAAAATTGTTGATAACTATGGGCAATTGACGCAGCAGTTAACTCGGTTAGGGTGGCTAAAAAATCTGCTTCTGATAAGTTATAGATTTGTGCATCTTGCCAACATTGTTGTAAATACTCTTCTCCAAATAATTCTCTTCCCGTTGATTTAGGAGGAATTTCTTGAAAAAAGTCTTGAGTTAACCATTTTTCAATTAAGAGTACATTAGGAGTTCCTTGGGCTGCCCATTCTCCGTTTTTATCATAGGTTTTTTCCCCTTTAGTTAATTGTTTAACTGCTCGATCAATTAATATATTTCCTGGCCCTGTGTCCCACCCCACAATTCTATTTTCCCAGTTTTTTTTGGTTCTCGGCGGTAAATAGGTGACATTACCAATGCCTCCTAGATTTTGCACACAACGATGATATTGAGGATGACTTAATAGATGAGCATCAATTTTAGACACTAAAGGCGCACCTTGTCCGCCGGCTGCTATATCAGCCACGCGAAAATTATTAACGGTGGGAATGTCTGTTAAATTAGCAATTATTTCTCCCCTGCCTAACTGTAGGGTATAACCTAATTTTTCTTTGAGAGGAGGACGATGATAAATTGTTTGTCCGTGAGAACCAATTAATGCTATTTTAGGATACTCTTGTTTGATTTTATTAACGGCTTCTGCAAAACATAAGGCAATTTCTTCATCCAATTTAGCTATTTCTTCAACGGATAAGGGTTGTCCATCAGCCACTTCTAAAATGGTTTGTCTTAATTGTTCTGGATAATAATGATTGATTCCAGACAATAGTTCAATCTCTAAATTGACGTTTTCCCCTGTAATTTTCACCAGTGCAGCATCGATACTGTCCACAGAGGTGCCACTCATTAATCCCAGACAATACATATTTATGCCCTATTTAATTTTGAACAATTTTTAGTTATAGTTATTAAGGTCAAAGTCTTTATTATAACACCCCTAGACTTATGGTATCTAGGGGTTTATGATTTAGGTAAATTTAGTCAGATCAACCACAAAAAAACTATTGGGAAACGCCAAAATGTCTGTCCCTGAAGAACTCACTACTGAGGTCTCACAACCCGTTGAATCCGAAGAAACTTCAACCAACAATATTGAAGTTGAGGAAAACCCTATTCTTTTTCAAGCCATTGGAACCCTTAAAGGGAAACCAGAACAAGATGAAGAGGGTAACTTTTTTATTCGTTTAGGGGGAAAACGCTATAAATTATTTATTGCGGGCTATCGCTATCAAGCTTGGCTAAAGCAGATGGCCGCTAATCCTGATCAAACCTTATTTTTGCGAGTATATCCCAAATGTTTAATGATTCCTCGCAAAGATCCTCAAATTTACTTTCAAGTGGCCGCTTGGGAAGAGGAAAACCCTTGGGAAGAAGACCCAGGAATGTTTAAATTTAGAGGCGTTTGGCAATTTGTACCTCAAGTACGAACTCCAGTGATTTCAGTCTATCGTAATCAAAATGCTAATGATCCCAAAGGCAAATTTAAAGCTTCCCATCTTCCTGTGTTAATGAGGCGAGAGGACGAAGCTAAACCTTTTCGTTTTAACCCTAAAATAGCAAAGGAAGATTTACCCCCTCGTTGGTTCATTCAAGGTAATTTTAAATTTATACCGTCTCGTAACTGTTGGGGATGGGACAAAGACTTAGAACCCCCGACAAAAAAAATTCCAAGATATAAAAAACCAGTTAAAGCAACCACTGACGGTAAGTTACCCCCGAAAAAACCCTCTAGAAAAATAGAGAAACCTAAAAAGCCTCAATCAGACGATTAAAGCATTGAATCATTGTTTTACTTGACGATAATTGTTCTCTAACCTTAATTTTATCTATAATAAACTGTCTAATTACATTTGGAGAAAAGCCCTATATATACACCCCCTTTAGCACGCTTAATTGAACAATTGCAACGGTTACCAGGAGTTGGGCCAAAAACAGCCCAACGTCTTGCCTTACATATTCTTAAACGTCCTGATAATGAAATTCAAGCCCTTGCTAAAGCTTTAATTGATGCCAAAAAGCGCGTGGGGTTATGTAAAGTTTGTTTTCATTTTTCTGAACAACCCATTTGTGATATTTGTCGTAACCCTAACCGCGACTCCCAAACCGTCTGTGTGGTAGCAGATTCCCGTGATGTTATTGCTTTAGAAAAAACTAGAGAATATCGAGGAAAATATCATGTTTTAGGAGGAGTGATGTCCCCTATGGATGGTATTGGCCCTGAACAACTCTATATTCAAGCATTAGTGAGACGAGTGACTCAAGAGGGGATTAAAGAAATTATTTTAGCTATTAGTCCCACAGTAGAAGGAGAAACCACAACCCTATATATTGGTCAACTGCTCAAACCCTTTACTAAAGTGACTCGTATTGCCTTTGGTTTACCCATGGGAGGAGATTTAGAATATGCTGACGAAGTAACCCTAGCCAGAGCGTTAGAAGGAAGAAGAGAATTAGAATAATTAAGAATATAAGTAAGATGTTTTGATGATCGAATTGCCTAGAGGATACTGTTTACGCCAAGCAACTTCCCAGAATATTTGGATAATTCGCTGGTTAGTGCTGAGGGAATTTCTTGATCCGACCCAGTTGCGACCCGAACAATTTTGGATTATTGAATTAGATAGACAAATTATTGCTTGTGGTCAATTGAGAACGTTTGCCCAAGCTCAAGAATTAGGGAGTATTGTCGTTCAAAAATCCTATCGCAACCAAGGATTAGGGACTTATTTAACGGAACATCTCATAAAAATAAGTCATTATCCACTTTATTTGGAATGTTTAGGGGATCAATTAAAAGATTTTTATCAACGTTTAGGATTTGTTGAGGTAGATTTTGACACAATTTCCTCCTCATTACAGCAAAAATTTAGAGTAACTTCCACCATTGCCAAGTGGTTTCGACTCCCGTTATACATTATGGTTTTGAAAAAGGATGAGTGAGAAATAGCATTCTTCATAATCTCCTATCGACCAGCCAAAATCAAAGATGACGACTCGTACAAGGAACCTTCTACGTAGGTCATAATTTTAAAGGCTTTTTGTTATTCTTACTTAAAATTTGGGAATAGTATAAATAGCGGATCACCATTTAGATATTTTCTGGTACTTATTATCTCTATCAAAAATTGCTAAAGATGCTCAGGGTTAAATTGAACCCTTGAAGTCATTAGTTTTTCATGGGTAGGGAGTTAATTCTGCTATCAATATTTGCATTATAATTTATAGGGTAGGTTGTATGGACAGCAAGCAAAACCGCGAATCTAACTCCATTGCTTCAAATAATGGTCATGATAATAACCAAAATGAAATTATTAATGATCAACAAGACAAGGAGAAAATAATTATTGGTGGATATTCCCAAGTTAATGAGTATCAATCTAATGAAACTGATACCTTAGAAAGGGATGAAAATTTAAGCTCAAACCAGAAAAACATCCCTTTTTGGCAACGATTTAACTTAAAAACAAAAGCCACTTTACTAGCAATTGCTCTGGGTACTGTTCCAGTCCTAGCTATTGGTGGAATTAATTACTATTTAACTGAACAATCGTTAACTAAACAAGAATTAAAGTACCAAAAAACAAGAGCTGTTACTGTTAGTAACGATCTCACACAATTTGCTAAAACTAATTATCAGCAAGTTATTGATTTATCTAATTTGCCTCTTTTAACCAATCCTGAACTTTCCCAAGCACTAACCAAACAAGAAAAGGAGAAAGCCTTAGAAAGCTTTCTAAAAAATGGAATCAATAGCATTGTAGTTATCGATGCTAAGACAGGAAATACACTTTTAGAAGGTAGAGAAAAGGATAGAGAAGAAACTATTCCTAATTATAGTAAGATTGATTATTGGCAAGAAGTTGTTAAAACTAAAGAACCAGTTATCAATCCCTTACGAATATCAAAAGCTAATAATTTATCTTCATTTTTCGTGGCTGCTCCAGTCTTTCATGAAAGAACCGGAGAACTGCTTTATGTTATTCGCACAAGAACCGATGCCAGTTATATTGATAATTTAATTCGCTCAAGCATTAAAAGTCGGTCTCAAGAAGTTGGCGATAAAGACGATCCTAAATACTTAGTTGCTGATAACAACAATAAAGTATTTGTCTCTGAAAATTCCAAAGAAATTGATCAAGAAATTAACAAATTTTTTCCTGAATTTTCTACCTTAAAAACGGATCAAAAAACACAAGTCACTTTTGATGTTAGTACCATTGACAAAGAAAAATATGTGGTGGCTTATTCACCTTTACAAAATATTGACGGTTTACCCACTCAAGACTGGAGTATTATCGTAGCGGATAAAGTGAGTACCGCTTTTGCACCTCAACGTTACCTATTATTAACCTTCACCGCAGGAACTTTATTAACAGCTTTAGGGGTTGCTATCTTAGCAGCCTATTTAGCCAACCGATTCACTCAACCTATTATTAATGCAGCTCAAGCCGTTGAACAAATTGGAGATGGAGAATTAGACACTCGTATTGAAGTTAAAGGAAACGATGAACTTGCTAAATTAGGATCTAATATCAATCGCATGGTTCAACAGATTCAAACCCTATTAGTTGAACAAGAAGAAGCGACCCGTCAACGATTAGAAGCTCAACAAGATAGTCAACAACAACAATTAATCGCTGAACAAGAACGACAACAACAACAACAACTGCAAAATGAATTAATACGCTTGTTAAGCGATATTGAGGAAGCAACCAATGGAAACTTAACCGTTCGGGCCGAAATTTCTGACGGACAAATAGGTATTGTCGCCGACTTTTTCAACGCCATTATTGAAAATTTACGAGACATTGTTACCCAGGTAAAACAAACTACCCAACAAGTGAACTCATCGTTGAGTGGGGATGAAAAATCCATCCAAGAATTGGCCCAACAATCTCAAGGACAAGCCCAACAAATTCAACAGGTGTTAAACTCCGTTGAAGCCATGGCCCAATCCATTCAACAAGTGTCAGCCAATGCTCAAGAAGCAGCCCAAGCAGCTAGAGAGTCCTCCCAAACTGCTGAACTGAGTGGAGACGCGATGGATAATACCGTTAATAGTATTCTTCAATTACGGGATACAGTTGGGGAAACCACCAAAAAAGTTAAACGATTAGGGGAATCATCCCAACAGATTTCTAAAGTTATTTCCTTAATTAACCAAATTGCCCTACAAACTAACCTACTCGCCATTAATGCCAGTATTGAAGCAGCTCGCGCAGGAGAAGAAGGACGAGGTTTTGCGGTAGTTGCAGAAGAAGTCGGACAGTTGGCAGCCCAGTCAGCAGCAGCAACCAAAGAAATTGAGAAAATTGTCGAAACCATTCAACGGGAAACCACCGCAGTGGTTGAAGCAATGGAAGTCGGTACTGCCCAAGTGGTAGAAGGAACCAATTTAGCCGAAAGTACCAAAAAAAGTTTAGGGAAAATTGTGACCGTTTCTCGTCACATTGATGAACTATTACAGTCAATTTCTCAAACAACAGTATCTCAAGCAGATACCTCTCAATCGGTTACTCAATTAATGGAAGAAGTTGCCCAAGTCTCCCAGAAAACCTCCTGTTCTTCTATCGAAGTCTCCCAATCTCTACAAAAAACAGCCAAAATGGCTAATCAATTACAAGACTCCGTTGATACCTTCAAACTGAGTTAGACCACATTAAAAATATCTATAACAGTTAGGAAGGAGATCATGACACAGGATAAGGAAAAAAAAGTCAGGTTACAATTTCTCACAGAAGCCCAAGATTACTTGAACACCCTTGAATCAGGGTTATTGGGGTTAGGGACTCATGGCATTAACCGTCAAGAAATTGACCACCTATTAAGGGCTGCCCATTCCATTAAAGGCGGAGCAGCTATGATGGGTTTCCAAACCCTTTCAAACATCGCTCATCGTTTAGAAGATTTCTTCAAAGTTCTCAAAGCCGGGAAAAATGACAACCTCGATGAACAGCTAGAAGGGCTATTTTTGAGTAGTGTGGATCGTCTACGACAAATTGCTCAATGGAACCGTCAAGACATTGATATCGAAACCACTTGGTTAGAAAAAGAGGTTAATCCTCTCATCGATGCCCTCTACCAACGTCTGGGTGATCCTCAAGCCGAAGATGCGGTTAACCTTCTCTCAGAAGAAGCCGAGGAAGACATGGTGGTAATCATGTTTGAATCGGAAGTCGAAAGCTGTTTACGACGGTTAGAGTCGGTGTTTGCTGATCCCCAGCAGCCTTGTTTACGAGAAGAATTTTTGATTGCAGCACAAGAATTAGAAGGGTTGGGGCAAATGTTAGAATTGCCTCCCTTTTCAGCCCTGTGTCAGTCTATTGTTGAGGGCATCGAAACCTATCCCCAGGATATGCCAACGATCGCTAATTTAGCCCTACAAGCATGGCGAAGATCCCATGCTATGGTTATGGTTGGACAACGGACGATGATACCGACAGAAATTGATTTATCGAGTTTGAGGGTCGCAGAGTTATCAGAAACGTGGGAAGATGAATTCCATGAGTTAGATGATTCGCCTTTATCTTTTGGGATTCCTTCTAATACAGATTCCTCATCCTCATTGACCGAAGGATTAATTCTGTTTAGTGATATGTCCCTAGAGGTAGGCGCAGCCTCGGAGTTAGAAGAACAAGGGGAAACCCCTGAGATTATTATGACTCCAGAGACCTTAAAATCATATCTCACCACTCAAGACTTTACCCAAGAAGCTCAAGACTTTTTAGCGAACTTAAATGATGTAACGCCTCAAACGCCAGAGGATTTGATTATTACCTCTTCTTCTACCGATACAGGAGAGGACAATCAACCCGATACCATTCGCGTTCCTGTAGAACAATTAGAAATCCTTAGCGATCGCTTTGGAGAACTGACCATTGAACGAAACGGCTTAAATTTACAAGTTAAACGCCTTCGTCATCTCATTGAATTATTAAGTGATCGTGTTCAAACCCTAGAACAATCGAATCAACGGTTACGCAATAATTATGATCAGATAACACCTCGAATTCAAAGTAAGGAGTCAGTTTACACTGCACTAAGGGGTAATGGACTGAGAAAAAACTTTACATCAAATTTAGTCGAAGGGAAACAAGGAGAAATTAATGCACTCCTAGAAACGTTTGATTCATTAGAAATGGATCGTTATAGCGATGCTCATCTTGTTTCCCAAGAGATCATGGATACTGTAGTACAACTCCAAGAAGTTACCAACGATCTACAACTGAATTTAGAAGAAACCGAAAGTTCTTCACGGGCTTTTTCTCGAACCTCTCAATTAATGCAGAATACCATCACTCAACTGCGAATGCGTCCTATTTCTGATGTAGTGGGGCGATTTCGTAGGGGGTTACGAGCAATGGAAGTCCAATATGGCAAACAGGTCAATTTTAAGATTAAAGGGGGTGCAACGTTACTTGATCGTACAGTATTAGAAGCCCTCAATGATCCTTTATTACATCTATTACGCAACGCCTTTGATCACGGGATTGAATCCCCAGAAATCCGTCAAACTATGGGGAAACCCCCTACGGGAACTATTTCTATTACAGCAGGATATCGCGGTAATAAAACCATAATCACCCTGCAAGATGATGGCGCAGGCATTGATATAGAAAAAATTCGTCTCAAAGCTTTAGAAATGGGATTACAAGAAGCGGATCTTCAACAGGCCAGCGATCAAGACTTATTAGACTTGATTTTTGAACCTGGGTTTAGTACCGCAGCCAAAGTAACGGACTTATCCGGCCGTGGGGTAGGAATGGATGTGGTTCGCACCAATTTGCGTCAAATTCAAGGGGATATTCATGTTAATACCCAACCTAATAAAGGGACAACCTTTACCATTACGGTTCCTTTTACTCTTTCAGTGGTACGAGTATTGTTAGTAGAAAGTGCCGGAATGTTATTAGCGTTTCCCCATACTGTCATTGAAGAAATCGTTCCTCTTCATCCAGAAATGTTTGTCACTGGTGGGGGTCAAGAAATGATTCACTGGGATGGATCTTTGGTTCCTCTGATTCGTTTAAAACAGTGGTTTGATTTTCCGCGATCGCCTCAAATGATTTCTACTGATGTCACTCCTATCATTAATCAGCCAACAGTTTTAATGATTTCTCATGGTAATCATTATGTAGCTATTGAGATTGATCGTTACTGGGGAGAACAAGAAGTGGCGATTCGCCAAGTTGAAGGGAACTTCGGACTGCCTAAAGGGTTTGGGGGTTGCACTATTTTAGGAGATGGCAGAGTGGTTCCTCTGGTGGATGTGATGGCATTATTGCAATGGCTTAATGATGATCCTACTCAATCTTCTTTTACTCCGAAATTGTCCCTAACCATGAATGATTTGGACGCACAATTTATAGACCATCAGGCTAAAACTATCATGATTGTAGAAGACTCAATTAATGTGCGTCGCTTCTTAGCATTAACTCTAGAAAAAGCGGGTTATCGTGTCGAACAAGCTAAAGATGGTCAAGATGCTTTAGAAAAGTTACAAGATGGTTTAGCAGCGACTGTTAAATTAGTTATTAGTGATATTGAAATGCCCCGTCTTGATGGTTATGGTTTACTTTCTCATCTCAAATCTAATCTTACTTTTCAACAATTACCTGTGATTATGTTAACCTCTCGCAGTGGAGATAAACATCGTCAGTTAGCCATGAATTTAGGAGCTTCTGCTTATTTTTCTAAGCCATTTAAAGAGACTAATTTATTAACTACTATTCAACAGTTAATTAAACCTTAATTAATTTTGATTATTATCGATTATGACTATTTATTCTCATCGTCCTTCCCGTCGTTCCCCAGGAAAAACAACGCAAAACACACAACAAATTATTACTTTTCTCTTAGGGGAAGAATGGTTCGCGTTAGCCATTGATGCCATTCAAAAAGTTCTACAATTAGGTAAAGTGTATGGTGATCCTCAAAGAAAAGGTGTCAGTTTAACTCATTATCAAGGTCAAGAATTATTGGTTATTGATGTGGCTCGTCGTATTTTCGGCACAGAAACGCTTTCCTCCCATCAAAATACAGATCAAACTCGTTTTTTACTAATTATTCACAATAACAATAATGAGATAGTTGGATTACCTATTGATTCATCTCCCTCTATTCTTAGGGTTTCTGAATCAGCTTTTATTCCTCTACCAGATACTTATTTAACTCAGGGTAATATTCATTGTATTAGCTCTACTATTATTCAAGTTAATGAGCAACAATCTTTCTTTTTATTAGATGTTAATCAGTTAATGTCTGTCAACAGTAAGCAGTTATCATTGATTGATTAAATCTGTTAAAGTCGTTAGCATCAAACTCAAACTACTTTTATTGTGTAAACTGGGGTGCTAGGATTCGAACCTAGGGAATGGCGAGACCAAAACCCGCTGCCTTACCGCTTGGCTACACCCCAATATTTTTTATTGCCTCTGTAATTATAACAATAGGCATTGGTGGTTTGTCAAGTATTTTTTTATTAATTTTTTACCAATAGTCTCTGAAACTGGTATGTTGAGTGCTTTTCAATTAAATAGTCAAGAAAAGAATGGTATTCTAGCGGAAGATTCTCTCGATAGTCAGATTCCGTTAAGAGTTCAATAATTAAAGCAGAATGAATGTTATCTATATTAATTTCCTTAGAAGCAAAAGGAATATTATCTAACTCATGAAAAAGCTCTTTCAATTCATATAAAATGGGATTAATACTAATTTTCATATTATTGATGGCTTCTTGAAAAGTAGTATTTTTGTTATCCAACTCAGCTTCAAGTTTTTTCTGTTCTGATTTTAGGTTATCTTCATTGCCAGAAATTTCGGAAGCAATCTTCCAATACTTAATCCCTTTAGCAAGTCCATCAATCCCTGTAAAAATTGCTAAACTAAAAAATATAAAAGAAAGGATTAGCAACAAGAAACATAGTTAGTAATCCTACACCTATATATAATTAGCTACATTTTGGATAGTCAGGAAACAGGAGACTTCAAAGCGGTGCAGCCGCACTCGCTCCCGCGAGACCGCCAAGCGTCCTCCTAAAAATAATCGCAAAATTCAAGATTTAGAGAGATTCAAACAGTTTGTCAGACAACATAAAGATAAAACACAGCAACAAATAGCCGAGAAATGGGGAGAGAATGTCACACAGCAAAACGTGAGTGATGGAATTAAAAAGTTAGGTATAACTAGAAAAAAAACTTAAGGAAAAATATTTGCTCCATTAACTTTTGAGGGGTCGTGTAATCGAGATTTATTTGAAACATGGCTGGAAAAAAGTTTGATTCCTCAACTTCAACCAGGGAATATAATTATTATTGATAACCCTGCTTCAACTCGCTGAAAACCTATCTCCATTGTTTGTTAAAGATGACCTAAAGATTTTTGAATTTGATGGAGTTTAAACCCTGACTTTTACTTCTTCCCCACATTTTATACTAGATCCGTTTTAGATAGTATAGTATTAAGTCTTGAAGCAGGGAGCAGGGAGCAGGGAGCAGGGAGCAGGGAGTAGGGAGTGGGGAGAAAAAACGTTACTCTACTAAAATAAGCGGATTTGGTATGAGTAGAAGAATGAATATAATCCCAGGGTATTTTAATCCCTGGAGAACTCAAATCAAACCTTATCGCATTTGTTTTTCTTTCTTACTTGGAGAAACTTGATAAGATTTTTCTAACAACATTAGTTGCTTAGCTTTTTGGTTAAAAGCTTGACTATCTAACCAGTTCAAGATCAAAGCATCGGTAGAAAATAAACCGGCACCATTAACTAAAAAGAAGAGAAAACAAGCTGCATAAATAGCAGATAGTTCGAGATAAGGAATACTAAATCCTGCTACTAAAACATGATGGTACATAGCAACGATCATCGTTGAAAGTAACCCTAATGCAGCAGGACGAGTAAATAAACCAATGGCAACTAAAGGCGCACCGATTAATTCAGTAAAAGCAGCCACATAGCTAAAGAAAATGGGGAAAGGCAATCCAATATAAGACACATAAGCTTCTGCAAAACTTTCGATATTGCCTAATTTATCGAGTCCATTATGGATCATCATTAAACCGACAACCACCCGAAAAATTGCCCAAGCAGTTTGGGACGCAATGCTAGGGTTAACATTGGGTTTGAAGAGTAAACTAAGTATTGATGTATTCATGATGACAAGACGTGAAAAGATTGAAAAAATTAAGGATTTTACAAAAATTCATTGAGTTTTGTAGATCAATGTTTAGAAATAATCCAGTCGCGTTATGACCCTAATCCCTTAAACGTCCTTGTTTAGGGAACTAAAGCGATAAGGCTCTAGACAATGCTGATGAGTATAGCATTAACATTTCTTAATATCTTAACAAGTTTCTTAAATATTTCAACGTCAGTGGTCAGTAAACAGTTACCAGTGAACAGTTGTCCGCAGACGGTAGGGGCTTAATATTATTAAGTCTCTGTAAGACTCAAGAGGTTGGGTTACTTTTTGAATTGTCCTAAGCTATTATTTTGAAGCCATTTACCGAGTTGATATTGTTGATAGAAATAATCAGAAGACTTTGGAGGTTCAGCCGTAGAATTTTTAGTTGACTCAGCAAAATGATATTTGATCAGATCCTCAAACATTTTTAAAGGTAATAAAACAGCTTCGGTAATCAATCCATCTTCAAATTCAAGTTCTTCAAATTTAAAAGTATAACCCACCCACCAAATTGTAGGTAATCTATTATTAATCATTATTTCACAATTTTTGATTACACAATTATGGATGGGATCTGGATTTTTTCTATTATGAATAATATACCAATATAAATTATGTCGAACATAATATTTATTATTTTCATCTTTACAGATTTCTACTTCAACCTCTTCTATATGTACTAACCAGCGTGTCATCTTTTTAGGTAAAGAAGGTGTCATTAATTCTTGAGATTGGTTTTGTAATTCTTGTTGGTTGTTTGTATTCATGGTGTTTTCTAATAAAGGTAATTTATTTTTTAATTTTTCTTCTATGACTAAATTAGATAAAGTCAGAATTTTTAGGTCTGTTAGCATCAAAACGTTAACGTCTAGAATAGTCTCTTTTTGAAGATAATGACTTCGTTCATCTCTATGAGTTTCTAAATAATTAATAACTTCTAACCCCCCATAAAACTCAAACTGATATCCAGGCATTTTATAAATAGGAGTATCTATCCAAACAACTGTACGATTAGAATGTCGATACAGTCCAGACCAAGTGTTTCTAATTAAACCTCCGTGTTTTTTAGTTGCTGAATTTTGCAATATGTCATAGTCATTCGTAATTGTATATCCTTCGCTTGTCCTACATACCAAACACAATCATCTTTATCTGCAACGATATAGATACCCGAATAGGAGGGAAGACAATCTTTTAACTTGAAGGATGTATGCTGCCATTTTTTCCATTCCATAGAACTAAATCAATGTATCTCATTTGGTACTTTTAAGTAATATGCCCTAATCCTTTAAATAAGTTTTAAACTGCAAATTAAAATCACTAAAATGACATGATTTGGCTCAAATCTGGGTATCCTGTTCATAATCCTATATTGTTGACTCAGAGAAAAGAGAACTTGTGATCTGAGTGAACCCGCTTTTTATTTTTATTTTATTAATTCAACAAAGATGAAGAAAATTATTAGAGTAAACCTTATGTTTTAAGGTTGATATTATCATGCTTTTTTTCAAGATTTTAGTTTCTCTTTATTTATCGAAAGTACCCATTAGTAGTCAAAAAGCAAAAAATTCTGCTCAAGGATTTACTTTACTAGAATTATTAATTTCAGGAATAATTGTTGGAATTTTATCTACTATTGCTACACCTGCTTATATTGCCACTATTGACAAATTTCATTATGGAGAAGCTAAACTTCATATGGGTTGTATTAAACGAGAATTAGAAGCCTTTAGATTGGAAAAAGGCAATTTTCCAGAAGATGTAAGTTCTGATCAAGTACCAGTGGGCATTGAATGTTTTATCAGAAGTAATACCACCTTAACCCCCTATAATTCCAGGTATGATTATGAAAATTGGTCATCTAGTGGAGGTTGTGTGGTGAAAATTAGCTTTTTTGGCAAAGACAAAATAAGACAGTCCCCAGTTAACGGTAGTTTACATCATCAACCAGGTTTTTATAACGACAGAGAGAGAGATAGAAATAGTGATGACTTAATTTTGAGTTTAGGATGGCAACCCCGTGAAGTCTGCAACCACTGAGATAAGAGTAATATCGTTAAAATTGAAAATTAAGGTAATAATATAAGTAAAAGATACTAGGAATAAAGACTAGAATGATTCGCAGGATTTTAAGTTTACTGATTATCTTAGTTATATGGGTAGGGGTCACTCCCATAGGATTAGCACAAACTCAAGAGAATCCTACTATAACAGAAGAACAGCTACAAAAAGGAGAAGCGACCGCTAAAAAGGCTATAGAAGCCACAGAAAATGGAGATTTTGTTCAAGCCGAAGCCTACTGGACCGAGTTAGTTGAAGCGTTTCCCAGTAATCCGGCAGTGTGGAGTAATCGAGGTAATGCCCGTGTGAGTCAAAATAAACTAGAAGCAGCGATCGCAGATTTCAATGAAGCTATTGAACTCGCCCCAGATGCTCCTGATCCTTATCTGAATCGAGGAACAGCGTTAGAAGGTCAAGGAAAGTATGAAGCAGCGATCGCAGATTACAACAGAGTCTTAGAGCTTAACCCTAATGATGCTATGGCTTATAATAATCGTGGTAATGCCGAAAGTGGTCAGGGTGACTGGGAAAAAGCCTTAACCGATTATCAAAAAGCTGTAGAAATTGCCCCTAATTTTGCTTTTGCTCGTGCTAATGCAGCCCTAGTTTCCTATCAAATAGGTAAAAAGGGAGAAGCCATTACAGAAATGCGTAATTTAGTGCGTAAATATCCTATGTTTCCCGATATGAGGGCAGCGTTAACTGCTGTTTTATGGAATATGGGACAACAGGGGGAAGCGGAAAGTCATTGGGTTGCTGCAGTTGGTATGGATAACCGATATCAAGACCTTGACTGGGTTAAAAATATTCGTCGTTGGCCACCGCAAATGGTTGCAGCTTTAGATAAGTTTCTTAACCTCAAATAAAATAAGACAGGAGTTCAATTTTTGAACTCCTGACCAATGCAAATAACTGATTAATGGAAATTCTGACCACTGAGTTTATTATGCAGCTTCTAAACGATAATCAGGTTCAACCCAACAACGGGGAAGTGGTTCACCAGAGGGAAATGTTAATTCTGATTTTGTAAAAGGTTCCGGATCTTGCATTTCTTCTCCGTTATGATATCTTCCCGTAATTTTACTTTCGCAAGGGTCGTAAAGATGGTCAAAATTAAGGACTTCAACCACATCTCCACTAGGTTTATGTTGTAAAAACATAGATTATACCCTCCATATATTTGTTTGTCTTAATTCTGGTATAACATAAATTACATTAGATCCGTATACACTATAGGAATACATTACAAAAAGCTGTTACAAAATACAAAACTTTTTTGACCTGTTAGAAATTAAAACATCATGAGTTTAGATCGTTCTGTTTTTCGTATTTCCCCTTTAATTCGTATTACTTTACTTAGTCTATACATTGCCTTAACTGTTCCTTTGCCCTTTCTAGCGGAAGTAACCAATGCGCCTATTCCTTCTGGATTATTATGGATAGGAATGTTTTTAGGTTTATTAGTTTTAATTGGGGCATTAAGTGAACGAGTTATTATCAATGAAAGTCAGATTAAAGTTGTTTATCCTGTGTGGTTTCCTTCTTTTTTTCGCAAAGGATGGTCATTAAATTGGTCAGATATTAAGGATTTAAAATTACGAACGACAGGACAAGGAGGTTTAGTTTATTATTTTATTAGTGAAAATTCTGAACAAGCTTATTTACTGCCGATGCGTATTGCTGGATTTTCCTATTTAGTTCAGATTGTTACTGAAAAAACAGGGATTGATACCACGGATATTCGTCCCCTATCTCAACCTTGGATGTATTTAATTTTATTGGTTTGTACAGTTTTTTTATTATTAATAGATAGTTGGACAATTTGGACAGCAATGACTGTTTAGTTATTTTAATAGAAAGTTGGATATTTTTATTGATTTTATCCAACTAATCAGCTTTTTTGTATGAAAAAAACTAATTTTACTTTTCAACTTTTATCCCTTTCCAAAAAGCAACATAGTTTTTGATATTTTGTGCTTTTTCTTTAGGTGTAGGATAATACCAGGCTGCATCTTTGTTTTCCTCGCCATTGACTTCGATGGTATAGTAACTTGCTTCTCCTTTCCAAAAACAATTTGTATGAGTATCACTTTCTTTAAAATACTCTTTTTTAATTGAATCATGAGGAAAATAATAATTTCCTTCTACAATTTCACATTGATCACTTTCCGCTAAGATCACATTATTCCAAGTTGCTTTTGTCATATTTTACTCTTCAATTGTTTCATTGTTTATCATAGAGGAAATTAGTTTTGTTGACAAGATTAAAAAATAAAATATTAACCTTACTGAAAAAGATTTCCCATGCTTTTGTTATCTGTAACAGTATCAGTTTATTTTTACTAATTTTGATAATCTTCTATGCTCAAAAATTTGAGCCATCAGTAGAAGGTTTATTTATTCCTCCTCCTACTCCCCCCTATCCCACAGCAGCGTTTTTAACTCATACCTTTGAAATATTATGCTCTATTTCTCCAGTAATTTGTGGGTTTACTTTTGTCATTCTTAGACGTATTAACCCTAATAATAGTAATAATTTTTTCTTATTAGGTTCTACTATTTTAACGGCTGGATTTTTGTTAAATGAAATTTATCGTATTCATATTATTTTACAATATTTCGATATTCCTAAACTAACAACTATTAAGACTTACGGTTTCATTTTATTATTATATCTATTGTTGTTTTGGAAAAATTTAAAATTAACTCCTTATGGGATTATAATAACTTCCTTTTTGTTAATTATCATAGCGGTTTTAATAGACACTTTCTATGAACAGTTTTCCATCAAATCTTTATTAATTGAAGGGATACCTAAGCTTTTAGGCATGATTAATTTTACCCTTTACTTTTGTCTTGTTTGCTATCAAGAAATAATTAAAGAATTTAGCAAGAAATAATTAGTAATAACTAATTATCAATCAAGAAAATTTTTAACTTTTTGCTTCTGACTTTTGAGAATTATCAAGGGTATTTATAGAAGACTCAGACGAAGAATTATCAACGGGATCAGCTAAGGGTACTTCTTCGACTTCTGGTAACCGTTCAGCGGTCAATTCTTTAGACGTTTGACTACCTCCTGAAAGACGCTTGAGTAATTTTGGACGAGGATCATGAAATAGATAAGTTACCTCATCCCCTTCTTGCCAATTTTGACTGGCTTGAACTACTTGTAAACTACCCTTTCGCTTGATCAGAAGGGGTAAAACTTCCCCTTCTCGAATTAAGGCTTGAAAGTGAGCTTGTTTAAAAGAAAGTCCTGGTTCTTGAAAATCTGTAATCCCTAACTTAAATTGACCTTCAGTTAAATATTGATTCCACATTTTAATTAACTGTTGATCCACAAAGGCAGGACTAATATGAGTTTTACTGCCTTTATTAGAGTTGTTGTCTTGAGGCGCATTACTGGGGAAGATAGCAAAGACTCTAGGGGGTTTAAATTCTTCTGTGGCCCGTTGGGCTAAGACTAAATTAACTTGACCATTGCTAGTCAAAGCCATAAATGTCCCCATCGACTCAATGCCGGCTTCTTCTAAGACATCGGGATCAAGCGCACTACTTTGAAACACGGATAAGCCTTCGGCTTCGGCTTGCTGACAGGCTTCTGGATCTGTATCAATTAATACCACTGATTCCCCACGCTGCTCAAATAATCGTCCCATGAGTCGGCCTAAGGCATTACAGCCCACAATAACAGCCCCTGTCGCTTCGACTGCTGTTATTTTTAATCCTTTAGCTACCCAACGGGCCGATAAACCTTGAACAAATACCGTCATCATAATTGTTAAGAAGACCAAGGCTTTGATAGAATCACCACCATTAATCCCTTTTTCAGTCAGTAAAATGGCAAATAAAGAAGCAACAGAAGCTGAAACAATTCCTCTTGGGGCAATCCATCCTAAAAAGAACTTTTGTCGCCAATTGAGGTCACTATTGATGGTACAAAAAGCAATACTAATGGGTCGTACTACCCACATTAAAGCTAGAACTGTTAAAACGCTACCCCATCCCAGAGCAAAAATACTGTCAATGGAGAGATCCGCAGCTAAGAGGATAAATAAGACTGACACACATAAAACCGTAAGTTGTCCCTTAAACCGCCTTAATAGTCGTTCATCGGGAATGGATGAAGCCCTTAACACAATACCGGCAACCACGGTGGCCATTAATCCAGATTCACTACGACTAAGTTGGGCTAAGCCAAATAACCCCCAAACCCCGGCTAATACCACTAAGTTTCTTAAATCCTCTGAAAGAAACGGGGTATTTTTGAGAATAAAACCTAGTAGTCCCCCACTAATGCCCCCAATGATCGCACCGATGGCAAATCTGAGTAGTAAACCGCTAAAAATCTCCACAGGGGTCGCACTACTGTTTAAAATGGTATCGAGAACCACCACCGCTAAAATAGCCCCCACAGGGTCAATGAGAACCCCTTCGCTTTCGAGGAGGGTAGCCAGTTTACGATCAACTTCCACTTGTTTGAGAAGAGGACTAATAACGGTTGGTCCTGTAACAACTACTAAGGCTGCGTAGAGAAAAGCAATAGACCAAGGAAATTCTGCTAACCAATGGGCTGCCATGCCCCCTCCCACTAGGGTAATTAAGGTCCCAAAGGTGACTAAGTTACGGAGACTGCCTGAAACTCGTCCTAAGTCCCGTAATTCTAGATTTAATCCCCCTTCAAAGAGAATAATGGCTACAGAAAGGGCGACTAATACTTCTAAGCCCACTCCTAGTTCATGGGGATGAAGAAAATTGAGGCCATCGGCTCCGAGTATAATACCAAACAGAAGCAGAAAGACAATGCTAGGAACCTTAAAAAATTCGGCAATGACTTGCGCGCTAATGCCTGCAAGGACAGCCAAGACGATTTGCAGGGTGAGTTCAAAGGATGCTTCCATAGGCTTATTGATGGCAAATAACTTTCATAGGATGTGTTAACCAATAACCTCCACAATGAGTTAGTCGAAAATTTGGGTTAGTAGTGGTGGATAGATACAAGGTTATTAAAAATATAGTCTCCCTATGGTAAACATTTTAGTAAAATAGAGAACCCATAGGATAAGTGTACCTATGGGTTAATGCTGATCATAATAATAATTTATTTTATGTTAATTCATCAACTCATAGATTATTGATTATATCTTTCAGTTATCTTATGCTCAGCGCATTCTTGTTCTTTTGATACGGCTTTCTTTGACAGTGTTTCTTGTCATCAAGGTTGTAAGGTACGATATAAGCTTGACCCCTACAATTATTGTTAATTTCAATCTGTCTTAACATAGAATAAAACGAGACCATATTAACTGATTCGATTTAGTCTTTCTGCTTTGGTTTTTCCTTATTCCAACCAATCAAAAATCTTTTCTAATTGAGTCATGTTAATTAAACCATATTTCCATAGTTGCATTGGCACTTGACAGGGAATGGCCTGAGTATCTCGTAAGGCCAAATTGACTTGATCAGCAGGGATATCTAATTCATCTTGTAAAAAAACAATTAACTTTTCTAACATCATTTAACTTTTCCTTATTTCATCATTAACAGGCACTCGAATCATCACGGACTCACTTTTGTTCTGGGATTGATTACTTATAGCGGTCATGACGATGACAGCAACAGTAAGAAGTTCGATGATAATATTACTCATATTTTTGAGCCTCTCGTAAAGTTATGTAAACTATTCTAATCATTTTGTAAAGAAATTGCAAGGAACCTTGCCAGACTCCTTGCGGTATGTTAAGGATTTTTTAATATTTTAGGCAGCCAATAGTTCGGGTTCTACCGGTTGAGATCGCAATAACCGTTCAATAATGGCCTGGGGTTGACGGCCATTAGCGACGATGAGACGATGAGCTAACACATGAGGGGCGACATATTTAACGTCATCCGGGGTTGCATAGTCTCGTTCTTGCAGAAATGCCATTGCTTGGGTGGCCCGTTGTAAAGCGACGGTACCGCGAGGACTTACCCCTAAGCTAATGTCATCATCGGTACGGGTTGCTCGTACAATAGTGAGCATATATTGCTGTAAAGATGGGGTTACTTTTACCAAGCTAGTTAACCGTTGTAACTCTCGTACATCTTCTAAGGAGATACAAGCCTCTAGTTCATCAACCTGAACCCGTTGCAGTTGTTTTTGCAACATTTGCAATTCTTCGGCTTCACTAGGATAACCCATACTTAAAGAAATAGTAAAGCGATCCATTTGTGCTTCTGGTAGGGGGAAAGTTCCCTGGTATTCTACGGGGTTTTGGGTAGCGATAACAAAGAAGGGTTTAGGAACTTGACGCGCTTCTCCATCAACAGTTACCTGTTTCTCTTCCATCACTTCTAAGAGTGCAGACTGGGTTCTAGGGGTAGCGCGGTTAATTTCGTCGGCCAATAAGACGTTTGCGAATACAGGGCCAGGTAAAAATTCAAATTCTCGACTATCGGGGTTCCAGATGTTGGTTCCGGTGACATCAGTGGGGAGTAAGTCGGGGGTACATTGAACCCGTTGAAAGCGTCCGTTAATAGAACGAGCTAATGATTTAGCTAAGAGGGTTTTACCCACACCGGGAACGTCTTCTAGTAATGCGTGTCCCCCACTCAATAAAGCCACCATAACGAGACGAATGGGCTTTTCTTTACCAACAATTGTACGACTTAAATTATCTGTGAGGGCAACAATTTTATCTCTCATAGGAAGTATTGGGGATAACTGAGTTTATGATCCATGCTTAAGTTGCCCATTTTTGTTGTAATACTTTACATTAACCTCTATTTTGAATTTAACAATGCTCATCCTCATTAGTTGTTATAGCTTCAATTAATTCTAGTAATACCAATTTCCGAAACTTAGGCTACACTTGTAGAAATAATTGATTTCAGGCAATCGCAGACAATGTCAGGTAGAGTAAAAATTGAGATAAGTGAATCAGCAGAGTTCCTCAAAATACTTTTAAAAAAGGCGAAAGATCCACAAGAAAAAGAGAGGATTCAAACTCTTTACTGGCTAAAAACTAAAACGGTTACAACGGTTAAGCAAATTGCTATAATGTTGGGGCGTAATCGTGTGACAGTCCAAAAATGGTTACGTAAATATCGTACTGGAGGACTGGATCATCTCCTAGAACCAAAAACAAATTTAGGAGGAAGACCAAGGTCAATTCCTGGATCGATAATCGAGAAATTAAAAGAAGAATTAGAAAAACCAGAAGGATTTCACAGTTATGGCGAAATTCAACAGTGGTTAGCCACTTGTTTTGATATTAATGTGCCTTATAGGACAGTCCACGGATTAGTAAGATATAAATGAAAGAGTAAGTTAAAAGTTCCACGCCCTCAGCATATCAAACAAAATTCTGAACTTAGAGACAACTTTAAAAAAGCGCACCGCCCGCGCTGAGGTTTCCTCAGCGTATAGGACGGAGCAAGAAAACTGTCAGACCTCATAAAAGAAAAAATTAATTACCTCAATAAATATTGCCAAAAGCCTTCTAAAATATGTTATTGGTGTCAAGATGAAACTAGAATTGGACTGACCCTGATAATATTGTTCTACTATTTCAACTGCCGACCCACCTCGAATTCAATTCGAGGTGGAAAGCGGCAGTGCATTCCGCACCCCCTTATTGTCTAGAAGTTAATCCCATTGAAAGATTGTGGAAAGAGGTCAAAAAATTCTTGAAAAACAGAGTCTTTAATTCATTAGATTTCTTACGAAGAATTCTAGCAAATATATTGGCTGGTTTTAGTCAAAAAGATATCGCTTCTATTACAGGATATGATTTTATTCTTGAGGCTTTATCTGTAGTCGGACTTTAGGAAATTGGTATAACTCAGGGATATCTTGTTTAATAACATCCCATAAAGTATTCAAATTAACTCGATTTCTCCAATGATAATAACTTGATAGAGAATAGCTGATTGTTTTTCTTCATTAATAGCTAAGGTTTTTTGATCCATTCCTTCAGAAAATTTTCAAATCTTCTTTCCAGCTTGAATAATATCCAGTAATGAAGCTTTATCTTTGTTCATAAATAATCTGTGCAGTATTTAAAATTTCCTCTTTACGAATCCAATTTTCACTATTTTCGACTGACTCTTGTACAACAATATCGACTGATCTTTGAGTCATATCTTCTAGGTGGTGTTTCAACTTTGCTAAAGTTAATAAACCTTGTCTAGCATAAGGAGCAAATTGAATCAATATGTCAATATCACTATTGTGATTAAAGTCCTCCCGTAAAATTGAACCAAATAAAGACATTTTTTTAATTTTCCACTGTTCACAAATATTAGTAATATCTATTGGTGAAAGCTTAAGTCTTTGCTGAATAAAATTAGAGGATTTTTTTTGTATGTTCATTGATTTTAGATTTAAAATGTTTACTGTTTATCAATTTTCAACCAACTAAAAAATTGATTAAGGGTTAAATTTATGTTAATATTATCGATTAAGGCAATAATGCGATCGCTTCTATAAATATCGGGTTCTTGTTGGGGGAAGAAAACAACAATAGAAGCATCATATATCAGTCATCAGTCATCAGTTTTATAATTCTAAAATTTTAAGCTATCTATTCTGGTAAAAAGCTGGCGTGGGGACAGAATAAACTACAAGCTAGAGTTAATCAGGGATATAGCCCGTCGTTCTTGTCGATAATAGGCACATTTTCCAGGGCTTATTTGCATCAATGCCTGAGATTCAACGGCAAACAAATCGCAATTTACAACCCAATCTTTTCCATGTAGCCCGATATAGAAGTTACTGTGTCTCCGTCGCATTTTCTTATTTTTTCTAACTCTCCCCACATATTTAGCTAATCTTTTATCTTTAATGATTTTTCCCAAAAATGTTGCCATTGAATAGGCTAAAATTATTAATATAATTAAGGAAGTAAGTGGAAAGGGGCGGTGCATTCCGCACTAAGAAGATTTTATAGATTCGGAAAAAATTTTAAAATTGTTAAACGTCTTTTTCAACTTTTTGTTGATTTGAAACTGTTTAATCTTCCTAATTTTAAAAACTACGATGCTTTTTCACAATTCAGTTAGACTGGCTATATTGCAATAGCACCAAGTAACTGAATACATTTTAATAAACCTTCTAAAAATTCATTGATTTGTTTCATTATTTTAAATTCAACTAATTTATAATGGTTATATTAAGATAATTGATTTAGCTTAATTCTGCTACAATTTGATTCTCAACTAAACTGTTTTGAGTCAATAAATCTTTAACTGTTACCCTCAAAAATCGCTGCTCATCTACCCAAAATTGTAACTTAATTCTATCACTTCCCGGCATCCCTAAAGGCTCTAATTTTGCTAAAGTTCTCGCCCCATCTTTATCATTTAAAGCTTGGACATTACTTTGTTCATTTCCTAAAGAACGAGTCACTAATCTATCCCCATCAAAATACACTTCTGTTCCCCCAGTTTCTGACCCTAATTCCCCTATAATTAATTCGATACTCGGTTGATTTTCAATAGATGCACCTAACTTAATTTCAATCGGTTCATTCATCGGGTAAGATTGCCCTGATTTAATGATAGAATGCCAACTATGGCACTTTTTACGACGGTTCCAATATCGCACACCATAACTATGATACAAAAAGTCCTTAACCTCAAATCCTTCGGCTAATTTTAAGGCACCTTCAGCAATAGCAGAAAAGGGGCGATCGCATTTAATCTTTGACTCATCAAAGTATTGTTTCACCCAAGTTCGTACGGCAGGAATTTGTACCGTTCCCCCGACTAATAGAATACCATCAATATCTTTTTTTTCAATACCATTTCGTCTTGCTTGTTGCAAAACTTGAGTCATTAAATCGTCTAATTTAGCAAAAAACTGTTCTTTTTTTAAGATACTTTCAAACTCTTCTCTGTCTAATGCTAATTCGTAACTGTTTAAGGTTTCATCGTTAAAATAAACTTCGTTAGCTTTTGCTTGAGATGATAACTTGATTTTGACTCTTTCTGCTAACCTTAACGTTAAAGAAGAAACGGGTATATTTTTGGTTTTTGTAAAATAATTAATTAGCCAATTATCAATATCTGAACCTCCCAAATTAGCCCCTGCTTTAGCTAAAACACGAGCTATTTTAGGCTTTTGACTTTTACTTTCTCCTAAAAATTTTTGACCCCATTTTAAAATAAAACCTTGATTTTTCTGGAGATTTTCTTTCCCTAATTTAACCAAAGATAAATCTACTGTTCCCCCACCAAAATCTAAGACTAATAATAATTTCTCTTCTGTTGTTCCATATCCTAATGCAGCAGCCGTCGGTTCATCTAATAGTCTAACTTGGTCAATATTCCACCCTTGACAAACATTACCCAACCAGTGGCGGTAAGTTTCAAAACTATCTACAGGAACAGTTAAAACTAATGAATCTAAAGGCATTATTGATTCATTTTTTAACTGTTCAATAACGCGATTTAAAAACCATTCTCCTATTTTTTCAAAGGTAACAAATGTACCATCTAATTCGGGCAAAAATCCTTGAATATTTGCCCCGATTCCCCGTTTAAACTGTCGAAAAAATCTTGAATTATTGGATAAATCTAAACCGTGATCGCGTACGGCTTGGCCTACTAAAATATTAGTATCTTTGGCATTTTCAATATAAACTAAACTAGGAATTAAAGGAGGATTATTCCCTAGTTTTTGAGACAATCCTGGAAGTTTTATGATTTCTGATCGTTGTGTCACTGGGTTGACACGGGTAATGACTGTATTGCTGGTACCAAAGTCAAGGGCGTAAGACACTTTTATTTAAAAGGGATTCTGTAAATAATAGTTAATCCTTTTAAAATAGCAAACACCCTTAACTCATGACAAGAGAACGGTTAAAAAAATTATTAATTAACCTAACTTTCTCAAAACGATTTTTAAACAAGAACGGTTGTAAAAACAAGAAAAATCTTAATAAAGACGACTCAAAACATAATCAACCAGATCTGTTAGGGACTGAGAATATTGAGAAGACTTTAAACAATCTAACTGTTTAAGGGCAAGTTGTGCATGATAAGAGGCTAATTCCCTGGCTCTGGCAATGCCTTGACTTTCATTAATAATAGATAAAGCCTTTTCGATGTCCTCCTCTTCGCTAAACTCTCGTTCAATTAATGTTTTTAAATAGGGGGTTTCTTCGATGGCAAATAAAGCAGGAGCGGTAATATTGCCACTGACTAAATCTGAGCCGGCAGGCTTACCTAAAACTTCTGTAGGTGAGGTAAAATCAAGGATATCATCGACGATTTGAAAGGCTAATCCAAGATACCTTCCGTAAGCGTAGAGACTATCAATCACTTCAGTAGAAGAATCGCTCAAGATAGCAGCAGATTTAGCACTATTAGCGATTAAAGAAGCAGTTTTGTAGTAACTTTTGTCTAAATAAGCATCTAAAGTCAAAGTGGTATCAAAGCGATTAATCCCTTGAAAAATCTCTCCCTCAGCAAAATCACGAATAACTTCTGAGAGTAACTTAACCACTTCTAAATTATCTAGATTAGCTAAGTACCAAGAAGATTGAGCAAATAAAAAGTCTCCTGCTAAAACAGCAATGCGGTTATCAAATAAACTGTTGACCGTGGGTACATTGCGTCGTAAAGCTGCTTCATCCACCACATCGTCATGAACTAAACTGGCAGTGTGGATCATCTCAGTAATTTCTGCTAGTCTGCGATGACGAGGAGTGAGCTCACGATCCAACATAGTGGCCCGTGACACTAATAAAACGATCGCTGGACGAATGCGTTTACCCCCCGCATCAAATAAGTGTTCGGCCGCTGCTCCCAGAATCGGATGGCGCGCCCCAACTAAGCGTTTAAGGTTATCTGTCAAAAGGCGTAAGTCGTCTTCTACAGGGGAAAAGAAAGAAGTTGTTGAGATCATGCGGTTAGTCAAACCTAGTTATTCAGTTACGAAAGTTTACATATTGTTGTATTTATTTTAAGCTAACCTTCCAGACAAGGAAACTTAATTGACCATTTTCTTGCAAACAAGTTGTTAAACTCCGGTAAAATCCCGAAAAAAATTATCCATTTCGGAATTCTTGTGTTAAGTTAATAATAAGGGTTTTAAGAATTTCCCCCTCTGTCCTAAAAGGCTGATAGATAAGCCATTGTTCTTAAGCGAATTTTAGGGATGAGGGAAGGGTTAGCTAGTTATAGCTAACAGCTTATGCAATCACCTGACAGAGAAATTGCTCTGTTTGAATAGAACTAACAGATGTAGAAAACGACTGGCGTTGATCAAAGGTCGAAGTCTGTTATAGTTCTGTTAAAGTGAAATCTTTTAGTTGCAAGTTCATCCAAGACCTTGGTTGTTTCTTGCGAGCTTAGGGCGGTAGGTGTCGTGAAACTGCTGCTACTTTGAGCTACCTGAAAAAAATCTCAACCCCTTTATTATAACACAATGTCCACCTTAGCCATAATAACTTGAAGACAAGAAGATGCCTGTGATCACACTGTTTCTCGCTGCTCTCTATTTGTTAATGATCTACGGATTGTTAATACTTGCTAAACGTACGGGTAAGTGGTTATCCCCACCTCCTCGTGATCTCGGATAGACAATTGTTTAATCAAAATCTAACGATCATAACAACTGTATAATTGACAAGGATAAAGGATTGGTAACGGTGTGAGGAGATTCAGATCAAAACCAATCCTTCTGCTTATTCAAGCACTTCTATTTGTTCCCAGGCAAGGGTAGGACTAAAACTAACGGGTAAAGATACTGACTCAACGAAAGGACAATAACCCAGCCATTGCTGGGAGAGTCTTGAGAAACTCTCTGAGCAACCACTGACAGCAAAGCGAGTCGGTGAAGCAGGAGAAATTTTACTTAATCCCATCAATTCTAACTCTTTTTTAGCAGCTTGTACTACATAACTAGCAGGATCAATCAGTTTGATTGTCCCAGGGATAATGGTTTTAATAAGGGCTTCTAAATGACGGTAATGAGTGCAACCGTAAACCAAAGTATCGATATCGTGGGCAAGTAAGGGGCTAAGATATTCTTGGGCGACTTGCTTGGTATAAACATCCCAAATTCGATTTTGCTCAATTAGAGGAACAAACTGAGGACACCCCACTTGCCAAACTTGAGCCTCAGGATTAATTTCTTGAATAGCTTGACGATAGGCTTGACTTTTAGCCGTTGCTGGAGTAGAGATGACTCCAATGCGCTTACCTTGTTTAACGGCAGCTTTTGCTCCAGGTAAGATCACTCCTAGAATAGGAAGATCAAACTCTTGGCGCACTGCTTCGAGGGCTAAAGCAGAACTGGTATTACAAGCCATGATAACCATTTTGACATTTTGCCCGGTCATCCAAGCCAGAATTTCTCGAACAAACTGTAAAATTTCGGACGCTTCACGATTACCATAAGGAAGTCGCGCTGTATCAGCAAAATATAGGATGGATTCTTGGGGTAACTGTCGGTAAAGTTCCCGTAAAACAGTCAATCCTCCCACACCACTATCAAACACACCAATAGGACTGTTTTGAATCTCTCTCATGTTGTGATTAAGTCAATAAAGGAAAAGTTAACAATTGAACCATGATTTTATAGGTTAGTAACTATATTGTAGAAACAGAAACGAATTTAGAGACCTTTTTGCCGAATATAATCTAAAATTCCTTGAGCGATCGCCCTGGCCATTTGACTACGATAAGCTGGATCACGTAATCTAGCGTTATCGATCGTCCCAGTTACAAATCCTGTTTCTACTAAAGCAGCCGGCATTCTAGAGGTTCTCAGGACGTAAAAACGAGAACTCTTGACCCCGCGATCGTTGGCGATGGTAACATTTCGTAAAATACTACGATGGATTGCCTCAGCTAACTCTCGATTTCCCGTATAAAACGTTTCCATCCCATTGACATTAGACCGTCCACCCCCCACTGCATTGGCATGGATACTGACAAAAATATCAGCCCTTGCTCGATTGGCCATAGAAGTGCGCCCCTGAAGACTGACAAAATAGTCAGCATTTCTCGTGAGCATCACCTCCACCCCTTGCTGTTTAAGCAGTTGACTCACTTCTAAAGAGATAGGGAGAATCACATCGACTTCCCTGAGTCCCCCTAACCCAACCGCCCCTGGATCTTTTCCCCCGTGGCCAGGATCAATGACCACCAGAACCCTTCCCCTAGGGGTTTGATTACCAGGGGGAAGGGGTGTGGGTTGAGACGGGGTGTTCGGGGCAGAAGGAACTGGGATAGCAGTGGGATTATTGGTGATAGGGGGACTACTGGTTTGTAAAGAACGCACTTCGAGGGATAAGGTTTGAGCATTGGGTTGCCGTAACCCCCCAAAACGCACCCCCAATGAAGGGCGAACTTGAATCACCACGGTATCCGTATTTACCTGACTCACCTTCAACTGATAAATAGGACTATTGCGCCCCAGTTGAGGACCTTGGATCGGGTCTGCCAATTGAGCTTGAGGAATACGAATTTCAAAAACCCCTGTTCTGCGATCAATCGTCCCTTGACCTTTGATAGGCCCGTTGGACTGAATCAACAGTTGACTATTGTTATTGGTTAATTCAATGGTGGAAATAGTCGGATTTTGATTTTTGACAGGGCTAACGCTGACCTCTGGGGAAGGCTCAGGGGAAGTTAAATCTTCTACGGCCGATAAACCCCCTTGGGGTAATAAAACCAGTCCTCCTAAACGGGAATAATAAGCTTGCCATCCTGGACTATCTTTGGCTACTCGGAGGGTGAGACGGCCTTGAGAGGGTGATGGTTGTTCAAACTTAACGTCACTGACCCCGTATTTATTAACCGCAAGGGTTTGATCAATTAAAGATTGGGGGAAGGATGCTCCAGGTAAGGTAAATTGTATGGTTTTGACCTCTTCTTGTTCGCGATCTTCTACCTGAATATCCCGATTTTGTCCTTGTTTGTCCAGACGAACAAATAAACCATTACGGGTGACTTGAAAATTATTATTTTCTTGAGAGGAAGAAGGAGACGGATTAAGAGGCCGCTGAGGTAAGGGGTTACTGGTAGGGGGATTGGGACGAGGATTCGGTCTAGAGGTTGTAGAATTACTAATCCGTTGGGGATTTGGCAGTTCTACAGTCCATTGGGTCGGAGAAAGACCCCTAACCTTTACCTGGGTGGGATCAACGGTGTATCCAGGGGCTAATTCAATCACCAAACGAGTGGTTTGAGAATTAAACTGACCCACACGCACACTTTTAATGGTTCCCCCAATCGTTTGATCGACGGTGGAACGGCCTAAGGTGATTCCTGGCAAGTCTAGAACGATACGAGTGGGGTTAGGGATCAACTGGGCCCGAGGTTGAACCCGTGAATCAGTGGTAAAAATTAGGCGATTTTGATTATTTTCATATCGCCAAAAGAGGAGTCTGCCGGCTTGTGCTGGCAGGGCAAACAAAAGGGTGCTGAGGATAGTTAATAGTAGCCAGTGAAATCTCACAATAGTTACTCCTATGGAGAATAACGGTTCTAATACTGATACAGGTTAATAGGAACCGTCTTACTCATCAACTCCAAAAGACGAAAAAATAGGGTTAAGGTTTCGAGAATGCTTCTTTATTGTCAGCAAAGCTTTATTTTTGATGCTGAGCAAAACAGGTGATTCTCATTAGGTACTTTCTTGTTCTTGTGGACTGACAGCCGGTTCTTTAAAGACCATTCGTAACCAGGGGGGAGCTAAAAAAGTGGTCAGGATAACCATCATAATAATGGCTGCTTCGGTGGACTGGGATAAAGCACCACTGGCTGAACCCACACCAGCAAACACTAAACCCACTTCCCCCCTGGGAATCATGCCGACACCGATCGCCAATTTATTAAGGTCAGGTTTTCCTAAAATTGTAAAGCCAGTGACTACTTTACCAATAATCGCTACAACGATTAAAAACAGAGCTAATATTAAGCCTTCTCGGTTACTGGGAACGGTAGGGTTCAGAACACTTAAATCGGTTTTTGCCCCTACACAAACAAAGAAAATGGGGACGAAAATATCAGAAATAGGAGCGATAAGTTCTTCAAGTTCGTGACGTTTCGTTGTTTCTGCTAAAACTAAACCCGCAGCAAAAGAACCGAGAATGCCTTCTAATTGAATAATTTGGGCAATATAGGACAGGACAAAGGCAAAACAGATAGACACCAGTAAAAGTTGCCCTCTGGTCTTCATTTCATCGACTAATTTGACGTACAAAGGACTCAATAGACGACCTAAAAGAATCGCACCGATGAGAAAAATGGCTGCACTGACAATGAGATAAAGAATATTGAAAACTTGAATTTCTCCTGTTTTTACTAAACTGGCTACGACTGCTAAGACAATAATGCCTAAAATATCATCGAGAACCGCAGCCCCAATAATAATTTGTCCTTCTGAGGAACTTAAACGACCCAATTCTGCTAAGACTTTAGCGGTAATACCGATACTGGTGGCGGTTAAAGCAGCCCCTGCAAACACAGCAGGAACGATAGGGACATTGAAACCATAAACTAATCCCAGGGTTCCTAAGGCGAAGGGAGTTACCACTCCTACCACTGCAACGATCGCTGCTTGGGGCCCGACACGGATTAACTCTTTTAAGTCAGATTCTAAGCCAATTTCAAATAGGAGGATAATTACGCCCAATTCTGAGAGAACAGAAACCACTTCCCCTTGAGAGGAAAACACCGCTTCTAAGCCCTCTGGGGTAACTTCGGTGGTTAATTGCAAAAACTGCATCAGAAGGGAGTCTGTGGCACTAAAACCTCCCTCTGGGAAGACTAATAGACCTAAGGCCGATACTCCAACGGCAACGCCTCCGACTAATTCCCCTAATACGGGAGGAAGATTAATGCGAAAACAAAGTTCACCTCCTAATTTACTGGCAAAGTAGATGACTACTAAACTGAGGAGAACACTCGCTAAAACTAAAGCACTATCGGCAGTTTCTCCTTCTGTTGCCGTCGCTAGTAAAGGAACGGGAATATAGAAGTTTGTGAGAGACAAGGTTGACATTAATATATTCATGCAAATTGTTATATCAGCTATCATCTAAAGCAGAAATGACTTTTACTACTTTACAGCTTTCCTTCTGATTGGTGATCGGCGATCGCTTATCAGTGACCAATTATCTAATCATTTCTGTTAATTATTAAATTTAAAGCCAATAAAAATATTAAGATAATATTACTTAAAAACAGATTGACTAATGAAGGCTTATTATTGATATTACTATTCTGTTTGTAAGTAGAGATGACAAAACAAGAAACAGAAGAAATATTATTTATTAAACTGTGTAAAGGGTTAGTAGAAATCTGCGATCGCATCAACAGAGGTGAACCTGCTTATCTTGTTAATGATTATCAGCCATTTCCTCAACCTTTACACGAAGCATTTGAAAAATTAAGTATTAAATGGATATTGAGAGATGGAAAAATCCGTCATCCTTCTATTCTTAATATGGTTCAAGCAGCAAGAGAGTCGATAGAAGCAGTAGACCCCGAATTTTGTCAATGGGTCGATTTTCCTGATGAACCTTTAATTGAGGATATGACGAAACCATCAGAAGAATGTGAAGATTATGCAATTGAGTATAGTTTGAGTTTAGAAATTGATAATAATCAAAGTTATATTCCTCGGTTGATGGAAGAAATTCAAAAAAATGATTTACCTTATAGCACTTATACAGAATTCCGTCGTTTCATAGCAGAAAATCCTTTTCCTTCTGAATTAGATAAAGCATTATTAATAGATGAACATCCTGAAATTGAAAGAGTGAAAGACTTATTAGAAGAAGCTTATCAAGACGTACCTCTGCAGTCTAATGATAAGCAATTATGCAAAAAATGTGGTGGTTATTTAGACTGTGCAGCAAGAGAAATTGAGGGATGTTGTGAATCTTTAGAGGATAAAGTAGATAAAGCCCCTCTTCCTGATACTGTTAGGTGTTTAATTAGACCATCCTTAATTGAATTACGTCTGGAAAAAAAGATTAAGGAAATGGGATTAGAAGTAGAATTATGGCCAGAATTAGATAAAGCGGATCTCAAAGTAACTTTTCCTGATGGTAAAAGTTGGGCAGTTGATGCAAAAGACTGGGTAAATGCGACAAAATTAGCCAGAGAATTAAATGAAGATGGAATACCTGAGATTGGTCAATGTCAATCATTTTTTGTTGTTCCAGATTATCGACTTAAAAAGCTACAAAATCAAGCAATTTTGAAAAGTAAATATCAAGGGAATATTCCAGTAATTTCAGAATCAGAATTAATTAAACGAATCAAAAAGGAATTAAAATGAGAGATTCAAGTAGTTGGCTAAAAAAATTAAGTGAACAGTCTGAAAATTATGTTTCTCAACCAACTAATTTTATTCGCACTGAATTGATGTTATACGCTTTACATACTTATTTCCCTTTACATCCTATCAAAAAAGCTCATTTATTAATGCAAGGTTATCGAGAACCAGGAATAAGTGATTATCAATGGCAAATTATTAAACATTTACGTCATTTAGCCTCAGAATTTCGCAGTTCTATTAGTTGGGAAATTGCTTTAAGAAATTATGATGAACTTACTAAAAATAATAATAGTATTTTAGGGTTTAAAATTGATTATGATCATAATCATATTCGTTTGACTAACGATATGTTCACGAATCGTTATGAGAGTTATAAGGCTGTTTTGACTGAAAAAAACCTTGAATTTGATACAAAAAACTATAATCCTGCACCAAAAGGCAACTATCAATTTAAGATTAATTCAGAGGAAACAAGATTAGTTAAAATTGACGAAGCTATTGCTAATATAGGAATACAATATAATAATAATATTCCGAGTATTAATTTAAGCAATAATCGTGAATCGATTAGAGTAAAAATTAAAGAATTAGTTAAAAAAGGACAAGAGTTAAAACAAGTTTTAAAATATGATGCAGGGGAAATTATTGAAAAGTCTCGTTATTGGGATGTAGAGAATAATAAAGAAACTGACGAAATATATATTGATGGTGAGAGTCATATTTTAGGACCGACTGGGAGCGGAAAATCAACATTAATTGAAAGCTTAATTACTATTTTAATTGAACAAAATAAAAGAATTGCCATTGCAACTAATAGCGTAGGAGAGGTTCAAGATTGGTTGGAATTTGCTCAAAAAACAAACATTAAAGCAGTACCTATTATTGGTAACTCTGAACGACATAAACATCTAAGTCGCTTAAATCAAGCCATTATGTTTGGTAATAAAGATCAATCTTTTACTCATCCAGGGTTTAAATGGTTAAGTCAATGTTGTCCCTTATTCGCATTAGCAAATCCATCAAGTCCACAGTCAACCACAAATAAAAGAAATAAAAAACCTTGTTTTAATCAATTAGAAGATATTAATGATACAAAAAATAAAAAATATGATTGTCCTTTAGTGGGTGTTTGTCCTCAACATATTACTGCTAAAGAGTTAGAAGAAGCGCAGTTAATTGTTGGAACTTTACCAGGTTTTATTCATAAAAAAGTATCGAGTCATACGTTAAAAGAAAACATTACAATTCTGGAATATTTAGCCTTAACTACTGACTTATTTGTAGTAGATGAAGTGGATCTCGCTCAACCTAAATTAGATGAACTTTTTTATCCCATTGTTACCCTTGCCTCTTTTGAGCAAATGCAAGATACTTGGTCACGTAATGAATTTTATCAGCATATAAATAGTGTTTTAGAAGGGGAAGTTGTTGTACTCAAAAAATTTAGAGATTCTTATCTTGAGGAATCAGAAGGATGGAAATTTTTAGCGTGTAAAGCAATCGCAGATATGATGTATTCTCTAAGAGATATTGCTGCTATTTTTCAAGGGAAACAACCAACACAAGAGATTGAAACATTACTGACACAATGTGCAACAGAAGGAAGATTATTTGGTGCTTGGTCTTTATTTGATAGTTTAGCTGAACATCTATCAGGAAAAATAAAAATCCGTTTAGGAGAAAAAATACGCAAACCCACGGCTAATAAATACGAAAAAAGTTATGAAAGATATCGTGAAATCTTTAAACGGATACAAGATAAGATCAGCGATCCTAGTTTAGTCGGATTAGAGAATAAAGATAGCAAAATTGTCACTAAATTAACTTACATAGCAGGGATTTTATTAAATACACCATCGTCAAAAATTCCTCATCCTAAATGCGTTGAATTTATCAAAGAAACGAAATGGGATACAGAACTCAATAAATTAGAATCCGACGAAGAAAAATTTATTAATAATTTAGCAATGTTATTACAATTGTCTATTTATGCTGCTCAAGGGTTAGGAGCATTAGGTAAACATATTTCAACTAGAAAATTATCTAATAGCGAACTTCAATCTAATTTACCTTTGATTCCACCCGTTGATTTTGAAAAGTTGTTACCTGCCTCTCCCGTTGGTGCAGTCACTAGCGCACAATATCAAGATGGACATCTTAAAATACATAGAGGTATTTGTATAGGGCGATCGCTTTTGAGTCAATGGCAAGAAATTTTTACGGTTGATGGGTTAACACCATCTCATTTATTAGTCACTTCAGCTACCAGTTACTCAGGAAAAGAAAAACAATCCTATGGGTTTCATGTTCAACAAAAACCCAGTTTACTAATAGAAACACCAAAAGAAAAAATTGAAAAAGTTACCCAAAAAAGTGAATTTTTCTTTTGTCCTGTAGTCGATAATAGTAATATTCCTGTGAGGATATCTGGTTTCTATGGAGAGCAACGTCACGACAATATAGGAAAGATGGTATCTGGTTTATGTCGTTCCTTTACCCAAGGTGAACCTTTAATTGATCGATTTCAAACCTATTTAAAAGATAAAATAGGAGAAGACCGAAAAAATATCCTATTAATTACTAATAGTTACGCTGAAGCCAAAACCTTCTATACTTGCTTAAAACCACCCTATCAAGAAAAAGCGTCTTTTGTGGTTCGAGATGGAGACAGTGTTTTATGGTCCCCTGATATCAATGTTCCTCGTTCTAAAATGACAGAATTTCCCAGTCAAGGAAAAGAACTATTAATTGCTCCTATTGGTGCTATTTCTCGCGCGGTTAACCTCATGCACCCAGATAATAAAGAAGAGCCTTATTTTGGTGGTATGGTGATATTAGTAAGACAACATCCTCGTCCCGATGATAATCAAATTATTATCAGTGCAGTGAACAAAAACGCCGTTGATAATATGGGTTCTAAACCTGTCACTACCATTCAAAGAGAAGCGAGAAATACAAGAGATGTATTCTTAGCTGTTCCGCAAATTTTCTCTAACCTACCAGACGAAATACAAGGGGTTGCGATGAGAAATCCGCTTGTTTGGACGTTAGCAGTAAATTTAACTCAATTAATTGGTCGTAGCACCCGTGGGGGACGAAATACGGTAGTTTGATTTACAGATGCTGCATTTATGCCACAAACTGCACAAGGTAAGGGTGACAGTGAAACAGAAAAAACATCTCTGTTGTTAGCCGTTCGTCAACTTTTGGGGAATGCTATTAAAGAAGGGGGTTCATCTGGACGTTTAATTGAAACGTTATATGGGCCAGTTTATTATCCTTTGACCCGTTTAACTCACTTTATTAGTGAAGTCCCTCTGTAAGGTGGGCATTGCCCACCCTACCACATCATTTATCTATCTAGCAATTATTTTCAGATCATGGCACCAAGATACAACTATTTTCAACCCATTTATTTTGAATATGATGAAACATTGATTAAAGATATTACGGGTTATGTTATGGCATTTCCTAATCTAGAAAAATTTAAACTACATTATGAGGGAGAACATAAAAATGCACCAACTGACTCTTTATTAGATACGTTACGCTTATTATTACCTCAAATTAGAGTAATTAATAAGCTTACAAGATTTAATAAGATTACTAAAGAGTATGAATCTAACCCCGAAGCTTTTTTAGCTGATGAACCTATTGATCCTAAAGTTTTAGAGTTAATATTTAGAAAATGGGTTGAAGTTTGGTATCCAGAATCAAGTCATGACAAAGTTAAAGAATTATGTACACTAGAACAATTTGAATGGAAAAAAAGAACCCCAGAACAGTTAGAATGGTGGTCACCAGCTTGGGCGATGGGTAAACTATTAAGTGAACAAGAATATGAATTAGGAGATAATAAAGTTAAGTTACTATTTAGTCCTAGTAGAAAAAGTAATACAGTTGAGTTAGTTTCCTGGCCACCGTTGACCACTCCACGTCAATATAAAGCTTCCATTGGTGTTGTTATTTCTACCCAAAGCGATCTAAATCATAAAAGAATCAATATTCATTTTAAAATGAAACGTTGGGTTGTAAAACGAGGGGATCAAGACGAAATTGGTTTACAAAGAAATACCACTCATTGCTATATTCGTAAGCTAAAATCTTGGTCAAGAGAATTGAATTTTATTGAGCCTAATGCGTTTACATTTTTAGAGGCGAAAAACTTTGAAAAAGAAGGCTCAGAAGATAAGAAAAAGGAATTTGAACGTCGCTGGAAAGATAAAAAAATACGAGCAATATTAGACAAATTAGGGGTAAACATTCCTGATATTGAAGATGTACTTTTAAAACCTCTAAACTATTTTGAAAGTGATGATCTAGATATTTTAGTTCCTGCTAGAGCATCACAAAAAGTCGGAGTCGGAACAGGCGTTCCTATTTCTGATATCAGAAGATTACTAAAACAAATTACTAACTTTTTACCAAAGAGTGTAAACTTAAGTCAACCTTGGCAAAAAATATCTAAAATTGAAAATAATGAGATTATTAAACAGCAGTTTAAACAAGCTTCTGAATTAATTAAAGAACAATTTTGTGAACAACCTAAAATCCAAAAACCTTCTAAAGATAAGTTACCTGGAATAACCGAAACTTTAAAAGATTTCTTACAACAAAGAGCTAATAATATAACAGTTTATGTTTCTACTGCGACTAATTCCAAAACAAAAGATGCTATTAAAAAAGTTGCTGATCATTATTTTGGAGATAGTTTAAATTTAAAATTTATTGCTTGGGAAAGTATAGCTGATCCAATAGAATATAAAACATCGAAAAAAGATAAAAATAAAAAGATTCCTCAATTACAACATCTCAAAGCATTCGCTGATAAGTATAAACAAGATTTTTCTACACCGATCATAGTTGAAATATTAGATCAAGATCATCCATCATATAAAGGTAATGCTGATCCAAAATCTTATATTAAATCACTATTACCAAAATATAATTTAATTCCTCAATGTATCGTATCTTATGAACAATGTACCGATAACAAGAAAAAAGAAGAATTAGAAAAAAGTTTATTTAATCGTGCTTTTCAATCAATTTTAGATGCAATAATGCCTTTTGAGCAAAACTATCCGTTATCTACTGCTGAAGATAATAATGTTTATGCAGGATTTCATATAATTTCTCGAAATAAAGCAACATCGAATAAAGCATTTAATGAACCCGTATTAGTTGTTATTTATAAAAATGAGATTAAGGTTTTATTAGTAGCAAGAGATCCAAAATTTAAGTCATTTACTGAAGCAATTAATTATTTAGCCAACAATAATAATGACAATAATAATATGCAGCCTAACGTCATTATAAATAAGATGTTAGACGAACTTACTCTTAACTATTCAAATGCTGAGAATATTTATCTCTATGCTCATGCACAAAATTCTAGAAGATATTGGCCATGGTTACAAGATACATATTTCAACTCTAGTAAGTCACCAACTAAGAAAATTACTATTATTCGTATTCGAGATTTAATAAATAATGAAGTTGCATCGGGATATGGACTACCCATAGAAAATGAAGATTTTTCAGAAGAATTTGACCCAGAAATAGCTTCTTATGCAAATGGAATTTTTATGCCACTCAATTCTAACCCTGGAGAAATACCATTGATAGGATTAACATTACATCAAACTGTATTAAGTATTGCTCAAAAACCACAAACATTAAGTAACCAACCCAAAAATAAAAGTAGAGTTGAACCTTGGACATCACAAGGATATGAAAAAGAAGAAAACGAAAAAGGAGAAAAAGTTTATAAACTTGATACCGAAACTGGAAAACGCATTAAGACTAATGTTACTCGTGATCCAGACTCTTATAAAGATTGGAAAATGCCTCAACCCCGTGCTCATAATATATTAGCTACACCATCCCCGAACAAGTTTATCTTACATCACAAAATTGCTCATGAGTTGCGATCGCGTCATTGGTGGAGTGCAGACGAATGCAAATATCCTTTACCTCTATCTTTGGCAGAGAAACTTAAAGAATGGTGTTTCAGTGACTCAGTTGAGTAAAACTCTTAACGATGGTTTAGGATGAAAGGGTGAAATGGTAACATCCACCCCACCCCTTAATAATTAATGTCAAAGTTTCTCTACTTATTCAGCGGGTAAAATCACCTTATCAATCACGTGAATAACGCCGTTACTGGTCATGATGTCGGCTTTAACGACTGTTGCATCATCCACCATCACCGCTTCCCCTAAGTCAACTTCAAGATCACTACCTTGAACGGTTTTAACTTTACCTGCTTCGAGGTCAGTAGAAGTAACCATCCCAGGAACAACATGGTAAGTTAAAATAGCGGTTAACTTATCCTTGTTTTCAGGTTTCAGTAATTCTTCGAGGGTGTCTTCCCCTAACGCTGCAAAAGCTTCGTCAGTGGGAGCAAATACTGTAAATTCTTGTTCCCCAGATAAGGTTTCAGCTAACCCGGCCGCTTGAACAGCAGCCACTAAGGTATTAAACTCTCCAGCGGCCATGGCGGTTTCCACCAAGTTCATCTCAGCGGTATCGCCTTCTTTTTCCATGGACATTTCTTCATCATCCATGTTGGTTTCCTTGTTTTCAATGGGAGCGGACATTTCGTCGTCATCCATGTCCGTTTCTTTTTCCATCATGGTTTCAGACATTTCATCGTCTTCTTCTTTGTCCATGACTTCTGTTTCGAGCTGAACTTCTTCTTCCGTGTCTTCAATGGGAGCGGACATTTCGTCGTCAGTCATGTCTGTTTCTCTTTCCATCATGGTTTCAGACATCTCATCGTCTTCTTCTTTATCCATGACTTCCGTTTCAGTCTGGGACTCTTCTACTTCCATTTTCTCTGCAACTGCTGGAGAAACAGAGACACCAAGAGCTAGAAGTACCCCTAAGAAGACCGCAAAGGATTTTAATCCTTTTGTTAAATTCAATTGCTTAATCATAGTTTTCCTTATGTTAAATTTTAGTATCAGGACAACTATTAATTAAGTTGACAAAAAAAAGTTAAGATTCAGATAAATCGGGAACTTTTATAGTATTGAGAATTAGTAACAATAAGGAAATCTTTATGCAGCAACTAAGAAGATAATTTTCAAGTTTTTATTTAAGACTCAGAGGCTGTCGTGGCCTTTTCTGTCTCCCGTTTAACGCGACGAATGGGTAAATTAGCGATTAATGCAGTCATCCGTTGATCGCTTTCTAGAGAAAATTCCATTTCATCGGGATCAATATCGACGTAACGGTTAACCACTGCTAAGATTTCTGTACGCATGGCCTCGATCATTTCAGGGTTTAAGCCGGCGCGATCGTGAGCAATAATGAATTTAAGACGGTGTTTTGCGTCCTCACCACTTTTGGTTTGACTTTTCCAGGGAAATATTTTTTCGAGAAGCTCAAGAATCATGGTTTTATGGGATCAATTAAGAGGGTTTACTTTCTGAAAATACTAAGAAGACGAGTGATGAGATTATCATCAGCAGCCATAAAATCAAGGAAAGGAATTTCTTTTCCGTTTAATCGTTGGGCAATATTAGTAAAGGCTAAACCTGGAATAGAAGGGGTTTCTTCTAAAACCAACGGTTCCCCTTTATTAGTAGAAATAATAATCCTTTCATCATCTGGGACAATTCCTAATAAGGGAATCACTAACAAATCTAAAATATCTTCTACCCCAATCATTTGATTGAGTTGGATCATTTTGGGTTTGATGCGATTAACAATAAGGTGAATTTTCTTAATATCTTCGCTTTCTAACAATCCCACAACTCTATCAGCGTCACGTACAGCTGCCATTTCGGGGGTGGTAACAATAATCGCTTCTTGTGCTGGGCAAATAGCGTTACGAAATCCCATTTCAATACCAGCCGGACTATCAATAAAGATGAAATCAAATTGTTTATCTAAGTATGCCACCAGTTTTTTCATATCATCAGGACTAATGGCTTCTTTGGTGCGATTTTGGGCGGCCGGTAATAGCATTAAATTAGGCTGACGTTTATCTTTAACCAAGGCTTTATCAATGGAACATTCCCCAGATAAAACATCAATGGCGGTATAAACCACTCGTTGTTCAAGCCCTAGAAGTAAATCTAAATTTCTTAAACCGAAATCTGCATCCACTAAAGCAATTTTATACCCTAATCGAGCGATCGCTGATCCTAAATTAGCGGTAATAGTGGTTTTGCCTACGCCCCCTTTTCCAGAGGTAATTACAATAACACGACTCATAATGTAAAGCTCAATTATCCAATAGTCTTGAATTAATTATTATGCAGGATTTGGAGTGTTTTTTTGAGTCCATCCCTTTTCCTTGGCCGTAAAAGTGTGGGTTTTATTAAAATTGAGGGCAGACTTTAGTCTAATACCTTCAGTTGTTAAATAAGCTACTTCTGGTTCAAATACTTCTGGACTGTCCCCAGGGGGTCGCGCTACAGCTTCTCCAATGCGTAACTGGGTTGGCTGCATTCGCAACGCCATAATACAACATTCTGGATTCCCTTTTGCCCCTGCGTGGGCAATACCTCGTAAATGTCCCCATATAATAATATCCCCATCAGCGATCACTTCTCCCCCTGGATTAACATCTCCTTGAATAATAATAGTTCCTGGATGACGAATAGCAACCCCAGAACGAACGGTTGTTTTAACATACAAAGGTTCGTTAAGATTGGTTTGACTTGACATCTCTATGGGAAAGAGTTCTCGTTTGGGGGTTTCTTGTTCAACAGAATAGCCAGCTGTCGCTGCAGTAATAGCGGTTTGACGGCGGGTGGTAAAAACACGAGTTAGCTTTAATTCTGCTGCGTCTAACGCTTCACCAATATTGTGAAATTGTCGACTATCAAGTAAACGGTTTTCCACTAATAAATGAACAGGAGTTCCTGGAGTCCAGGTTCCTTTGTGATGGGTTAAACAGTATTTTAAGTCTTGTAATAATTCTATCCAGTCTTTGTTTGCTTCTTTAGGTTCAGTGTCTGGCAAAATTAATAATAGTTTTTTTCCTGCTCTTTTTAGGTGGACTTGGGAATAGGGTTTAGAGGGATTGGCCTTACCATTAGGTAAAGAGGTGGTTGACTCACGACTCATAGACTTAAATCTTTAGACAATCTAAACGTTAAGCTTAACATTATTAGCAAAAAACCGGCGACATTGAAGCAAAGTTACTGGTTACTCACTCTGTTCCGATGCTATCGTGGAGAATTCATTTTTATAATGGGGATTTATTCATCAAAATTTCCTTCTAGCTTAATCTCTTAAAATACCAAATATTATTTGAGTTTAATTTTAAAAAAGGTTCCAAATCCTATGGCAATTGCTGTCCCAAGTAACGTTAAAGGTTCTGGGACAATATGATGGTTAGATGGGGAAGACTTTTTCAGCATTGCTGTCCATTTTCCGTTAAGAGAATTATCAACATCAAAATTTAACACTTGCTTCCAAGTCCCACTATTTTCGCCACTTTGTCCCTCAATAGATAAAAAATTCCTGTTGGAAAATTGATTGCCAAAAAACCATTGCTTATCTACAAATATATCAGGTCCATTAGGAATTGCACCTAAAACGCTGTTTGAGTTTTCATCCCACCAAAGCTGTCCTGATCGATCATTAAATCTCCACTCAGTTCCTAATATATTTGCAGAAAAACTAATTAATTCAGTTTTAACATCACGACCATTAAATTGATCGCATGAGTCACCAAAAGCTGCTGTTTGAATACAAGTAATTGTGTCAGCATCATAAGTAAATTCACCAGAACCAATTTGATTATCTGAGTTATCAAAAAATTTCATATTATATCCTATAATTGCAGCAAATGAAGGATTAATGTTAACGATTCCTCCAATTAAGCTGATAACCGTAGTGGTTGCTAAAATTTTATCTACTAGAAAGTTCATGTTAAACGCTTAATAAAATTTGATTAATGATCAATTTAACCTACGTATATACCGATCGTCATCCCCTTAATAAAATTTCTTAGAGTTAACCTTGAATTAGTTTTTACTCATCACGAATTTTTCGGAAGAATTACTCCATTTTTTCCTAAAGATGGATAATTTTCTCCTTTTTTTTGATAGATTGTGGCTAGGGCTGGATAGCTCCATTCAAATAAGATTTTATGATACCTATCCAAATCTAATCTGCTTGTATCATACATTTTTTGTGCTAGTCTCTGGCGTTGTGCCTCAAATAAAATAACTGCAGCAGCAACGGAAACATTCAAAGATTGTACCATTCCTAACATGGGGACGATGATATGTCCATCCACTAAGTTCGCTGCTTCTTCACTCACTCCCCATTTTTCTGCTCCTAATAAAATAGCTGTAGGTTGAGTATAATCAATCTCTCGATAGTCTAAAGATTGATCGGTAAAATGGGCAGCATATATATTGAAATTTTGGCGTTTTAAATGGTTTATACCTGTTTTAATATTGGGGTGACTATGGAGAAAGACCCACTTATCACTCCCTTGCGAAACTTGCGAAAACGTAGGAAATTCATCGGTTGTATTAATACAATGAACATCTAATATTCCCACAGCATCGCAAGTGCGGATAATGGCTGATAAGTTATGAGGTTTATGAACATCCTCGGTTAAAATAGTTAAGTCTGGTTGTCTTTTTTCAAGAACTTGTCTGATACGATGATAACGTCGAGGAAGCAGATTCATGAAGTCAAAAGCTAGTAAAATTTAGAATTTTTTTGCAAGGATAATTTATACCCTAATCCAAAAATGAATAATATTTATTCATATCAAGATAATTATATCATGACACTATTCCCTATCTTCTAAAATAAGATTAAAAAATTGATAATCAATAAACTAAATTACTAGATTAGCTATTGATGATAAAATAAAGAAAACGAGATAATAAAAATATGAAAAATTTTGATTGGATTGTTGTTGGTGCTGGCATTACAGGAGCAACTCTAAGTTACGAATTAGCTAAACAAGGACTGGCAGTTTTATTATTAGAAAAAGATTCTAATTATACTAATGCAACTCGTTACAGTTATGGAGGTATTGCCTATTGGTCAGGAACCGATAATTTTTCTACCCAGTTATGTAAAGAAAGTCGGGAAATGTATCATCAATTATCAGAAGAGTTAGGACAAAATACGGAATTTAGAGAACTGGATCTAATGTTAACAATTCCGATAGATAAAGATCCAAAAACTATTACTAAAAATTATCAGAAATTTTTTATTAAACCTCAATTATTAAGCCCTCAAGAGTCTACTGAAATCGAACCTTTATTAAACCCTGATACTATCTCAGGCTGTCTTAAACTACCTCATGGACATATTCACCCACAAAAAACAAATAATGCTTACCAACAAGCTTTCTTAAGATTAGATGGAACTATAAAGTATGAAGAAGTGACTCAATTATTATCTGAAAATGAAACCCTAACGGGGGTACAAACAAACAAAGAAAACTACCACAGTAAAAATGTGGTAGTTTGTGCAGGAGGATTAAGTCGTTCTTTATTAAAAACTCTGGGAATTACCCTTAATATTTATTTTACTCATTCTCAGTTAATCTTAACTTCACCTGTAGATACTAATTTAAGAACTTTAGTAATGCCAGCTATTTTAAATCGTCTTGATATCGAAGAAAAATCAGGAAATTCTGAGCTAAAATCTTTATGGAATCGTCCCAATGATGAGATTATTTCCAATGTCATGGAACCCGGTGCAATTCAATTTTTAGATGGTCGTTTTTGTTTAGGTCAAATTAGTCAAATTAGAACTAATCCTTACACTAAACTTGATAGTAAGTCAGCAGAAAAAACAATTCGCCAAGGAGTCGGAAAAGTACTGCCTGAATTACAAGAATTACCGGGAAAATTACACCATTGTTTAGTTGCTTTTTGCCCTGACTCTAACTTTTTAGTAGGTAAAATTGACACATTAACAGGACTTCATGTATTCTCAGGATTTACTAGCACCTTTGTTTTTGCCCCTGCTTTAGCCAAACGTTTCGCTAATTGGGTAATAGAAGATGACAAAAAAATGCCATCTTTGTTATAATAATAATTGATTTATTTTTAGAAAAATTATTGTGAGAATTATGGTAAAAATAGCTGCTATTAATGGAAGTTTACGAGAAGATTCTTATAGTGCGAAAGCCATAGAAATAGCGATCGCAAGAATTGAAGCTTTAGGCGCAGAAGTAACCTTTCTTGACTTACGGAAGATGAATCTACCGTTTTGTGATGGAGGTAAAGAATTTGACCAATATCCCGATGTAGAAAAATTGCGCCAAACTGTTAAAGAAGCCGATGGGTTACTATTAGCAACCCCAGAATATCATGGTAGTGTTAGTGGCGTTATGAAAAATGCTTTAGATTTAATGAGTTTTGATGAGTTATCAGGAAAAGTAACTGGTTTAATTAGTGTTTTAGGGGGACAACCTAATAGTAACGCTCTAAATCATTTAAGATTAATTATGCGATGGGTTCATGCTTGGGTTATTCCAGAACAAGTTGCTATTGGACAAGCATGGCAAGCTTTTAATGAAGAAGGCAAATTAATAGATGAAAAGTTATCGGAACGGTTTGATAAATTTGCTATGAGTTTAGTGGAAAATAGCCAAAAACTAAGATAGGGAAATATCCAAAAAATCGGCAATATATTGATTAACTAAGTCAGGTTGTTCCTGTTGTACCCAGTGACTACAATTAGGAATATATCTAATCGTAAAATCAGTCACATAACCCTCCGTTCCGTAGGTCAATTCTTTCCCTAAAGCGGTATCGTTTTCACCCCAGATCATTAAGGTAGGAACATCTAATTTATTCCATGACTTTTCTGATGTGAAAATTTGCTTCACAAAGCAACGGTAATAATTAATCATAGCAGTTAATGCCCCTGGTTTAGCTGCTGATTTTTTATAAGCTTGTATATCTTCATCGCTAAACGCAGACTTATCGATTGCCATGTTCATAAAAGCGGATTCAATAGCTTCATAATTGTTCCATCGTATTAATAGTTCAGGTAAAAAAGGCAGTTGAAAAAAGAAAACGTACCAGCTTTTTTTCAATTGTTGAGGTGTTCGGAATCCCTCTATCAACTTAGCAGGATGGGGAATATTTAAAACAATTAGTTTCTCCACCATTTCAGGATATTGATCAGCAAAATACCAAGCGATTAAACCACCCCAATCATGAGCAACCAAAATACATTTTTCGTAGCCTAAATTAGTAATAATGCCAGCAATATCTTTAACTAATTCTGAGATATCATATAGCTTAATTGATTGTAATTGATCACTATAATTATAGCCTCTTAAATCAGGAGCAACGACACAATAATTTTTAGAAAAAGCTTTAATCTGATGTCGCCATGAGTACCAAAATTCAGGAAATCCATGTAACATTAACATCAAATTTCCTTCTCCTTCGGAAACATAATGGAGTCTAACTCCATTCGTATAAAGATAGTTATGATTCCAATTTGTGTTAACTAAAGACATAATAATTGTTATTTTAATTTTTCTGAAAGTAAACTTTGTAAGAAATTATCTAATTTCTCTTCTGGACAAGTTTCGATTAACGAATAAAAAGCTTCTAATAATTTAGCGGAAATCTCCCCATGAACAGCACTTAAACCCCAAACATCTTCTACCCAGTCTTGGGGGTTTGTTTGCTCAAAAATCATCCTTTCTAAAAGTTGTTTTGCTTCTGTTTTAGAAATAGTCATAAAATTACTCTTTGTTTACTGCAATTGTAACTAAATTATTGTTCTTCTCTATTAATAGCAGAAAATAAAGCAGAATAATCCTGATCTGATAATCCTAATTCTATTGTTTGTTGAATAATAGTCCTAATTCCTTGTAAAACTTCAGTATTTAAGCCATTTTCTTCAGCTTGATTTAAGAATAAATTGACATCTTTTAATAAATGTTTACTAGGAAAGTTAGGATTTTCAAAATTACGCTGCTGCATTCTATCTAACTTTTTATCAAATGTGGGGGCATACAAAGTGCTTTCTCTTAAAATGCTCATAAATTTATCAATATCAACTCCTTGCCGTTCAATTAATCCTAAACTTAAGGCAAAACCACTGGTTAAGGCTGCAATTAATTGATTCAATGCTAACTTTAAAGCCGATGCTGTGCCAACTTTCCCAATATATTCAGGTTGTGAGCTAAATTGCTGTAAAATTGGCTTAAATTCGTCAAATTGAGACGTTTTAGCACCCACCATGACTAATAATGTTCCATCTTTAACTTGAGGAATACTACCCAATACAGGGGCTTCTAAATATTGTCCCCCCTGCTTTTCTACCACTTCTTGAATGCTGCGGCTTTCATCAGGGGCAATAGTTCCCATTTGGATAATGGTACGGTTTTGTAGCTTATCTGCCGTTTCTGGGCTTAGCAACACCTCTCTAATGGCTGTGGCATCCGTTAACATCAAAATGAGTATGTCTGCGGTTTGGATGGCTTCTAACGGGGTTTGAGCGATTTTAGCCCCTAAAGCTTCTAATTCTTGGGCTTTACTGATGGTTCGATTATAAACAATAACAGAATAATTAGCTTGTAATAACCTTTCTGCTAGGGGTTTACCCATTAATCCTATGCCGAATACACCGATATTCATAAAGTTTATTGCTTGATTTTTTTATTTGCGATCGCTTTTAATTGTAACAGTTTCAAAAGCCAGCCGATACAATCCCCAAACTAAGATAAAATATTACTAATATTTATCAAGTATATTGGTTGATTTTTATGTTTGCGATCGCTTTTAATTATAATAATAAGAGTAAGATAAGCAGTGCATCAGACTACGATATTAATTTCAGATTTTCAAGTATATTTTTAGGTTAATAAATTATGATTAAAGAGACTGCTACTGCGTTAAATATTCTGAGTAAAGTTATTCCTCTATTAACCAAGGAAAGAGATCCGTTAAAACAAGGTTATTATGTTTGTATGTCGGCTTATAATTTTGCTGTAAAAGAAGTATTGAAACAGGCAAAGGAAGACAAAAAAATAGAAGGTGCAGACTTTCGTGTAATTGATGCAACTGATGAATTTATTAATCCTAAAAACCTGAAAAATATTGATATGTCTGGGTTTACTCTGCAAGGTGCGCTGTCTCATTCTTTTACTAACTATGCCGAAGAAACATTAAAGAAAATTGCTCCAGGTTATGGCATTAATAAAACCCAGATTGATAGTTTAAGGGCAGATATTCATTACTCTTTTTTAAGAAATTTACGGTTAGTGTTAACTGATGCTAGAACAGCAGAAAAAGTTGAAGGGTTTAGAAATCTAATTATTTTAGATAATAGTCCGTTGCAATTACAAGAAGTGTTATACGCTCATGGTTATTATCAATCTTGGTTATATAACACCGCTAAAGTGTTTAAAAAAGAAGCATTTTCCTTGAGTGACATTTATTTAGAGACAGATTGTGGCGATTTGAAATGGTCAGAAATTAAACCCCCATCTAAACATAATCAGTCTAATAGATTTTATCAAGAGACATTAACTACTAAGAAAAATCCCTTTTCCGAAACGGATAGTCAGCGTGTTAACCTTTTATCTACTGTTCTCAACTATTTTGAAGATCCTAAATTCAAAGAACCCATAGTCATTCAAGGAATTGCAGGTGCAGGGAAATCTTCCTTTACCTTACATTTAGCCCATATATTAAGAGAAAAAGGTTGTACTCCTATTCGGGTTCTCTTGAAAGATATTATAAATCTTAATCAAAATCTCTTAGAAACTATTCCCAAGTCCTTGAGATTTGGGGAAGAAGAAATGGACAATTTTAAATATGATCCAGAATTTGATCCTGAATGGTTACGAGAGTTAATTAACCGTAATGAAGTTATTTATTTTGGGGAGAAAAGAACGGAAATATCTCCTTATGTATTTATTTTTGATGGATGGGATGAAATTAGGACTGAAGCAAGCCAAGGTTTCAAAGAAAGTATCGAAAAAGTATTAAAAAATATCAGAAATGTGTTTATTGAGCAACGTGGAAAACGTCCCCCTATTCGTATGATTGTAACCGGTCGTCCAAGTCGAGATGTTAGTGATACCGGTTTTCTCTGTGACTCTACTCCTATTCTCACATTGAAACCCTTAACTCATACACAGTTAGACACTTATATTAAGGATTTTCAAGACGCACGTCAAAAGTCAAATGCACCCTATCAAACCTTAGATCCCAAATATATTGATATTATTTTAAACACCTATAAACAAGAATTTGAGCAATTAGTAAAAGAACATGAACGAGGAAATATATCTGATATTAACGGCAGTTTAGCGGTGTTGGGTTTACCGTTACTTGCTTATTTAACTCTGCGTTTATTGTTCAAAGTTGAGTCAGAAGAGGAGTTACAAGCTCTTATTCATAACCCTACTAATTTATATCGTGCCTTAATTGATGAAACCTGTGAAGGGGCAGGAAACCCTAGCTTTACAAAAGATTTATCACAAGAACGTTATCGTTTATCAGGTTATCCCCTCAGACGACTACTTTGGCAAACCGCACAAGCAATAACCGCAATGAGAAAAGAAACCATTTCTCGGAACGAGTTATGGTCACGAATTGATCAAAAAGAATTGAAAGACAATTTAGAGTCCATTGTCAAAAAAATTACCCGAGACAATGTTCTCAGTCCCTTAATTATCAGTTTCTTCTTTAAAGAAAATACAGGAGAAGGGTGTGAATTTGTTCATAAGTCCTTCCGAGAATATCTCTTTGCTGAGGCGATCGTGGAACGGTTAAAAGCTTATGGAACAGATGACAAAGTCATTGAACAATATCAAAATCAAGAAGATTCCAAAAACGGTTTTCCCGAACGAGAGAAATTTTGGCAAAACTTTGAGACTTCTGATCCTCGTTATGATCTTACCCGTGATCTCAGTAAATGTTTCGCCACTGCTTGGCTATCTCCTGAAATTAGAACCCATCTTCTTAATATACTGACTTGGGAAATAAACCGCGCTTCTGACATAACCGCATCATCTTCACCCACTCCCCTAGACAAATGGGGTTATATTCGGGATGCACTGGCCGATATTTGGGACTGGTGGGCAGCAGATATGGTGTTTTGTTCTCAACCCAAAGAACACGACTATCATATCCCTGATTTTCATCCTCCTTATTTAGTGGAACTGGCTAAACTTTGCTCTCCTTTAGATCAACAAGTTTGGGAAAATGGGCTTCCTGAACCAGAAGGAGGTCATACTATTAATGCTAGGTTAGGGGATGCTTTTTTTCATTTAAGTGCGATCGTTCATGGGTTGCTTTATCAGTATGCAATAAAAGAGCTTTCTGAGTCGGTAAAATTTGAGGAACCCCAACACCGACGACGGTATCAAACCCTATGTATTGCTAAAGATGAAAACGATCAAAAGATTTCTTGGATCAGATTTGCTCCCAATGGAAGACTTTATGATCATTTTCAAACCTTAGTCAACCGTATTAATGCAGCAGAAACGCGACCCCAAGAAACATTTCCGAGTTACGTTTGGGGGTTTGGAATTGAACTTTATGAAGCCAAACTCACAGGAGCCGACCTCACAGGAGCCTATCTAGAAGGAGCCGACCTCGGAGGAGCCGACCTCACAGGAGCCGACCTCACAGGAGCCGACCTCGAAGGAGCCGACCTCAGAGGAGCCTATCTAGAAGGAGCCGACCTCGGAGGAGCCGACCTCACAGGAGCCGACCTCGAAGGAGCCGACCTCACAGGAGCCGACCTCAGAGGAGCCGACCTCACAGGAGCCTATCTAGAAGGAGCCTATCTAGAAGGAGCCGACCTCACAGGAGCCGACCTCACAGGAGCCTATCTAGAAGGAGCCTATCTAGAAGGAGCCGACCTCGGAGGAGCCGACCTCACAGGAGCCGACCTCGAAGGAGCCGACCTCAGAGGAGCCGACCTCGGAGGAGCCGACCTCGGAGGAGCCGACCTCACAGGAGCCGACCTCAGAGGAGCCGACCTCACAAAAACCGACCTCAATGAAGCCAGATATCTAACTGTAAAACAGGTACAAGAAGCAAAAAACAACGGGAAAGATGCCATCTATGATGAAGAGATGGAGAAAAAGTTGGGGTTAGGGGACAATTAATAGTCATAGTAGAGATTCCTCGTTCCTCGGAATGACATTTCGTACCCGTCATTTCTTATTAGCATAGTGAGCAAGATGCTCACATTACCTTGTCTCAAACTGATTTGAATTGAATACCGTCATTGCGAGGGGGAAAATTAAAGCTTCAACTAAGCTTTAGTAACAGTTTTATCTATCATTTCTAACCAAAACCAACCCAACAAACAACCTATAACATAATGAGGAAAATCCCACCAAGAAAAAGTAGTCCCTAATAATAACTTACCCAAAATATGAGAACGCATTAAAGCTAAAATAGGAGGATTCCATAATTGTAATATTTCTAGTAAACAAGTAATAATAAAAACATAAATAGGAATTAATTTAATGGCTTTTTTACTAGAAAAGAATAAAAAAAAACAAACACCAAAAAACTTCATACCAAATAGCTGCCCCGTAATCATTGACCCATGTGCTACCAACCCCTTGATAATATTTGGAATATAAACCAAGGGGAACAACAAAAAAGATTGAGAGAAGAATTAAGCTCCTTTTTCTAGTAAAAACTAGCATAGTTTAAGTAGTTAAATTTTGAAAAAACATTTTCTCAAAACTAAACCCTTTAAATGATTTAGCGACTTCTGCAGCTTTTTCTAATTCTGATAATTTTATCTCAATATTACATTCTTGGGCAAAAATAATTAAATCATTCATTGATTTACATTGACGTAATTGTTTATTCAATTTTTCGTCATTATGAACTTTCTCAAAGAAAAGACGAATAGACGGGTCAATCCTAATTAACCATTCGTGATAAGCGTGTTGAGCGAGTTCTTGAAAATCCTCAAGGGTTAATACAAATCCTTCCTCTTTAGCAACATTAATCATATCAAAGGGGGATTTAAGAGACGCTAATTTTGTTTGTAATTCAGGAGATTCAATTAAATATTGATTAAATTCTTGACTGACTTGAGATAGCATAAGTGTTAATTATTATCGGAGATATTTCTAACCTCAATTTTATTGTAAATGATAAGGAACGAAAACCTGCACCTATCTAATTCATTAAACCTTAAGCAGTAGGAAAATGAGTCATTCCTGCTTCAGCTTCTAATTGTAAAGCCCCTTTTTTAATATTAACGTCTTCAACTTTTAAAGATAAACCATCAACTTTGAAATTTTTTAAGTTTAAGATACTTTTGGCTTCTTCTAAAATGGGATTGAGTAAAATTGATGATAAATCAGGTTCCTCTAAATATTCAATGTCATCAATAATCACGCCATTTCCTGCTTGACAAATTTTCGGTTTAATTTCTAAACTAACTTTTTTAACCTCTTTAGTATCTTCTGGTTTAACCGTTCCTTCAATTAATATTTTTCCTGTATCTAATAAATTACAATTAACCTGTTGCAAGCTTACCTTAACAACTTCTTCGGCAATAACAATCTTATGCTGTTTATTCCTCAAAATTGCTCTATCTAATACTCTGGTAATATCTTTTTCAGTTAATAAAACACAAGCTTTTCCTCGACTGGGGTGAGTTAACTGAATGTTACCCATTAATGCTTTAAAAGGACTCACAGCAATGGTATTCAACGTAATATTAATACTTTCCATTCTCAAAGCATTTTCTACCATTAACCCTTGACAATCAATTACCAATGATTCTAGGGTTCCTTTTGCCAATAAGTTGGGGTCAGTTTTAACTTTTACCACTAACTTATCTCTTTTATCTAGCTTAGTGGATAAGGCAACTTCAGCTATTTTATTAATGGTTTTTTCCCCTAAATCATCGAACTTGAAAAACATTGGTTTAAACTGTGTATGTGTGAGTAATTAAAGTTAAAAAGAAGCCCCGCAAAGGGGGCTTTATCTTAAAGGGTTATTAAATAACCGTTATATTCCTTAGAGAGCGTTACCGCGAGGTAATACTTCTTCAGGGAATACAAAGTTTTGATGGGGTTGGTCTTGGGGAGCCATCCAAGCTCTGAGACCTTCGTTTAATAAAATGTTTTTGGTGTAGAATGTCTCAAATTCGGGGTCTTCTGCTGCCCGTAATTCTTGAGACACGAAGTCATAAGCTCGTAAGTTTAAGGCTAAACCGACAATACCGATCGCACTCATCCATAACCCAGTTACGGGTACGAATAACATGAAGAAGTGTAACCAACGTTTGTTAGAGAAGGCAATGCCGAATATCTGTGACCAGAAACGGTTGGCTGTCACCATTGAGTAGGTTTCTTCTGCTTGAGTGGGTTCAAAGGCACGGAAGGTATTAGCTTGCTCACCATCTTCAAACAAGGTGTTTTCTACGGTTGCACCGTGAATGGCACAGAGTAAAGCACCACCTAAAACACCAGCCACTCCCATCATGTGGAAGGGGTTCAGTGTCCAGTTGTGGAACCCTTGTAAGAATAAGATGAAACGGAAAATTCCTGCTACTCCAAAACTAGGTCCGAAGAACCAGCTAGACTGTCCTAGAGGGTACATCAAGAATACACTGACGAATACCGCAATAGGGGCAGAGAAAGCGATGGCGTTGTAAGGACGGATGCCAACTAAACGGGAAATTTCAAACTGACGTAACATGAAGCCAATCAGTCCAAATGCTCCGTGAAGGGCTGTAAATGTCCATAAACCGCCGATTTGGCACCAACGGGTGAAGTCTCCTTGGGCTTCTGGTCCCCAGAGGAACAGTAAGGAGTGTCCGAAGGCGTTAGCAGGAGAAGAAACCGCTACGGTTAAAAAGTTACATCCTTCTAGGTAGGAACTGGCTAACCCGTGGGTGTACCAGGATGTTACAAAGGTGGTTCCGGTTAACCAGCCTCCTAGTGCTAAATAAGCACAGGGGAATAGTAGTAAACCAGACCAACCTACGAATACAAAGCGATCGCGTTTTAACCAGTCATCGAGGACGTCAAACCATCCTCTTTCTGGTGCGCGTCCGACTGCAATAGTCATGGACTTATCTCCAAAATCAATATAAGTACAGAGTTTTTTCTTCTCGAAAATCACCTAGCAAATTCCAACCTTCTATTATGAGGCAGACTGTTAGACGAAATCTAAGAAAACGTTACTTTTCTTAACTTAATTCCTATGTTAATAAAATCTTTCCGAAAAAGCAAACTAGACAACAAATTTCTTCTGGCTTTTGGAAGATGTTTATAGTAGAAGGTCAAATCATTGATGAAACCTTGATCCCAAGGGGATAATTAGAGAGGGGTGATCGGTTATTTATCTAATTTCTTAATTAATTCTTCAACTTTGCTCTTAATTTCATCTCGAACCCGATGGAAGGTTTCTAAGGGTTGTCCGTCGGGATCATCTAGTTGCCAATCTTCAAAAATCTCCCTTGATACCCATTGTTGAGGTAAATTAACCCCGCAACCACATAAAGAAATGACGGCATCATAATTATCGGCATCAAACTCACTTAAAGGATCTGAAGTTTGATCAGTAATATTAATCCCTATTTCTTCCATAACTTTAATGGCAGTGGGATGAACGCGACTGGCTTCTAAACCGGAACTGGTGACTTCGATTTTGTTTTTTCCTAAAGTTTTTGCGAACCCTTCTGCCATCTGGGAACGGCAAGAGTTACGCTTACAAACGAACATAACTTTCTTCATGATGTTTCCTCTAATTTTAATTGTTTTTCTTTGCGTTCACTGTAGCGATCGGTTAAATAGTCGACTTTATCTCGCAGCAATAAAGTAAACTTATAAAGTTCTTCCATTACATCAACAACTCGGTCACGATAAGCAGATTCTTTCATGGTTCCGTCTTCATTAAATTCTTGATAAGCTTTAGCAACCGAAGATTGATTAGGAATAGTAAACATTCTCATCCATCGTCCCAAAATTCTTAGGGTATTAACTGCATTAAACGACTGAGAGCCTCCACTAACTTGCATTACAGCTAATGTTTTACCCTGTGTTGGACGAACAGAGCCAATATTTAACGGTATCCAATCAATTTGGTTCTTTAAAATTCCTGTTACGTTACCGTGCATTTCTGGAGATGACCAAACTTGTCCTTCTGACCATTGACTCAGTTTTCTAAGTTCTTGCACTTTAGGATGAGACTCATCTACTTGTCCCCGTAACGGGAGATCATGGGAATGAAAAAATTTAACCTCTGCCCCCATATTTTCAATAATTCGAGCTGCTTCTTCGGCTAGTAAGCGACTATAAGAACGTTCTCTTAATGATCCGTACAAAAATAAAATACGGGGAGGATGATGGAAATTGGTCATATAATTTTTGAGTTATTTTTAATGCAGAGAATCAATACAACGAGGATCTAATAATGTTGCTTTTTCTGGATCTCTGGGAAACCACGAAGCGGTGTTTTTACAAAATTGAACTAACATTAACATGACAGGAACCTCAATTAAAACCCCTACAACTGTCGCCAAAGCTGCCCCAGAATTTAATCCGAATAACATCACAGCAGTAGCAATAGCAACCTCAAAATGATTACTTGCTCCAATTAAGGCCGCTGGTGCTGCATCTTCGTAGGTTAAATTCAGTTTTAAGCCAGCAACATAGGCAAGTAAAAATATAAAGTTGGTTTGAATAAATAGAGGAACAGCAATTAAGAGAATGTGCAGGGGATTGTTAACAATTAATTCTCCTTTGAAGGCGAATAGTAATACTAATGTTACTAATAAAGCAGCCACCGAAATAGGACTAAGATAGTGTAAAAATTTTCGATCAAACCATTCTTGTCCTTTATGTTTAAAAATCCAATAACGACTATATATTCCGGCTGCTAACGGTAAGCCTACATAAATTAAAACTGAAAAAACAATGGTTTGCCAAGGAACCACTAAACTATTAGCAGAAAGTAGCCATTTTCCTAGGGGTGCGTAGAAAAACAACATGGCTAAAGAGTTAACAGCAACCATGACCAAAGTATGCCCTTGGTTACTATAGGAAAGATAGCCCCACATCAGTACCATAGCGGTACAAGGGGCAATACCTAATAAAATACAACCAGCAATATAAGAATTTGCGAGGGTGACTTCTGAACCTCTAATTATCTCCGTTGCGCTCAAAAATGGAGCAAATAAATAACCTAGAAAAAATTGAGCAAAAATTACCATCGTAAAGGGTTTAATTAACCAATTAATTACTAAGGTTAAGATAACTGGTTTTGGTGTTTTTGCTGCTTGAATGGCTTGAGAAAAGTCAATTTTTACCATGATGGGATACATCATGAAAAATAAGCAAATAGCAATAGGAATAGAGACATTATAGACACTCATAGCGTCTAATGTCTCGGCAATATTGGGAAAGGTTCTTCCTAAAACAATGCCAATAATAATACAAATAAATACCCACAGGGTTAGGTATTTTTCAAAAACATTAAGACTTCCCCCTGCTTTAACTGCTTTGGGGTTGATGCGAGTCGTCATATTACATATCAAAAAAACTTGATATATAAAATATACATCAAAAAAACTTGATATGTCAAGCTTCACAAAGCTTAAAGTAAAAACTTAATTTTGTTGCTAAGTGTCCACTGTCTTATCGAGTTTTAAGATTATAGGACAGATAAGCCATCCGTTTAACTTCTCGACGGCCACGGGCAACAGAGTCTAAAATCAAGCCACAGGTGAAACTTAAGAAAGCCAACAACATAATTGAAGCAGCTAAAATAGCTGTGGGGAATCTAGGTACTAATCCTGTGTTTAGATAGGTCATAAAGACTGGCAAACCGAAACCTAAAGAAAGTAGTGCCAAGACAAGAGAAATAAGACCAAAAAAGAGAAAAGGACGGACTTCTTTGAACAGTAATACTGCTGTTCCTAGGACTCGCCAACCATCGGTAAAGGTTTTCAGCTTACTTTCTGAACCTGGTGGACGCGAACCATAGAGGATATATTCTTCAGTGAAAGGAATCTTGAGTTCTAGGGTATGTACGGTTAATTCTGTTTCGATTTCAAAACCACTAGAAAGGGCAGGAAAAGACTTGACAAAACGACGAGAAAAGACGCGATAGCCGGAAAGCATATCTTTAAGTTGTGCGCCAAAGAGAAATTTAACTACTCCTGTTAAAAATAGATTACCACTACGATGGCCTAAACGATAAGCTTGTTTATCATGGGCTGCAGAACGACGGGCCCCAACAACCATATCTAGATTATTATTTAACAGTTTATCAACTAGATGGCCGATAACATCAACTTCATAGGTATTATCCCCATCCACTAAAATATAAATATCTGCGTCAATATCAGCAAACATTCGTCGCACCACATTACCTTTTCCCGGTTGCGGTTCGTAGCGAACAATAGCCCCTGCATTTTTGGCTTGATCAAAAGTATCATCAGTCGAACGGTTATCATAAACATAAATATCAGCTTGGGGAAGTTTCGCACGAAATTGTTTAACTACCTGAGCGATAGTTAAGCCTTCATTACGACAAGGAACTAACACCGCCAAACGATAATTTGTACGATTGATAGTTGAAGATGCAGGTTGATGGTCTAACATTTTATATAAAAAAATCTTATGTTTATTTTGACTTTTGTTGTGGTTTAAAGTTCCGTTTTAAGGTTTCGACTAACTCAACTTCATTAGGACGAATTTTAGCCCATTTTCCTCGGTCAGAACGAATCTTAATTAAATGTTTATCTATATTTTCTGGAGTCATTAAAACGCCGAAATCTTGGGGAACTTGGTCAACATTATGGGATAAAATGCGATTTAACACAAAATCACCAACTTTAGGACTGTAGTGAGAGTTATCGACATAATTACTCATAACTTCTTGGATGGGTTCAGTTGTTATGGAATTATAGCCAGAAAAATCCCAAACAGGGGTAACTTCTACCATTTTTCGTTTCCATTGTTCGTAGGTATCCCATCTATCGGTAACTCGTAAGGCTTCCCATTGGGTTGCATGAGCCGGAGAAATAAAGACAATTAATTTAATATTATGCTGACGGCAAAATTCAACGATTTTCTTGAAATCATTTAAGCGATCGCTCGATAGTTTATATTGAGAATGAAAACTAAAATATTGTTCAATGGTATTTCTAAATCTCCAAGGAGCATTACCATCATTGGGATTATGATAAGGGTAAGGAAAAAAACCATTATCTCCATAGGTTAAGGCTTTCTGATTTTCTGTTTCTGTTAAATTTTCTGTGATGGTGTTTTTACTCGCAATGATAGCATCTTGAGAAAACAAAGTATTAATTAAGTCAGTGGGGATAATATGGGTTTTACTTAAACGTTTTTCTACAAAAGAATCTTGCAGTTTATAGAAATCATTAAACATATAATGATCAAGTCCTACAATCACTGTTTTTAAGTTAGGCTGATTAACATAGGTATGCTCTAGATACTGTAAAATTTCATAGGTATTAGACCCATCAATCCCTAAATTATAAGTGGTCATTTCTTTAGGTAAAGCTGGATGATTTGGGTTTAATCCTTGTTTAACTCTTGAAGAACCAATCAAAATTATTTCGGGTTTAATGTTAATAACATCAATGGTTTTATACAGGCGATCTTGTTCTATTTTTTCTGGTTTCCTTAAATTTAACTCAACAGGATTATGATGACGAAAAATATCATAGGGATCAACTAAAAAATTACCGAAACTAATTCCCGTAATTCCTAATAATAGAGTACCCAAAAATAAGTAATTAAAAGAAACAGCTTTCTGCACAGTATTAGTCGGTTTTGATTGTTTTTTATGAAAGATTATTTCTCGATTAAAGTTAAGCATAATTTAAACTCACATTAAAATTGAAAATAAAGGAATTCAGAAACACGATTTAAAGATAATAAACAATAGGTTGCTAACAAACCTAATAAAAATGCACCGAAAGGATTAAACTTAATTTTTTCAGCAATTTCTTGACTATTTGGTAATTTTAACGCTCCTAATGTTAATACAAATAAAACCACAAAACTTAAGAACTTACTATTATAAAAACTAGGTAAATAAGTGAAATTATCCCAAGAATTAAGTTGAAATCCAAACATCGTTAAAAAACCTAATTTACCTCGAATGGTTCCTGGTAAAACAATGCCTTTCATCCCTATCATAGCTTGAGTCATTTCCATTGCATCCGATAAACTTTGAGCGCGAAACATTACCCAACCCAAAATAACAGCTAAAAAAGTTATCATCCAACCCAACCATGAAGGAAGAGAAATATTTAATTTTCGCCAACCATGATTAATGGATAAATATAAGCCATGTAACCCTCCCCAAATAACAAAAGTCCATCCTGCGCCGTGCCATAATCCTCCTAATAACATAGTCATAATTAGATTAGCATATCGTCGAATTTCACCGCGACGACTTCCCCCCAAGGGAATATATAAATAGTCTCTTAAAAAGTTAGATAAGGTAATGTGCCAACGTCTCCAAAAATCACTAATTGATGTCGCTTTATAAGGAGAATTAAAGTTAATCGGTAGGACAATATTAAACATATAACCTAAACCAATGGCCATATCAGAATAACCTGAAAAATCAAAATATAATTGTAAGGTGTAACTAATCGCACCTACCCAAGCATCCAGAAAAGTTAAAGAACTTGTATTATTAAATATGGTAGTTACCCAAGGAGATAAAGTATCAGCAATGATAACTTTTTTAGAGAGTCCAAGGGTAAAAAAGATTAATCCTAATGAGAGCGTGTTAGAAGAGAAAACCTTATTTTTGAGCGACCGAAGTTGTGGAATTAACTCATCGTGACGAAGAATCGGTCCTGCAATTAATTGGGGAAAGAAGAGAATAAATAAACCATAGGTCGGTAAATTATAATTTTCTTTTTTTAATTCTCCTCGATAAGCATCAACTAAATAAGCAATTTGAGTAAACGTATAAAACGAAATTCCTAAAGGAAGAATCAACCCTTCTATTCTAAAGTTAGTAGAAAATAGATGATTGATAGAATTAAGAAAAAAATTGACATATTTATAGTAAGCGATAACACTTAAGTTTAAAATAGTTCCTATAATCAAGAAACACTTTGCCCGTTTACTAAATTGTTTTGAGTTAGATATTTCTGTTCCTACACTATAATTAATTACAACAGAAAGAATAATCAAAAAAATGTATTGAATGGTTTGTCCTTGTCCAGCAGGAGAAAAAATATTCCAGTAAGAATAGAAAAATAAGGAACTCAGCAAAAGCCAAACTGTAGCACCTCTAGTTAAACGAAACTTACTTAACCCCCAAAAACCCAATAAGGTTAAAGGCAAAAACCCTAAAATAAAGATTGTCGAATTAAATAACATCTAGGTAGACTTCTTTCAAAATAACTATCAATTAATTCAAAACCCTATCATAAAAAATCTATAATTAGTTAACTCTAATAGTTTAAAAGTCAGTTTAACGTCTGCGTCGTCGAACTATAGGGGAGTTTCCTCTTTTTGGGGTACGATAACCCGAATATCCCCCTAACTCTTCGCTAATTTGTTTAAAGATATCACGACGTAGATAAGGATACTCTCCTATCCATAAATTGTGTTGAGGAAAATAAACATCTGTAATCTTGTCAATACGGCTTAACTCTGGGGTTTTGGACAAAATTAACATTTCTGCTATTTGTCCTGGTTTAATGACCCGATAAAGACGGTTTATAGGGGCTTTTGTGATGGCGGTGAACCCGTCTTCGTCTCCCACTTCGATATTAATTTGTCGCTCTCTATTTTCAATTACCACCAACTCACCCCATTTATTCACCGTTTGTTCTTCTCCGACTAATTCTTCGGTGATAAACACATCTAATACTTGTCCTTGCCAAAACCCACAATAAGGATAGCGACGGTATTTCCCATTACGAACACTGGCCCATAAAACAGGACCCCACAGCCAATATAATCCGGCAATGATATCAAAAATCAGTTTAATGGTTTCGCCACCAGAACCGGCTAATTTTCCTAACAACCAGGTGACGACTAAAGCTATTAATGAAATAAATAAACGCTGTAATAAATCTCGCCATTTACCCCAATAAAAAGAATATTGGTTTCCTGTGGCAATGGGGGGGATAATTTCTTCTAATGCGTCACGAGTTAAGGGGACTAACATACTTTAAAGGTTAAATCAGCTTATAAACCTAATTACCATCAAAGCACAAATTTAGTAATCAACGTCTAACGGCATCTAATATGATAGGTGTGTTCTACACTAAGATTACGATCAAAATAGTTACACAAAAGGTAGTCCCATGACTCCAAACTTAATGGTTAATCCCTCATCCCTAATGACCAATGGGGTAGAAATGAAGGAATTTGGGAATATTTATTTGTTCAAATTTACTGACCAGCTACAGTCTCGTTTTGAAGAACTCTTGTCCAAAAAAAAGACAGATGACCTATCTTTAGAGGAGGAAGCAGAATATAGAGGTATTTCTGACTTACAACGAATCTTTACCCTAATTAATGCTCAAATTGCTACTAAAAGCCAATGGTGTACCTCCCAACTAGAAGACTTGAATGGTTAGACCATTTTCTTTGGACTTCAGATGGGATAAGGATTCTAGGGAAAACTACTATAGGGAGGGGAACTTGTAACCGCTTGGACCTTAACGATGAACGGCGTGATGAGCCTTCTATTCAAACTGCCCGTAGGTTTTGGGTGTTAGCAGGGTGGCATCCCCCATCCTCAGATCCGCGTCAGACTAGGGATTAGAAGTTGGTGGGTCATAGTTATCTGGTGAAGACGGCGAAGTATGATAGAAGGGGTGAGGAGACGAAACGACGGGCGGTTCAGTGTTTGAAAATAAACAGATAACTCAATATTATCTTACCTTAAGTAGCTATAATCTCACTCTCTTACTGAGATAGCCCAAGCTTTAAAAGTATCTAATATGTCTACTAAGTTAAGCACACCTCCTCCTCCTTGAAACTTATTATTTTCTACTTTGCAAAAAAACCAATTTTCTTCTGAACGCTCTATTTCAATCATTTCAAAAGAAAAGTCTTCAAGCTCAGTTTCTGAAATGTCTATAGAAACCCACCAACCTGGATTATCAACAGTTTCTATTTTAATACCGTAACTATGTTCCCATTCGCTATCACATTGGGAACGATACCAATTTAAAAGCCAAATAAAAGAGTTATCTATCATGACTATTTTGGAATTTCATTAGGTTGTGCTGAACGTACCCCACCAGGTATATTTTGTCCTTGATCTTGTAGCGACTGTTGGGTAAAGGCAACGAAACCCAACAACATTAATAACTATACTTTATTAAACCTTGGTATTATTTCATTTTCAGGTAAACTTTTATTAGAATTAAACCCCATCAAAACCTGTTCTAAAGCAGGAATTAAATGATTAACTTGTTTGAGACGAATTAACATATCCCAGATAGGTTCACATTTTTTCCATGCACCCGCATAAACTAAATGCCGTAGGCGACTATTCCAGTCAGACTTAACCCAGGCTCCTTGAAAAATTGACCCCCAACGATAAAAATCTTGATAAGCTTGCCAATAGCCTGATTCTAACGCTTCAGGGCTTATTTTTGCAGGACGATAGACAACGTGACGAGTATCATACAAGTCCCAATTATCAGTAATAAGGCGATTTTCTGCCACCATTCGATCATAAAGCGGTGTACCTGGATAGGGGGTCAAAATATGAAAAGTTGCGGTTTCTAACCCTTGAGAAATTGCCCAATCTACTGTACGTTGAAATACTGTTTCATCATCATTATCCATACCAAAAACAAAACTAGAATTAACCATAACATTATGGTCATGAAGTCGTTTAATAGCTAAAGAATAATCTCGATTAAGATTATGATATTTGTGTTGTTCTTTAAGGTTATTAAAATCTAAGGTTTCAAAGCCAACAAACAAACTTCTTAAACCAGATTCTACCGCTTTTTCTAATAATCCTGGTTTTAAAATGGATTCAACTGTAGCAGCAGCTTGCCAAACTCTACCCATCCCTTTCATTCCTTCAAATAAAGCTGAGGAAAACACTTCATTACCGAATAAATGGTCATCCAAGAAATATAAATGTTTCCCTGGTAAACGCTCAATTTCTGCTAAAGCATCATCCACTTTTTGAGTGTAAAAAGACTTACCAGGACGATAAAAAGCATCTTTATAACAAAAATCACAATGATGGGGACAACCACGAGAAACAACTATAGAATTAGGCACTAAATATAAATTCCGCTTAATTAAATCTCGACGAACTGGGGGAACATCCTCTAAAGAACGCTGTTTTGATTGATAAATTTTTTGAGGATTTCCTGTTTTAAAATCTTGCAAAAATAATGGCCAAGTATCTTCTCCTGGACCAAGAAAAATAGTATCAGCATGATGAGCAGCTTCTTGGGGTAAAGCAGTAACGTGCAACCCTCCTAAGACTACATAAGACCCTTTTTGACGATAATAATCCGCTAATTGATAAGCACGATAAGCTGATGTAATATAGACTTGAATGATTACTAAATCGGGGTCATCATTTAAGTTTAATGTTTCAACGTGTTCGTCTTGTAAATCAATCTCATCCGACTCATCAAAAAAAGCAGCAATAGAAGCCAAACCAAGAGGGGGAAATAAATGATATTTTATTGGTCGCCAGAAAGGACTTAACGCTTCGGTCAAAGCAGGTAAAATCATTTTCACTTTCATAACTTTCTGACTCCTAATGATGCGATATTTTTATATTAGGAGATAGAAAAACTATAAAGCAATAACTGTTAACTATCTTTGGATAATTTATAATAATATGACAAACCTTTACTTATCGATAAGATTCAGGAATAGTAGAAAATTAATTATCGAGGTCAACGATTGTTGACCCTTACGACTAGATAAGGTTAGTTAAATGGGAATATTTATTCTTCTTTTCCATCCATTTTTAACATAACCTCTTCTTGATGATGATGCTTTTCACGGACATTTAGAGGCGGTAATACAGGAAAAAACGGCTGATGAATACTGATTAATTGAGCAAGGGTTTTTTTCAGTTGAGTACGGGAAACAATGGCATCAACAAAGCCATGTTTTAATAAATATTCTGAGGTTTGAAAGCCATCGGGTAATTTTTCTCTTAAGGTTTGTTCAATGACTCGTCGTCCAGCAAAACCAATGGTAGCCTTAGGTTCAGCAATAATTAAATCTCCTAACATAGCAAAACTAGCAGTGACTCCCCCAGTGGTGGGATGAGTTAAAACAGGAATATAGAGTAATTTGGCTTTGCGATGATGTTCTAAAGCCCCAGAAATTTTAGCCATCTGCATTAAGCTTAACATTCCCTCTTGCATCCGCGCTCCGCCAGAAGCACAGACGATGACCACTGGAAAGCGTTCTTGTGTAGCGTGTTCAATGAGACGACAGAGTTTTTCACCAACAACAGATCCCATACTACCCCCCATAAAGCGGAAATCCATCACACCTAGGGCTAAAGGAAGACCATCAATTAATCCAGTTCCTGTTTGTACTGCATCAACTAACCCAGTTTTGTCTTGAGTGTCTTTGATACGATCGCTGTAAGGTTTGCGATCGCAGAATTTTAGAGGATCAGTAGGGGTAAGATGGTCGTTGAGGGGTTTCCAGGTATTTTTGTCCATTAATTGGGCAATCCTTTCGGAACTTTCCACCCGAAAATGATGGCCACATTCGGTACAAACCAGTTGATTAGCTTGTAAGTCCTTCGTATAGGTTAACGCTGTACAAGCTTCGCACTTAGTCCATAACCCGTCAGCAATTTCCCGTTCTTTCTGTTGTTGTTGAATGGGGGGTTCTGACTTTTCTTGTTTGGCAAACCAATCAAATATAGACATAGATAGAATATAAATTTAATAATTATTCTATTTTACTCGTCTTCGGGAGGACTTAATAATAAAAGGGCTGTCCATTGGTCTGGGGAACACACCTGTAAAGCTGCTTGAGACCCTTGACCACAATAAATTCCCAGGCCAATATCAAGGACACGACTAGGAATATCATGGGCAGCTAAGAGTTGCTGCATTAATTCAGCTTCCCACCGCGCTTTTGTTGTTTTAATAGTAATCCAGGATATGGTATTTATCTTATCAGCCATAATCAACGATTAAAAAATTACACTATTTGACTTGACAACTCAGGGCAAAACTTCCCTGTTTCTTTTTTACCTTTTTATCTTAAGGCTGACAGAAAAAACAATCCATCCAACATATTAAATTGCCAAGATCCAGTAATCATTCAACATACTTTAGACTGATACGGGTAACCCCATGCAGGAATCAAGAAAACAAAACAGAGCAATTTTTAACTAATCTCTTCAATAGAGCGTTCTAACATTGATTCTTTTTTAGTTTCTTCGTGTTTACGTTCTTGGGCTAAGGACTCCCTAGCTTTTTCATCAATATTTTCTTCATGATGAGTTTGCTCTACTTCCGCAGCCCGATTAACCATTGTTTGATGGCGTTGTTCATTCTTGAGATGTTGTTGAGCCATCAATTCCCGTGCTTTTTCGTCACTATTCATAATTGAATTTCTCCACGGCTGACATTACTTATATTTTATCATCACCGATCACAAACCTAAAACTTTGCGTTACATTATCATTAAACCCAGTTGTGCCTAAATATCTTCAAGTAAAGATTAGGCATAATCCCTTAAGCAAGGCATAATAGAATGGGTTGAGGAGGAGGAATCGGGACTTATTAAAGTCTCTATCATTATGGAACAATCGACAAATCAAGGGACTACCGCGAATCACCAAGCTTTATTAGAGCGCATTGCCCTGCGAACTGGTCAGATACCTTGGCAATTATGGGCAATTGTATTGATTATCGTCTCTGGAACCATCGGTTTTACCGCAACGTCCATGTTGTTAAGGTTGCCAAAATCCCCTCAATGTGTGCGTATTTTTTGGCCGGTTGCCTCAGCCTCAATGCGTATCTATTGCGCCCAAATCGAAGCAGAACAAGGAACCGTCGATAGTTTCCTACGGGCTATTAAATTAGTTGAAGCTCTACCCGATGATCATCCCCTACGGCACGAGATTAACCGTAACGTCGAAGAATGGGCGGTGGCTATTCTCGATATTGCCGAAAAAGAATTCCAACAGGGTAAATTAGAAGCAGCGATTAAAACAGCCCGTCGCGTCCCTGATAACGTTCAAGTGTACGAAGTGGTGGAAGAACGGATCGAAAAGTGGCGCAGTATTTGGCGAGAAGGAGAAGAAATTTTTGCCCAAGTTGAAGAAGAGTTACGGGAGTCTAACTGGAATCTGGCGTTTAGAGAAGCAGTCAAACTCTTGAGTGTTCCCAATAAATACTGGGCAACCACCCGATACGATGATACTGTCCAGAAAATTCAATTAGCCCAAGAAGAAAGCAGTCGCTTGGATAAGGCTTATGCTGTGTTACGTCGCGGAGGGATCGATAACTGGTTAACAGCGATCGCCGATGCTGAAAAAATTTCTCCCGAAAGTTACGCTTATCGAGAAGCTCAAAACCTCATCGCTGATGCTAAAGAAAAAATTCTTGACTATGTTGATGATCTCATTGATGAGCGTCGTTGGTCAGCCCTGTCTGATGTAGTTAATCAACTTCCAGATAGTTTAGCCTTATCTGAAGAAATTGCAGACTGGAGAACCATGGCCAGTGCCGGCTTAGATGCTCAAACCGGAACCGTCGAAAACATAGAAATTGCGATTTTAGCCCTAGAAGAAATTGACGAAAATCGCCCTCTTTATCAAGAAGCTCAAGATTTAATTAGTCGTTTTGAGTTAGAAAAACAAGATGTCATTCATCTACAAGAAGCCCGTGATCTAGCGACAGGGGGTAGTGTAGATGATTTGAATGCGGCGATCGCTGCTGCTGAACAGGTTCCCTCTAGTAACCCCCGTTATCAAGAAGCTAGAGAAGAAATTAGTCAATGGACTAACACCATTCAACTGCGCGAAGATCAACCGATTTTGGATAATGCCCGCAGTGTAGCAGCTAGTGGTAATATTTCTGATTTAAGAGAAGCGATCGCTCAAGCTCAAAGGATCGGGTCTGGCCGAGCTTTATCCAATGAAGCTCAACAAGAAATTAATCAATGGCGTGGGAGTATCCAACGTCAAGAAGATCAACCCATTTTGAATCAGGCCATGGCCTTAGCAGCCGGGAACGACTATCAAGCAGCCATTAATACCGCTCAGCAAATTGGTTCAGGCCGAGTTCTCTATTCAGAAGCTCAAAGTAATATTAACCAATGGCAACGGGAAATTCGGGCTGATCGAAATTTACAAGAAGCATATTTAATTGCCCAACCCCAAACCCCTCAAGCTTTAATTTCAGCGATCGCTGTAGTTCGTAAAATTCCTTCTTCAACGGATGTAGGATCTCAAGCAAAACAAGCCCTTGATCGCTGGAGTTTTCAGTTGCTCTCTATGGCTCAAAAATTAGCTAATCGTTCTTTATTACCAGAAGCCGTAAAATTAGCTAAAATGGTTCCTGGGGACAGTGCTGCTTATAGTTCGGCTCAAGCACAAATCACGGTTTGGAATAAGCTAATACAACCACCAAAACCAGAAATTCCTCCTTCATTGGCTCCACAAAACGAATTTGTACCCATTCTTGACACTGAAACTTCTGAGAGTGAACCTGAAAGAAGATAAAATTAAGTTGATTAGATTATGGAATGGCAAGAAATCTCAGGAAGTTCCGTTTTAGTTCCTCGATACCCCATCGCGATTATTCATTTTTTAGGGGGTGCTTTTGTGGGAACTGCACCTAATGTTACTTATCGTTGGCTACTCGAAGAACTGGCTAAGGAAGGCTATGCTATCATCGCGACTCCTTTTGTGAATACCTTTGATCATTTAGCGATCGCTCGCAGTGTTCTTAACCGTTTCGAGAACATTTTAGACCGCTTACAAACGAATACATCTCTGGGACAAGGTTATTTACCTATTTATGGCATTGGTCATAGTATGGGGTGTAAACTCCATTTACTAATTGGTAGCCTTTTTTCGGTTGAAAGAGCGGGTAATATCCTCATTTCTTTTAATAATTATCCTGTTAAGAAAGCAATCCCTTTTTTAGAACAAATTGATGTCGAAAAATACTTAAGTTTAGAGTTTACTCCTTCTCCTGATGAAACTAAAATTATTATCGCAAAAGATTATCAAATTAGACGCAATTTGTTAGTAAAATTTACTAACGATAACATTGATGAAACACTGGTTTTAAGTCCTATTTTAGACGATAAATATCCTAATTTAATCGCCTTACAAAATTTATCAGGTAATCATTTAACGCCATTATCTCAAGAAATTAAGTGGCAAATGGGCGAGATTTTTACTCCTTTTGATGCTGTAGGACAATGGGTAAAGCAAACGCTTTCACGTGATTTGTATCGCCTTAAATATGAAATTTTACGATGGTTAAACCCTGGCAAACTTATTTAATGATCGGTGAAATTGCCATGAATCGCTAACCAAATACAAAGAGGATTAATACTGGTAAATGTCACCCGATGTTTTTGATGAGCATTAATCAATAAATAATCTCCCGCTTTGAGATCAATTGAAGAATTATCTGAATATAATAAAGTTGCTTTTCCTTGTAGTAAAATCACCCACTCATCTTGGTCTTGATCATACCAAGTTCCTTCAGGAGTCGTTTGTCCTGTAGAAATAATGCGCTCAATTTTGACATTTTTACTATTGATAATCGTCTCAAAAATTTCTCGATTTCCCAAATTATTACTTAACTGAAAAATATTGTCCATAACTCACAAATCTGCCAATTATTAATTATTAATTCTCAAACCCCTATCCAAAAAACACAGGACACGATATACTCCTTTCGAGACTGTTGATGGATAGAAACATGGTAGCCGTAGCAATTCTTGCAGCAGGAAAAGGAACACGGATGAAATCTGATTTACCTAAAGTATTACACACTTTAGGGGGGCGATCGCTAGTACAAAGGGTACTTGATAGTTGTGATCTTATTGCCCCATCTCGAAAATTGATTATCATTGGCTATGAAGGGGAACAAGTCAAACAGTCTTTTGAAAATCCCTCATCCCTAGAATTCGTAGAACAAAAGGAACAATTAGGGACAGGCCATGCAATACAGCAATTATTACCGCATTTACAAGGTTTTGATGGAGATTTACTCGTTTTAAACGGCGATGCGCCCTTATTACGCCCTGAAACGTTAGAAAAATTATTGCAGATTCATCAAACAAATAATAACGCAGCCACTCTATTAACCGCTAATTTACCCAACCCTAAAGGGTACGGACGAGTTTTCTGTGATGGGAACAACCATGTTAGTCAAATTGTAGAAGATCGCGACTGTAATGCTGCACAAAAGAAAAACCATCGGGTTAACGGGGGAATTTATTGTTTTAACTGGCCAAAGTTAGCGCAAGTTTTACCTAAACTTTCTACTAATAATGATCAACAAGAATATTATTTAACCGAGGTTGTTGATTATCTGAACCCTGTTATGGCCGTTGATGTGGAAGATTATTATGAGATTAATGGGATAAATGATCGCTATCAACTGTCGGAAGCTAATGATATTTTACAAGATCGCATCAAAAAGCGTTGGATGAATGCAGGAGTGACGATGATCGATCCTGACAGCATTACTATCGATGATACTGTTATCTTAGAACCTGATGTTATTCTCGAACCTCAAACCCATTTACGAGGGAAAACCCTTATTGGTGCAAAAAGTCGTATCGGTCCGGGTAGTCTCATCGAAAATAGTACCATCGGTGAACAAGTAACGGTACTGTATTCAGTAATTACTGACTCAGAAGTTGCTGATAACTGTCGGGTTGGTCCTTACACTCATCTACGGGGAGAGGCGAAAATTGAAGCATCTTGTCGTATTGGTAATTTTGTAGAGATTAAAAAGACTCAGGTGGGAAATAAGAGCAATGTTGCTCATTTATCCTATCTTGGAGATGCTCAACTTGGCCAACAGGTGAATGTCGGTGCAGGAACCATTACTGCTAATTATGATGGTTATCAGAAACATCAGACGATTATTGGCGATCGCACTAAAACGGGAGCAAATAGTGTATTTGTTGCACCGGTGACGTTGGGTGAAGAGGTAACAGTGGCCGCTGGATCGGTTGTAACAAACGATGTTCCCGATCATGCTTTAGTTATTGCTAGACAACGACAACGTATTATTGAAGATTGGAAGGCGAAAATAGCTCAAAAACAAAAATAATAAGCGATGAAAACAGATACTATTTTTTATCGTCTTTTTCAATCTTTTCCCAGCATATTCTTTGAATTAATTGGACATCCTGTTGATGAAGCGGATCACTATCGTTTTGACTCAGTGGAGATAAAACAATTATCGTTTCGTATTGATGGCGTATTCCTTCCTAAAAATGCTGATCCTGACAGTCCCATTTATTTTTGTGAGGTACAATTTCAAAAAGATGAACAATTTTATGGACGTTTCTTTGCTGAAATCTTCCTTTATCTTAGTAAAACAGAGTTAACCAATGATTGGCGAGGGATTATTATTTATCCCAACCCTCAAGTAGAAACCAATAATATTCAACGTTATCAAGATTTACTCAATTCAAGCAAAGTAACCCGTGTTTATTTGGATCAATTAGAAAATTTTGAACAAACATCAATCGGTTTAGCAACGGTACAATTAATTACTTTACCCACAGCACAAACCATTGATACCACCCAAAAATTGATTGAAAGAGTCAAAGAAGAATTAACCCCTGACCAAAACCGTCAAGAACTTTTACAATTAATAGAGACAATCCTAGTGTATAAATTACCCCGTTTGAGTCGTAGGGAGGTAGAAGCAATGTTTAGCATAGATGAATTAAAGCAAACCCAATATTTTCAGGATGTGCGACAGGAAGCGCGTGAAGAAGGGAAACTTGACAAAGCATTAGAAACTGTCCCCCGTCTTTTAGCATTAGGCTTAACTGTAGAACAAATTGCTGAAGCTTTACAGTTAGACGTTAAACAAGTAAAAAAAATACAAAATAATCAACAATGATCAGTCGTAATAATAATGATGGTGGGCAATAATAGAAAATATCTTGATTAAGCTATCAATCATCCTTTTTTGCCCACTCTACGCTTTTTCTACAACCGAGTAATTAACATTCCTGTTAAGGTTGCAAACGAACTTTGAGCAAGATTAGTGACGAGATCAGGGGTTGGTTTATCTTGGATACTTAAGACGATTGAACCAACCACACAGACAATTAACGTTAACGAGAGAACTTTAGCAATATTCACGCTTAAAGAATGCTGATTATTGTCTGGTTTGTCGTGTTTATTAGATTTTTTCAAGAACATGATACATTTTTGAATTCAATAAGAGGGTGCATTTAGCCTGGCAGCTTGAAACTCACCCATATTGATCAGGATAACTTATAAAAACGTTTTTTTGCAATATCGAAAATCAAAAATTATATGATAATCAACCAATTGACAATCAATGATATTGCAGAGGTAAGTCATTTGCCTTCTAGTAATAAGTTGTTAGTGTAGCAGTAGTAAATCCTTAGTAGTTTTGTAGAAGTTGTTGGTGTAGTAGTAGTAAGTCTTTAGTAGTTTTGTAGAAGTTGTTGGTGTAGTAGTAGTAAGTCTTTAGTAGTTTTGTAGAAGTTGTTGGTGTAGCAGTAGTAAGTCCTTAGTTTTGTAGAAGTTGTTGGTGTAGTAGTAGTAAGTCTTTAGTAGTTTTGTAGAAGTTGTTGGTGTAGCAGTAGTAAGTCCTTAGTTTTGTAGAAGTTGTTGGTGTAGTAGTAGTAAGTCTTTAGTAGTTTTGTAGAAGTTGTTGGTGTAGAAGGTTATTATTCTCCACATAGAGTAAAGGTAGAAAGACACAATGACGTAAATATAAAACATCATAGTCTTGAATGAATTCGTTGACTTTCCCGAACAAACTATCAAATTAAAACTTCTTTGTTGTAGAGGTTCGAGTATGAGTATAGGTTCGAGTATAAGTATAGGTAGAGGTATGAGTATGAGTATAAGTATAGGTAGAGGTATGAGTATGAGTATAAGTAGAGGTATGAGTATGAGTATGAGTAGAGGTTCGAGTATAAGTATGAGTAGAGGTTCGAGTATAAGTATGAGTTAATGTAAGCGTTAGTGTTATTTTTTTATTTCTGGTGCTTCAAACGATCATATTTACGTATTTCAGTATTTAAGTGTATAAGCTTGACGGATAACGTTATCCGTCAACGAGAAAGAAGAATAACGTAGGAGTCAACTTAACGGTAAATCGTTATTTTCTAATTGTCATTGCGAGGGGGTGAAGGAATACTATAGCTTGATTTTTAGTCATTATTCCCCCGAAGCAATCCCGAATAACATCCAGCAGAAACATAGAGATTGCTTCGGAGACAGAAAATAAGTCTCACACTAATGTTCAGCAAAGATTTTGCCTCCTCGCAATGACAGTTAATGTTTAGTTAAAATAACGGCCATTGACCCCTACAAGCAATAAAAATATTCATCTAAATTCGGTGATGGATTAATGAGGCAGTAAATTGGGAAAAAATAACTTGATAAAGCCTGAAACAAAAGCCAAGATAAAACCAACGGCAACAGAACGATTGAGAAATTCTTGAGAATCTAAGCGTTTATTGATTCCTTTAAGTTCTGTTTTTACTTCTGTTAGTTCCACTTCAACCGTATTAAGTTTTTCCAGTTTAGTATTTATTTCTTGAATTTCTTGTTTGATTTCTTGCTTAACATCTTTAATTTCTTGTCTAATATCTTTAACATCTTGCCGAACGTCCTTAATTTCTTGTTTAATCTCTTTTTGATTGGTATCTATTTTATCCTCAATACGTTTGAGAATTTCTTGTAGGGAATAAGGAACTGTGATAGGTTCATTCATGGGTTAAACTGGTAATAGTATTTGTTTGATTTAGTCTCTTGGTCTTCTCCGAGAGACTATTTTTATTGTATCCTGGCTTTCAACCTTATCCTACCAGAAAGCAGATCCTATAATAATCACCTTGACGGATAACGTTATCCGTCAACAAGATAAAAATCTTCACCTAATATCTGCCATTTTAGACCAAGATAAATTATTCTAAAATATCTCTAAGTTGCATCAATAAAGTTTCCAGTTGAGCTTTTTTACTTTCATCCTTCCAAGCATCAGATTTAATTTTTGTCATTGCTTTAAACTCTGAATATAAATCCCTAGAAGTATTAACCCTGGTTACTGTTTGGGTTTCTTCTAAAATCTCTTGCATTTTTTCCTTAATTTGCCTCAAAGTTAACTGCTCAGTGATAGCTAACTCCATCAAATTTCTACGGTCAATTTCATTATCTAGTTTAGCGATCGCCTTAGCTTTTGTATAATCTAATTCTCCTTGTCTCAATACTTGTAAGACATCATCAGGTAAATTTAACAACGGTAGACGATTAGTGCGAAAACTCTCTCGATTCAAGCGTCCTATTTTCACAAACAGATCATCAATCATCTCTATTTGACGTTTAACGTTATCCGTCAAAGGTTGATTCCGTCTTTGAGCATTGGCTGCTTTATTAAGAACTTGAATAACTTCTTGATTAGAAGATATTTCCAAAGTTTGACGAATTAACTCTAACATTCCTTCTGTTTCATCAATAGCATTAAGGTCATCCCGTTGCATATTCTCCAACAAAGCCAACTCAAACGCTTGTTGTTCATCAATATCCTTAACAATGACAGGAATTTGTGTTTTTTGAGCATTTTTCGCTGCACGGTAACGACGTTCCCCGGCTACCAACTCATAGAGATGATCATTAAGCGGTCGAACAATTAAAGGTTCTAAGATCCCATATTCTTCAATCGATGCTGTCAACTCGTCTAATTTTTCTTGATTAAAAGAGCGTCGCGGTTGCCGTTGGGGGAGTTGAATTTGTTCAATATCAAGCCATTGACCAATCGGTGCAATCGGTTGTTTATCCATCTTTTTAGAAGAGTCTCGCTTCTGAGATTGGTCCATAAAATTCACTCATATAGATTAATCATTCATCTCAATTTTAAACGATTGTCTATAATGCTTTGCCCTAATCTTTGCTATATTGATAGTAGGGAGATAAAATAAATCCCAAGATACATTTTCCAACCCAATCATAGGGGGTTAGCAGAATAGCCTGGCAGCTTCGTTAAGCTTACCCTAGATTGGGTTTTATAATCCTTTCAAATAAATTGAAAACAGAGTAATGTGAGCATCTTGCTCACTACGACAAGTATATAATCCCTAAATCGGTAAAACGACTGTAAAGATCGTTCCTTTATCTAACTCGCTTTCTACTTTAATGTGTCCATGATGATTGTCTACAATAGCTTTAGCGATCGCCAATCCTAACCCCGAACCCCCTGCACTTTTACGAGAAGGATCAACTTGATAAAACCGATCAAATAAATGACTTAACGCTGTCTCAGGAACCCCTTTTCCGGTATCTTTGACTTTAACCTGTAACTGATATAAGCGATCGCGTTTAATTCTTTGTAATTCTACCTCCACCGAAGCGACTTGATTGTTCTTTTCTGAAACAGTTTCCTCAGAAAAACTATGTTCTAATCCATTACTAATTAAATTAGTAAATAAACGAGCGAGTTGATCCCAATCTCCCAATAAACTAAAATTATCCTCATCATTGTTATCAGGTTCTACAATACGTAATGACAAAAAAATATTCTTTTGTTGGGCCAAGATTCTTTGTTCTTCTATCACTTCAATTAATAAAGCATCTAAAGGAATTTTTTGCTGTCTAGCTTGTAACACTCCACTATCAGATCGAGCCAAAAATAATAAATCATTGACCAAGTTTCCCAAACGTTTAGTCAATCTTTCGACTACTTTTAACTGTCTTTGTTGCACTTGTGGATCAGTATTTCCATAGGTTAAAGCCATTTGTACATTGGTTTGAATCGTAGCAATGGGGTTTCTTAACTCATGGGAAGCATCCGCCGTAAATTGCTTTAAACTTTGATAAGAATCTCGGATCGGTTGAATGGCCAAACCCGATAAAAACCAACCAATAAAACCAACAATAATAATCGTAATTGACGTTCCTAAAGCCAAATCAAAACTCAATTGACGAATGGGTTTTGTTACCTCAAACCAGGGATGACTAACCCTTAAATACCCTAAAATATAACGCTCTAAATTGATTTTTGCTGTTACTTGTCTAAGAATGCGATCCCCATTAAGATGCACCGTCTCTGCTCGTCGGTTAAGATGAAGAGGGATCACAGGAGGTTCACTAAACGTTGACCAAACTAACTCCCCTTGAGGGTTAAACCATTCAATATCAATATGATCATCTTCCACTGCTTCTGCATTATCCCTAAAACTAGCCTCGACATTGACCTGATAACGCCCCTGAGACACAGAAACCGACTCAATGACCAAAGAACGGTTAACCACCTCGACAACGTGCTTTAAGGTATCATCAACTCGTTCGACTAAGGTACTACGAACATAAAAAAAGACTCCTGTCGCAAACAGAAGGAGTAGAATAGCTGTGACCGAAGTGTACCACAGAGCTAAACGACGGCGTGTCGCTTGAAACATAGAAATATAGACTTGAAACCCAACTGAAGACTATGAAATCTTTTTAAACTTATCTCATTTTAACTTGTTTTAAACAAGATAAATCTACCTTGCCAAAATGAACGCTAAAGGCTAATTGTAAATTTTCTAAGGATTTAACTAACCAGGGAACACCTTCTTTAGTAAAAGATTCGTAGTGATTAAATAAGATAGAAAAACGCTTTTCTAAATAGGGTTTAACCTTACTAGAAACTAAAACAACCTTCAATAGTAAACCCATCGTTCGAGTGACTCCCATATTAGAAATCATATCTACAAAAACGTAGTGATCAGGTTTCTTTCCATTTTCAACCACAAGGAAATTCATTAATTGACTTGCAGTTCTCAGCATCAAGAATTCACTAGGTTTTTGATGATTACATTCAGGTAGGGTATTTTGAAGTAATTGATAGAGATTTTTATTAAATTGTCCTTTGGAATATTTAGGATCTAAAGAGGTAAGAATATACTCATAGAGGTCATCTTTGTAACGTCCAAAGGTTTGGGTATGAACAGTATGGCTCAAAAAGTTTTGCGATAAACTCTTATAGGTATAACTCCCATCAACAGTGCCGACATAATGCTTTAATGCTTGATTTAATTCTTTATCTTTAAGAAGAGTAGGATTTTTTACCGGACGAATGATGCGGCCTTTTTCCGGAACCGCTAATTCAGGAGAACGGGAGATTTGCGCTAATCTCACTTTATAGGTCACATAACGAGATAAATTCACCTCGAAACGTTTTTCCGTTTGATTTTTAATTTTTCTAACGGTTTGTTGATGTTCTTTGCTACTTTCATCTCCCAAAAGACAATGATTGTATAAATAGGGATAACGGTGTATCAAGTTACCCACTGTGTTAGATTTATCGGGGGTTAGTTTATTGCTAATTACCCGTGCTAATCGTTGAAGCTTAAGATATTGATCAGACTGGGTGAAATTTTTGACTAGATATCTAACCCGATTGGCAGTGCCATGATAACCGCTACGAGGAGGAGCCAGATTCTCTAATAGACTAACTAACTCAGGAATAGCACTATGGGACTGAACATCCATTTGCCAATGGTTGATAAGAATATGGCAACAACGGTTGAAGAAGTAGTTAAATTGATATTCACCATTCTTCCTTTTGGCGATTTGTTCTAACGCTGTATAAAGTTGGGGATCACGAAATCCTCGCGCTTCGATAAATAAGCGACGGAAATCTTCAACTAACTGACCAGGTGTGTCAGTGCGTATGTGCTGTAATAAGTAGTCATAGAAGAGTTGCTCTTCTTGAGATCCTTGTTGTCTTGAGTAAGTTTGGGATAGGTTATTCATGGCCGTCAGCCCATTCCAATTGATTAATTCAACCCGGGGCTGTAAAATTCCGTTTAGGTTTTAGGTAAATTTATCGCCCGCTTTTGGTTTAATGATAAAAGTTGATCAAGCATTTTTAGCTGTTTGGTTTTTGGCAATGATTTTTATTCTATTGCTTAACTATAATAACAATCTTAGAAAAAATTTTGAAAGTTTTTATCTTTCTTATTTTTTTCTTGACTGTTCAGCTAAAGCTATTTTGATGAAGTTTACAGCTAAACATACTTTAGTTAATGTTCTTTGTTGTGTAAAGACATTTCTTAAAGTAACGGAAAAAAACACCTTGTGTATGTGATCTTGATCACTAAAATCGATTTTCTTGTATTCAGTAATTTTTCTATATTTTTCTCAGTAGTCATCCTAATAAGCAATATGATTCTAAGTGAAATCCCAAATATTTTGTCCAAAAATTTAAAATACTTGTCTAAACCTTTATCAAATCAATTGATAAACAAAATTAATACAGATACTCGTTTTATAGACAAAAATGATATTTTTATTGCTTTAAAAGGAGAAAAATTTGATGGTCACTCGTTTATTGAAAATGCAATTGCGAAGGGTGCCATTGGTGTAATTGTTGACCATGAAGTCTCTGTAATTTCTAGTAAGAGAATTACGCAAATTATTGTTAAAGATACATTAATTGCATATCAAGAAATTGCAAATTGGTGGCGGAATAAGCTTACAATTCCTATCATTGGCATCACAGGGTCTGTGGGCAAAACCACCACGAAAGAATTAATCGCTGCAGTATTAGGGGTTTACGGAAAGGTTCATAAAACTCAAGCTAACTACAATAACGAAATCGGTGTACCGAAAACCCTATTATCATTAACAACCAATCATGATTACGCTGTCATTGAAATGGCCATGCGAGCAAGAGGAGAAATTGCCCTATTAAGTCAAATTGCTCGTCCTACCATTGGCATCATTACAAACGTCGGAACGGCACATATTGGACGACTGGGGTCACGAGAGGCGATCGCTGAGGCAAAATGTGAATTATTGGCCGAAATGCCTAAAGATAGTATTGCTATACTCAATCATGATGATCAACGGCTCATGGAAACAGCAGCAAGAATATGGCAGGGTAAAACTATTACCTATGGATTAGAAGGGGGCGATATTACAGGAGAATTGCTCGATAATCAAATATTAAGAGTCGAAGGGATAGATTTTCCTCTACCCTTGCCCGGTCGTCACAATGCTTTGAATTATTTAGCTGCTTTGGCAGTGACGAAACAATTAAACTTAGACTGGAATCTGTTGACCCAGGGAGTAACCGTTGACCTTCCCAAAGGGCGATCGCAACAATATTCTTTAAGTAACAATATCGTTCTTTTAGACGAAACTTATAACGCTGGTTTAGAGTCCATGAAAGCAGCTTTACAACTGCTTAAAGATACTCCAGGTAAGCGACATTTAGCTGTTCTAGGCACCATGAAAGAACTAGGAGAAGCATCAGCCCAGTTACATCAGGAAGTGGGCGCAATGGCTGAAAAATTGGGCATTGACGGTCTTTATATATTAGTGGATGATCCAGAAGCCCAAGCCATTACTCAAGGAGTTAAAACCATTGAAACCGAATGTTTTCCTACCCATGAACACTTAATAGAACGGTTAACCCAAGTTATTCAACCTGGCGATCGCATTTTATTCAAAGCGTCTAATTCTGTTGGCTTAAATCGTGTCGTCGAAGCAGTCCGTGATTTAATAGATAAGAAATGATTTGGCTAAAAAATGAGTTATCAACAAGAAAAAGAATTAGCCTTGAGGATAGTCGCAGAAGCAGCTAAACTTTGTCAACGAGTCCAAAAAACTGAAGGGGGAAAAGCGGTTAAAAAGGCTGATACCAGTCCCGTAACTGTGGCAGATTTTGGGGCGCAAGCTATCTTATGTCAAGGGTTAATTAAGGAATTTCCTGATGATCCTGTTATTGGTGAAGAAGATGCAACACTTCTACAAAAACCCCAGTTAGAAGGAGTCCGCCAGCAAATTATTGAACAGGTACAGCAAAGTATTCCCAGTGCAACCTCCGACAATGTTATTGATTGGATCAACTGGGGGAACGGAAAAGTGGCACCCCGTTACTGGACTTTAGACCCCATTGATGGCACAAAAGGATTTATTCGAGGCGATCAATATGCTGTGGCCTTGGCGTTAGTGGAAGCAGGAGAGGTGAAATTAGGGGTGTTAGCTTGTCCTGCTTTTCCAAGAGAAAATGGTAATAAAGGAGTTATTTTCTTGGCTATTCGCGGTCAAGGTGCCGTAGAAATTCCCTTAGAAGGGGGAACTGCTACACCGATAAAAGTTGATTCTTCATCTAATTTTGAACAATTATATCGGATCGAAAGTGTCGAATCGGTTCATAGCGATCGCAAAGTACAAACTGCGATCGATCAGCGTTTGGGGTTAACTTACGCAGCGAAACAGATGGATTCTTTGGCCAAATATGGGGCGATCGCCAGAGGAGATGCTCATCTTTATACTAGGGTTCCTTTACCTCAATTTAAAGGCAAAAAAGAAAATATTTGGGATCATGCAGCCGGAGTTATTTTGGTAGAAGAAGCCGGTGGTAAGGTAACAGATTTAGACGGTAAGCCTTTAGATTTTTCCGTAGGGGCAAAATTAAGCAATAATCATGGTGTTTTAGCTACTAATGGGGTAATTCATTCCCAAGTTTTAACGGCAATTCAACAAGAAAAATAATCAGTAAGGTAGTAATTTTACTTTTTTAAAATTAAGAATTATTACAAAAGAGCTTGATTAAGTAATTTTTAATTTAAGTACCTTTCTTGTTTTTTAAAAGCAAAGAAAATATGAGGAAAATGAAAAAGAACAAATAAAAATAAATAATCTATTAATTTTACTTAAATTTGCATTATATTTATAATTTCAAAAAATAAATTCAATAAGAAATTTATAGTTCATTAAAGTTGATTAATTAGCTTAGAATGGTATTTTAAAGTAACTCAGAGATTGATTATAATAAAGATAATGATTATGGATAAATGTTATGTCAACTAATAATAAATCTGGTTTAGGTTGTCTTCCTATTCTTGGATTGACAGCTATTATAGCAGCAGGGAGTGCAGGTACTTATTATTATTTTCAAGGAGAATTACCATTCTTTCCTACTCAAAAGACAACCCCTTTAGTAGCAGCAGAAGTAATTCCTGAATCAGCGTTTGCCAGTGCTTATTTATCTATTAATAAGAATACATTTCAACAGTTATCTCAGTATGGAAACGCTCAAGCAAAACAAGAGATGCAAACCCGTCTTGAGCAATGGAATGACAAAACCCTTGCTAAGAAAAATATTTCTTTTGAAAAGGATATTCAACCTTGGGTAGATGGAGTTAGCATCGCTTTTATTACCCCTAGAGAAACATCGACAATTCCTGAAGATGTACAAAATTTAATTGTTATTGGAGTTAAGAATAAAATAAAAGCAAAGCAATTCTTTGATAAATTAAAAGGAAAAGAAAACTTAACGATAGAAACGAAAGAATATCAAAAGATTAAAATTCAAAATATACAAGATTCTGCTGGTCAAAATTATAGCTTTGCTCTTTTAGATAATCGTTTAGTTATCGCTGAGCAAGATTATATAGTTGAAACGGCAATTGATAGTTTTCAAGGTGCTTCTTCTTATGCTGATAAACCCGAAGTAAAAGAATTATTAAAACAATCTCTATCTATTAAAAATCCCGTTGTGAGTATTTATATCCCTGATTATGAGATAACGATAAAACAATTTTTAGAAAATACCGATCAACCTATTCCAGAAACGAGCTTAAAACAGTTAGATGAAGTTGAATCGATTTTAATTGGAATAGGTGCAGAAAAACAGGGGTTACACTTACAAGCGATCGCTAATCTTAATCCGAATAAAGTTGATACAATTCCTAATATAGTACCTAATAAAATTTTATCAGAGTTTCCCGGAAAAACATTTCTATTAGCTAATGGTCAAGGAATCGATCAAGGGTGGAATCAATTAGTAGAAACTGCTCAAGAAGACGAAGAAGTTAATAGTTTTGTTAGAGAAATTCGTAACGGATTTCGTGAGATTAATTTAGATGCAGATCAAGAAATTTTCAACTGGATGGATGGGGAATTTGGATTAGGAATTATTGAATTAGAAAGAGGAGGAATTGCGAATTTAGGAGTGGGAGGAATGGTACTGTTAGAAACGAGCGATCGCTCAACAGCAAGTAATGCTCTGAATAAGTTAACTCAATTCGCTAGAAGTAATTATAATTTGCAGATACAAGAAACAAGCACGGATGGAATTGATGTAGTTGAATGGATGTTTCCCTTACAAGGGGTTATCTTATCTTATGGATGGTTAGATAACCAGAATGTAATGGTAACATTGGGAACCTCTTTTGAAATAATACAAGGTTCCAAACAACAAGAAACTTTACTAAAAAATCCCAATTTTCAAGAAATAAAATCTCTTTTACCTTCTAAGAACTTAGGTTATTTTTACGTTGATTTTTCCCAAATTTACGAACAATTGAATCAATTTCCTGGTGAGACAATACCTCCAGAAAGTAAACCTATTTTAGCGTCTATGAAAGGTCTAGGAATGACTATTAGTTTTCCTGATAATTCTACCAGTCAAATTGATGCAGTTTTGTCCATTCCATCCCAAGAATAAACTAAGTTTCTTTTTTGCTGTTTTGACTAACGATAATATCGTTTTTCACTAGCGATTAATTTAGCTGCTAAAATCCCACCTAAAAAGCCAAATAAGTGACCTTGCCAAGAAATTCCTTGTGCTGTGGGTAACACTCCTAAGACTAATCCCCCATAAAGAAAAGCAACTAAAACAGACAGAAAAACAGAGATAAAATTACGCTGAAAATAACCCCGTAATAATAAGAATCCTAAGTAACCAAAAATTAAAATACTGGCACCAATATGGATAGAACTTGGTGCAGCAAATAACCATACCCCTAAACCACCTACTATCATCGTTAAAATAGTAACAATCCAGAAATCGCTAGTTTCTTGTAACATAACTAACCATCCTAACACCAGAAAAGGGATAGTATTACTGATTAAATGGGGTAAATCTCCATGCAAAAAAGGAGCAAAAAGAATTCCTCGTAAACCAATTAAACTATGGGGTTGAATTCCATATTGATTTAGTCTACCTTTTAAAAAGAAAACGTCAATCAGTTCAGTTATCCAGAAAATACTGACAAAACTTCCTAAAATAGTAATCTGGGTTTTGACTTCACGGGAAAGATTATTATTCGGTGAGTGACTCATAAGATTTATAGTAGAATTATCCTATTCACAATCATAACGATTGAACCTATATTTTGTCTAAACATTTCGATTCAAACAATAACTGAAATGGACTTTATTGAAGTGACTGGCATTCGTTGTTACGGTTATACAGGTTATTTACCTGAAGAACAAGTCTTAGGACAATGGTTTGAAGTAGACTTAATCTTAGGGGTAGAATTAAAAAATGCTGGTATCAGTGATAATCTTGAGGATACCTCAGACTATCGACAAGCGATCGCTATTGTTAAAGATTATATTCAAACAACAAAAGTGGCTCTTATTGAAAAGCTAACAGAAATGATTGCCCAAGAGATTTTAACTTTACCTAAAATTAATCAAGTTAGGATAAGATTAACTAAATTAGCACCGCCTATTCCCGATTTTGGCGGTCAAATTACTATTGATATTACTCGTACAAATTATTAGTTACATCTTACTGATTTTTTAGTGTTAAAAAAGATTAATCAATGGTATTGATTAGATTAATGTTGGGAGAAATGAGTGTATTTACTAATTAAAAATATTGTTAAGATCGATATTTGATAAAACGTAACGGTAACAAGTTTAGGAACTGTTAAGAGCTACGATGGAGTAAAACTAAGGATTTTAGCTATTTTTAAAAGTCGTTTTTCTTACCAATCCCAGAAAATACGGACTATCAGTAAATTTTAGCAAAATATTCCGTGTTTGTCACCAAGCATAATCGATAGCTAATCTGTCACATTAATAGTAGAAAGGTTATCTAACGATGATAACTAATAATTCTTAAACAGCACTTAATGGTTTTGCTTTAAAAATTACTTAGGGATTTTAAAACAATGAAATCACAAATAAATTTATGGCGTTTTAAACATATCGGAATTGCTATTTGGACTTATCTTAATCAACCTTTATTTGATGCCCAAAAACCGATGATTTGGGAAACAAAACGTTTTTGGTATTTATACAAAATCCAACTTTTAGAAAATTGTTTTCAAAAAGACGGTACCTCCCAAACCCATTATACTCAATAATAGAGTAAGCGTTTAGGCTATTTTTTATGAGTATTGATGCTGAGATTAGTCGTCTATTAGATATTATGCCCGCTTCTGGGAGAATGTTAACCAAGATTGTTAGCAAACCTCAACAGTCGAAAGTTATTGACGCACCCTTTGCGTCCCCTTGGAATCGAGAAAGCCGTCCTATTTATATTAACTTTGATTTATGGCGACGGCTACCAAGAGGACAACGAGATTTATTAATATTAAGGTCTACCAATCGTTTAATTAATATTCGTTGGTTTAAGCCTGATGTTAATCAATTAATTGTCTTAGCTGGAACCATCGGATTAATAGTTGAAACTGGTCAAGGTGATGCCATAGGAATATTAATTGCTGGTGGTTTAACAGCAATTTCAGCCAGACAAATTTGGCGAGATAATCAAAGTGTTCAACGAGAATTGGATACCGATGAAGCTGCTATCAAAGTTGCTTTGAGAAGAGGTTATTCTGAGGTAGAAGCTGCCCAAAATCTTCTCGAAGCGATAGAAAATGCTGCACAATTAGAAGGTCGTTCTATTTTAGGTTTTACTGAATTGATTCGCACTCAACATCTTAAATCTTTAGCTAATCTTTCTAATATTGATGTACCTGAAAAAATTAATTAATAACTACGTTCATACTTTTTAATTTGCTATCAGTACAACCAGAAATCATACCTCCTAACTCTTGTATTTTTATTAGATAGGCTATGGCTTCACTGGTAATAATTTCTCCTGGCATTAAAATAGGAATTCCTGGGGGATAAGGACAAATTAATTCCCCGCTAATTTTCCCAATACTTTGCTCAATTTTGACGGTTTGTTTAGGAGCAAAAAAAGCATCTCTAGGAGATAATTTTAAAGGAGATGGGTTAAGGAGATGAGGCGATGAAGAAAATAACCAATTAGAAGATGAACAAAAATAATTATTCAGGGTTTTAAAAGCATCAATTAACTTGTTAATATCTTCTTTAGTATTACCAATAGAAATAATAAAAGCTAAATGGGATAACATTGGTAACTCAGCAGTAACCTCTAATTTTTCTCGAAAAATATCATCAACTTCTAAACCAGTTATCCCCAAACCAGTAACATTAACCGTTAAGCGAGTAATATCTAAATCATGAAATCCTGGACGCTTTTCTGTTAATTCTAAAACGGATAAATTGTCAATTTTATTGATCTTTTCAACAGCTAATTTTGATAATTCGATGGTTTGAGTTAATAATCTTTCTCCGTGTAACGCGATTTGTTGTCTCGCTCCATCCAAAGACGCTAATAATAAATAACTGGGACTGGTGGACTCCACTAATTGTAAAGCTTGACTAATACTTTGGGTATTAATGCGATCGCCCTGTATGTGCAACATGGACGCTTGAGTCATCGCCGATAGTACCTTATGAGTTGATTGTACGCTTAAATCCGCTCCCATAGACAAAGCTGAAGGGGGTAAAGCCTGATGAAACCTAAAATGCGCCCCATGTGCTTCATCCACCAGTAACGGAATGTTATAACGATGGGTAATAGCTGCGAAGGTTTGAATGTCTCCACAAACGCCGTGATAGGTAGGATAAACCAAGAAAACAGCTTTAACGTTAGAATTTTCCCTTAAAGCTGCTTCTAAAGCGGATGGGGTGATGCTCAGGGGAAGATCCCAGCTAGCATCATATTCAGGATTAAGAAAAATGGGAACCGCTCCAGAAATAATTAAACCCATAATGACAGATTGATGGGCGTTACGGGGTACAATAATCTTGTCTCCAGGTCTACAAGTTGCCACAATCGCAGCAATAACCCCACAAGTTGACCCATTTACCAGAAACCAACTGCGATCAGCCCCAAATGCTTCCGATGCTAAGAGTTGAGCTTGTTTAATAGCCTCATCAGGGGCAAACAAATTCCCCAATTCTGGCAATTCTGGTAAGTCAGCTTGAAACACCGTCTTTCCTAACAAAGACAGTAAGCGATCGCTTACTCCTTGGCCTCGTTTATGGCCAGGAACATAAAAAGCAGCATCGGGCTTGTTTTTTAAGGTGATTAAAGCATCGATAAGTGGCGTTGTCTGTTGGCGATAAAAAAAAGAGTCTGATGATATTGTCATTGACTACGATTAATAAAGGCAATGGGTAACGGTTGGTTGATTAAAATAGGAAGTTTATTCCTAACTCAAACCTGCAATACTAATCAAGTGGGAGACTTGAATCCTCTTTGATTGTAGTGCAAACCATTGCCTATTAGTCATGGAGTATATTTAAGAGATCCTTTTACTCATACTGGGATAAAAATATCATAAAATTTTCTTTTAAATAGCTTATTGTGGGTAACCCCTCATTGATTAAGTTCCTATCTATTATATTCTCGAACCAGCTTTGATTATGACTGTTAATATACCTTACTTAGAAACATCTATGGTACTCAATTCTCCTCAACCTAAAATTTTAATCGTTGATGATGATCCTGCTATTTGCCAATTGATTTCTCGATTTTTTAGCTACAATAACTATTATATTGAGTCTGCTGCTGATGCAAAAACAGCCAGGGAACTTTTTCAAAAACTTAGTCCAGATTTAGCTATTTTAGATGTAAATTTACCAGACGAAAGTGGGTTTAGTCTCTGTAAAGAAATTCGTCAAACTGGAACCCTTGTGCTGATGTTAACCTGTATGACGGATACTAATTGTGTTTTAGAAGGGTTTGAACAAGGGGCTGATGATTATTTGACCAAACCCTTTAATCTTGAAATTTTAAAAGCGAAGATTGCTGCTTTATTAAAACGCCGTCATGGTGGAGAAATCAATCTTCGTACCCCTAATAACTCTGTTATCATTGACCAATTAACCATTGATCCTAACCGATGTGAAGTTACCCTTAATCATGAAGTGTTACCTTTTACCTCTTTAGAATTTGAGTTACTGTACTTTTTGGCCACTCATTCTAACCGTGTTTGGGAAAGAAGTGATTTAATTTCTGCGGTTTGGGGGGATAATTATGAAATCGGGGCTGAAAGAAAAGTCGATGTGCATATTGGTCAAATTCGTAAAAAAATAAATGATCTTCAAGGCCAACGCATCAAAACAATTCGTGGCAAAGGTTATATGTTTGAACATTCAAAAAGCGATTGATCTTAAATCATAAAAAAGATTGTTAAACATGGGATTTATTGACAGATTCTAAGGAGAGTCCTTTGGTTTCAATACCGAAGAAATAAGTGATAATCGCAGCCAACAGACAACACAAAGCTAAAATTATCATCATCATTGAAACGCCGATACTTTGTTGGAGTAACGGTAGAGTAAACGTGCCTAAAACCGCCCCTGATTTAGCGATCGCTGCTGCCAACCCGGCACCACTAGCACGCAAAGAAGTAGGAAACACTTCCCCTGAAATCAGAAATGTAGTTGAATTCGGCCCCATATTCATCAACAGATTAAAAATAAAAAATCCTAATAAGATTAACAGTAAGTTAGGACTCGCCGTTTGAGTCGGATCACCAGCAATAGCTAAGATAGATAAACCGATTGCCATACCGATAAATCCTATTATTTGTAAAGGAATACGTCCTAAACGATCAACCAGAAGAACCGCTAAGATAAAACCAAGAATTAAAAATACATCGACGACTGCTGAACCCGTGGCCGACTTTAATTCGCGGTTCAAGAAATTGCTTTCATTGCCAAAGGCCAGAACAGCAATAATACTAGGGGTAAACACTCCAATTCCATAGGTTGCGATATCTTGTAAAAACCAAGGAACAGAGGCAAAAACTGTGTTACGCCAATATTCCCGTGAAAATAACGATCCGTAATTTAAACTTGTGTCTTTTTGTTCTGGTTCTGTTTCTGGTGTAATGAGGATCGTTTCATTTAACAATTCTGAAGCAGCTTCAGACGCAGCTTCATAGTCTCCTTTAGCGATGTAATAACGAGGACTTTCTAGTAAAAATTGAAACCTAAGAATAGCCACAAGAATGGCAAAAGCTAGACCAACCGCCAACATCCAACGCCAAGCGTACTGTATGGCCGGTAAAATAGAATCAGGATAAAAATATTCAAACAAAGCTATGATAATGATTCCTGTAATAGCTCCTAATAGTGAGCCAATAGCCTGAAACGTAAAAGCACCGATAACCATCCGTCCTCGCAATCGAGAAGGCATATTTTCCGTAATATAAGCCACACTGATAGGATAATCGGCTCCAATACCTACTCCCACCATAAAACGGAAAATAATTAAAGACCAAGCATTCCAGGATAACGCTGTTCCTGCACTGGCTAAAATAAAAATCGCCAAATCCACTACCAGCATTTTTTGACGACCAATTTTGTCCGTAAGAGGTCCTAGGGTTAAAGAGCCGAGTAACGCTCCAGCAATGGCAGCAACAGCAACCGCTCCTGTTTCAAGAGAAGTTAACTGAAAATCTTGTTTAAGAAAAGGTAAAGCAATACCAATTACAAAGAAGTCAAAGCCATCTAGAGCGATTAAACCTGCTGCTAAGAGCCATAATAACCACATTGAAGCGGTTAACGGAGAATTATCAAGTTTTTCTTCAAACGTCATGATTGTGTATTAAACCATTCATATCGAACGGTACTTATTAAGATTAGAACATAAACAAATCGTCAAATCTTATTTTAATGGCTTCTCGATGACTGAAAAGCGATCGCTTTTTTACAACGGATTATCGGGCTGAGATTTATACTCAATTTGGTTTAGACTGGATTGCTAATAACAATATGGTGTCTGTGTTGAAATGCCATTTTCCTCAGCTTTCTCCTGTGTTATATAGGATCAATAATGCCTTTAACTGACATCTTGCATCAGTACAAGAAAACTTAATAATTATCAGAAGGTAATCAATTGTGAATAACCTGGCGTGGGGACAGAAAAAGCTATAAGCTAGATTTTATAAAGGATATAGCCCGTTGCCCTTGTCCATAATAGGCACATTTTCCAGGGCTTAATTGCATCAATGCCTGGGATTCAACAGCCAACAAATCACAAGAGTCAACCCAATCTTTTCCATGAATACCGATATAAAAGTTACTGTGTCTCCGCTGCATTTTCTGATTTTTTCTGACTCTCCCTACATATTTAGCTAATCCTTTATGTTTAATGATTTTTCCAGAAAATGTTGCCATTGAATAAGCTAAAGTAATTAAGATAATTAAAGAACTAAGGCGATGTCCAGTTAATTTAGTTCTCTCTAAATCATAACCACCTTTCTTAAAGTCCCGAAACATTTCCTCAATTTCAAATCTCTTTTTATAAGCATCAATTGTCTCATCAAGACTCTTTAAGTTGGTGATAATAAACCAAGCTTCTTTTGTATCTACTCCTCGATATCTTCTCTTCCATTTTCCTACTATCTTACTTCCTGCCAGACCTCTCGTTTTAGTGACTTTTACTCCTTGATAAAATAAAGACATTTTACAAAAGAGCGTCTTTCTTTTTACCACGTCTGACTCAAACCGTCATCTGGTCAAACTTTCAAGCCGTGTCCCCACGCCAGGTGGTATCACTATTTTCTTCTAAAACATTAACTAAATTATCAAAAATAATATAAGGAGGTTGATTATCTCCCGATTCATTTTCTGTCTCATCGGTTGTCTGATCATCATCCAAGATAACTCCTTCTACAATACCGTTAGTAACAACAGCATTAACGGGACTTTCTAAGCGTAAACTAAACCGTTCATTCTCTTCTTCGAGGCGATCCGATCGCCAATAATATTAACAGCGATGGTTTTTTCAGTTTCTCCTGGGGCAAAATCTAACGTTCCTGTAACTGCATCAAAATCAAATCCGGCGATCGCAGATCCATCTAGAGTTATATAATTGACCGATACAGGAGACTCTGATGGGTTAGATAGGATAACATCAAACGTCAGAGATTGTCTTGCTTCATCCCCTTCTGTCAAACTTCCTCCATTGACAGTAATCTCAGGTAAAATGCTATCCTCTTGACTCTCAATACTACTCGGTTAAGCTCAAAACCCTAGCTGAGACTGCAAGGGAGCGGGGAGCAGGGAGAGGGATTTTCAGGTTTCTCCCCCGCCCCCTGCTCCTCTACTTGCTTTAAAGAAAAGTCAAAATCCTTAACCGAGCAGTATTGTCTTGACTCTCATTTCCCTCATCTTCCTCAACCACAGTATTAGGGGTTATACCACCAAAGTTAAAAGGAACCACTAAATCATCGTAATCAAGATCCCCACCCCCTGGGGTATCTTCCCAAACAATCTCATTAGGAGAGTTGTGATAATTGTGATGTAATCCGTCTGGGTTGGCTTGAGCGTAAGAGACAAAAGCGACTGGTAAACCCCCATCCATGCGGTTATCGGGATTATTCATTAACCAGTCTTGGCTAGTTCCTCCAGAAATTAAGTACCAGTCTATATAGAACCCTGACGGTACGTTATACGTCCCTGATGAACCTATCATTGTTTGGTATCGGCCTTCGCTGAAAGCTGCTTGTAATAGCAATTTCCTAAAGTCCGACTACAGATAAAGCCTCAAGAATAAAATCATATCCTGTAATAGAAGCGATATCTTTTTGACTAAAACCAGCCAATATATTTGCTAGAATTCTTCGTAAGAAATCTAATGAATTTAAGATTTTCTTTATACCCAATTGTCATTTCTGTATAGTCTCTAATTCATCAGTAAACTTCAGGATCTTTTCAGTTCAAGAGGGAATTCATGGCAGTGGAATTACTTAGTAAAAGTCATGTCTAATCAAGACTTTTATGTTTAATTGAACCACGAATTGACTAAATTTTGCTGATTTTAGTTAATTTAGAGTATTTTTCATAGCTGATGATTAACCTTTATTGTAATAGTGCAATCAGTCAATCTAAAGCACCCAATAACCGCTAAGATCGAAACTAGGTAACATTAAGGAGAAATATTTGTGACTCGCCAATCAACCCCAAGCTTGCAACCCTTAATAGGTGGGATTATTGCTGCATTATTAGTCGTTATTAGTTTCAATTCATTTGTTGTGATTAACCCTGGACAAGCAGGGGTATTGAGTATTTTAGGCAAGGCTCAAGATGGAGCATTATTAGAAGGAATACATTTTAAACCCCCATTAGTGTCTGCTGTAGATGTTTATGATGTTACCGTCCAAAAGTTTGAAGTTCCAGCACAAAGTGCAACCAAAGATTTGCAAGATTTAAGCGCAAGTTTTGCTATTAATTTTCGACTTGATCCTGTCCAAGTTGTGACCATTCGACGCACCCAAGGAACCTTACAAAATATTGTTTCTAAAATTGTTGCTCCCCAAACTCAAGAATCATTTAAAATTGCTGCTGCTAAACGCACTGTAGAACAGGCCATTACCCAAAGAAGTGAACTCAAAGAAGACTTTGACAATGCCCTCAATTCTCGCTTAGAAAAGTACGGCATTATTGTCTTAGATACCAGTGTCATTGATCTTAACTTCTCTCCTGAATTTGCCAAAGCAGTAGAAGATAAACAGATTGCAGAACAAAAAGCACAACGGGCTGTTTATATTGCTCAAGAAGCTGAACAAGAGGCACAAGCAGACATTAACCGCGCCAAAGGTAAAGCTGAAGCACAACGGTTATTAGCAGAAACCTTAAAAGCTCAAGGAGGTGAATTGGTGCTACAAAAAGAAGCTATTGAAGCTTGGAAAGAAGGTGGCGCACAAATGCCCAAAGTGCTAGTCATGGGAGGAGATAGTAACAGTAGTGTTCCTTTTCTCTTTAATTTCGGAGACTTGGCGACTCAGTGATCAGTTAAACGATGAAAGTGTAGGATGGGCAATGGTGACAACAGCTTAAAATAGTTATATATAAACTCTGTTAGACATTGCCCACCTCATATTTATTTAATATGACGAATTTTGCCATTAATGTTGATAATGTTAGCTTCAGTTGGCATGAAAATGCCCAAGTGCTAAAGTCTTGCTCATTGGCCGTCCCTGAAGGGGAGTTTTGGATGCTTTTGGGGGCTAATGGCAGTGGTAAGTCTACACTGTTGAGACTGTTGACGAATCTTTTAACCCCCCAAAGTGGAATTATTACCATGACTCCTCCGGTTGGCTTTGTCTTCCAAAACCCCGATCGTCAGTTAGTGATGCCAACAGTTGGGGCCGATATTGCTTTCGGGTTAGTGGAGGAAAAATTACCCCCTATAGAAGTGCGTTATCGTGTCAGGGAAGCGTTAACTGCCGTCAATCTATTAGAATTAGAACGAAGACCCATTTATGCTCTTAGTGGGGGTCAAAAGCAACGTATTGCTATTGCAGGAGCGATCGCTCGTCATTGTTCGGTATTATTATTAGATGAACCCACCGCCTTACTTGATCCTGATACTCAAATTGAATTAGTGGAACAAGTGCAAAAATTAGTCAAGAGTCGAGGGATTACCGCTTTATGGGTGACGCACCGTTTGGAAGAGTTAAATTACTGTGATGGGGCGTTTTTATTGGAAGGGGGGAAGGTTGTGCAACAAGGTGATCCCCAATTGATTAAAAAGAAAATTTCTCATTAGTATTTTTAATCATTGTGCGATTGCTTTCAACCAGTAACTGTTAACTTTTTGCTTGTTGACTATGATACAGAAACAGTAAGAGCAACCCTATCGGAGCAATAAATAGAGCCAGACCCCAACATAATAACATAGTCAAAAATTTGATAACTAAGATCAGAAAATGATTAATGATTAAGCCTTCATTTCCTGATAGATAATTAACACCACTTCGGTAAGCAAAGCGTGAATAAGGATAAAGAAAAGTATTGAAAAAAGAGAAAGCAAAGAGTTCGATAGAATATACTTCTACAGAAAAAATGAATAAAATTGTTAGAAATAGACTAAAAATTAAATGGCGAAAATAATAGTCTAAAGAAAGACCACCGAAGGTTTTTCTTAAGATGGGATCAATCATTTTTATATTAACTCAGTAGCTTTTTAATTGGTTATAACAAACTTATTGGTGAAAGGTTATATTCTTAATAGTTTTTTTCTTTTGTATTTTATATTTAATTACACTTACCTATTGAACAAGATATTACAGCTTTAAATTGTTATTCAATATATAGGAGCATAACATGACATCAGAAGAAAGAGGTCGTGTTATTTAAGTAGTGAAAATCTATCTAAGTTGATAGTATTTCCTCATTATCATGAATTGCTCCTGTCTACTAACACTAAACAAACCCAAAAATCTGAGGACCGTTAGCACGAATCGGAAATTGATTCAAATAAGCCACCGGGTTACTCGGATCAAACGATCGCCCGTCAATAAAAGCGGTGCTAGTTTCTTTTTTCATATTATCACTGGGTAAGGGAATATTTAATGCTTCGGCCACTTCTTCATAGATAGTAATGGGATAAATTTTATCTAATAATTGATCAGCGTTTTTAGGATAGTCATAAATCTCTAAATCGTGCCAACGAATCATCTGAGTTAACATCCATACTGCATGGGAACGCCAAGGATAATTCGCGTGATCATTTTCCCCCCAATATTCCGCTTTTCGATGATGAAAAATAGTATAATCTGGTATGAATCGCTGATAATTTTCATCGGTTTCACTACTATAAGAATAGTTACCAATTAATGTCGATTCAATTAAACTCGTATCAAGGTTTAAATAATTAGGTTGTCCTAAAATAGCAGCAACTTCTGTCTGATTATCCAAGCGATCGCAATATTGACAAGCTTCGATTACAGCAGCCATTAATGCTCTTGTTGTGTTCGGATGTTTTCTCGCCCAACCGTCCATCGTAGCTAATATTTTATTAGGATGGCCATGCCAAATATCCCGACTCACATAAGTAACAAAACCAGCTTTTTCTAATACCGTTTGTTGATTCCAAGGAGAAGACGCACTATAACCATCAATCATCCCTGCTTGTAATTTATAGATCATTTGAGAAGCTGGAAACTCCACTAATTCTACTTCTGTTTTCGGCATTAAACCGATGGCAGATAACCAATAACGAGTAAGATAAGCGTCAGTGGAAAAAGCAGAATCTACCGCCAAAGTAACAGGGGTTTCACGGTTGCGCCAGTAGCGTCTAATATTCTCTTCAAAGTCAGTAAAATTAAAATAATCCACCGATGGCCGTATTCCTGCATCCCAAGCTTTTTGGTTTATAGTAATAGCACTACTATTAAGATTAAGGGTCATTAAAGAAATTAAAGGATCTTCATCTTTTCCTAATTGTGCCAACATCGGGAAAGCATAGGGCAGTTGCCCTGCGTCCATTTGCCAGCCTAATAACTCTTTTTTAACCCCTTCCCACGTCTCAAGTCGTTTTAGAGTGACAGACAAGCCATAACGCTCAAAAAAACCCTTTTCCTGAGCAATAATTAAGGGGGCTGCATCTCCATTTGCCACATATCCGAGAATTAAGTTAGACTTTTCTAATGTGCCAAAATCTACGTTGTTTTTTTCTTGATTAAAGGGAAAAATATCAGTATTACTACAAGCTGCAATCCCTAAACTTGCTAACCCTAACCCACTGTATTTAATAAAATTGCGACGTTTCATAAATAATTCTATATGTTTAAATTAATAAAAGGACTAACATCATGCGCCGAACATCCTGCTAAAGCTGCTAAATTAATCGGTTTTTGTCCAAGACTAGATGGTACATAAGTGTAAGCTAAATCAACCCCTTGATTATTGATGGACACTTGCCAATAATTTTGATAATCGACCGTTCCTACAGAAATAGATTGAATTGTAACAGGTTCAGGTGTTGTTTCGCCACAGGGTTCACAAAAAAGATAAATCAATTGATTTAATTTAAGAAAAGTTGCTGCTTTTAAGGCTTGTTCTTTATCTATATAAGAACATTGATCAGCATAAGCCATTTGAGTTGAAAATGAAATGATTGTAATGCCTAAAAGTATAATTTTAAAAAATTTTAACATAATTAACTCACTAGATTGATTATTTTTTTCAGTCGGTATAATAATAATAACTCTTTGCTATAATAAATCAAACGAATTTCTTTATGCTAATTATGTTAGAGCTAAATAATCTTAATCTTCATATTCAATATATTACCAATGACCTTGGGGAGACAACTGCTGTTATTTTACCCATTACTGAATTTGAAGAACTTTTAGAAGATTTAGAAGATTTAAAAACTATTACTGATAGAAAAGATGAAGAAACTATTTCTCATGAAGCAGTAATTGTTGAACTTAAGGAAGATAGCATCTTATAAAATCGTTTGGAAAAAATCAGCACAAAAAGAGGGAGCATCCCATTTTTGTAGAAACAAAGCATTATTCGCGGAAACTATTCGCGAAATAAATTTCTAGTTATCTACTTTTATGTTCTTCATCATAAGCGATATCAACTACACAGCTTTTCAGAGAAATCAAGGTAGACTCTAATTCGGTGATGATAGTCCGTCTGAGGACTCCCATGACAGCATCGACATGGGCAATTGTACCAGCTTTGCCTAAATGTTGGTATTTGCTAAGAGATTGACTGTTTTTCTGCTCAAATATACGTCTATCTGCTTGTAACTTGTAATACCAATAAATTTTGTCTTTTTGCCTCACTTGATAACGAACGACCCAACAACCACTATCAGCTTGTTCTCCCTTATCCTCAAAAAACTGCAAATATGACTCTATTTCAGCAATAGCTTCGGTTAATCTCTGCATTCTATCTAATTTATCTTGCTCACTCTCGATATATTTTTTGCGTCCCATCAATATTAAACCCCATGTTGAAGTAATTCGCCATTATAATACGCGAATTAATAAGCAACTTATTTAACTTTTACAATTTTATCCGTTTTAAATAGCTAGTTGACCATTGAGATAAGCACAACGCAGTTGTAGAATATTATTAACGGTTTCATATTTCCACTGTGCGCCGGTTATTTTGACGCGGTGAGCTATTTGTTTAACCGCCGATTCTACAGCCCCGCTACCGATTGAACAAATTTTTTGCCAGCTATAATAATGGTAATTAATGATGCGAGATTTCCGTTTAATTAGATAGTTGCAAAACTGATTACTCCCCACTGGGTTCTGGTCACGTAGATAGCTAATCGCCTCTGAGGTCTGCCCCATCCATAAATAAGCCTTAATTTGTTCAAACTGGTATCTTTTCCCTTCAACTTTGTAGAGATTTTCTATTAAATGATACCAATCCAAAATCTCAATCCTATTTTCTTTATCTCCAATTTCAGCCATTATATTCCATATTCCATCATGTCCATCTCCTAAACAATAAAGTGGATTGGTTAATTCTTGGCTATTAATCCAATCGACTAAAGATTGATTATCCTGAAAAAAAGCACCGTAATAGATTCCTTGTAATCTCGCCGTTTTATAATCTTTCCAATAACTTTTTTGTCCCTTTTTTCCTCTTAACCTAATTTTTCCTCCATCAACAGATATCTCACTACAACCTTGTTTAACATCTGGTAATAAATTATCTAGTTTTTGGACTTTTCGGTGATGAGTTGAATGCCCCACTTTAAAGCCCATTAATAATAACATATCCTCTTCAGCATTTTGATAAGATTCGTTAGCACTTAACAGTAAACAACACTTTTCTAAGAGGGGACTATGACGAGTATAGGAACTAACACCCAACCGATTACATTGAGATGCAGTAATTTTTAACTGTCCCACACAACTTTTTATTTTTCGCTTTCTTCCTTTTCTCGTTTTTGTTTTTCTTTCAATAAAAAAAGGGTGATTTGAGGACTAACATTCTCTAAAACCTGCTCCCTTACAGTAATTTCAATATCTTCAAGAGTCTTTAAAGATTCTTCTTCAACATTATTATAAAGTATTTCACTGGCTCTGTTAATACAGGCTTCTAACTCAAGTCTTTCTGATGGAGTCATAACGGGATAATCTTCAATGTTTACACCCCCATTATGTCAGAATTAATTCGATTGCATAAACATTTAAACTTATTCGCGATGGTTCTTCGCGAAGTATTTGCATCGTATTAAACAGTCTAAATACAAAAATGGGATGCTCCCCAAAAAGAATTAAAAAAGCTAGAGAAAAGTGTTGTTCCTAAAATTTTGACTACTATTGAAGGTTTAAGTGATAATCCTTATCCTTCAGGTGTGAGGAAACTTGTAGGAACTGTTAATAATTATCGTATTCGCATTGATCAATATCGAGTCATTTATAAGGTTGAATCATCTTGTCTTATTATAGAAATAATCAAAGTCGGTCATCGTCAAGGTATTTATTAAGCTTGTTAATTAACCTTAATTTCTATCAATAGATTACTATCACTAACTCACTAAATTAATTTTTGATCCTTCATTAGTTTTATATACTTCTATACGATTTTGAAAGGCTTCTTTAAATTGGGGCATGTGGGTAACAGCTAAAATACAAGAAAACTCAGAAGAAATAGCATTAATAGCTGCAACTAAACGTTCACATCCTTGTGCATCTTGAGTACCAAAACCTTCATCAATAATTAACATTTGTAATGTGGTTCCTGCCCGTTGTGCTAATAATTTAGCTAATGCCAAACGAACAGAAAAATTAATCCTAAATGCTTCACCTCCTGAATAAGTTTCATAAGCACGAGTTCCTTTTGAATCAGAGATAATAATATCTAAAGTATCGATCATTTTAGAAGATTTTTTCCGAGAACTTCCGCTTTTTCCTGCTCGTTGTGTCACAAATCTAATATGAAATTGATTCCCTGTTAATCTTGATAAAATATGATTTGTTTCTGTTTCTAATTGCGGTAAAACATTTTCAATCATTAATAATTGAATACCATTTTTGCTAAAAGCTTTACTTAATTCTGTGTGAACCCGATATTGTTTACGAACTTCTTGATATTCTTGTTCTTGTTCTTCTTGTTGTTTTTTTAAGCTTTCCAGTTGAGATAACGATTGTTCTATCCTTCCTTTTTGAGCGAGTAAATTATCTAATTTTTCTCTTTGTACTTTTAATTTTTTTTCTAAAGTCTCAATCTCTTGACTATGATCTTCAATCGTTTCTAATTGATTAGATAACTGTTGTATAAATTTTTCTGTATCTTGTTGTTCTTCTTGATTATTATTCATTTTAATTTCGATATTTTTTAATTGTTCTTGTAATTGAGGATAGTCTTGTTTAACGTCTTGTAATTTTTGATAATCGACTACAGAAGATTGAGATTTACGAATATAATTAGATATTCTTTGATGATAAGAGCGATCATAGTTTAAATTGTTTAATTCTTCTTCTATTTTATTAACTTCTTGTTTTAATTCCGAATTAGTTTCTAAGTTATTTTTTTCTGTTTCTAGCTGTTCAAGTTTAGCAATAAGTTCTGGTTTTTGCTGCGCTATTTTCTTTTGATCACGAATAGCATCTTCTATTCTCGCTTGTTTAATTTCTGCCCATCTTAACCGTTCCACTTCTCCCCTTGCTAAAGCATGAGTTTGTTCATCATAGTTCAGTTTTTCTAATCTTTTATCGATAATTCTAATCTCATTTTGTATATTCATTCCATAGGTTTCTGTATTAATCAAATTATCAACATTTTCTTTATCTTTTAATAATTTTTTCAATTTAACTTTAACTTCTCCTGCTTGATCAAGTTGAGCTTCTATTCGAGAAAATTCTTGTTGTATATTACCTGAATTTTTTAACTGATTTTCTAATTCTCTATCTTCACTAATTAATGATTTAATATCTCGCTTAATCACGGATAATTCTTCTTGTAAAAACCAAATTTGTTGTTGAAGTTGTTCTTGTTGTTTATTTGTCTTCTCAATCACATGATGACGACGACTTTCGTCCAAGTTTTGCTCACATAAAGGACAAGTAGACTCTGGATTATTTAATAAGTTTATTTTCTTCTGTAGTTCTTCTATTTTTTCAGTATAATTTTTTTGATTAACTATCAATTTTTCTTGTGTTAATTTTCTTTCTTGTGATTTTTCTTTGACTCTTTTTTGATAGACTTTTTGATTGTCAATTTCTTGTATTTTATTATCTAGTTCTATAAGCAATTGTCGTCTTTTAGGTATTTTTTCTAACTCTTGATGATACTGAAGTGCTAAGGTTTCAAATTGTTCTAATTTAGCTTCCAAATTAGCTTTTATTTTTGCTAATTCCGTTTCTAGACTTTGCTTTTGTTTCAATAGAGGTGTTACTGTATGTTGTAATTTATCTAATTCCTGTAAGCGTTGTCGATGATTGTTTAATTTTTGTACAGCAACTTTAATATCTTCAGCTTGACTAATAG